>JAIMBT010000036.1 GCA_023511295.1 Alicyclobacillus sp.
ATACCGCATTCGCTCCTCGTGACTCCACCCGATCCACTCATCCCGTGCCGCCAACGCCTTCGCCGCCGCTCCAAACAGCAATGCACCTACGATCTGCCAACCGTTTGGACCGTGCGCCCGAATCCAGTAGCGTTGGTGCGCTCCAATGGCGCGGATGAATCCCAGCGGGTGGTAAGCCGCCATGGTGGCATTCCAGTCCGCCTGTTCTTCCGATGTGACAGGCTCCACAGCTATCGGGCGAACGTCCTGCAGCGAAGCGTGAAGCTGTGCGTGAACCACCGTACCTTTCCGTTCGGCCCTGACCTTGCGGACCCGGTTCTGCTGAAGTGGTGGTAACGTGATGACTCCACTTTGCTCCAATTCGAGCAGCAGCTTTTTACACGCTTCCACCTTTAATCGACCATTGGGCGACTTCCATGGCAGGTTCTCACACAGCGTCGCCGCAATCTCTTCACGGCTGAACCGGGAAAACCGCTGCACCGTAACGCAAATCAGTTCCAAGTCTGCCTCAGTAAACAACCTGTCTCCAATCCAAAAAGGCACGTCCAACTGAGATTTCACTTCTCGACTACACCTCCGAAGCTATCATCTCAGATGGATTCGTGCGTGTCCAGCTTCATTTGCAGCAAAATTTTCTGGGAACCCATGAAGAAATCAAGCGAAGTAAGACCTCTACAACTCATGCGTCAGCACTGCCGCCAACAGTTTCGCCATGTGCGTCGCGAACGCCGGCGACAACCGGGTGTACAACGAGACGAACGTCTGTTCGATCACGCCCGAGGGAGAGACCTGGTAGAGCAGCGAGGTCACAATTTTGTATGGTTTGCCGGTGGCATGACCCCCGACCGCCCGGTGTGTCTCCCGCGCCAGTTCTTCATCACTGCATTCAATCAACCCCAGGATATCCTCCAGGGCAATCCGGTACGTCCGCTGTTCGCGCTGCAGGATGAACTCCCGCGTGGTGAGTTGATACCGGATGCCGCAGCGGATTTCGCTGCGCTTGAGCTCGCCGCGGAGAGACTCCACCTTGGGAAACCTGGTCAACGCGCCACCACCTTTGACCTGCAAGAGTGACCGGATCGGCAAATGCCGCGACTGGGGCTATTGTACCACACCCGGGACCCCGGGGAACCGGCGGGGAAACAGGCAAGGGCGGGACGCGAACAAGCACCGCCGGCAGCGACGGTCTCTCGGGACACAATTGTGGTAAAGTTGTGGATTTTCTATGTGAGATACTTTATAATTCGGTTGTCTGGAGGAGAAATTCTCCGGAGTACGAGAACTGTGGCGACAAATGTCGGATATCATCGGAGGCAGGTGATGGAAGGCAGCGTCATTGGACATCCTGGTACGTGTTTCTGGCGATGACAAGGGGTGCCGCAAAAGGTTCATGGAGCGGGAGGGGCAGCAGTCATGGTGAAGCTCAAGCGCCGCGTTTTGGCCCTGTCGGCCTCATTGCTGGTGTTCAGTGCCCCTGTGTGGATGACGCCCGCGTACGCGGACGCGTCGTCGCCGGGGACGTTTGATCCGGCTTCCGAGGAGCATGCGTGGTTTCCGGACCAGACGCCGGGCACGGACATTTCCGATCCGGCGTCGTACCCGTTTCTCCCGCCCGGGCAGCAGGCCCCGCATCCTGGTCCGCGGTCCCACTCACCGCGCGCTGTGGGAACGGACCTCGCGCTCGGGCTCCCGTACACCATCAGCGCCCAGTTTCCGGACGCCAATTGGCAGAAGGACGAGGCTGCGTTTCCGGATCGCGGGCAATTGACGGACGGGAAGTTCGCCAGTCTCGACTTCACCGACCCGCAGTGGGTGGGACTGGAGTACCAGTATCGCCACGATATCACCATCAATCTCGGCAAGGTCGAAAACATCCATGCCATCTCTCTGGACTTTCTGCAAAATCTGGGCGCCGGCATCGTGTTCCCGGACAGTGTGACGTACTACGTGTCGCAGGACGGGCAACATTGGGCTGTGGTCGGGCAGGTTGCGTCCCAGTACGGGGCTGGTGACTACACGGTGCAAACGCAGCCGTTTGAGCTCGATGGCCTCAACGTCAACGCGCAGTATGTGCGCGCTGAATTCACGAACAAAATCTGGGGCTTCATCGACCAGTTCTCCGTGTACGGCTATCCGGCGCCGAATCCGGCGGCCAAGACGCCCGTCGGCAGTCCTCCTGCTGACCAGCCGGTCGGTTACCTGACGGCTTCCAATCCGGCGAGCGGCGGCATCCGCAATCTGCTCCTGGTGTACACGGGGGCGCACGGGGATCTCGGCACGTGGACGCCGCAGAAATTTGCGCCGATGGTGACGTATGAGGACGGGGCGGGGGTACCGCAGCGCTGGCTGTTTGACGGGGTGTTGTTCACCAACTACGGCATGTCCCCGTCGGCGGCCAACTGGTCAAACTGGCTCGACAACCTGTTTTCGCCGGACATTCAGCTGTCCGCACTGGATCAGGCGGTCGGCGCCGCAAAGGCGGAACTGAAAGATCCCGACTACAAAGAGAAGGTGGTCATTGCCATTCCGGGCACGAACGACACGACGACCGACTTCGGGTCGATTGTCCCCGGGGAGGCGACATTGGACTTTAATCCGAACGATGTGCCGGCCCAAGTCGCCTACGAAAACCGCGTTCGGGCAGTGGAGTGGTTTATCGAACAGGCCTTAAGCCGCTGGCAGAATGCTCACTTCCAGAATCTAGAGTTAGCCGGATTCTACTGGCAGCCCGAGTCTCTGGGGGTCACCGATCCGTACAGCGCGCAGTTGGTTCAGGCCGCCGCGGACGCCATCCACCGCCGGAACCTGCTGTTCTACTGGATCCCGTTTGACGGTGCGGTCGGGGTGACCGATTGGCGCCAGCTCGGGTTTGACGCGGTGATGATTCAGCCCAACGTGTCTTTCCACTGGAGCTATGATCCCATGGCGCGGTTCGCCTCGGTCACCCAGATGGCGCAAGTCTACGGAACGGGCCTGGAGATGGAGGCGCACTGGTGGGTGACCAGTCCCAACACCAGCCTGGCCCAGACAGCCCAGAACAAGTACTTCGATTACTTCAGCGCCGGCAACCTGTTTGGCTACCAAGGAGACGTCGTGAAGAGCTACTACCAGAGCTCCAACACGTTCTTGCTCGCGTTCCAGAGCACCAATCCGTTTTACCACCAGGTGTACGACAACACGGCCCGGTTCATCTTCGGGCAGTGGACGGATACCAGTCTCCGGTGAGGGGGCCGGCAGTTCCGGAAGTCGTCCATCCTTACGCGTCCATTCTTGTGCTGATGCGTGAATTCTCATAAAGGAAGGTCGTGCAGGCAGAATGTTCAACAACAGACTTTCGCGAAGCTCATTTCGAAAGCTGGCGTTTTCCGCGGACTATGAGGACTATGAGAGGTTCGACAGACAGCAAGCGGGTATCGCGCCGAGGCGGGGCAAACGGGCCGCGGCGGGCCTCCTGGCGGGGGTGAGTGCCGTCAGCCTCCTGGCAGCCGCGGCCCCCGCTGCTTTTGCCAGCGCACAGGACAAGACGACATTTGCGATGGATTATCTGGACGACGGACACGGATTCGATCCGGCGGTGTTTTCGTACGAGATGTACTTGGATGGCATGGGCATCTTCGAGGGGTTGGTCCACATGGGCCCGAACGGGCGGCCTGTGCCCGGGATCGCGAAGTCGTGGAAGGTGAGCCCGGACGGCAAGACGTGGACCTTCTACCTTCGCAACGCAAAGTTCTCTAACGGGGATCCGGTCACGGCGGACGACTTTGTGTACAGCATCAAGCGGGCAGTCGACCCTAAGACAGCTCCCAGAGAACAGGGCAGCCCGGTTGTCATCAACGACTTGCCGATTCTGAACGCACAGGATATCCGATTGGGCAATCTGCCCATCAACGCGCTGGGCGTGAAGGCCCTGAATGCGCAGACGCTGCAGATCCGGCTTTCGAGGAAAGATCCCAATTTCTTGCAGCATCTGCTTCTCCCCTCGTCGTCGTTCATGGTCCCGGTGGATGAACACGTGGTTCCAAACATGACCCCCGCGGACTGGTCCAATCCGGCGAAGATTGTGTCGGACGGCCCGTACATGTTGGCTCAGTACACGCCAAAGGTGTCGGCGAAACTGGTCCCGAATCCCTACTACTACGGCAAAGTGAAGCTGAAGGAGATTGACTTAATCTACTCCAACACCAACCAACTGTTGGCCTACAAGAGCGGTTCGGTCGACATGGCGCAATTGGGCCCCCAGGACGTCGCCGCCGTGGAGAAGGATCCGAGCCTGAAACCGAATTTGCACTGGTGGCCGGCGTCTGCTCAATACAGCTTGGAGGTCTTGCCGTCGCAGAACACACTGCTTCGGGACAACCAGGACGTGCGCAAGGCTTTTGAGCTGGCCGTCGACAAAAACACCATCTGCAAAGCTGTCCTGCAAGGGGCCGGTACTCCGGCGGTGGAGTACTTTTCGCCGACCTGGTTGGATCCATGGATCAAACGGTATGCCGTGGGCTACGACCCCAAGCAGGCACAGGAGCTGTTGGCCAAAGCGGGTTATCCGCACGGCAAGAACTTCCCCACGGTGGTGCTCCTGACCACCGGCGTGGATCCGGTGGCGCAGGCGGTGCAACAAATGTGGGAGAAGACCCTCGGCGTGAAGGTGAACCTGGTCAGCGATGAGTGGGGCGCGTTTGTGACGGCGCTTCAGCAACAGCTGCCCGGCAACGAGGTGGGCTTCTACGTTTGGTCGACGAATTCGAAGTACCCTGACCTGATGCTGCCGCAGAGCGTTCAGCAGTGGTTGGGCGTCAATACGTCGGCCATCCGCGGGTACGCTTCGCCACAGGGGTATCAACAGTGGATGAGCATCAACAACGACAAGTCGTTGGATCCGGCCAAGGCCGCCAAAATGAAAGTCCGGGCCATGTGGGACTCGTTCCCGCCCGATGTGAAGCAGTACTTGCAGTTGGGCGTCAGGGCTTTTGAAACCAACAATGCAAAACTCATGGAGGAGTTCTACGGGTTGCGGGCGCAGCGCGTCTACGACATCCCGGTCTACACCCCGCTCAACCCCGTGTTGCTGCGGCCCGACGTTCACGGCTATCAGGTGGACGACTTCCTTGACGTCACACCGCCCTACTGGCTGAACGCCATCACGCGAAAGTAACGCCGTTGGTTCGGCACCATTGAATCCGTGCCAGATGAATCCGCGCCAGATGAATCCACGACAGACCGTTTGAGATGTCCCGGGGTTTGTCCGGGAACCGTTTGGCCGCCGGCCGTCGCCCATTGGAGCAGGCCGGCGGCCCTCCCTGTGTTTGCGGGGCGGTGCCGGTGACAGCTGAGCAGGGTCGTCCCTTCCCTCTGGCGATGGCGCTTCCCCGTGTACGGCTCTTCTCCATACTCTCCCATACTGTTCCAGAATAAGAATTTCCTTAGTCTGCTTGAAGTCTGATTGACAAATGCTTCGATTCTCTCTAGTGTATGATATAGAAATCCTCCTCCATTTACTCTTAGAAGGATGGAGAGAAACTTCAACACGTGTGAGCGGGGTGATAGGTCGGCGACACAGAGGTCGGCGTGATCCAATCAAGCTCATCGTCTCAGTGAATGCGGCAGAATTCTCAAAGGGGGAGCGAAACCGTATGAAAATGCGTCACAAGGCGGGTGCCGGGCTGCTCGCGGTGGCGACCGTAGCCGGTATGTTGTCCACCTTCCCGTTGACAGCAACCGCGAGCGCGGACGACAAATCCAGCTTTTCTATGTATATTATCGACGACGGCCACGGTTTTGATCCCAGCGTCTTGACGTGGGAGGAGTACCAGGACTCTATCGGCATTTTCGAAGGCTTGGTCAAGCCGGGGCCCAAAGGCCCGCAGCCGGGTATCGCTACCAAGTGGACGCACAGCAAAGATTATAAGACCTGGACCTTCACGCTGCGAAAGAACGCGAAGTTCTCCAACGGGGACCCCATCACGGCACAGGATTTTGTGTTCAGCTGGCAGCGGGCGTACGACCCGATCACCGGATTCCGGGATCAGGCGGGCAGCGCGGCGACCAGCGAGGTGCCCACCGTCAACGGAGCCGCCATCCGCGCCGGTCTGAAGAGCCCGAAGACCCTCGGGGTCAAGGCGCTCAACGATTACACGTTCCAGGTTAAGCTCGAGCGTCCGGATCCGAATCTGATTCGCGATCTCACCTTGCCGACGGAGATTTGGTCCGCTCCGCTTGATGCGAAAGTCGTCAAGAACATGAAGAAGGCGGACTGGACGAATCCGGATAAGATTGTGTCGGACGGCCCGTACATGCTGAAGAGCTATACCATGAAGACGCAGGCTGTGTTGGTGCCGAACCCGTACTATTACGGCAAGGTGAACCTGAAGCAGATTGTGTTCATGTACAGCGCTAACCAGAACGCCCTGTTGGCGTACAAGAGCGGGCAGCTGGACGCGGCGCTGCTGTCTTCGACCGACATCCCTGCGGTCAACGCGGACCCGACCCTCAAGAAAGACCTGCACTTCTTCCCGACGGCCGTCCAGTACACGCTGCAAGTGGCGCCGTCGCAAAACACCACCTTGCAGAACCCGCTGGTCCGCAAGGCGCTGATGATGGCGATTGACCGCGAGACCATCTGCAAGACCGTCCTGCAGGGCACGGCGGTTCCCGCATACGAGTTCTTCTGCCCGACTTGGTTGGATCCGTGGATCAAGAAGGGCGCGGTTCCGTACAATCCCGCGGAGGCCCGCAAGCTCTTGGCCCAAGCCGGGTTCAAGAACGGCAAAGGGTTCCCGAAACTGGTCATCCGCGTCCCTGTGGTGGGTCAGCCTGACATCGTCGCCCAGGCCATTCAGCAGATGTGGGAGAAAAACCTGAACATCAAGGTCGAGTATGACGGTGAACAGGCGAGTGTGTACTACAGCACGATTGGCAAGCAGCTGCCGGCCGACGAAGTCGGGGTCGTACAGTCTTCCGGTAACTTCAAGTACCCGCAGCTGTTGTTGCCGACATCGCTGAACGACTACCTGGGCACCCAGCACCACGAGCTGTACTGGGGCTACCTGCCGCCGAACGCGTACAGCCAGCTGTACCAGATTGACCAGAACAAGGGTCTCGATCCGGCGGTGAAGGCGAAGAAGGAAGCGGCCATCTACGAGAAGTACCTGCCGAAGGATGTCCTGAACTGGCTGAACACTGGCGTGAAAGCCTACCAGACCATCGACGAGAGCTTGGTGCAGAAGTACTACCTGATGCACGAGCAAAACGTCTTCGAGTTCCCCATCTACACGCCGATGCAGCCGGTACTCATCCGTCCGGACGTCCACGGGTACTACGCGAACGACTTCTTGCTGACGGTCCCGCCCATCTGGCTGAACTACATCACGCGTTCGTGAGCCGAGCGCAGTATACCGGACATCGGGAAGAGCCCCGCGGGGCGCCATCTGCCGCGGGGCTTCTCGCCCTGATCTCCCGCCAGGAGTGAGCTCGGTGATAAGGTTCATTCTCAAGCGACTGCTGTACATGGTCATCTCGTTCCTCGTGGTCAGTTTGGTGACGTTTTTTCTCATGAAGGCCGCGCCCGGCAGCTTCCTCGAGCTCAACCTTCAGGTGGGCGGCGTGGCGGCCGCTGCGTCATCCATGCAGATCACGCCCCAGTTGATGGAGGCCTTCATCAAGCAGTACCACCTGGACGCCCCGTGGTATGTCCAGTACTGGTCCTACGTGTACGATTTCGTCACCCTGCACCTGGGGTATTCCATGGAATATCCAGATACGCCGACGCTGCAGCTCATCGGGCGCACGTTCCCGATCTCCATCGGGTTGGCGGTGGTTTCGGTGGCGGTGGCAGTGTTTGCGTCCATCGCGCTCGGGATTCTCGCGGCCCGGCGGGAAAACTCGTGGGCAGACTCCAGCACCATGTTCGTCGCCACGCTGGGGACGGCGGTGCCGGCGTACGTGGTCGCGGTTCTGTTGGCGCTGGTCTTCGGCGTGTGGTTGAGAGTATTGCCGGTCATAGGCTTTCAGGGTCCGAAGTACTACGTGCTGCCAGTTCTGTCGCTCGCGATTCCCATTATCGGATCGCTGTCGCGGTACATGCGCAACAGCCTGATCTCCGCCCTGCACTCGGAGTACGTGGTGACGGTGTTTGCCAAAGGGGGCGGCATTCGCGAGGTGATCCGCCGGCACGCCTTAAAGAACAGCCTGGTTCCCTTGGTGACCGTGGTCGGGCCGCACATCGCCGGACTGATGATGGGAACGGTGTTGATTGAAGGCCTTTTCGGCCTGCCTGGACTGGGGCAGGTGTTCGCGCAGGCGGCTTCGCGGCGGGACTACCCGTTGATCATGGATTCTACCTTGCTCTACTCAGTCGTCATCATGTTGATGAATTTGCTCGTCGACCTCATTTACGGCGTACTGGACCCGCGCATCCGCAAGACGGGCTACGCGGAAGGACGGTGAAGACGCGGTGGCTGTGCCAGTGAGTTCGCCGAAGGACCTTTCTGTAATCGCATCCAACCGCTCGCCGCTGCTGCGGATGTGGAACCGCCTGCGGGGAAACCGCATGGCCTTAGTCGGTGGGGGCATGGTGCTTCTCGTCGTGCTGCTCGCGGTGTTCGCGGGTTGGATTTCTCCCTACGACTACCAGCAGTCGGACTTCCTGGCCACTTACCAGGGGCCGACGTGGAAGCACTTGTTTGGCACTGACAGTTTGGGCAGAGATATGCTGACGCGCATCCTGTGGGGGCTCAGGAGCGCGTGCATCGTCGGGTTCGGAGCGGAGTTCGTCGAGTTAACCATCGGAGTGCTGGTGGGCGCAGTGGCCGGGTACAAGGGCGGCTGGGTCGACAACGTGCTGATGCGCCTCGTGGACAGCGTCTACGCGTTCCCGAGCCTGCTGTTCAGCATTGTGTTGGTCGTGGTGCTGGGGCACAGCCTGTGGGTGATCCTCATCGCCGTGTCGGCGACCAGCTGGGTCGGGATGGCGCGGATTGTCCGCGGCCAGGTGCTGTCCATCCGCCAATCCGGGTATGTGGAGGCCGCCCGCAGCATGGGCGCGTCCACCATGACCATCATCCGGCGTTACATCCTGCCGAATTCCATGGGCCCCATTGTGGTCGCTGTCTCGTTCGGGATTCCCGGGAACATGATGACAGAGGCCGGTTTGAGTTTGATTGGTCTGGGCGTGCAGCCGCCGACGCCTGACCTTGGCGAACTGATCTCCGAAGGACAACAGGCCATCTTCTCCTATCCGCACTTGCTGATTGGCCCGGCATTGGTGTTTGCCGTCACATTGGTCGGATTCACGTTCCTGGGGGACGGCCTGAGGGACGCCTTTGACACCAAGAGCAAACGCTGACGCGGGAACGGAGGGCTTTGCAGTGACCGCCTTGTTGGAAGTCTCGGACCTGAAGGTCCGGTTTGAGTCGGATAACGCGATCGTCCATGCCGTGAACGGAATCAACCTGACCGTCGACATGGGCAAGGCGGTTGCGATTGTCGGAGAGAGCGGCAGCGGCAAGAGCACCGTGATGATGGCGGTGATGCGCCTCCTGCACGGCAATGCGCGGGTGGAGGGCAAGGTGCTGTTGGAAGGGACCGACCTGCTCCAGCTCCCCGAGAAGGCGATGCAGAAGGTCCGGGGCAAGGACATCGCGATGATTTTCCAAAACCCCTCGGCCTACCTGAATCCGACCAAGACCATTGGGCAACAGATGATTGAGCCGCTGTTGTACCACCACCTGGCGTCGGCGGCCAAAGCGCGCGAGAAGGCGGTGGAATTGTTGGACCGGGTGGGCATCCCGGACCCTGAACAGCGGCTGAACAACTACCCGTTTGAGCTCAGCGGCGGCCAGCTGCAGCGGGTGATGATCGGGATGGCGCTGATGGCGGACCCCAAGTTGCTGATTGCGGACGAGCCCACGACGGCCCTGGACGTGACCGTGCAGGCCGAGGTGCTCATCTTGCTCAAGCGGTTACAGCGGGAGCGGGGCATGGGCATGGTATTCATCACCCATGACCTGGCTGTGGCGGCGCAGGTGGCGGACGAGATCTACGTGATGTACGGCGGGTTGGTCATGGAGCACCTCGCCGCCAGGGATCTGGTGACGGGACACGTTCACCCGTACCTCTGCGGATTAATCCGCTCCATCCCGCGCATCGACGGGCCGAGGGCGGACCTGCCTTACATCCCGGGCCAGCCCGTGCAGACCGCAGGCGGACTGCCGCCGGGGTGCGTGTTCGCTGACCGCTGCGACCGACGATTTGACCGCTGCGCGGAGAGACCGCCGCTGATGGAAGTCGGTCCGGGACACCGGGCGTCCTGTTGGCTGGTGGAAGCGGGGGTGGCGAAGTGATCATGGAACAACCAGTGGCAGTGAAGTCTCCCGCGCGAGCGCTGGTGGAGTTGGCCGACGTGGTGAAGGCTTTCAAGACGCCGAAGGGCCAACTGGTCGCCTGCGATCACGTCAGTCTCACGGTGGAGCAGGGCGTCAGCGTGGGGCTGGTGGGCGAGAGCGGCAGCGGCAAATCGACGCTGATTCGGACGATGCAGCTGTTGGAGCGGCCGACGAGCGGCACGGTGCGCATGAACGGCGAGGACGTCACCCGGCTTCCGGAGCCGAAGCTGAAGCCGTACCGCCGCAACATCCAGTTTGTCGCCCAGGACCCTTACAGCTCGCTGTTTCCGAACCTGACCGTGTCCCAGAACATCATGGAACCGCTGAGGATCCACAAGGTCGGTGACGCCAAGTCCCGTCCGCTGAAGGCGTTGGAGCTGATGCAGCGAGTCGGTCTGCCGGCGGACTACTTTCACGCCTACCCGCACGAGCTGAGTGGCGGTCAGCAGCAGCGGGTTGCCATCGCGCGGGCGCTCGCGCTGTCGCCGCAGATCTTGGTTCTGGATGAGGCGGTGTCGAGCCTCGATGTGTCGATCCAAGCCCAGATCCTCAACCTCCTCCAGCGCCTCAAGGCGGAGCTGGGGCTCACGTACATCTTTATCTCGCACAACCTCGCCGTGATCCGTTTGATGTGCGAGCAGACGGCGGTGATGTACCTGGGCCGCATCGTGGAACAGGGGGAGTCGGACAGCTTGTTCCGGCGTCCCATGCACCCGTACACGCGCGCCTTGATTGCGTCCATTCCCGCCTTCACCGCCGAGGGTGTGACTCCGTTGCCGTCGGAGTCGGTGCTGACGGGGGAGCGGCCGTCCCCGACCAACCTGCCTTCCGGGTGTGCGTACCGAACGCGGTGTCCTTTTGCGACCGAGCGGTGCAAGAACGAACGGCCGGAACTGAGGCGGGTTGAACCGGACCGACTGGTGGCCTGTCACTACGCGGAGACGCTGGCAGCCAACCGGTGAAGCTCGGGTCCACAGCGGATGCGGAAGCACTTCGAAGGAGGCAGGGTGGTTGGAACACGCCGAACAGATGAGTTTCGGATGGGAGCCGCGCACCGAGTGGCCGTACGCGGAGCCGTGGGATTACGAAGCCATCCTGGCGGAGCGGGAGAACGGACCACGCCGCCTGCGCTGCCACCTGGGCGAAGAAGGCCTGGCGGACCGCATCCTCGGCGGGTGGCTCGGGCGGTCCGTCGGGTGCATGCTCGGCAAGCCGGTGGAGGGCTGGACGCGCGAGGAACTGGAGGCTTACCTGATGGCCGCGGGTGCGTGGCCGTTCGCGGATTACGTGCCGTACGCGCCGGAGGTGGCCAACCGCTGTCCGCGCGTTCCGGAGGCGCGCTGGCGGAGTTGCTGTCGCGGTCAGATCCGGCGGATGGAGCGGGACGACGACATCGACTACACCGTTCTCGGGCTGTTGGTACTGGAGCGGTTCGGCCCTGACTTTCGCCCTGAAGACGTGGCAGAGACATGGCTCGGCGCGCTGCCGTACCATGCGGTGTACACCGCGGAGCGGGCCGCTTACCGGAACTTGGTGATGGGGGAGGTTCCCCCCCGCTCAGCCTGGATGCACAATCCGTACCGGGAGTGGATCGGTGCGCAAATTCGGGCCGACGTGTACGGGTACGTCAATCCGGGGCGGCCGGAGCGGGCTGCGGGGTTGGCCTGGCGGGACGCCTCGGTGTCGCACACCGGGAACGGGCTGTACGGGGCGATGTTCGCCGCCGCAGCGGTCGCAGCCGCATTTTGCACCAAAGATGTGCAGTCCATCGTCGGCACTGCCCTCGCCGAGATCCCCTGGCGCAGCCGTGCGGCTGAGGTGGTCCGGGACGCGTTTTCGTGGCACCGGTCTGAACCCGATTGGGAGGGCGCTTGGTCAAAGCTCCACGCGAAGTGGGGGCACCTGCCGTGGGTGCACGTGCTTCCCAACCTGGGCGCCGTAGTGCTGGCTTTGCTGTACGGCGAAGGCGATTTTCTCCAGTCTGTGTCCCTCGCGGTCCGGGCCGGTTGGGACACCGACTGCAACGGCGCCACGGTGGGGTCCATCCTCGGAGTCATGCACGGGCCCGGGGCGATCCCGGAGCACCTGCGGGCCCCGCTCAACGACTCCGTCGACACTTGGGTGGCGGGCGCCGGAGATTGCCGCCTGTCCCGCTTCGCAGAGCGGACGTGGCAGGTCACCGAGGCGACGGAAGAGGTGACGGAAAGGGAATGACCGCGTCGAATCCCGACACCCAGTTGTCCTGCATGTGGTCGCGGATCCGCAGGACGGTCCGGTCGGGATAGACCTCGACCCAGCGGGACTGGGGAGTGTCCCCGCAGACGCAACCTCCGCCGATGAACCAGGTACCGTCCTGCTCCACGAGTTGATCGGACCGATCCATGCGGCAGTGCGTGTGACCCGTGAACCACAGGACGCCGGGGTACTTGCGGAGAATCTGCCGGAGTTCGTCCGATTGGCAGCACGTCTCGGCGGAGTTTGCCACGGTCCCGTTCAGCGGCTGGTGGAAGAAGGCGTAGACGGGCCTGCGCTCAGTGCGGCCCAGTTCCCGGTCTAACCACGCGAGCTGTTCGTTCGACAGCCAACCCGCGTCCTTCAGGTCGGGTGTGTAGCGCTCGGTGGAGAGGAACAGGAAGGAAAATCCTGCGATATCGCGGCTGTAGTAGATGGCGTCTTGGCCGGTGTGCCGCAGGAAGCGTTCGCGGGCGCCCTCGAAGCTGAACGGTTCGTCTTCGTAATACCCGTAGTACTCGTGGTTGCCCATGGTATACATCACCGGGAGCGGACAGGTCCGGCGGATGATCCGCATCGCGAGTTCGTAGTCGCGCTCCTTGCCGTTGGTGAGGTCTCCGTTGATGACGAGAAAGTCTGGGCCGAGGCCAGTCAAATCCTCCAGCGCGTGTTCCAGGGTCGGCACCCATTCGACGGGGGCATGCGTCTCTTTCCAGACCATGAAGTGCAGGTCGGACAGAACGGCAAAGCGGATGAGCGGGGTCTGCACCGGGATCGCTTCCTCCTGTGTAGGCATGGTCGAAGAACTTCTCCGATGTTATTATAGCAAAAGGAGGATATTTTTGTGGCAAGGAGAATAGACACAAAGAGGAGCGGGAATCCGTATGGTCACGAATGCAAGCGATGCGAAGGTGTTGCGCCGGGTGGCCGGCGGCCGCGGTTCGCGATCGCTTGACTGCGGGAAGTGGGAGAACATGGCTGAAATCTCGCCGGTCCTTCAACAGATTCGAGGCGGGCTGATCGTCTCGTGTCAGGCGCAGAAGCAGGACCCGCTGTTCGGCTCCGAGATGATGGCGAGGATGGCCATGGCCGCCAAGATGGGCGGTGCAGTGGCGATTCGCGCCAACGGCGGGGAGGATATCCGGGCCATCAAGCGGGCCGTGGAGCTGCCGGTGATCGGCATCGTCAAACGGACCTACGACAATTCGCCTGTCTATATCACGCCGACGCTGCGGGAAGTCAACGAGGTGTACGAGGCGGGGGCCGACATCGTGGCGGTCGACGGAACGCGCCGGGTACGGCCGGACGGGTCAGATGCGGAGGCGTTCATTCGCGCGGTGAAGGAGAAGTACCCGGACGTCCTTGTCATGGCGGATGTCTCGACCGTCGAGGAAGGGGAGGCGGCGGCCGCGGCTGGCGCAGACCTGGTTGCGTCGACGATGTCCGGGTACACAGAGTACAGCCCGCAGCTGGAGGGGCCTGACCTGCAGCTGGTCGCGGACTTGGCGGCGCGGGTCGCTGTGCCCGTGATCGCAGAAGGCCGGATCCGCACGCCGGATCAGGCGCTCGAGTGCCTCAACCTCGGCGCGTGGGCGGTGGTGGTGGGTACCGCCATTACCCGTCCGCAGGAGATCACGCGCTGGTTCGCGAAATGTTTGAGGCAAACCGCATCTCCAGGAACGTGAACGATCCCGGAGGACTGTCGGATGGCGAGCCCCTGGGCAGAGGCCTGTCAGGGGTGTGCCGAAGGTGTGAATCAGAAGGGGGAACAGGTGAATGGCGGCGCTTCAAGTCGGCGTCATCGGGGCAGGTTCCATCTCCAGTTTGCATTTGGGTTCCTATCAGAAGAACCCGGAAGCTGTGATTTACGCGATTTGTGACCTCAATGAAGAGCGGGCCCGGGCGAAGGCGGAACAGTACGGGGCTGAAAAAGTGTACACCGACTACCGGGCCCTGTTGGCAGACCCCCGGGTGGAGGCCGTCAGCATCTGCACGTGGAACAACACGCACGCCGAGATCGCCATCGCCGCTCTCGACGCGGGCAAGCACGTGCTGGTGGAAAAGCCGCTGTGCCAGACGGTCGACCAGGCCCTGCAGGTCGAAGCGGCCGTTCGGCGCTCCGGCAAGGTCCTGCAGGTCGGTTTTGTCCGCCGCTACGCCTCCAACACCGAGATCTTGAAGCGCTTCATCGACGCAGGTGACCTGGGCGAGATTTACTACGCGAAGGCGTCCTGTATCCGGCGCCTGGGGAATCCCGGCGGCTGGTTTGCGGACGTGGAGCGGTCGGGCGGCGGCCCGGTGATCGACCTCGGTGTTCACATCATTGACCTCTGCTGGTATCTGATGGGCAGGCCGAAGGTGCAGTCGGTGAGCGCCAACACTTACCACAAGCTCGGCAACCGGAAGAACGTGCGCAACTTGTCTTTCTACAAGGCGGCCGATTACGACGCGGACAAAAACACGGTGGAGGACATGGCCAACGCGCTGATCCGGTTTGAGAACGGCGCTTCCCTGATGGTGGACGTCAGTTTCACACTGCACGCGAAGCAGGACGAGATCGCCGTGAAGCTGTACGGCACGCGCGGGGGCGCCGAAATTGAGCCGGAACTTTTGCTGGTTTCCGAACGACACGATACAATTCTGAATATCACACCGCAGGTCGACAACCTCACGTTCGACTTTGTGCAAGGATTCCAAAATGAGATCGACAGTTTCGTCCGCAGTTGCCTGCAGGGGGTGCCGACCCGCAGCCCTGTGGAGGACGGCGTCGAGGTGATGAAGATCTTGTGCGGGATCTACGAGTCGAGCCGGTTGGGCCGCGAGGTTCGCATGGATGGGGACGTATGACGTGTACATGGAGACCAGCAATCCGCTGCTCATGATCTCGAGCATTTACAACTCTCTCTCCAAGGCGGAGCAGAAAGTCGCCGACATGGTGTTGGCGGACGCCAAGGGCACCGTCTATTCCTCGGTCACCGACTTGGCCGAACGGGCGGGCGTCGGAGAGACGACGGTCATCCGCTTCTGCCGCAAGCTCGGCTTCCGCGGCTTCCAAGAGTTTAAACTGGCGGTCGCTCAGGAACTGGTGAGCCCCAGTGAGCACGTGCACGGGAAAATTGAAGAGACGGACGACGTCGACGTGATGCTGAAGAAGATCACCGCCTACAACACGCAGGCGTTGGAGGACACGGCCAGCCTGCTGCAGCCCTCCCAGTTGGAAAAGGCGGCCGAAGCTCTGCTCAAGGGTCGCCGCCTGTACTTTTTCGGGGTCGGCTCGTCGGGGATCACCGCGTTTGACGCCCAGTACCGGTTCATGCGCCTGGGGTTTGACTCGCATGCGGCCTCCGACGCCCACGTGATCGCGATGAACGCGGCGCTGGCCACCCGCGAAGACGTGGTGTGCGGGATCTCGACGTCCGGCAGCACCAAGGACCTGGTGGACGCCGTGCGGATCGCCAAGGAGGGCGGAGCCTTCATCATCTGCCTGACCAACCATGCGAGATCTCCTATCACCCACTACGCGGACGCAGTGCTGCTCGGCGCCTCCAAGGAAAGTCCCCTGCAAGGCGGAGCCTTTGCCTCAAAGCTGGCCCAGATTCATGTGCTGGACATCCTGTCGACCGTCGTGGCCCTGAAGCGTACGGCACAGACGTTCTCCGCCCTGGAGCGGACGGCGAAGTCGGTGTTGGACAAACTGTACTGACCGCGGCCGAACAAGGGCAGGGATGAGACCGGAGGGAGAACGGCGTGAAAAAGGGAGTCAATTGGTGGTGTTTTCCGGACGGCAGCTCGCTGCCGTCCGCGTTTGAGCTCGCCCGCCGGGCCGGCTTTGACGGCGTCGAACTGGCCATGCAGGAGGCGGGTCCCCTTTCGCCGGATGCGTCGGAGCAGAAATGGCGGGAGATAGCCGGACAGGCGCAGGCAGCCGGTGTCGAGGTGTGCGGCGTGGCCACCGCGATGCATTGGCAGTACAGTCTGACCTCGGGCGATCCGGCCGTCCGCCGGCGGGGAGTGGACCTCGCCAAGCGAATGGTGGACGCCGCCGCCGCGCTGGGAGCCGGGTCCGTGCTGGTGGTGCCCGGCCTCGTGGACGAGCAGGTCCCGTACGACGTGGCGTACGACCGAGCGCAGCAGTCGCTTCGCTCCATCGCCGAGTACGCCGCCGGAACAGGCGTATGGGTGTGCGTGGAGAACGTGTGGAACCGGTTCTTGCTCAGCCCGCTGGAGATGCGGCGCTTCTTGGACGAGGTGGGCCACCCGCTGGTTCAGGCGTACCTGGACGTCGGCAACGTTCTTCAGTTCGGGTATCCGGAGCAGTGGCTCCGCATTCTGGGTCCGCGGGTGAAGCGCGTCCACGTGAAGGACTTCCGCCGGGACATCGGCAACATCACCGGGTTCACGCCCTTGTTGCAAGGGGACGTGAACTGGAGGCTCGTGCGGGAGGCGTTGTCGGACATCGGGTACGACGGGTACTTGACGGCGGAGATCCCGCCCTACCGGAGCCATCCTCAACAGTCTCTGTACGACATTTCCGCGGCTCTGAACGCCATCATCCAGGGGGTGTGACCATGGTCAAAGTCGGATTGGTGGGAGCCGGAACGATGGGCGCTGTGCATGCGGAGGCATACACCCGCATGTCCGGGGTCCAGCTGGTCGGAATTACGGACGTGCGGGCGGACGCGGCGGCACAGTTGGCGGCCGCGTGCGGGACGCGCGCTTGGCCGAATCTGGACCAGCTGCTGGAGGAAGCCGATCCGGACGTCGTCGACGTCTGCGTGCCCACGTACCTGCACCGCAGCTTGGTGGAACGGATTGCGGGGGCAGGCAAACACATCATCTGCGAAAAGCCGATCGCCCGGACGCTGGAGGATGCCAGGGCGATGATGCGGGCGGCCGACGCCGCCGGCGTCCGCCTGTTCATCGCCCACGTGTTGCGGTTTTTCCCCGAGTACCGGCGTGCCCGCGACCTCATCGCGGCGGGGAAGGTCGGCCAGCCGGGCACGGTGCGGACGATGCGCGGCGGCGTGTTTCCTCGGGGCTGGGACGACTGGTACGCCAGCGTGGACAAGTGCGGGACGCTCATCGTCGACATGATCATTCACGACTTTGACTTCTTGCGCTGGTGCTTCGGCGAGGTGGAGCGCGTGTTCGCGCGCAGTTGCCTGGGGCGGGAATTGAACCGGATCGATCACGCTTTGGTCAGCCTCCGCTTTCGCAATGGCGTGATCGGGCACGTCGAGGGGACGTGGGCGTATCCGGAGGGGTTCCGGACGGAGCTGGAGGTGGCGGGGACCGCCGGGATTTTGCACCACGACAGCACCGAGGCCACCCCGGTGCACGCGTGGTACCGGCAGGGTGCGACGGACGGCGGCGGGGTGTCTGTTCCGGAGAGCCCGCTTGCCAAGGGCCCGTACCAGGTGGAACTGGAGCACTTCATCGACTGCATCGTCAACGGCACCGCTCCGGTGGTCACGGCGGAAGACGCGTACAGGGCGCTGGAGATCAGCTTGGCGGCGCTCCAGTCGGCCACGACCGGGCAACCCGTTTCACTGCCCATGGATGGGGGGGACCACGCGTGAGGTTCGGGATTGTCAGCTTTGCCCACATGCACGCGTACAGTTACGCGGAGTGTCTGAAGGCCCTTGAGGGTGCCGAGTTGGCCGCCGTCGCTGACGAGGACGAGGGACGCGGGCGGGCCGCCGCCCAGCGCTTCGGGGCGGCGTACTTCCGGGACTATCAGGACTTGTTGCGGCTGGACCTCGACGGTGTCATCATCTGCAGCGAGAACGCCCGTCACGCGGAGATGGTGGTGGCGGCGGCGGAAGCGGGCAAGCACGTCTTGTGCGAAAAGCCCATTGCCACTTCGGTGCCAGACGCCCAGCGTATGATTGACGCCTGCCGGGAGAAGGGGGTTCACCTGCAGATCGCCTTCCCCTGCCGCTTCAATCCGCCGGTGCGCCGCGTTAAAGAGGCGGTGGCACGGGGAGCGCTGGGCCGAATTCTGGCCATCCGGGGAACCAACCGCGGGCAAAATCCGGGCGGCTGGTTCGCGAACCGCGAGCTGTCGGGGGGCGGCGCCGTGCTCGATCACACAGTGCACGTCGTCGACTTGATGAGGTGGTACCTCGGCGCAGAGGTGAAAGAAGTGTATGCGGAGGTCGACACCCGCTTCGGAGCCCGGGACATCGACGACTGCGGGCTGTTGATGCTGGAGTTCGACAACGGGGTGTTTGCTTCTCACGATCCCAGTTGGTCTCGCTGCCGCAGCTTCCCGACCTGGGGCGACGTGACGGTGGAGGTCATCGGCACGGACGGAGTGATGCGCGCTGATGCGTTCGCGCAGCATCTGACGCTGTACAGCGACGAGACTGGGCGCGTGAGCCATGAGGCGTGGGCCGACTCGATGGATATGCTGCTCATCGCCGACTTTGTCGACATGGTCCAAAGCGGCCGGCCTCCGTCCATCACCGGTGAGGACGGGCTGCGTGCGATGGAAGTGGCGCTCGCAGCATACGAATCCGCGCGCACCCACCGGCCGGTGCGTCTGCGCGCGTGAAGCGGCGGGAGGCGCGCGCCTCCGGGGTGAAGGATGGCTTCCCGCCTGGATGGCGCACGCCTCGTCTGGTACAATGGTGGTCGGCGCCGCTCATCAGGCGCATAGGCGGGACGCTGCGCCTTTCCGGCGCTCGTTGTCCTTCGTCAGGCGGGAGGTTTGTCCGGGTGAGAGTCGCGTGAGGATGTGGGTATGGCCGATATCCGCCGTGCTGGCGGTGGCGAGCGCCACGGCGGAGTACAGGCATGCGCCGTTGCCCGTGGTGTTTGCGCTGTCGTGTATCGCCATCATTCCTTTGGCCGGCATCATGGGGCGGGCCACCGAGTCCATTGCCGCTCATGCCGGACCGCGCATCGGCGGTCTCTTGTCGGCCACGTTCGGGAACGCGGTGGAGCTCATCATCGGCATCATTGCCCTCCGGGCGGGGATGCCCGGGCTCGTCAAGGCGTCCATCACCGGCTCCATCATCGGCAACTTGTTGTTTGTGCTGGGCCTCAGCTTTTTCGTCGGGGGTATCCGGCATCCGATTCAGCGCTTCAACATCCGGGCTGCTCGCAGCAATGCGGCCATGCTGTTGCTCGGGGTGGGTGTCTCGTTCATCGTCCCGGCCATTTTCAGCCGCGGAGCCGCGCACGCCAGTCTGGCGCTGTCATCGGTCGTCGCGTTGGTGTCGTTTCTGTTGTACATATCCGGCCTGTTTTTTGCGCTGTTCACGCACAGGGACGTGTTTCAGTCGATCGATGAGGCGGCGAACGAGGGGGCCGAAGAGTCGGAACACCACTGGCGCCTGTGGCCCGCGGTGCTGGTGTTGCTCCTCACAACCGTCTTGGTCAGTTTTGAGAGCGAGTGGATGGTGGACAGCCTGAAGACGGTCGGCGAGGCGCTCGGGTGGAGCGAGATTTTCATCGGCGTCATCATCGTCGCCATCGTCGGCAATGCCGCGGAACACGCGAGTGCGGTGTGGATGGCGTGGAAGAACCGCATGGATTTGTCTCTCGAGATTGCGGTGGGCAGCAGCCTGCAGGTCGCCATGTTTGTCGCACCCGTCTTGTTCGGGTTCAGCCTGCTGTTCGGGCACATGATGCCGCTGTTGTTCTCCTGGCCTGAGTTGGCCAGCATGGGCGCTGCCGTGATGCTGGTGGCCATCCTCATGCTCGACGGCGAGTCGAACTGGCTCGAAGGCGCGATGGCCGTGGGTGCGTACTTGGTGATGGCGGTCGGGTTCTACTCGCTTGCGGTGTGACCGGCTCGAGCGGCCGGCGCGGCCTGTGGGGAGGGCACGCCCATGTTTCGTCAGATTGCCTCGCACTTCGTCATGGGTTTGGTGACGGTTCTGCCGTTTGCCCTGGTCATTTGGGTGCTGGTGACCATCTTTCGCTGGGTGGACGGCCTCCTTGGCCCTTATGTGGACAACTGGATTGGAATCCACGTTCCCGGGGTGGGATTTGTCCTCGTCTTGCTCGCCACCACCGCGGCCGGTGCGCTGACCAAGCTGTACGTCAGCCACCGCATCCTGCTCCTCATCGAATCGCTGTTCACCAAAATTCCCTTGGTCAAGTCTCTCTACTCGATGTTCAAGGAGCTGATTGAGAGCCTGGTCGGCCACAAGCGCGGATTCCGCGAGGCCGTGCTGGTGGAGTGGCCCGACGAGCGGGCGTTGGTGCTGGGGCTTGTCACCAGCGACCGCCTGCCGCCCGAGCTGGACCCGGACGGCACGCGCGTGTCTGTGTACCTGCCGAATACCTTCCAGTTCACGGGTGTGACCGTCATCGTCGAGCGGAAGCGGCTTCACCCGTGTGACCTCACGGTGGAGGAGGCGTTCAAGTTCACCATCACCGCCGGCCTGGGCCACGCGTCGCCGGGTTCCAGGTTGGCCGTCGACGGGGAACCGTTCCAGGGATGAGAATCAGTCGCGGACGGACGGCTGATAACCCTCGCGGCGG
>JAIMBT010000019.1 GCA_023511295.1 Alicyclobacillus sp.
CCTCTTTACAAAATACCGACAATTGGCGATAATTTGTCTGTTCACTCAATGTCGACAATCGACCCATGTCGGCAGCCGCTTCGCCGAGGACGCGCCTCGCCGCGTGCGCGGCGGTTCGGCAGGTGGAGGTCACCAGAGGAAGGAGGAGTGTGCCGCTTTTTAGAGATTTCATCCGCATGCAGCGTCCCATGTGTCGATTGGCGTACACCCCTGTGAAATCGGCATGGAAAGGAGTCTGCTGAATGGCCGAGAAAGCGGTTTCGGAGAATTCGGTGGCGACGAAACGGCAGGTTCGCCTGGCTGCCATTTCGAGTACCGTCGGCACTTCGATTGAATGGTATGATTTTTTTCTGTACGGCACGGCAGCGGCTTTGGTCTTTCCGCACTTGTTCTTTCCTAAATCGAGCGCGTACGCGGGTATTCTCGAGTCGTTTGCGACGTACGCCGTCGGGTTTGTCGCTCGCCCGGTCGGGGCGGCCATCTTTGGACACTGGGGCGACAAGGTCGGCCGGAAGGCGATGCTGATTGTCACGTTGCTGCTCATGGGGCTGAGCAGCGCAGCCATCGGTGTGCTCCCCACCTCGCAGTCGGTCGGCGTGTGGGGTGCGATTCTCGTCACGGTGATGCGCGTCCTCCAAGGCATCGGCGTCGGTGGCGAGTGGGGCGGCTCCGTCCTGATTTCAATGGAGTGGGGCAACAAGAAGAAGCGCGGCCTGATGGCCAGTTGGCCGCAACTCGGAGTCCCAATTGGCCTGCTGCTGTCCTCGCTGATGGTGTCCTTGTTCAGCCTGATGGGCAGTGACAGGTTCAACAGTTGGGGCTGGCGCATCCCGTTCCTGCTCAGCTTGGTCCTCGTCATTATCGGATTGTGGATCCGCCTGCAGGTGCTGGAGTCGCCCATCTTTGAACGGGTGATGAAAGAGAAGCAGGAAGCGAAAGTTCCCGTTGCCGAGGCGTTGGCCAAATACCCGAAGGAGATCATCCTCTCCGCACTCGCCCGGATGTCGGAGCAAGCGCCGTTTTACATCTTCATCACGTACATTGTCAGCTACGGTACGACGGCCAAGCATTACAGCCACTCAGATATGACGTTGGCGGTCACCCTGGCTGCCATCCTCTCGCTGTTTTCGGTTCCGTTCTTCGGGTCGTTGTCTGACCGGATTGGCCGCAAGAAGATGTACCTGATGGGTGCCGTGGCGACCTTAATCTGGGCCTTCCCGTACTTTGGTCTGGTCAACACTGGCGTCACTGCGGTGATGTTTGTGGCGGTCATCGTCTCAATGATTCCGCACGACATGCAGTACGGGCCTCAGGCTGCCTTGATTGCGGAGCACTTCCCGGCGAGAATCCGCTACAGCGGCTCGTCCATCGGCTACCAACTCGCATCGGTGGTCGCCGGCGGTCCGGCGCCTCTCGTCGCGACGATGCTGTTCCACCAGTTCGGCACCGCTTATGCTGTTAGCGCTTACATCGTGTTCAACGCGATTGTCACCATTATCGCCGTGTCGTTCATGCGCGAGCGCTCGAAGGTGGATATCGACGTGTCCGTCAGCGATGGAGGTACGGCCGTCGGGCAATGACCGTCGATGCAGGTGCACGGGCGTACCAAATCGAGACCCAAGCGTCTGCAACGGGCGCTTGGGTCTTCTAAATCTCCGGTTCCCGCGGTCGTGTGCGTGAAGGCGTGGCGGCCTGTGCCTTGGTGAACCAGAAGTAAAACGTGCCGAGAAAGACGGCCATTCCGAACAGCACCGGTTTTGGCGGCTTCACGGTCGGCAGTTTGTTCAATGCCAAGTTCCATCCCCCTCCTCGTTCAGGTCCGCAGCGCGTGTCGGATGATCTCCTGGCGCAGGGTTGCATAGAACCGACGCGCGCGAGGACTTGTCTCTTGCGGTGTTGCGGGGACCGGGACGTTCGGGTTGCCGAAAGCGGGACCGCTTACCACCATGTTGAAGCGTCCCGACGAGATCCATGGCCCCGTATTCGTCACCTGGCCGACAATCAACAACAGCGCCGTCACGACGTCGATGACGTCAATCACGCCGTCCGCCGCCGGTGTCTCCCCCTGCAATCGGTCGGCGCCGAAGATGGGCCCGGTGAAGCTGAGCCAGATGGCGCCAGAAGAGATGAATACGCCACCGACGGTGACCTGGCCGGTCAACAACAGGATGGCCGTCCAAATGTCGATGGCCCGCATAATCCCCGAGATTGTCCGTGTCTCTGTCTTCTGCAGCTGTTCCCGCGGCATGCGAAGCTCACCTCCCTGGAGACCCGGGTGTTGCTCCCACAGTACGCAGGTGGTCATCAATCTGTCTGGACTGACCGAGCAGGTAGGTTCGGAACAGCGTGGTCGCCTTGGGATGAAAGTCGGATGCCCTTCGCACGACGGAAAATGCCCGGCGGACGGGCGTTCCGGTGACCGGAAGCTGGCGCAAGAGACCCCATTGCAACTCCTTGTGCACCGCCCACCGCGAGAGCACCGTGAGCCCGAGCCCGGCTTCGACAGATTCCTTAATCACCTGCGTGCTGCTGTACACCACCGTCTGCTGCGGGCGAATGCCACAATGGGTGAACAAGCGCTCCGTAAACTCGCGGGTGCCGGAGCCGGGTTCGCGGATGATCCACGTCTCCTCTGACAGCTCGTCGACCGATACGCTGGACTGACCGGAAAGCGGGTGACGGCTGGCGGCCACCACGATGACGTCGTCCTCTGCCAACGGTTCCACGACGACGCCGGTCTTGTCGACGGCATGCCCTTCAATCACACCGATGTCACAGTCCCCCTCCGCGATGGACCGCACCACCGCTTGGGTGTTTTCGATCACGATGACCGGATGGACCTTGGGATACAGGGTGCGAAACCCGGCAATCAAGTGCGGCAGCACGTATTCCCCAAAGGTGAAGCTGGCTCCGATGGTGAGCGGTCCACTCGCTTCGTCCCGCAGGTCTTCGACCAGGCGCTGCATCTGTTGATACAGGTTGAGGATGTCCTTTGCGTGACGGTACACGACCTCACCGGCGCGGTTCAGGCGCACCTGACGCGTCGTTCGGTCGAGCAGTTTGACATCGAG
The DNA here is from genome assembly GCA_023511295.1 of Alicyclobacillus sp. Classification (GTDB taxonomy): domain Bacteria; phylum Bacillota; class Bacilli; order Alicyclobacillales; family Alicyclobacillaceae; genus JAIMBT01. The sequence goes on from JAIMBT010000019.1 coordinate 3,072, forward strand.
TCGCTGCTCCAAGTTCTGAACATGTTGGCTCACCGCCGGTTGACTGATGTGGAGTCGATCCGCTGCGCGCGTGAAGCTCTGTTCCTCTGCGACGGCGATAAACGCCAGCAACTGCGGGTCCATGGTGTCACCCCTCTCGCGTGTCCGTCCGACCGATACGGCCATCGCACTTCCCACATAGTATATCGGCTTTTCGGAGACGTCTTTGACGACGTTGGTGGTCGCTTGTATATTGGGGCTTGTCGGAGGCCACACGGAGCTCAGGGGGGCGGTGCGAGATGCGACGGGGATTGGCAGCGTTCGTGCGGATTGGACTGACGCTTCACGTCTTGAAATCCGCGCTCGCCGCCGGGCTGGCGTGGTACGTTGCGCCGTTTCTGACGCACAACCACTACCCCTACTTTGCCGCTTTAGGAGCCATCCTGACTGTACAGGTGACCGTCGCCGACTCCATCCAGAAGGGCGTGCAACGGGTGGTCGGCATCATCGGCGGCGTCGTGGTGAGCCTCGTCGTCGGCCATTGGCTGGCACTGAGTCCATTCGCAGTTGGTTTGGTGGTACTGATTGGGATGGCGGTTTCGACGGGCCTTCGGCTGAACCCGCAGATCACCTCTCAGGTTGCGGTCAGTTCCCTGCTGGTCTTGGCCTTCGGACGGACACCGGGTTATGCACTCGGGCGGATTGTCGATACCGCCATCGGTTGCGCCATTGCGGTGGTCATCAACTCGCTGGTGGTGCCACCGAACCCAATCCACGAAGCGGAGGACCAGATTTTAAATTTGGGGCGCGATGCAGAGACCGTTCTGGAGCATTTGGCGGTCGCCTACCAGGAGCAAAGCCTGCGGCCCGTGGACCTGCCGTACGTGCAGGCGCTGGTGGACCAGACGGAGAAGACGTACCGCACGGTGGAGCTGGTGCGGCAGAGCCTCCGTTTCAGCCCGTTCCTCCGTGGACGCCGGTCGCGGTTCGTTCAACTCGCGCAAACCATCAGTCGAATGGAGCATATCACTGTGCAGATTCGCGGGATTGCCCGAGGTTTGGTTGATCTCGGTCGCGACCTGCCCCCGAGCCCCAACCTGATTGCCGCGTTCCAGGCGACGGCTCCTTGCATCGCGCTGTTTGCGAACGCGATGGTCGATGGGAAGCAGACACGGTCGACCGAAGGGCCGAACGATAGCGCCGCCGCGGCCGCGCGCCTGTACGAAGCCGTTCAGGCGGCGCGAGCGCGGCAGCAAGTGTGCTTGATGGACCTGCAGCGAGTGGAGTCACCAGCGGTGATGCGCGACGTCGGCGGGATTCTGACCGATCTCAACCGGATTCTGCGCGAAGTCAGCGGGGAAGCGCTGGTTCTGACCGGGAAGGAATTCACCCTCGGAGAGGAGGGACGCTGACGCGTGCGGAAGGCCTTCCGCACGCGTCAGCGGGCGCTCGCAGTCTCCCGGGCCCCAGCTTGCATCTCTTCGACGGCGACGGTGTGCTCCTTGGTGCGCAGTCCACTGCGGATACCCCAGCCGTAGAATGCGAGCGACGTCACAGCCACCACCACCATATCCCAGCCGTAGGGAATCACGTTCCGGCCGCCGAACGCCCGGCTGCCGAAAAGGGACAGCACAATCATCCAGACGAGGTAGGCGACGAGCCAGAGTCCCGACTTCCACTGCGCCGCGAAGCCGCGCCACCGGCCCTTTGCCTGGTAGTACAGGTACAGCGGCAAGCCGACCAGCATGACGAAGATCACCTCGCCCGTAAGCGGCCAACGGGCCCAGTAGAGGATGAGTGAGGCCATTACGAACGCCGCCGGCGCCAAGACGTTCATCCCTCGAATCCGCAGCGGTCTCGGCAGGTCGGGCGCGGTTTTGCGAAGCGCCATCGCAGCCACCGGACCGGTCACGTACGAGACGAGCGTCGCCACGGAAACCACCCCGGCCAATTGTCCCCAGCCCCGGAACATGAACAGAAAGAAGAAGCCGAGCACAAGGTTGAGCCACATCGCGCGGCGCGGGATACCGAAGCGCGGGTGAATTCGGCCGAGCGCTGCCGGGAACCAGCCGTTTTCGGTCATACCGAACACCATCCGTGCCGTGGACGCGGTGTACGTGATTCCGGTTCCGGACGGACTGACGAACGCGTCCGCAAACAGCACAATCGCCAACCAGTTGAGGCCGAGAGAGACAGCGAGATCAGCAAACGGCGAGTTGAGTGAGATGCCGGACCAACCGTGGGACAGCATGCCAGGTTGAACCGCGCCGATGAACCCAAACTGCAAGCCGAGGTAGATGATCCCGGAGATGAGAATGGACCCGACCACCGCAAAGGGGACGGATCGGTTCGGGTTCTTCGCCTCGCCGGCAAAGTTCACAGGACTCTGGAAGCCGTTGAAGGCGAACACCACGCCGGACGTCGCAATGGCCGTGAGGACACTGGACCATCCGTAGGGTGCAAAACCGCCCGCCCGATGAAAGTTGCCGGGATGGAAACCAGCCCAGATGAGCGCGATGGCGGTCGTCGCCGGAATCACCAACTTGAGCAGCGTGATGAGCGTGTTCACGCGCGCGAACAGTTGAATCGTCCAGTAGTTGATGAGGAAGTAAGCGACAACCAGCACTCCCGCCAAGGCCAGGCCGAGTGCGGTCAGGGAATCGCCGGTGTACAGCTGGTGCACCCAGGCTGGAACCCAGTGCCACGGCCACGAGCTCATGTACTGAATGGATGCTTCGGCTTCAATCGGGATTACCGATACGATGGCAATCCAGTTGGCCCACCCGGCGATAAAGCCGGCGAGGGAGCCGTGGGAGTGTTGCGCGAAGCGTACCGCTCCGCCAGACTCCGGGAACGTAGCGCCGAGTTCGGCGTACACGAGCGCGATGAGGATGATGGCCGCCATGCCAATGACCCACGCCAGCAGCGCAGCGGGACCACTCACCTTGGCAGCCTTCCACGCGCCGAACAGCCAGCCGGACCCGATGATGGAGCCGACGCCCGTCATGGTGAGAGCCAGTGTTCCGAGTTTCTTCTGCATGTGACGGATTCGCCTCCCATCGCATCGACAACGGCGCCGATGGCGCCCGATGTGTCTGAATGTGATCTTTCCATAATGCGGGATGCACAAATTTGTATGAAATGTTTCATGCTAGGTTAGTATAATCCGCGGCGGGTGGCTCAAGCTAGTATCAACGATTGCCAGTGCGCTGCGGGTCGTTCCCATCCGTCTACCCACCGAAGCGGCTAAATAGATAAAATGTTATGTAGATTCTGCAGATGCGTAGACCCACTCTCCGCAGCTTGCTATAATTTTCTGCGTACGTCCCCCGTCTCTGCTTGTGGACGCTTCTCGCCACGATGGTCTGTGCCTGCGCGACGGGGGACTTCTCGGTTCGCTGCACGCGAGACGACTTGTGACACCGTTTACCTTTCGAGGAGGGATGGCGTTGAAACGCAGGATTGCGACCGACCGGGCGCCGCAGCCTGCCGGTCCGTATTCGCAGGGAATTCAGGTCGGCAATCGGATTTACGTCGCTGGACAGCGACCGGCTGACCCGGTCACCGGCCGGATTGTCGGGGACACGGTCGAAGAACAGACGCGCCAAGTGCTGTTGAACATTCAGGCCGTGTTGGAGGCGGCGGGAGCCCGTTTGGACGATGTCGTGAAGAGCACGGTGCACCTCGCTGATCTCGGCGACTTCGACGCGTTCAACCGCGTCTACGAGACCTTCTTCACGGAGCCGTATCCAGTGCGCACAACCGTCCAGAGTGTGCTGCGCGGCATTAAGGTCGAGATGGACGTGATTGCAGAAGTCGATGGGCCGGCGGATGGAGCGTGACCGGGGTGAGTGAACGCCTCACGGAGGAACAGGTCGCAGAGGCGCTGACGCGGTTGCCGAATTGGAAGTTGGAGGGTAAGCAGATCTATCGACGCTACGCCTTTCCTTCGTTCCCTGCGGCGATAGCGTTTGTCAACCAGGTTGCGCAACTTGCAGAATCGTGGAACCATCACCCGTTTATCCAGATTGACTTCAAGTACGTGGTGCTCCGGCTCACCTCCTGGCATGCCGGAGGTCTCACCATGAAGGATTTCGACGAGGCGCAGGCGTTCGACGCGGTGTACGACGAAACCTGGCCGTCATAGGGCCCGGGGTGTTTGTCGTGCAGGTTCCGTCTGAGGTGTCAAACCATCCCGTCAGCGGGGGAGGAACGGCTCGTGGAGCATGCGATGAAGATGTCGGACACAGATTATCGGCTGGAATTGGCGGCGTTGATTGAGAGTCGGCGGGAGACGTTTACCGACCTGAGTGATCACATCTGGGATTTGGCGGAGACGCGGTTTGAGGAGTTCCAATCCGCGGAATTGCTGTGTCAGGCGCTGGAGGCCGAAGGGTTCCACGTCGAGCGCGGTGTCGGCGGGATGGAAACCGCGTTCATCGGGCAATATGGCAGCGGTTCGCCGGTCATCGCCATCCTCGGCGAGTTTGACGCACTGAGTGGATTGAGTCAGAAACCGGGTGTCACGGCGAAAGATCCGCTGGAGCCCGGCGGCAACGGTCACGGTTGCGGGCACAACCTGCTGGGAACGGGCGCTCTCGCCGCCGCGGTGGCCGTGCGCCGGTATATGGAAGCGCACGAATTGCCCGGCACCGTTCGGTACTACGGCTGCCCGGGCGAAGAAGGCGGGTCCGGCAAGGCGTTCATGGCGCGCGCAGGGCTGTTCGACGACATCGACGTCTGTTTCACGTGGCACCCCGCGTGGGTGAACGGGATTATGGAAGCCAGTTCACTCGCCAACTACCAGGTCTACTTCAAATTTCACGGGGTCAGCTCACACGCGGCTGGCTCGCCGCATCTTGGGCGCAGCGCCCTCGACGCGGTGGAGTTGATGAACGTTGGCGTCAATTACCTGCGCGAACACGTCATCCCGGAGGCGCGGATGCACTACGCGGTGACCAACAGCGGCGGGCGTTCGCCGAACGTGGTGCAGTCGGAGGCCGAAGTGCTGTACCTACTGCGGGCGCCAAAGGTTTCACAGGTCGAAGAGATCTACCAGCGGGTGTGCGACATCGCCCGCGGTGCGGCGCTGATGACAGGCACGCAGGTTGACATCGTCTTCGACAAGGCGTGTTCAAACCTTGTCCCGAACCGAACGCTGGAGCAGGTGATGCACCGCCATTTCACAGCGCTCGGCCTGCCCGAGTACACGCCGGAGGAGGAGGCGTTTGCGCAAGGACTGGTCGACAGCCTATCGGAACAGGAGCGCAGGGTGATCTCCGCCGTTGCGCCGGATCTGATGGGCAAGGGCATCGCAGACGGAATCCGCCCGCTGGACGGACCGCCCCGTGGCGGGAAGGGGTCCACCGACGTTGGCGACGTGAGCTGGATTGCACCCACCGCGCAGTGCCAGACGGCAACCTGGGCCGTCGGCACGCCCGGCCACTCGTGGCAGGTGGTGACCATCGGCAAGACGTCCATCGCGCACAAGGGCATGCTCCAGGCCGCCAAGGTGATTGCGGCGTCTGCCGTTGAGGTGCTGACCAACCCGGAGATTGTCGAGACCGCCAAGGCCGAGTTGCGGGAACGGCTGAACGGTGCATCGTACGTCTGTCCCATTCCGCCGGACGTTCAACCTTCCGCGGTGAAGTGACCCGGAGCATCGTCCACGCAGGCTGTCCACAGGGTTATCCACCGAGTTGCCCACAGCAAGTTGTGGACAACTCGGGGAACGCCTGGTTGCTGTGAGATTCCTGCTTTTCGAAGCGATGTCGGCGGGACTCGGCTGTGTACAAATTGGGGATAAACACCCGGGTTATCCACAGAATCCGCCGGTTCTGCACAACCTGTGCACACGGTTTCCACAGGTTTTGCACCGATTGTGCAGAAGGTCCTTGGGGAGGCGCGAACCGTGCAACGGTCGTTGTTTCGGGAATTTGCAACGTTTCCGGACATCCTGGTGATGACCGGACTGTCTGTCTGCGGTTGGGTGTTCACGTTTTGGCACGCGCCGGATGGACGGGTCTGGGTCGGGCTGGTGGCGGGGATGGCCGCGTACGCTGTGATGGAGTACGTGACGCACCGGTTTCTCTTTCATCGGAAACCGCCGAAGCGTGCGTGGCTCCAGCGGTTTCTGAAGCGGATTCACTACGACCACCACGTGGACCCAAGCAATCTGAAACTGCTGTTCTTGCCGGTGTGGTACAGCCTTCCCAACATCGCGGCGGCCTCCGCCATCTGTGCACTCGTCACGAGGAGTGGCGTAGCCACAGGTGGGTTCGTGACCGGGATTTGCACGTTTTTGCTCTACTACGAGTGGACGCACTATCGAGCTCACCGACCCATCCGTCCCATTACGCCGTGGGGACGCTGGATGAAAAAAGTGCATCTTTGGCACCACTTCAAGAATGAGAACTACTGGTTCGGCGTCACCCACCCCGGGATGGACGTTCTGCTGGGGACGTGGGCAGACGAGCGCAGCGTGCCGCGCAGTCAAACCGCAAGAGACCTGGAGCATCGCATGCCCACGGACGTGGATGCATGAGGGTGGCTCGCAGGGTGGTCGGCCCCGTGCCGGTGGGTGGCCTTTTCGGAAAGGCGATCTCGTGGGGCAGAGTGAGAGCAAGATTGGGCAAAGGGAAGAGGGGGCCATATGAGCGTGTCATTCCAAGGCGGCCGGTCGGCGGATGGGCAGGGACCCGACGCCGCGGTCGCGGGGGGTGCGGACATCAGCGAGGCGGCGGTTGCACAGGTCTACGAGCGAGCTCGAACATCCGCCGCGATATGGGCGCGCACGCCGCTGCCCGCACGAATCGCCTGCCTGCGTCGCCTGCGCGAGCGGGTTGTAGACCTGCGAGATGAGATTGCGGATGTCCTCCACGCCGATACCGGAAAGCCACACGTCGAGGCGCTTGCCACCGAGGTGTTGGTGGTTCTGGAGTCGCTGCAGAGTGTCGAGCGACACGCGGCAAAGTGGCTGAAAACGCAGCGCGTGCCGACACCCGTCTCGCTGTTCGGCAAACGGTCCTACGTGTCGTACAAACCTCGCGGCACCGTCCTCGTGATTGCACCGTGGAACTTCCCCTTCCAACTTTCGATGATCCCGGTGGTGGAGGCGCTGGCTGCCGGAAACAGCGTTATCCTCAAGCCTTCCGAAGTGGCTCCTCAGGTGGCGTCGACGATGGCGGCTCTGTTTCGCGATGTCCTCCCAGATGTGCACCTGGTGCAGGTGGTGACGGGGGGACCTGAGACCGGCGCTCGACTGGTGGCGGCTGGGCCGGACTTCATCCACTTCACAGGGTCTGTCCGCGGGGGGAAGGCCGTTCAGCGGGCGGCGGCGGAGCAGTTGATTCCAACGAACCTGGAACTCGGGGGCAAGGACCCGATGCTGGTGTTCGCGGACGCTCCGCTGGAGCGGGCCGTGCATGGTGCGCTGTGGGGCGGACTCTGCAACTGCGGCCAGGTCTGCATGTCGGTCGAAAGGCTGTACGTGGAACGCCCCATCTATGCGTCGTTCGTCAACGCTCTCGTCCGGGAAGCGGCGCGCCTGCGCGGACCACACCTGGATGGAAACGGCGCGGACGGACGAGCCCTCGCCCCCGACGAAGTCGACATCGGCCCGCTGACCACCGTGGCGCAGTGGCAGACGGTTCGTCGCCACGTGTCACAGGCGTTGTCAGCCGGCGCGAAGTTACGGCTTGGCAACCCGCCTGAGCTGTGGGATGTGCGGCAGCGGACGGTCGTGCCCATGATTGTGACCGACGTCCCAGCGGATGTCGATCTGATGCAGGAGGAAACCTTCGGACCGGTCCTACCGGTGGTCCCTTTCGACTCAGAAGAGGAGGCGGTGCGCCTCGCCAACGGGTCTCGTTTTGGCCTCAGCGCGAGCGTCTGGACGTCGGACCTGGAACGCGGTCGGCGGGTGGCCGAACAGCTGCAGGCAGGGAGTGTATGCATCAACGACGTCATGCTGGCGATTGCGAACCCGAACCTGCCATTTGGCGGGGTGAAGGAAGGGGGCATCGGCCGCTATCACGGCGCCGAAGGGCTGCGAGCGTTCTCGATTCAGACATCTGTCGTCCAGTCTTCTCCGAGCAATCGCCGCGAGGTGAACTGGTTCCCCTACGCGGGAAAGCGTCCCGTGCTATCTGCCCTCATCCGTGACGGTTACGGGCGACGCCGCAACTGGGCAGGCTTCGTGAAAGCGTACCTGGCCTTGCTTCGGTTGTCCAGGTAGTTGGTGAGCGCTCCTGTCAGGGCTGGCCCGCCCCGTCCGGCCAGATGAGGACGTACACTGCGGCTGGCCCGTGCACGCCGATGGTCTGGTCGTTTTCGATGTCCGACGAACGGCTGGGTCCGGTGATGAAGTGGATGGAAGCGGGCAGTACCGGTTTCCGCTGGGCGAGTTCCTCCAAGACTTCTCCCATCCGATGGCGGAGCTGAGACGTGCGCAGGAGGACGACGTGCACTGGGGGCAGGACCGCGACCGAGCGGCCGCGCTCAGGGCTGCTCTCCATCACGATGGTCCCGGTGCCCGCGACAGCGAAGGCACAGCCTGTGATGGCCACATCCACGTGCGCGAACGCGTCGGTCCCGCCGTCGCCCCAGCGGATCCACTCGTACGGCGCCAGCACGCTGTTCAATCCCATCTCCTGGACGAAGTTGCCGCCCCAAGTGCCGATGCGGCGCGGCTGCCACTGGGCGAGCAGGTCGTGCAACTTCGTCCGTAGGTCTGCAAGCGAGCTGCAGGACACGGCCATGCCGCCGACCTGTTCCAGTTCACGGGCGAACCGCTCCGCTGGCGCGTAGGCGTGCGCGGCAGGATTGCGCCAGAAATCTGGCGCACCGATCTCCATTCTGTGCGGCGGTACCGTCGGCTGCGGGCGACCAAGGCGCTCGGAGATACGGCGCAGGAAGTCCGCCTCACGCATCGCGGGTTCCCTCCTCTTGCCTTCGCGCGTCGCCATCCTCCGATGTTCTTGATCCGCCACTGGGCCCGTGGAGCGTCTGCCGCAGTTCACCCCAACGCGCACGGAACGACCGGGGGGCCACCGCCGGGGCGTAGCGAGTGGCTGTCCACGCGCTGAGCGGACCGACGCCGTTCGCAATGCCGCCGTCCTGAACGAGTGGGCGCTGCAGGACCCGTGCTGTGCCAAACGCCAGACGGTAACGCCGGTGGTTGGCGAAGGCCACGCGGTAGGCATGGAAAGCGGATTTTTCCAGCGCGGGCGTCCTGCCGGTTGCAGCCCGCCGTTGGCGGAGCCGAACGAGCATGTCGTGCAGCGGGATCTTGACGGGGCACGCTTCGGCGCACGCACCGCAGAGGCTGGAAGCGTAGGGCAGGTCCGCATACGTCTCGTCCTGTTGGAGCAACGGCGTCAACACAGCGCCAATCGGCCCCGGGTAGACGGACCCGTAAGCATGCCCCCCTATCTGCCGGTAGACAGGGCAGACGTTGAGACAGGCGCCGCAGCGGATACAGTGCAGGACGGCCTGAAAGTGCGGGTCTCCGAGTTGACGGGATCGGCCGTTGTCCAACACCACGACGTGCAGCTCCTCAGGGCCGTCGAGGTCCCCTCGCCTTCGCGGGCCCGTGATCATCGACAGGTAAGCGGTCAGCGGCTGACCCGTGGCGCTACGCGGCAACAGGTTGGCGAACACCTCGAGGTCCTCGAGCGTGGGCAGCAGGCGCTCCATCCCCATCAGGACGATGTGCGTCTTCGGCAGGTTCGCGACCATGTCTGCATTACCCTCGTTCGTAAACAGGACCACGGTCCCCGTTTCGGCAATCCCGAAGTTGCACCCCGTGATGCCGATGTCCGCGGCCAGGAACTTCTGGCGAAGGCGCTGCCGGGCGAATCCGGCGAGGGTCTTGGTGTCGGTCGTGAGCTGCTCGCCCCCGGCCGCTGTGAACAGGTCGCGGATCTGCGCGCGGGTTTTGTGAATCGCCGGGATGATGATGTGCGACGGGGTCTCGTTCGCCAATTGAACGATGTATTCGCCAAGGTCCGTTTCCACGACTTCTATCCCCGCGTTCTGCAGGTGGTGGTTGATGTGAACCTCCTCGGAGACCATCGACTTGGACTTCACGACGGAACGCGCACCTTTGCCGCGCGCGATGGACAGCACCACCTCGACCGCTTCCGCCGCATCGGATGCGAAATGCACATGGCCGCCGGCTTGGCGCACGCGGTCCGCGAACTGGGCGAGGTAGGAGTCCAGGTTGGCAATGGTATGGGCCCGGATGGCCTGACCGCGTTCGCGCCAGGATTCCCAGTTGCCGAGTTGCTCCGTGCTCACCTGCTTCTTGCCTCTCAACCGGTCGGCGGTGAACCGCACCGCCTGGCGCAGGAAGTCGTCCTCCAGGGCGCTTTGAGCTCGCTCCGAGATGCCGCTTTGTGCCGTCATTGTGTGACCCCGCTTTCGTCGGCCGCTTGCATGCCTTCCCACAGCAGCTCGGCCAAGTGCAGGACGCGAACGGGTTGTCCCAACTTGCGCAGCCGACCTCCGATGTTCATCAGACAACCCATGTCTGTGCCGACGAGCACCTCGGCGCCTGTGGCGCACACGTGCTCCACCTTCTCCGTTACCATAGCGCCCGAGATGCCGCCCATCTTGACGGCGAACGTGCCGCCGAATCCGCAGCAATCTTCGGCGTACGGCAGGTCGACCAGTTCGAGGCCTCGCACGGCTCGCAGCAACTGCAGCGGCTCGTCGCGCACACCGAGCAGCCGGCTTCCGTGGCAGGAGGGGTGGAAGGTGACCCGGTGCGGGAAGTACGCGCCAAGGTCTGGGCGATTCAGGAGACGCACGAGGAACTGGGAGAATTCGAACGTCTTCGCGGCCACCGCCTCAGCCTGCTCCCGCAGGGCCGGGTCGTCTGCGAACAGGTCTGCGTACCAATGGCGGATCATACCCGCACACGACCCTGAAGGAGACACGACGACGTCGCTCTCTGCAAACGCGCGCAGCAGCGTCCGCGCAACCTCCCGCGCCTCGTCTGTGTAACCGCTGTTGAAGGCGGGCTGTCCGCAGCACGTCTGTTCAGGCGGGAAGTCGACCGTCACCCCGCAACGGTCGAGGATACGGACCATCGCCTCGCCCACCTGCGGAAAGAATTGATCGACGAGGCAGGTGACAAACAGTGAGGCCTTCATCGCTTCGGCACCGCCGTTCGGTTTGTGACGAAATCTGGGCCGATATCGGTATATCGGGGGTATCCAGCGAGTGCCATCTCCAGGTCGAGTTCCGCCCGGAGGTGCAACAGCCAGGTCTCGATTGCGGCCGCCCCGCCGGCAGCCAGTGCGTACGCGTAGGGTCGGCCGATGAGGACGGCGTTTGCGCCGACGGCTTTTGCCTTGAGGATGTCGGCAGCGGTGCGGACGCCGCTGTCCATCAGGAGCAAGGGCTCTGGGCCGAGGGCTTCGCGGATCTCCGCCAGTGCGTCCAGGGTCGCGACCGCACCGTCCACCTGACGTCCGCCGTGGTTGGACACGATGACGCCGTCCGCGCCAGCGTCCAAGGCCATTCGGGCATCCTCCGGGTGGGTGATGCCCTTTATCAACATCGGCAATCGCGTGGTGTTGCGGATGCGTCGCAGGTCGGACCAAGTGAATGCGGGGTTGACGTACACGTCGAGGAACGCCTCGACTGCGGCGGCCGGGTCGTCCTCCGGGCGCGTCGCCAGGCGGGATTGAAAAACTGGATCAGTCCGAAAGTTGGCGATGCCCTCCCCTTGCAGGAAAGGGAGATACGCGTTGCGAAGGTCACTCATCCGCCACCCAAGCATGGTGGTGTCCACGGTCACCACGAGTGCACCGTAACCGGCCGCCTCCGCGCGGTGGACAAAGCTGTCGACGATGGCGGGGTCCTTTCCCGGATAGAGCTGAAACCATCGCGGCGCGTCGCCCATTTCGTGCGCAATCTGCTCCATCGACAGCGAGGAGACGGTGCTGACGATGAACGGGACGCCGTGTCGGGCGGCCACGCGCGCTGGTGCGGCTTCCGCGTCAGGATGGAGGATGGACTGCACGCCGATGGGCGCGAACAGGAAGGGAAGTGGATAACGGACGCCGAGAAGCTGGATGGACAGGTCCCGATCTGCGACGTTTCGCAGCATCCGCGGGCGCAGGAACCGTTGCTGGAACGCCCGGCGGTTGCTCGCCATCGTCTCCTCAGCCCCAGCGGCCCCTTCGAGGTATCCCCATGGGCCCGGCGCCAACGTCTGACGGGCTCGCTCGCGCCACGTCTCCCAGGATAGCGGTTCGTCATACGTCTTGCCTTCCAGCATCCGGCGGTAGATCTGGAGTTGGGCGTCGAGTCCGTACGTGGTCATTTGGTTCCGCCTCGCATTGCTTCGTATTTTCCAACAATATACCACAGACGGCGGGGATGGGCGGCGGTCAGGGTTCGCTGTACATCTGCCCCATTTCGGTGGCGCGCCGCGCAGCAGCCTGAAGAGCATCGTCGACGGTCGCGGCGAGTTGGTGTGCGGTGAACACCTGCATCCCGGCGTGCGTGGTACCGTTCGGCGAGGTGACGCGGCGGCGGAGTTCGTGTGGACTGAGTCCCCACTCCTCGAGGACGCGGGCCGTTCCCACCACGGTCTGCAACAGCAGCTTGCGTGCGGTGGATGCGTCGATGCCGAGTCGCACGGCCGCGTCCTCCATGGCCTCCAGGAAGTAGCTCACGAATCCAGGGCCGCTCCCGGAAAAGGCTGTGGCGGCGTCCATCAAGTGCTCCTCGAGCTCGACCACGATGCCCGTCTGTTCGAGGAGGAAACGGACGTAGGCGAGGTCGTCGGCGGTAACCACTGGGCTTGCGGACATCGCGGTCGCCCCGGCCAGTACGGCCATCGGTAGGTTCGGCATCGTGCGCACGACCTTGGCTCGGCCGTCGGTGGCGTCTTCGAGCCAGCGGATGGGGACACCTGCCGCGAACGACAGAAGGACCTGCCCGTCGAGGTACGGCAGCACCTGCGTGATGGCCGCCTGCGCATCGGCTGGTTTCGCAGCGAGGACGACGACGCGGGCCTGGGCGGCGTCCTCAGGTCGTCCTGGCCGTACGCCGTACTCCGCCTGCAGTTGAGACAGTCGATCTCGGTTGGAGCGATTCATCACCAGAATGTCAGACGCCGGGACGGCCTCGCGCGAGACCAGGCCGCGGATGAACGCCTCCGCCATGGATCCGGCGCCGAGCAGAAACAGTGAATGTGCCATGGAATCTCCCTCCCGCCGGATGATTTGCTCGTGATTTTCTCACGACGAGCGGGGAAAGTCCACCGTGCGGTTACGATGATGTGTCTCCGCCGAGTCCTGTCGGTGCACATAGCGGCCGCCGCGGAAAAAGGAGACCACCTAGGCACAATTGCGCCATGCGCTGTATGATATTGGGGAGCGTTGTCGCGTGTGAGGGGATGAGACGAAAGGCGGAGGGAGCGCGGGATGTACAACCCAGAGGTACACATACAGGAACCGGCGTCTTCGTGGATCCCCGACCCTGAGCGGACGCGGAGCGTTCTGCGCTCCTCCGGGATAGGGGTGTGGGAACTGAACCTGTGCAGGCTCGATTCCGCATGGACGCCGGAGACCTTCGAGCTGTTCGGGATGGAGCCGGCGGACCGCCTGGTGGCGTTGCCAGAGATCTTAGCGCGCATCCACCCAGCGGACGTTACGCGGGTGCAGGCAGCGGTGGATGTCGCCCGGGTGGTCCCAATTGACCTGGAGTACCGGATTCTCCTCGACTGCGGCGCGACGCGGCACGTGCGCTCCAGGATGGTATCGGACGGACGGCACAGGCCGGGTACCGTGACAGGCATTATCGAGGATATCACGGAACGGCGCACGTTGGAGAGACAACTGCGCGAAGGCCAAGAACGCTACGAGTCACTCAAGAAGTACAACCCGAACGGGATTTGTTCGTTGGACCTACATGGACAGATCACCGACGCCAACCAGGCCTTTGAGCGCATGACCGGCTACACGCTCGATGAGTGGCGGTGTCTCCCGCTGTTCAACACGCTTTTTCTGCCACAGGACGCCGAGTGGGCGGAAGCGGCCTTCTTCAATCGCTTGGTCGAGAACGTGGAGACAAGGGTGCGGCATCGCGACGGGCACACCACCGACGTCGCGGTGACCAGCGTACCAATGGTCGTCGACGGGCGGCGCATCGGCTTCTACATCATGCTGCAGGACATTTCACAGCGTAAGCGGGTGGAGTGCGAGTTGCGGACCACGCAGCGGCTCTACCAAATGATCTCGATGAACGCACTCGACGTGATTGCGCGCAGTGACGCGAGTGGCAGGGTCATCTACATCTCCCCGTCTGTCACGCCGGTGTTGGGTTACCGACCAGAAGAATTGGTTGGGCAGGAGTTCAGCCACTTGTTCCATCCCGAGGACTGGCCAACGGTGGCAGCACTCGGTGAACGCCTCGTCGCAGGGGAGGACGTCGAGCGCTTTACCGCCCGCGTCGTCACCAAGGACGGCGGGCTACGGTGGTGTGAGACCACCCTGCGCGTCGCGCGAGACCTCTCGGGTCGGTTGCTCGAGGTGGTTGGCGTCAGTCGCGATGTGTCGGAGACCATCCAGTTGCGCGAGTCGTTCGAACATGCGGCAGAAATCGCACGGCTCGGGCACTGGACCTGGGACGCCGAAACCCACTCCCTGTCCCTGTCCAGGCAGATGTGCGTCAACCTGGGATTGCCGGCAGAGACCGGTACCTTGACGGCGAAGCGATTGCGCCCCATCGTCCACCCCGAAGACCTGCCCGGCGTCGTGTCGGACTTTCGCGAAGTCATCCGCGCCGGGGACACGTTTCACCGCGTCCTTCGCGTCCTCCTCCCGGACGGGGCGGTTCGCTACCTCGAGTGTCAAGGCGAAGTGATGCGCGGCGGTGAAGGCGAGGTGGTTCGCGTCATGGGCACGACACAGGACGTGACGGATCGAAAACAGGCGGAAGAGACCATCATGAAGGCGGAGAAGCTGTCTGCGGTCGGGCAGTTGGCCGCTGGTATCGCGCACGAAATTCGCAACCCGCTGACAGCGCTCAAGGGATTCACACAGCTCTTGGCCAAGCGGGCAGATACCGATTCGCAGCGGTACTTCCGCATCATGCAGGACGAGTTGAGTCGGATTGAACGGATTGTGAACGAGATGCTCTTGCTGGCCAAGCCGCAGGCGACGGCCTACCGGGTCCTCCACCTTCAGCCCCTCGTCGCCGAGGTGGTCGCGCTGCTGGAGCCGGAGGCGCTGATGAACGGTGTCCACGTGCACATTGCAGATGCACCGGCATTGCCTCCGGTGGAGGGTGACCCCGGGCAGTTGAAGCAGGTGTGGATCAACATCGTCAAAAACGCCATCGAAGCAATGCCGGGCGGCGGTCACGTCGACGTGAGGTGCGGCACGGATCCCACGGTTCGTGAAGCATGGGTGGAAGTGGCGGATGACGGGCCGGGGATAGCAGCGGATCGACTTTCGCAACTGGGTACGCCGTTTTTCTCGACGAAAGAGAAGGGCACGGGGCTCGGCATGATGGTGAGCCGGCGCATCGTCGAGCAGCACGCCGGGCGCCTGGAGGTGCAGAGCGCGGTGGGGGTCGGGACCACTGTGCGCGTCACCCTGCCCGCCTACCGAGGTACAGGGGCGTAGCCGAACGCGTCCCGTAACGCCTTGTCCTTGCGCGCAATCACCTGGTCGATGGTTTCAATGTAGGCCTTTGGCTCGCGCGGGTTGGGGACGCGGCCATAGATCTTGCCGCCTGGGCCAATCAGTTTCGTGACCGCTCCGCCCCCAATTCCGACGATGGTCTGGCGCTCTTCCATGATGCAGACGTTGTAGATGCCTTCCTTCCCCGGCTCTGCAAACCCCACGTTCTCCATGTTGCCGAGGATGTCCCGCTGGCGGTAGGCGTAGTACGGGCGGTAGCCCTGCGCTGCCGCCCAGGCGTGCGCCTCCTCCACCATCTGGCGGATTTCCGGCGACTCGGCGATGACAAATTGGTCGCGTTCCGTCTTGACGACGGCGGACCGCTTCAGCGCCAGCGTGTGGACGGTGACACTTTCGGGGTGCAGCCGCTCGAGGCGCTCCAAGGTGTAGCGCACGTCGTCGATGGTCTCGCCCGGGAGTCCGATGATCAGGTCCATGTTGATGTTGTCGAAGCCAGCGGATCGAACGTGATGGAACCGGCGGTCCACCATGTCGGGCGTATGCCCGCGCCGGATCTCCCGAAGCGTGCTGGCTTTGAAGGTCTGCGGGTTGACGCTGATGCGGTCGACGCCGTAGCGCTTCATCACCTGGACGCGGTCCGGCGTGATGGTGTCTGGTCGCCCCGCTTCGACGGTGAATTCGCGCCATGCGCCTGGGTTTGGGATCTCGCGAAACATCGTGTCGAGCAGCCGGTCGAGTTCCGCTGCACGCAGGCTCGTCGGGGTTCCGCCGCCGAGGTACACGGTGGTCACAGGCAGGTTGTGCTCGCGCAGAAAGGTGCCGAGATGCTGCAGCTCCCGCTCCATCGCCTGGAGGAACCCATCCACATAGTGCGCTTTGTCGACCATGGAGTAGGCCGGGAAGGTGCAGTATGCGCAGTGCGTGGGACAGAACGGAATCCCCACGTAGACGCTCACTTCCCGGTCCAGATGGTACAGGTCTGGTACAATCTCTCGCTCCACCTGGGCGATGCGGGCCATCAACTCGGCTCGGTCGGCACGTACCTCATAGGCCTCTTGCAGATAGCGTTGCAGTTCCAGCCGTTCACTTTGGGTCAGCGCTCGACCCGTGGCGGCCCCCGGTTGGGCTTTCTCCCACTCCTCCAACCAGCGATGCGCCACCTTCAGCGGCCGAATGCCCGTGAGGATCCCCCACGGTTGGCCCGCACCGCTGTACGTTCGGAACAACTGGTGCAGGACGTGCGTCACCACACGTTTACCAAGGCGACGAAGGGTGGTCTCATCCGCGTCGGCCGGTGTGCGCACGCTGTGGTTGGCGGACAGCACCTCGTCCTGGGGCTGGCCGTCCGATGCACCACGTACGAGTGTTCCATGCGCCGAAACCGAATCGCTGGTCCGGCGCAAACAAACGGTTGCGTGCAGGCCCCCTGGCTCAACCGGTGCATCTTCCGTGGTGGGTGAATCCGGCGAATGAAGCGAAACGCGTGCGCCCTCCCAGAACAGCTGCACCATCTCCGTGACCTCTCTCGGATAACTGAACCCGTCCATTGTCACCTGTACGTGCATGTGCGTCCTGCCTCCACTTCACGTTGTTCCGCCCCGTGCTTGAGGCACTCCTTCCAGTATGCCATAGCGGGGGCGGACCTGCCCATCTGTGCGTTGCTGGGAGGTTCATGGTCGGGGCAAAAAAAGATGGGAGAAGGGACCCCGTCCCTTCTCCCAAAGGAATACCGTTTACTTGAAGTACCACGATACGGTCTGTTGAATCTTGTCCGCAGCCTGCTGGGGCGTGAGCTTGTTGGTGAGGAGTGGAAGCAGCACGGCCTGTTCGGCTGAAAAGATGCCGTTGAGATTGTTCGCCGAGTTCTTCGACTGTTTGTTGATTGGCGTCGGGGGCGGCGTGTCCATTGGGCTGCGGATTCCAAACAGGGGCGTGATGGGAACCGACTGGTACCATTTGTACGCCTGAACGGACAGCGGGTATTTGGACGGTACCTGAACGCCGGCAATCGGAGAAATCTCGCCCGCGATGTCGGTGAAGGCCTGCCCAAATTGCTTGGTAGCTGTGAAGGCAATCACCTTTTCGGCTGCGTTCTTCTCAGCTGCATTCGAGATGGCGCTGTTCATGCAGATGTCGCCGTCAACGTACCAGTCAATCTTTGCTTGTCCATTGGCATTGTCGGGCGGAATCAGGAACGCTCCCAAGTTCAGTTTCGGGTTGTACTGCTCAATCGTCGGTACGTCGAAAATACCGTCCATCACCATGGCCGACTTACCCAACGCAAACTGGGTCTCCTGTTCATTTCCTGCTGAGCCGACGGCTTGGAAGTTTGGTTCGAAGTACGGCGCTAGAGATTGATACTTCTGCAGCGCATCGACAAACGGTGGATCATTGTACTTGGCCTGTTTGTCGACGAGTTGTTGGGCGAAGGTGTTGCCGATGGTGCTCGCAGCAACTTCGTCAAAGTTCAGTGCCTGCATCCAACCTTGAATCCCCATTGTGTACAACGGTGTTACACCGTTTTGCTTGAGGGTTTTACAGATGTTGATAAAGTCATTCCAAGTTTTTGGTGGTTGTAAGTTGTACTTTGCGAAGATGTCCTTGTTGTAGAACACCTCCATGGTTTGGATGGCAAACGGCACACCGTAGGTCTTCCCGTTCAACTGCGCGGTCTGAAGCGCGCCCTTGTTGATGCCGGACAGGTTCGCAATGTTGTCGAGCGGCTCGATCATATTTGCTGCGGCGTACTGTAGGGTTCCTTCACCCGCTCGGCCATAGAAGATGTCGGGACCTTTCCCTCCGTCCATGGCGGTCTGAAGAACGGAGTCATAGCTGGTCGCGTTGATAGCGCGGAATTGGATGTTGATATTGTCTCCTTGAGCTTGTAGATCTTGTTGAACGGTCTTCCACAGGTTGGCGTCCTGGGAACGCCACGACCAGACGGTGACTGTCTGCGCGGCACCGCTTCCAGATGAGGCGTTGCCCGTCCCCCCAGAGCTGCCGGTTCCGCAGCCAGCGAGCAGCCCGGTCAGTGCGGCCCCTGCTGCGGCTGTAGAAAGGATTGCACGCTTACGTTTGTCCACAACGATACCCCCTCGTACGTTCAAAATTCCCGTTGCGTTGGTCGGATACACTCCCGTAGTTCCCCGGTACCGATCCACCTCCTTTTTGACAGCCAACTGGAATGGCTTCGGACTTACATCTTCACCGCACCTGCGGTCATGTTGCGAATGAACTGTCGCGACGCAAGGGCAAACACGATGATGGTTGGCAACATGACGATGACCAACGCCGGCAGCAACAGGTTCCATTGTGTTGAGTATTGGCCGACGAAGGACAGTACACCCACTGCGACCGTCATTCGGTTCGGGTTCGTCAGCAAGATTAGTGGGAAGAAGAAGCCGTTCCACGCGGTCAAGAAGTTCAGCAGTGCGGTCGTACTGAGTGACGGTCTGATGAGTGGCAAGATGACGTGCCAATAAATTTGGAAGTAGCTCGCACCATCAAGGGTTGCCGCTTCTTCGAGGTCCTTTGGCACACTTCGAATAAAGTTCACCAACAGGAAGACGCTAAAGGACAACCCACTGGCGGCATAGATGAGGATGACGGACAACAAGTTGCCAACCAGCCCAATTTGCTTCATCAGGATGAACAATGGAACGGCAATCATCTGAATCGGCAGCGCGAGCCCAGCGAGGAATGTCAGATAGATGACCTGGTTCCCGCGAAAGTCGAAGCGCGCTATCACGTAAGCTGCCAAGGACGAGAAGAACACGATGACGACCACGGCCACGACGGACACGATTGCCGTATTGACGAGATACAGCAAGAGGTTGCCCTGGCTCCAGGCTGTCGTGTAGTTGTCGAAGTGCCAGGAGGTTGGTAGAGAAAACGGACTCGATACAATGCCCGGCAAATCTTTAAACGACATCAACACCACGTCCACGAGCGGGTAGAGCGCAACGAGGGCAGCAATGATGAGAATGACATAGGCAACGACAGGGCGTTTGAATTGCATGGAGCTTCATCTCCTCCCAAGTATCCTTGTCGGCTCTGGCCTACAGATCCATCGCAGCCCGTCGCTGTAGGAAGACCAAGATGGCGGACGCAATCATGACGATGAAAAAGCCCACGAACGCCAGGGCAGTCGCCAATCCAACTCCCTGAGCCGTCGTGCCGAATCCGCCGAAAGCTGTCCGGTAGAAGAGTGTACCAATGACGTCTGTGGCGTAATTCGGTCCTGCTTGCGTGCCCTCCATGATGTAGATGAGGTCAAATGCGTTGAACGCGCCGACGAAATTGAGTGTCGTGATGGTCAAAAATGTCGGGCGGATGAAGGGGAAGATGACGGACCGGAAGGTTCGCCACCGGCCTGCTCCGTCCACCTTCGCTGCTTCAATCATCTCTTCCGGAATGTTCAACATCGACGCGATGAAAATCAAGATGGGAAACCCCATGCCGGCCCAGGCAGTGATCACGGCTATCGTTGGCAGCGCGAGTGCCTCGCTGCCAAGGAACGGCACGTTCAGCGCATCCAAATGGAGGGCCGATAGCAGTTGGGGAATCGCCCCGTATCCCGGTTCCAGGTACATGCTCCAGATATAAGCAACGACCACGGGAGGAACCACCATCGGGATGAAATAGAAGACCTGAAACCACCTCGAAGGGCGTTCTTTGATCCCAATCAGCAGATAGGCCAACAGCAAGCCGAAGATGGTGGTCAACACCATGGACATCGCGAAGAAGTACAGGTTGTGCCAGACAGCTCGCCAAAACATTGGGGCGAACGAATGGGAGAACAAGACAAATGTAAAGTTCTTAATCCCGATGAAATCGGTGAGCGGGCCGACGCCATTCCAGTTGTACAAACTGTAGCGAAGGCTAGAAAGGAACGGGTACACAATAAAAATCAGGTAGAGAATCAGTGCGGGTCCGAGAAAGCCGACGATGACATGCCACCGACGTCTACGCATGCGCCTCACCTCAGTTACGGAATTTATGGCCTTTGACAACGTCCAGGGTAACGTCCAGAGCATCGTGAATCTGCTCATGATACTGGTTCGCTAGGTATACAAACAACAGGTCGATGACGGTTAGGGCCGCAATCCGAGAGCTGGTGGCAGCGACTCGGCGCGGTGGCTCGACAGCGCTTTCAAATAACTTGGTGTCACACATCCGAGTGAGGGGTGTGTCACCAAACCTTGTAACCGCAATGAGGTGAGCACCCTGACGCTTGGCAATCTGACCAATCTCCAACACATCGGATGTGGTACCGGAATGGGAGACCAGTATCAAGACGTCGTCCTTTCGAAGTTGGGCTGCAAACACGGCCGCTTTATGAAAATCGGACGTCTCATAGACAGGAAACCCGACACGTGTCAACTTCTGTGCGATATCCTCCGCCACCACGCAGGATGCGCCGACTCCGAAGGCCATCACCCGTTCCGCCTCGACAATCCGCAATGCAGAGGTTTGAATGGCCGCCTCATCCAGCAGCCGCAGCGTGTTTTGAATCGATTGTACGTGCGTCTCTTCGATGGCTTGTAGAATCGACCCATAGCCGCTACCGAGCTTTAATTCGCTGTAGTCGTCATTCCCCGCATTGTACGGAATGTCTCCGGCTACCCTCAGCTTCAAGTCGTGAAATCCTGCAAACTGCAGAGTTTTCCACAGACGTACCACAGCTGCGGTACTGCTCCCACCGTGGGCAGCGACTTCTTGAATGGTCATGTTCACGAACTCTGATGGGTTTTGTAAAATAAATTCAGCAATTCTCCGCTCTGAATCCGAAAGACCTTCCAAGGACTCACGGAGTCGAACAAGGCCGCCGCCCGGAATCGCCATACTAGACCTCCGTGTATGGAATTCTTTCTATCGTTAGTATAGGGGGAAGGCCGGCCATCCGGCAATAGATTACGAAAAAAATTTTTACTGTGCTAATGATAAAAAAGCAAACACTTTACAACGCCCAATGGCATTTGTGAAAATAGGGGAAGCTGCACGGAACCTCTGAGCATGGGCGTGTCGTGAACTGCCGCACGACCATACTTGTAACAACCGGTCCGCTGACAGGCCTGTACCGAAGAATCCATAGGAAAATATCGGAAGGCGATGATGCATGCTGGAACACTTGCAGACGGAGCAACCGAACAAGGCCACTGAACGATTAGACCGCTCGACGGCGCTGGAAGTGATTTCGCTGATGAACGAGGCTGAAAAATCCGTTCCGCTTGCCGTTGAAAAGGTTTTGCCGGATATTGCACGCGCGATTGAAGCGATTGTGGTACGGGTTCGCAGAGGCGGAAGAATATTTTACGTCGGAGCTGGTACCAGCGGCCGGCTTGGGATTCTGGACGCAGCCGAGTGTCCGCCAACCTTTAGCACACCGCCGGAACTCGTTCAGTCCATCATCGCCGGAGGAAGGGACGCGGTGTTTGAAGCGGTGGAGAACGCCGAGGACGATGAAACCGCTGCCGCGGACGAATTAAAGCAACGCCACTTGGTCGGAAAGGATATCGTGGTTGGACTTTCCGCCAGTGGACGGACCCCCTTCGTCGTGGGTGCCATCCGCTTCGCGCGACAGACTGGGGCTCTTACCATCACCGTGACGTGCAACGAACGCTCGGTTCTAGGGCAGTTGAGTGAGATTGCCATCGACGTCAACACGGGGCCGGAGGTGCTGATGGGGTCAACCCGGTTGAAGGCCGGGACTGCACAAAAAATGGTTCTCAACATGCTCAGCACGGGTACCATGGTTCAGCTGGGTAAGGTCTATAAGAACCTCATGGTGGATATGAAGGCGACCAACCACAAACTACAGGTTCGGGCGAATCGGATTGTTCGACTGGTGACAGGGGTAACCGAGGCTGAGGCGGCCACCGCATTGACCGCTGCACGGGGTCAGGTGAAACTCGCCATCCTGATGCTCAAACGCGGTGTGTCAGCCGAGGTCGGTACACGGCTGTTGGAACGGGCCGGCGGGCACCTCCGTGTGGCCCTCGGTGAAGATCGCACAGGGTGAAGCTGGAGACATACTTTCCCGAAGATGACGCATCTTATGCTCGGCGAACGGTGGAGCCGTTGGCTCTGCGGTTGGCTTGCATCTTCGCGAGGGGAGTGTGATCTGGTGGCGAAACCGGATGATCGTTCGGACAATGTGGAACGGCTGCAACATGCGATTGCCAACACGATGGAGAACATGCGGGAAGCGAAGGACTACCTGAAGGCGCACGGAGAAGAGATGCGGCCGGAGGACAAAGCTGCGATGGAAGAGAAGAACGCGCGCCGGGAGGAAGCGATTCACGGTTTTCGGGCCGAGATTCAGGACGAGGCCCATCGGCAGTAGACCTTCCCCGGACTGTCTGGGGACCTGAACACGCGAAGTGGATCGCGTGGACAGGTCCCCTCTTTGGTGTCGGCTCCGGGTGGTTTCGCCCTGCTCTCACTTGCAATGGCTGCCGTTACCCTGCAGACTGAACTTCATCGGGTTTCATCCGGTCATTTCAATTGGCGCGAGTCGTACCGTCCGTGCAACCGGCGTGTTGTGGACCGGAGGAGGGTTGAGCGTTTGAACGAAGCAGATCTGGACCTCATCCGGAAGGCAAAGCGCGGCCATTTGGACGCATTCACGCGCCTCGTGCACAACTACCAGAACTTCGTCTACCGAACCGCGTACGGCATTCTTCGGCAGCCGACCGACGCGGAAGACGTCAGTCAGGAAGTCTTTCTCAAGGTTCATCAATCATTGAAACAGCTTCGCGATGAACGGACGTTTCCGACGTGGCTCGCGCGTATCACGGTGCGCACGGCGATAGACTGGAAGCAGCGATCATCCAACCAGCGGGCCGGACCGCTCGATGAAACCCGGCTCGCGACGCTGCACGACCCGCGGGACGCCGCGGTACACGCACGGCTCGAACTGCACGAAGCGCTGATGCGTTTAACCCCGCTGCAGCGCACGGTCTTGGTGTTGCGGGAGCTGCACGGTTTGGGGTACGAAGAGATGGCAGAGGTTCTCGGCATACCCGTCGGGACCGTTCGCTCCAGACTGCACAACGCGCGTGCACAGTTGCGCGCGCACCTGGATGAGGAGAGGGGTGGCTGACATGGAATGTACGGCTGTCGAGCCTCGGCTGTCCGCGTACATGGACGGTGAGGTGGCGGATGCCGAGCGGATCGAGATAGAAGCGCACTTAACGCACTGTGACGGGTGTGCTGCTGTCTATCATGCGCTGTTGCACGAGGCCGCGGCAATTCGCGCGGACCTGCTGTCCGTCAACGTGCCGTCGACGATGGCAGAACGGGTGCTGCAGGCGATTGTCGAGCGTCATCGAACCGTACAGGCGAAGCGGCTGGCAGTTGTATACGCAGTTTGTGTACTCGCACTTGTGAGTGCAATGGTTTGGACGTTGACGACGGCGGTTGGGCGCTTCGTCCATGCGTCCACGCGCCTGTTCTTGGCGGCCCTGCACAGCACCGTGCTGTTCCTGTCGACGTCCGGGGCGGCATGGACCATTGGTGTCATGGTTCTGTGCGGCGTACTGGCCGGTTTGTCCATCTTCGGCGCAGTCCGCATTCTGCGATCTTCTGAGGTGACCGCATGAGCTCGCGACTTTCGCTGCGGCGAGTCCTTCTCTGGATGGGCCTGACGCTCGCGGTGGTGTTCGCATGGGCCCCTCCGGCGCATGCCCAGACCCGCGCCATTGAAGCGCTGGTCCGCGGCCAGCCGACGACGATTTCCCAGAACGAGGTGGTCGAAGACGTGCTCGTGATGGGACACAACGTCACCGTGGAGGGGCGTGTCACAGAATTGCTGGTGGTGCTCGACGGTGACGTCCACCTGACCTCGACGGCCCGGACAGGGATTGTGGTCGACATCGGCGGTGTGATTCGGCAAGATCGCGGAGCACACGTGGAAGGCGTCTATCGACTGTCGTTGAACGCGCCGTTCTGGAATGGGACACTGTTTGGATTGATGGTGGCGTTTGGCTTGTGGGCGGCCAGCTTAGCGGTCAGCGTGGTGTTCGTCTTGGTCGCGGTCTTAATTGCGGCCGGGCTCGCGGGGCGGCGCTTGCCACTCGCGAGTGAGGACGCGTCCGTTCGCAGGCTGGGTTTGCTCGGGGTGTTCATGACGCTGGCCGTTTTGTCTGTCGTGAGTTTACTTGGCATGACCGTGATTGCGCTGCCACTGGCGGGGATTGTCTTAGCTGCCTACGTCGTCGCAGGTGTTGTGGGGTTGTCGGCCGTTTCCCTGTGGGTAGGGCGGCTTGTCATGCGAGGCGAAGAATCCCGCCCGACTTGGGCTCTGTCGCTGGCCGGTGCTGGACTGATGGCGGCTTTTATGAACATCCCCTTGATTGGCATCGTCCTGTTGTGTCTCTTTTGGTTGATTGGGGTCGGTTGCGTCACGCAGGTCCTGCTCCGCCGGCGGAGGTCACGGTAAGGGTCCCCGTCCCTCCGCCTTCCCTGTCCATCCCTCACGCTTCGCGGCGGACGACCCGAAGCACGAACAGCAACACCGCAAAGAACGCGAGAGCCGCTGCTTGGATTGCAATGACGCCAAGCGACGACGCGACTTCCCACACACCTTGAACAGCACGCATGCGATGCATCCTCCTTTACAGCTTGACGGTATCGTCGTTAGCGGGCTCGTCCGATGGACCGGTTCCACGCGGCCCGAACGGCGTCCACATACGGCACGAAGTCCGTCCTGCGGATGGCACACAGACCGCTTGGCGGAACCTGGTTCACCCGGCTAAACCAAGCCACGTAGACCGCGAGCGACAGAGCGTAAGACGCAGTCGATGCGAGCGCAGCGCCTGGCAGCGCGAAGTGCGGGACCAGCGACACACACACGGCTGCGTTCACGGCGGCGCACAATCCGTTCATCCAAATCGATGTCTGCGGTGAGCCCAGTTGATTCGTGGCGTACTGAATCAACACGTTCCCCGCGGACTTCAGGATGAGTCCCGGCAGCAAAATCAAAAACGGCGCCACCGACCCCGCGTAGCGAGAGCCGTACGCGATATGAATCAACCAAGGAAAGGCGACGTACATCGGAATGGCGGCGATGACCGACGAAATGAGCGTGTGGCGGAACGAAAGCTCGGTCACACGGATGGCGTCGGTTCTTGATCCGCTGGTCATCTGTTTGAACACGACGACCGCAATCGACCCGGAAACCTGCAGCAAGACCTCGGATGCGGTCACTGCGATGGCGTACTCTGACGCCTCTCGGGGCCACAGCGCTGCGACAAACCAGAAGTCGATCCGGTAGTTGACGATATTCACGGCATTCGAAACGGAGAGCCAGCTGCCGTATCTCCACATCTCCCGCCAGATATCGGCCTGATACGCGATGCGCCATGGCCGCGGCACACGGGCCAGCCGCCAGGCGCTACTCATCGTGAACACGGCAGCCAAGGCGTAGGAGCCCGTCCACGCCACGTACGTCCAGTGCAGGCGCTGCCCCGGCGGAAGGTGGCGAAACCCGAACAGAAGGGTGATGCCGACCGCCACCAGAACTGCTGGCTGCAACAGGTTCGCCGCGTTCAATCGGCCAATCTCGTTCTGACCTTGCAACAACTTCGTCCCGTGATTGAACAGGATGGCAAACGGCATACAGGCGAGCGCCCACCAAACAGTGTTCGCCAGGTGAACCCAACCACTGATCCGCAGGGCCGCCGCAACGAGCGCGACACCTGCGCAAAGCGTGAAGACGAACAGGTTGCCGACCTGCAGGACCTCGGCTTGTTCGTCGTCTCGACGGGCCATGGCGTACGCGTAATAGCCGGTATAGCCGCCAAAGAACGTCGTTGGCACGCTGTTGATAGAGGCCGACGTCTGGTAGTAGCCAAAGCCAAGGTTCGTGTTGAACCGCGCCAAAAGGACGCTGTTGAAAAATCCAAGTACGGAGACCGCCAGTTTGTTGAGAAACGTCAACGCCGTTTTACGGACGAGGTTCATGGGGCCTCCCCTTCATTGATGCCCGCGGGCATGGTGCACCACGGCGTGGCGGGTATACCCGCGGATTCACTGGGTACAGACCGTGCCCAACGGGAAAAAGTTCACTGATTCGGCCAGTGGAGAAAGGAAAATCGCGGTGGGAAGGTTTCATCCTGGTGGGGTCGGCGTCGACCGGGCTCCCGTGCTCGCACGGACAGGATGTCAGGAAGCCGGCGCGGTATACGGCTCCGTATCCAACGCCCCGCTGGACCGCTTGCTGGGATGCGGATACACCACGTGCACGATGCCTGCCTTCTGTTTCAAGGTGGACCAAATCTGTTGCCCAGGTCGCGGTCCCGCGACGAGTAGGATGCCACTCGCGGCCGCAATCACGGAAGCGGCGATGACGGCACATGTTTGAAAGATGGATGGGCGTGCGGCTGTGTGTCTCGGGGTGGAAACGCCGCGCTTCACGGTCTCCGTCGATGTGGGCCACGCCTCCGACTCGTCCCGTTTCCGGCCGTCCTCTGCATCCAAGAGGAGGTCGTCCGTCAGTTCTCTGACCGACGTGATGCGCTCCAGCCAGCGGAGGTTCGCCGCGAACAGCGTCGAACACGCGAAGCAGACGTTCGCCCGAGAAAGGGGTGCGTGCACCGGAGCCGTTGCGATGAAGAGACGGCCCGCAAAAGCTCGATTGTCTGCATCCCATTCGCACGCCAAACGGGGATAGGCCGCTACGGCGCGTTCGCTGGAAGCCGTTTGCCGGAACGGCGCCAGGGATTGGAACGCCGTGTGTAAGTGATGAAAACTGAAGGCGTCCAAGCCCCAGCGGATGTCGCGTGCGCCATCCTTGAGGTGGACGCGGACCCGCGCGAACGGACCCAGCGAGTCCATTTGGACGTCGAGAACCTCAATCATGTGCAGACCTCGTCAGGGAAGGATGGCTGCGAACGTATCCATCCGCTCGCAGCGCGAAAGCACGACCCAGGGCCGTCGCAGACCTGCATCAAGCGTTGGCGCGCTCGCTGTCGCCTTTCGTCGCCAACGTCGGACGAATCGGCACAGGGGCGACGGGCGCTTCATCAACCGGCGCTTGTCCCAGGATGCCAGATATCTGGCGTGCAAATTCGGTGACACGCCGCGTCAGGTTCACGTTCTCTTTACGGACGGCTTCGCTCTCGGCAGCCAATTGTGCGTTTTTCATCTCCGCGGCGCGCAGCAAGGCCTCCAGCCGTTCGACCTGAGCGGACGTTTCGCGGCGCAACTTTCCGTAATCCGCACTGAGGCTCTCATATCGAGCCTGCATATCGCGGATTTGACCCTGCAGACGCTCGTACTCGCCGTTGCGCGCGGCGAGCAACTGCTCGTAATCTTCCTGCAGTTGCTGGAGTTTGTATTGATAATCCACCACTTTGTGCTGCTCTTGCTCGAGGTCCATCTCGCGTTGCCGAAGCAATGCTTCCGTGCGTCTGCGAGCGTCGTCCACCTCATGAGTTCGCCGTTCTGCAAGTTCCAATTGCTTCCGCAGCTCTTGAATCTCCGTCTTCAGCGCGCGCCTGTCTTCAATCATCCGGCTGGCCGCCTGCAACAGGCTCGCCGAAGTTTCATCCTCCATGTACCCTTGCGTCATGGGGCGGCGGACGACCTCCTCTGTTTCCGGTACTGCTTCCGGACGGTCCACGGGTGAAGCGTCGTTTGCAGCATCGTTGGTTGTGACGTCGATGTCCAGTACAGCAGGCTGCTTTGAGCCCCGAAGGAAGTGCAACATCCTGCGAAACAGGTTTGGCCGGGCCGCTTCTGCCTCGGCGGTCCCGGTGGAACCGGGTTCGTGCGCCATGGGCACTCGCTCCTTCAAGGGTTGTCCAAAGTGCAGGCCGGTCTGCCGTCCATCGCGGCCAGGCGACGGGGAGACCGCAGAGATGTCGCCATGGTCCGGCTTCCAACCGGTCCATCCCCCTGCACCAACGGCATCCGTACCCTATCTGATGCATCTATAGTACAACAGATCCGCTGTGTTTCGACAAATTCCAACAGACTTTTGTCCGATCTCGCTGACCGGCCCCACTTACAGCGACTGGCGGGCTGAGGGGCAGACAAAGCGCTGGCCTGAAGCGGAGGGACGGTTCCGCCTCAGGCCAGTGAAGGTACACTCCAGCAAGGAAGCTCGGTTTCGCAAATCCGATCTTTGATCTCGGCTGGTTACAGGTTCGCTTCGACGTGGTAATCCGCCGCCGTTGTCGAGTCGGTACCGCGGCTCAGCTTCACGGCGTTGAAGATGAGCGTCAACACAACGGCGACGACGATGTTGAGAATCAACGCCCAGATGGCTGCGTACCCAGCGATGGTCGCGCCGCCGAGGTGCAAGACGTACGTGGTGGACTTGTAACCCGTCGTACCCCACATGTAGATGCCGTACACGATGCCAGCCAGCCAGCCAATCAACAGTGCGCGCCGGTGGAACCAGCGGGTGTAGAGGCCGAACACCAGAGCCGGGAACGTCTGCAGAATCAGGATGCCGCCAACCTGTTGCATGCTGATGGCGTACTGTTGCGGAAAGCCAAGGATGAACACCAGCGCGCCGACCTTCACAATCAGCGACACAATCTTGGCCACCTTCGCCTCGTGGGCCGGCGTCGCGTCCTTCTTGAAGAACGGACGGTAGATGTTGCGCGTGAACAGGTTGGATGCCGCGATGGACATGATAGCCGCGGGCACCAACGCGCCGATGGCGATAGCTGCAAAGCCAAAGCCCGCAAACCACTGCGGGAACTCCTTCAAAAACAGCAGTGGTACCGCGTTCGACGTCACCTTGGTCTGCACCCCCGCGGCCAAGGCCATAAAGCCAAGCAGGGCGATGATGCCGAGCATGAACGAGTAGGCTGGCAGCAGCGCCATGTTGCGCTTCACGACACGGCGACTGGACGCGCTGAAGACGGCGGTCATCGCGTGTGGGTACATGAACAGCGCCAGTGCGGAGCCGAACGCGAGCGTTCCGTAGACGGAAAACTGGGCGGGAGACGCCACGAAGGCTCCCGGCGGCGTGTGCGTCGCGAGTGCCGCCTGGGCACCGTGGAAGATGTTGCCGAAACCGTGCAATTTGATGGGAATGATGATGATGGCCGCGAGCGCCGTGATGTAGATCATCAGGTCCTTGACAACGGCAATCATCGCCGGTGCCCGAAGGCCACTGGTGTACGTGTACAGCGCCAGGATGATGAAGGCGACAATCAGCGGCCAGTCACCGCCCATGCCCATCGCACTGAGGACAGCCTGCATGCCGGTCAACTGCAGCGCGATGTACGGCATCGTCGCGACAATGCCGGTGATTGCAATGGCGAGGGCCAAGGTCTTGTCACCGAACCGTCCCTCCACGAAGTCGGAGACGGTTACATACCCGTGCTTGCGCGCGACGGACCAGAAGCGCGGCAGAATGATGAAAAAGATGGGGTACACGACGATGGTGTACGGTACGGCGTAAAACCCGAGGGCGCCGGCCCCGTACATCAGCGCGGGCACCGCGATGAATGTGTAGGCGGTGTACAAGTCACCGCCGACGAGGAACCAGGTGATGAGCGTTCCGAAACGCCGGCCCGCCAATCCCCATTCTTCCAAGTGGTTCAAATCCGCCTTCTTCCAGCGGGCAGCCACGAAGCCAAGCACCGTCACAAGCAGAAAGAAGATAATAAATACGGTGAGTGCAGCCCATTTCATAGGCCTCTGTATCCTCCCTCCCTGTCACCCCAAGAATCAGGAATCCCGAAGCGCCCGGTACATGATGAAGGTCAGCACGGCACTGATGATGACCCAAAGCATCTGATACCAGTAGAAAAACGGAATGCCCCACAGCGTCGGCGACACAGACGAGTAAAACGAGGGGAACAGCGTGCCGATGCACGGGATGACAGCGAGCAGGTACCACCACGGGCTGCCCTTCTTTTTGCCCGGAGAGTTCTCCATTTCTTTCACCCCCTCCCCCAATCTCATAACCCTTGCATCTTTTTGTTTTGCGCCGTGCAATCCACCTTATCCAAATTGCACGAACAAATCAAATATCATCTATCGCGAGAACGTTGTCAACGCGACCTGCCATGGCAATTTGTAGCGTCCCCATCTATGGCATACTGGAGGAGACGGAATTGGAGAGAAGGCAGGCGATGGCTCATGAAAACCGTCATCTCTGGGTACTTGGGCGGCAAACCCACCGACATCCTGTGCGAGGATGGGTTGATTCGGAAGGTCGGCGCTTGTTCGGCCGGAGAATTGGAGGGCGCCGTCGCGATTGATACACAGGGTCGGTTGTTGCCGGGATACGTCGACATCCACGTGCACGGGGGCGGCGGCGCCGACACGATGGACGCGACGCCGGAGGCGTTTCGCCAGATCTGCGCGACACACGCTCGTCACGGCACGACGGGCCTGCTCCTCACGACCGTAACGGCGCCGGACGCCGACATTGAACAGGTCCTGCGCTCCTACCGGGAGCACCGCGACACGGCCCTCTGCGCGACGGCTGGAGACGCATTTGGGGCGGAAATCCTCGGGTTTCACATCGAAGGGCCGTACATCAACCCGAAGCGGCCGGGAGCCCAGCCTGCGCAGTACGTGCGACGGCCAGACCCGTCCGCATTGGAACGGTGGGTCCAGTTGTCGGAGGGCGCCGTTCGTCTCATCACGATGGCGCCGGAAGTCGCGGGGGCGCCAGAGCTGATAGATGCGGCGAACCGGCTGGGCGTGGTGGTGTCCGCGGGGCACTCGGACGCGTCGTACAGCGATGCGTGCACCGGCTACGGACGGGGGATCCGTTCGACGACCCACCTGTTCAACGCGATGTCTGGATTGAACCACCGGGAGCCAGGGTTGGTCGGTGCGGCGTTGGACACCGAAGAGGCCTACGTGGAAGTCATCGCGGACCTGCATCACGTGCACCCGGCAGCCTTGCGGACGGCGGTACGCGTCAAGGGGGCAGAGAAGGTATTGGCCATCACGGACTCGGTCCAGGCGACGGACATGCCTCCTGGTACGTACCAGCTCGGCGGGCAGCCGGTTTACTATCGGGACGGAACCGTCCGTCTCGCGGACGGGACTTTGGCGGGCAGTGCACTGACACTGGATGTCGCTATTCAGAACCTCCTGCGCATCCGCGCCATCCAGCCATCGGACGTGCCGCTGGTCTCTGCCCGTAACCAGGCGCGCCTGCTGCAACTGCCTCATGGAGAACTGTTGCCGGGACGGCCCGCGAACCTCATCGCCGTCGACCCGGACTGGACAGTCACCCACACCGTCGTCCGTGGACAGCTCGTCTTTCGCCGCTGACCCCTCACTGTGTTGTGGAGGATACCTCGAACCTTGTCTTCTACGCGGCCATCCCGGAGATGGCCGCGTCCAACCGCGCCAAATGATTCAATATACGACAAATGAACAGAACCGTTGATCTATCAGAATAGTGACCTCTATAATAGGTCCATCATCCATGACCGTCGACGGCCGACGGTCGCCCGTGGGGGTGTTGTTCTGCAACCGATACAGCGTGCGCAGCCACTGGTCACCCAAGTCTATCAATACCTCCGGGACAGCATCCTGACTGGCCAAATCGCTGCGGGCGAGAAGATTGTCGAAACCCGGTTGGCAGCCGATTTACAGGTCAGTCGCAGCCCGGTACGCGAAGCGATTCGGTTGCTTCTGAAAGACCAGTTGTTGACGGAACAAGACGGCGCCATCTGCGTGTTTCAGCCATCGCTGGAGGACTATTTCGAGTTGTACGACCTGCGCTTGGCACTCGAACCCGCCGCGGCCCGAAAGGCGGCCGGAGCGGTGGCATCGGGACATGCACACGGGGAGCATTTGCTGCAACTGCAGGAGAATCTAGCAGCCACGAAACGGTGTGTGGACCAGATGGACATGGCGCACCTGCTGTCACTGAACGCGGCGTTCCATCACGTCGTCTGGGAAATGGCAGAGAACACGCGGTTCATCCGGATTCTCGTTGAAGTGTCTGCGTTGATTCAGTACTACGGCCGGTTGGTGTTGCGGGTGAACAACCTGCAGACGAACATCGTCGCCGAGCACGGCGCGATTGTCGAGGCGCTGCAAGCGGGGGATGGGGAAGCTGCCGCGAACGCGATGCACCGCCATATCACCCGAGACCTCGAGGTGTTCAAGGCGAAGGTCGCGAGTGCGGCGGATGACAGCGCATCGTGGTTTGGACAGCCCCAGCCGGCTGGTATGATTTCAAGTTTCAAAAGGGGGGCAATACGATGAAAATGATGAAGGCCAGCGTGACCGCAGCGGCAATGTTGATTGCGATGGGGGCGTTGACCGCCTGTGGTGGTGGCGCTTCGAACACCAGCGGATCGAGCAACAACGGATCTTCCGGAAGTTCAGGGAACACTCCAGCGAACACGGCCAGTTCGACGCCGTCGACATCGAGTGGCAGCACGCTCAATATCGGCTTGAACGCGGACCCGCCGACGCTCGATCCGTCCCTGTCCAGCGCACTGGTAGATCGCCAGATTATGCTCAACATCTACGACACCCTGTTCGCTCTCACGCCGGACGGGAAGATTGTCGGTGACCTGGTGAAGACCTGGGAGATCAGCTCAGACGGACTCACCTACACCTTCCACCTGCAACAGGGTGTGAAGTTCCAGGATGGTACGCCGTTCAACGCCGCGGCCGTGAAGTTCAACCTGGAGCGCGACATGCAGCCTTCCTCCGCACGCAAATCGTCGCTCACAGCGATTCAGTCCATCGACACACCGAACGATGACACCGTGGTGCTGCACCTTTCCCAACCGTTCAGCCCGCTGCTCGGCGTTCTCTCCGGGCGCAGCGGCATGATGGTCTCGCCGACGGCCGCGCAAAAGGAAGGCAGTAACTTTGCCAACCAGCCGGTTGGCAGCGGCCCGTACGAATTCGTCAGCCGTGTCAAGGGATCAACGCTTACCCTGAAGGCGAATCCGAATTATTGGAACGGAACGCCGAAGATCCAGAACGTCGTCTACCACATCTTTACGGACCCGAACGTGGAGCTGGCGAACCTAGAGAGCGGAGCGGTGCAGCTGATTGACACCGTGCCGGCGTCGCAACTGGCGAGTGTCAAGAACAACCCGAATTTCGTCGTTTCGAACACGCCGGGTCTTGGCTATCAGGGATTCTACCTGAATACGTCCACCGCTCCCTTCAACAACGTCTACCTGCGTGAGGCGGTGGATGCGGCGATTGACCGAAACGCCATCGTCAACGTCGTCTTCCAGGGCGAGGCATCTCCTGGCTGGGGGCCGTTCAGCCCGGCGTCACCCGTCTATGACGCCAAGACCGAGACCCCGCCGGCCCCGGACAACGCAAAGGTGAAGCAGTTGTTGCAGAAAGCGGGGGACCCGAACGGGTTCAGCTTCACCTACCAGACCTCGACCAGTTCCGTCGCGGTACAGATGGCGCAGATGATTCAGAGCATGTTGCAGCAAGACGGCATTCAGATGAAGATCCAGCAACTCGACTTCAGCACCCTGCTCGACAACAACATCAAACACAACTTCCAGGCGTCGGCGCTCGGTTGGTCTGGGCGTGTAGATCCGGACCAGGATTCGTACAGCTTCTGGCACACGGGGGGGCCGAACAACGGATCGAACTTCAGCAACCCGCAGGTGGACCAGTTGCTCGACAAAGCGCGGACCATCTCGGACATGAACCAGCGCAAGCAGGTGTATGACCAGTTCATGAACGTGATGCACCAACAAGATCCGTACATTTTCCTGTACTTCCCGAACAACGTGTACGCCTACACGAAGAACCTGCAAGGGTTCCAAGCGTACCCGGACGGCGTGTTCCGGCTCATCAATCTCTCGCTCGGGCAGTAAACGGTCATGCGGCGGTGACGGCTTGTCGGGGGTGGTTGGCGGTGGACCTGCGCGGTCCGCGCCACCTCCCTCTGCCGCTACCTGGTGGCTCGTCGGGTCACATGCCTGACAGAACACCCGACATGTGCCGGGGCAAACACTTTTTGTGCAGGGGGGTTGAGCGATGGCATATGTCGGAAAGCGGCTGCTGACGATGATTCCGGTCCTCATCTTTTTGAGCATCATGGTGTTCAGTCTCATCCACTTGATTCCGGGCGACCCGGCGCAGGTGATTCTGGGGCAGGATGCCACTCCGCAGGCGCTCGCAGCGCTGCGCGCTCAGCTGGGATTGAACCATTCCGTGCCGGTGCAGTACTTCGACTGGATGGGGCGGCTGTTTCACGGCAACCTCGGCAACTCGCTGCTGGACAATGAACCGGTTTCCAAGCTGATTGGCCAGCGACTGCCCGTCACGGTGGAGTTGGCGGTCGGAACGGTGATTGTTGCGCTGCTGATTGCGTTTCCGCTCGGCGTGTTGGCGGCCGTGTACCGTGGCCGGTGGGCGGACTTTACGGCGCTCTTCGTCTCCACCATCGGGTTGTCGGTGCCGCCGTTTTGGATTGGCCTCTTGTTTTTGGTGTGGTTCACTGTGAAGGCGCACATCTTCCCGTCTTCCGGTTACGTGCCGATATTCCAGAACTTTGGCCAGAACCTCTCCGTGATGTTTCTGCCCATGGTCGCAACGGGCATCCGTGAGGCGGCGGTGCTGTTGCGCATGCTCCGTTCGAGCCTGCTGGACGTGCTGGACCAAGACTTCGTCCGAACGGCTCGCGCCAAAGGTCTGCGCGGCTGGGGCGTGATTGTGGGCCACGCCCTGCGCAACGCGTTGATTCCGGTGATTACGACCGGTGGATTGCAGATTGCCGGACTGCTTGGCGGCCTGGTCATCACGGAGCAGATCTTCACCTTGCCGGGTTTTGGTTCGCTCCTTGTCCAGTCCGTCTACAGCCGCGACTACCCGACGGTCCAGGCCTGCGCGCTGATTGCTGCGCTCCTCGTCGTCGTGGTGAACCTGTTGGTAGACCTGGTGTATGGCCTGACCGATCCGCGGATTCGCGTGCAAAGGGGGCGTGCGTGACATGGCGCTGGCACAACCGTCGCTCGAACCAACCTCGGCTGTGCGCGTCCGCCGACACAGCCGCTTTCGGGCCATGCTCCGCAACCGGCAACTGGTGATTGGCGGCATCATTGTGGCGGTGGTGCTCCTGGTCGCCATCTTCGCAAACCTCATCAGCCCGTACGACCCGAACACCCCGGCCTATTCGGACATCCTCAAAGGTCCATCGGCCAGCCATTGGTTTGGCACGGACCAACTCGGGCGGGATGAGCTGGCCCGTATCTTCATCGGTGCGCGGACCTCAATGACGGTGTCCATCGGTGCGCTGATTGTCGGGCTCATCATCGGCGTGCCGCTGGGGCTCGTCAGTGGGTTCTACCGCGGGTTTTGGGACGACTGGATCATCATGCGCATCATCGACGCCATGCAGGCTTTCCCGTTTCTGATTCTCGCGTTGGTGATGGCTGCCATGCTGGGCCCTGGCGAGCGGAACGCGATGATTGCCATCGGGATTGGCTACGTGCCGGTCTTCGTCCGCATTGTCCGCGGGCAGGTGCTCGGGGAGTTGGAGAAGGAGTTCGTCAGCGCCGCGCGCATGGTGGGGGCGTCGGACGCACGGATTATGTGGCGGCACATCCTGCCCAACATCACCACGCCGTTGATTGTGCAAATGACGATCGCCATGGCGTCTGGTATCATTGCGGAAGCGAGCTTGAGCTACCTGGGGTTAGGGGTCTCTCCGCCGACGGCCAGTTGGGGTACGATGCTCCACGACGCGCAGGGGTACCTCGGGCAAGCGACGTATTTGGCTGTGATACCCGGTGTCGCCATCGGAATTGCGGTTCTCGGGTTCAACCTGTTCGGCGACGGGTTACAGCAGTGGTTGGATCCGCGTAAGCACAACTGAGCGGCGTTCGCGTTCTCGGGGTCACAGTCTGGGAGAGGGGATCTGCACCATGTTCGATGCACATACGTATCCGTACGCGTCCCGGCGCACGGTGGTGTACGCGCGGCGCGGGATGGTCGCAACGGGCCATCCGCTGGCTGCACAGGCCGGCCTCACGATTCTGCAGCAGGGTGGTAACGCGATTGACGCGGCGGTCGCCACGGCTGCAGCCTTGACCGTCGTGGAACCGACAGCCAACGGCATCGGGTCCGACGCGTTCGCAATTGTCTGGACAAACGGTCAGCTGCACGGCTTGAATTCGAGCGGACCGGCACCCCAGTTGCTCGACATCCCGACTTTACAGAGAAAAGGTCTGACCGAGATGCCGAGCGAGGGCCTCATCCCTGTCACGGTACCGGGGGCACCGGCGGCGTGGGCGGCACTCGTCGAGCGGTTCGGCCGGCTGTCGCTCCGGCAGGTGCTGGCGCCGGCGATTGCACTGGCGGACGAAGGGCATGCGGTGGCGCCGACCGTGGCACGCGGTTGGACGGCGAGCGCCAAGCGCTTTGCGGACCTGCTCCGGGGCGACGAGTACCGCGGCTGGTTCGACACCTTCGCACCCGATGGGAAGGGCCCCGCGGCTGGCGACATCGTGCGGCTGCCCGACCACGCGCGAACGCTCCGGGCGATAGCGGAGACCGGTGCGCGTGACTTCTACGAGGGGGAGATTGCGGAGCGGATAGACGCCTTCTTCCGAGCGCACGGAGGTTACCTGCGAAAGTCCGACCTGGAGGCGTTCCAGCCGGAGTGGGTGCAGCCGATCTCCGTCCGCTACCGCGGCTACGACGTCTGGGAGATTCCGCCGAACGGGCAAGGTATCGTCGCGCTCATGGCGCTGAATATCTTGAACGGGTTCGAGTTCACAGAGCGCGAGACGGTCGAGACCTACCACAGACAGATGGAGGCCATCAAACTGGCGTTTGTTGACGGCAAGCACTACGTGACAGACCCGCGCAAGATGCGCGTGTCGGTCGAGGAGCTGCTGTCGCCGGCGTACGCAGCGGATCGGCGGAAGTTGATTGGCGAGATGGCGCTGGAGCCGGAACCCGGTCGTCCACGGGCCAGCGGTACGGTGTACCTGGCGGCTGCTGACGGCGACGGCAACATGATTTCGTACATTCAGAGTAACTACAAAGGGTTTGGCTCTGGCATCGTCGTGCCGGGGACCGGGGTTGCGATGCAAAACCGGGGGCACACGTTCTCGCTCAATCCCACCCACGCGAACGCACTGGAGCCGGGCAAGCGCACCTACCACACCATCATCCCAGGCTTCCTGACCAAGGATGGGCAGCCGGTCGGGCCATTTGGTGTGATGGGCGGTTACATGCAACCGCAGGGACATGTGCAGGTCGTATCCAACCTGGTCGACTTCCACATGAACCCTCAGGCGGCGCTTGACGCACCGAGGTGGCAGTGGCTGGAAGGCAAGAGGTTCACGGTGGAGCGGGCGGTGCCAGATCACATCGTGGATCAGCTGGTTCGCCGCGGTCACCAGATTCAGGTCACGCACGACGGTGGCAGCTATGGACGTGGACAGGTGATTGTGCGGATGCCGAGCGGATCCCTCGCCGGCGGAACGGAGCCACGGACGGACGGGCACATCGCGGCGTGGTAGGAAAGCGGTAGGATTGCGGCAGGATTGCGGTAGGATTGCGGTAGGATTGCGGTAGGATTGCGGTAGGATTGCGGTAGGAAGGGAACGCGGTTCCGTTGTTGGTCGAACCTCGGCGGGAGGGGCAGGCCGATAAGGGAACCGCGTTCCGCTGTGTAGCGGGCGGGGGGCGGATGGAGCAGCGTTCCGGGGCGGCTACGGCCGAACAAGGGAACGCCGTTCCGCTATGGGCGGCAGGAAGGGGCGTCCGTGTGCCGATAAGGGAACCGCGTTCCGCTGTGTGGCGGGCTGGGGGCGGATGGAGCAGCGTTCCGGGGCGGCTCCGACCGAACAAGGGAACGCCGTTCCGTTGTTGGTCGAACCTCGGCAGGAAGGGGCGTCCGTGTGCCGATAAGGGAACCGCGTTCCGCTGTGTAGCGGGCTGGGGGCGGATGGAGCAGCGTTCCGGGGCGGCTACGGCCGAACAAGGGAACGCGGTTCCGTTAGGCTCGACCGGGGATGGGGCCCTGAATATGTGCCTTCGCGCAAATTTTCATGTGACAACTGTCAACAATCGGGCTGGCCCTCGATATAGTTATAGCAATATTCCGCCACATGTACTGGGATGGAGGGACGCGGATGAAACGGGGCGCGCAGCGGTTGGGGTTCGCGGCGGTGGTGGTGACGGCTTCGGCGGTGCTGGTCAGTGCCTGCGGTGGTGCAGGCGGGGCGACGAGTGGCAATTCCGCAAACGGAGCCAACGGCGGAGGGAGCGCGGCGACCAACATGGCCGCTTCAGGGGCGACCGCGGTGTCCAACCGAACCGAGTTGGACATCGGGCTGACCGCGTACCCCATCACGATGGATCCGCTGACATCGAGCGCGTGGTTTGACCGGCAAGTGATGTACAACATCTACGACACGTTGTTCCAGCTGGGTCCCCAGAATCAGATTGAACCGGACCTCGTCCAGTCATACACCGTGTCTCCCGACGGGAAGACCTACACTTTGAACTTGCACACGGGCATCACCTTTCAGGACGGCACGCCGTTCAACGCGGCCGCGGTCAAGTTTAACCTCGAGCGGTACATGGGCCCAACGTCGACCTCGCGCAGTGCGTTGACCAGCATCGCCAGCATCGACACGCCGGATGATCACACGGTTGTCATCCACCTGAAGCAGCCGTTCAGCCCGCTGTTGTCCATCCTGACAGATCGGGCTGGGATGATGGTGTCCCCGACCGCCGTGCGGAAGGAGGGCAAGAACTTCGGGCTCGATCCGGTCGGAACCGGTCCCTTCGAGTACAAGAGCAGTCTGCAGGGAGACCACATCACGCTGGTCAAGAATCCGCACTACTGGCAGCCGAATGAACCGAAACTGGATATGCTGGTGTTCAAGGCGTTCACGGACCCGAATGTGGAGCTGCAAAACCTGGAGAGCGGTGCCGTGCAGATCATCGACTCTGTCCCTCCGCAGCAGGTGCAGTCCTTGGAGCAGAACCAGAATTTCCGGGTCATCAGCCAGCCGAGTTGGGCGTGGGCGGGGTATGGACTGAACACCCAATCGGGTCCGTTCAAGAACCTGTACTTGCGGGAGGCGGTGAACGAGGCGATTGACCGGAGTGCCCTGGTGCGTGTGGTGTTGGACGGCCAAGGCGTCCCTGGCTTCAGCGCGCTCAGCCCCGCATCCCCTGGCTACGACAAGCAGGCGGACACGGCGCCGGCTCCGAACCCGGCCGAGATCAAGGGGCTCCTTGCGAAGGGCGGTGAACCAAACGGGTTCTCGTTCACGCTGAAGACGTTGGCGAGTGACCAACTGACGGCGCAAACCGTCCAGTCGATGCTTGCACAGTACGGAATTCAGATGAAGATTGACACCTTGGACGCCGCAGCGCTCGGGGCGGCACAGGACAACCACAACTTCGACGCCATTCTCGAGGGCTGGTCTGGGCGGCTTGATCCAGACCAAAACATGAGCCAGTACTTCTACACGAATGGTCCGCTCAACTGGGTCGGTTACAGCAATCCCGAGGTCGATCAACTGTTGACTCAGGCGCGCGCGCAGCAGTCCATGGCGGACCGGCAAAAAACGTACGCCGAGATCACCGCCATCCTGCAGCACGACGCCCCGGCTGTCTTCCTGTACCACAAGAACAACATCCTCGCGATGGCGGCAGACGTTCAGGGGTTTCCGTACCGATCCGACGGCATGGTCCGCGCGGCCACCGTGTACTTCGGCCATTAGCAGCCGGGATGGACACAAAGAAGCCGAGCAGCGGTCCAGACCGCGCTCGGCTCCCTGTTCGGGGGTTACTTCGACGAATTCCGGCTCTGCTGAATCTCCTGCCGGACCTTCTGCGGGTCCGTTCCACTCAGGCTGTTGGTGGCCGCCCCCATTGCGGTGCCGGCCTGGCCGGAAAAACTCTGCTGGATTTCCTGCCGGACCTGTTGCGGGGCGGTTCCACTCAGGCTATTTGTCGTGGACTGGAACGCTGCCTGTCCCGACAATGAGCTCTGAATCTCCTGACGCACCTGCTGCGGGTTGGTACCCGACACGCTGTTGGTTGCGCCAAAGCTCCCACCCAAGGCGGTCGACGCCTGGGCTTTGCCCTGCAGATCTCGGTTGATCTCCTGCTTCACCTTCTGTGGATTCGTCCCGTTCATCGCATATCCCCCTTTTTGGTGTCCTGCGACACCAGGCATACTATGTGCCACCTGTCGCTGTCTTATTCCTCCTGCCCGTCCGGAAAACTTGTTCGCCGCAACTCGAACTTGGCAGGGTCCACGTGGGCGAGAAAGCGACTGGGCTCGCCGCTGGAGAGCAGGTGCAGGCCGTGCATCGCGCGCGTGCATCCGGTATAGAGCAGCAATCGTTCGTGTTCCTGGTTGTAGCGCGGGTCGGACACGTCCCACAGGACGACACCGTCGAACTCCACACCTTTCGCCAGGTACACCGGCACGACGACAATCCCCGTGTGGTACGCCGTGGTTTCCTTGGTGACCAGCCGCGCGTCGGGCAGCTCCTTCCGGATGGCGTCGAACGCCGCGGCGCTCTCCGCAGCCGTTTTGCAGAGGACGGCGACCGTGCGGTTTCCCTGTTGCTGCAGTTCACGGACGGCGGCTACGGCGGCCGAAGCCAGTCGGGCCGCGTCTGGAACACGGGTGAGGACCGGCAGGGGGCCAGGGCGGTCGAACGGATCGATCCGCTGGGGACCCGCCAACAAGGCGGCTGCGAACTCCACAATCGGCCGCGTCGACCGATAGCTGCGGATCAGTTCGTACGTCGCCGTCTCAGCTTCTGGGAAGAGCGACTTCACAGCGTCGAACCCGGCACCGCCGGCGGACTGAAGGTGAATGGACTGGTTGAGATCTCCCAACACGGTCATCCGCGCGTGGGGGAACAGCCGCTTGAGCAGTGCGAACTGAAACGGTGCGTAATCCTGCGCTTCGTCGAGGACCACGTGGCGAACGAGCGTGTTCCGGCGCACGCCTTCAATCCGCTCTTTCAAGTAGACGAAGGGGGTTGCGTCCTCGAAGCCCATCTTGCCGGCGGCCAACCGCTCCCGCGTGTCGGCACAGATGGCGTCCCAGTCCTCGGGCAGATGGCGCGGCGAGATGAGGTGCTGCGCGTAACCGGGATTGAACAGTTGCCGGTAGATGGCGGGCACGTCGAGGAAGCGCAGCTTGCGAACCCCCGCGCGCAGCTTCCGGAACTGGCGGTCCACCACCACCTGGGCGAGGTAGTTCCGCTCCGCGTCGAAATCGTTGAACGACGTCTTGGTGAACTGGTTCTGATGGCGAAGGGCCTGATATGCGTCGACGAACGTGTCTTTGTCGAGCAACTCGATGGCCTCGTCCACCCAGCGTTCTCCCCGCTCCCGCACGGCCAAAGCCTTCAGCTCCTGCATCATCCAACGCCGGACCTGTTGCACGCGGTTGGGCAGGTTCACCTGCGGCTCACACAGGTAGAACTGGCGCTTGATGGCCTTCGCCGGAATCAGCGTGCGGCCCCGGAAGCGCAGGCTGCGGAAAATCATGCCGTCCTTCAGGAGCCAGTCCGCGTACCGGTCGAGCAGGTTCTGGAAGGCGAACGAGGCTTTGAAGCGGATGCCTGCCACCCGCGCATCGTATCGCTTGCAATCTTCCAAGTCCGCTGGCGGGGTGAGAACGTACTCCAGCTGGTCAAACGCGTCTTCGACCGCAAACGCCGACCCAACGGCGTGGTCCAGGTACGCTTGGAAGGTCGTCTGTTGCATGTTCTCCTCTCCGAGCTCGGGCAGCACCGTACTGATGTAGCTGCCGAAAAGAGCGTTTGGCGAGAACAGGACGACGTGCTCCGCCCGAAGCGACTCGCGGTACCGGTACAACAGATACGCAATCCGCTGCAGGGCTGCGGACGTCTTGCCGCTCCCAGCGGCACCTTGCACGAGCAGCAGACGACTGCGGGTATCGCGGATGATGCGGTTTTGATCCCGCTGGATGGTGGCGACGATGCTCTTCATGTGGGCATCGGCGTGCTGGCCGAGCGCCTCCTGCAGCATCTCGTCGCCGATGGTGATGCCCGTGTCGAATAGGCTGCGGATTTGGCCGCCGCGAATCAGGTACTGGCGCTTGACATCCATCACACCGCGGATACGCCCCGCCGGGGCTGTGTACTCCGCCGGGCCGGGCGCATAGTCGTAATACAAACTCGACACGGGGGCGCGCCAATCGTATACAAGGAAATCGTCGCCGTCGTCGACGAACGACGAGATGCCGATGTAGATGGCCTCGGATTCCGACTGTCCTTCCTCTCGGAAGTCGATCCGCCCGAAATACGGTGAGCTCTCCATCCGACGCAGGGTCTTCAACTGGCTTGCGGCGTCTCGGTGGCTGCGCTCCTGCTCGGAGAGGACCTCGGCCTGTTGGCGAATGCTGGCGGCCGTCTCGATGGCTTCGTCGGCGTCCTCGAGGTTGACGGTGACATCCTCCCAGAACGTCCGCTTGCTCTCCACCACTTGCGACTGCAGGTGGGAGGCGCGCTGCTCGAGCGCCTGGATGCGTTTGGAGATCTCCCGAACGACCTCATCCACACGGCGCTGCTCGGATGCGAGGTCCAAACCCGGAAGGGTCTGGCGGTCGGTTGTCGCTGGCGTCTCTGGTCCTACGGGCTTCGCCGGACGGTTCATTCCGATCTCCTCCTTTGCAGGGGGTTGACACTTCGCGGAAAATGCGATACAATATTGTCAACGGTTAATGAAAATGGGGATCTTGCACACTGTATCAATGAAGTCGACCGTTTTCCATTGTAGCCGATTGGGTGGCGCGGCGCAAATGGGAAACGGTCGTTTTTCTATCGGCTGGTTTGTGCCCGTTCTCATCCCGCCTGGCGGGGTCAGCCAGGGATTGCGCTCATCGCCGTCCGATGTTCATCCCACGGGCTGTGCCCGTCGTGTATAATGGGTTCTGTCGATGGAATTTGCCTAGTCTGAAAACGGATGCAACGCTCTGCCCGAACCGCGTTCGCGTGCGCGGGAGCGGGTCGGGAACAACCACGGGAGAGGTGGGCTTGGCATGGCGCAAGTGATGACTGGCGTTGAGTCGAAGGGCGCAATCTCGCTGCAGCAGGTTCAGGATTTGGCGGAGGCGTTCCGCAACGACCCGCACAACAAGATTCGCACCAACGCCATCGTGAAGAACGGCATTCAGAACGTCGCAGCGAACCGCGACGCGTTCATTCAGATGCAGTTCACGTTTTCCACCGAGATTGAGACCGGACCGGTCACCAACCAAAAGCAGAGCGGGCGCTGCTGGATGTTCGCTGGGTTGAACACGATTCGGCACAACATGGCGAAACACAACAACATGAAGCCGTTCGAGCTCTCGCAGTGCTATCAAATGTTCTGGGATAAGTTCGAGAAGGCGAACTACTTCCTCGAGCGGGTGTTTGACACGATAGAGGAAGACACGGACAGCCGCATCGTGCAGTGGATTCTGCAGTCCCCGCTGCAGGACGGCGGCCAGTGGGACATGTTCGTCAACCTGGTCGACAAGTACGGCGTGGTTCCGCAGTACGTGATGCCGGAGACGTTCCACAGCAGCCAGTCGGCACAGATGAACCACCTGCTCACCTTGAAGCTGCGCGAACACGCGGTCCGCCTGCGCGATGGGTATCGGGCGGGCAAACCGCTGTCCGAACTGCGCGCGGAGAAACAAGGGATGATGGCCGAATTCTACCGCCTTCTGTGCTACTTCCTCGGTCAGCCGCCGCAGGTGTTTGACTTCGAGTACCGCGACAAGGACAACGTGTATCACCGCGATACTGGGTTGACGCCGCTGTCTTTCATGGAAAAGTATGCGGGGTTCGACATCCACGACTACGTG
The DNA here is from genome assembly GCA_023511295.1 of Alicyclobacillus sp. GTDB lineage: Bacteria > Bacillota > Bacilli > Alicyclobacillales > Alicyclobacillaceae > JAIMBT01. The sequence goes on from JAIMBT010000019.1 coordinate 47,511, forward strand.
AGCGTCATCAACGCGCCGACCGCTGACAAGCCGTTCAACCGGACGTACACGGTGCAGTACCTCGGCAACGTGGAGGGCGGAAAGGACGTGCTGTACCTCAACGTCGACATCGATACCTTCAAACGCTTGGCGCTTGCGCAGCTGCAGGACGGGGTACCGGTGTGGTTCGGTTGCGATGTCGGCAAGATGTTGGAGCGTGACGCAGGCATCATGGACACGGCCATCTTCGATTACGAGGGTGCGCTGGACACCCAATTCGGGATGACCAAAGCGGAACGGCTGGACTACGCCTCCAGCCTGATGACCCACGCGATGGTGTTCACCGGCGTGAACCTCGTCGACGGCAAGCCAGATAGATGGAAGGTCGAGAACAGCTGGGGCAAAGACCGGGGCAACGAAGGGTTCTACGTGATGAGCGACGCGTGGTTCGATGAGTACATGTACCAGGTCGTGGTGGATAAAAAGTACCTCTCGGACGAACTGCGTCAGGCGCTGGCCCAGGAGCCGATTGTCTTGAAGCCGTGGGACCCGATGGGATCTCTGGCCGGCCTTCGGTAAGGCGAGAGGCGGTTGGGCGGCAACGCCGCAGAGGGGCCTGACGAACGGCCGTCGACGCCCGTCCCATTGGCTTGCCGTCTCCGTACACACAACACAGGAAGCGGACAGCCGCCGGGCTGTCCGCTTCCTGATGACCCAACCCGCATGGGAAGGTCTCTTCGCTACCTACCCGCCGCCTGGTCGGCGGCCTCGTGCAGGGCGAGGATGCGTTGTGCCGGATTCCGGTCGAACGTCCCACCGTGGTAGCAGATGACGGTCCGCACGTCGAAGGGCACCAGTTTGCCCAGCGACTTCAGCGCCTGTGCCATGTCCGGAGTCGCTCCCTCAGCGGGCCCTTCCAGTTCTCCGTCGACCACGCGCAACTCGTCGCCGGAGATCAGCAACCCCTCCGACGGCACGAACAGACTGATGTGCCCCGGGGTGTGGCCCGGGGTGTGAATCACCTGAACCCCGCCGTGGAACGGCAGGGTCTCGCCGCCGTGCAGGATATGGTCGACGTGTGCGTGCGGCGGGTGATCTAGGATGCGCATCGCCATCTCCTTCCGGTCCTCCGGCAACTGCTCAAACAACTTCTCCATTCGATCCCGATTCATCTTCATGAGCGGCCGCTCCCCCTGGATGTACGGGACATCGTCGTTGTGCGCCCACACCTCGACTCCGTCCAGGGCTTCGACCAATTCCGGTAGCGAGCCGATGTGGTCGATGTCCTGATGGGTCAGGATGATGTGCCGGATGTCCGCAAAGCGCACACCGGCGGCTTCCACAGCTTGGCGGATGGCGTCCAACTGGCCGGGCATGCCGGTATCCACCAGGACAGCTCCCTGCTCGTCCCACAACAGCACGGGGTAGATGGAGCTGCGGCTGCCGCCGAGATCCATGGTCAGTTCCAACGCTTCCATCTGGTTACCCAGTTTCATCTCGTCACCTCCAGAAAGTCCGCGACGTGTCCAACAGAGGCGCGCAGTAACGCCGTCGGTCGCACGGCCACACGTCTAGGATACCGCGGAGGCGCTCAAATCACGCAGACGTGTCCCCGTGGCCGTAGGGCAGGCGGTTCGTCCGCTGCCGTGCGTTGTCAGCGCTGCGACAGCCCCCTCTCGTCTGCACCGCCCGCGTCGTACACCGCATCGAGTATCCGGCGGTAGTCCGCAAGGGATACTGGGCGGACGTTCGAGGGGGTCGAGTTGTTTGCAAACGCCAGCTCGGCCAGTTGATCAAAATCCTCGCGGCGGACGCCCGGCAGGTCGCAGAGGCGAGGGATGCCGAGATGGGCCGTGAAGCGCCGGATGCCGTTCAGCAGCTGCTCAACCGCGACGCCGTCCCCGTCGGTCGCGTCTGCGAAGCCCATCGTCCGCGCCAGTTCCGCGTGCATCGCCGGGTTGACCGGCGCGTTGAAGCGGAGGACCTCCGGGAGAAAGACGGCGTTCGCCACTCCGTGCGGTGTATCGTAGAGGCCGCCCAGCGCCTCTGCCAGGCAGTGGACCGCCGCCACGTCGGAAGCGCCAAAACACAGGCCCGCCAGCAGGCTGCCGACGAGCATCTCCGTCCGCGCCTCGACGTCCTGGCCGTCGGCGTACGCCCGCGGAAGCGCCGGCACAATTCGGCGCATGGCCTCCAGCCCGAACGCGCGCGTGATGGGCGACGCGAGGGTGCAGGTGGAGCCTTCGATGGCGTGGACCAAGGCGTCGACGCCAGTCGCAGCGGTCACAGAAGGAGGGACGGTGAGGGTGAGGAGCGGATCGAGAATGGCGAGCTTCGGGCGCAGCGCGGCCGCCTTCAACGTCAGCTTGCGGTGTGTCGCGGCTTCGGTGATGACGGCGGACCGAGTCACTTCCGATCCGGTCCCGGCTGTGGTCGGCACACACACGACGGGGGCTGGGGTGGCGTAGCGGCGCAGACCGTCAGCGTATTCCACCGGCTTGCCACCGTGGGCGCCGATGAGCGCGATGGCCTTGGCGGTGTCCATCGCGCTGCCGCCGCCGACACCAACCACGACCTCGATGCCCTCCGCTCGGAACTGTTCCGCCCCCACCAGGCAGTCGGTGTCCCGCGGATTGGGCGCCACCTGGTTGAAGCGCGTGACAGTGTGTCCTGCAGCCTGCAGGGCATCGACGAGGGGCTCCACCAAACCCGCCCGCTCGACGCCGGGGTCGGTAACCACCAGCACGCGGGCTGCGGTCTGGAGTTCACCCACGCGTTGGCCAATCGCGTTCGCTTCCCCGACCCCAAAATGGATGGACGTATCCATCTGGTATCTGAACATCTCGGTACCCTCCTCGGTTCACAATGGTCCGGTTCGACACGATTTCACAGTTGCGGAAATTGGTATAATCAATGTACGCTCGGTGTTCCGTCTGTTCGCCGCTGCGGAGTGCCCGACGCGTCACGCAGGCGCGGTTCGGTTTTCGGATGGCGGTAACCCGATTGTGCACCGAGGGGCGCTGTGGGTCAACGAGATTTCCCGGGTGGGTTCTGCGAGCGGGTGTCTTCGCAGCGATACAGAAGGGGTCTAGACGTCATGGGCACTGAAACGTTGTTGATGGATTTGTTCTGCGTGTTCGCGCCGCTGTGCGGGTTGGAGTTGTTTCAGTACCGCAGGTCGCGCGCGCGGCCGAGCACCGAGACCCGACCGTGGATCTTGGCCGCCATCCTGACGGCCTCCGCTGTCGCGAGCGCCCTGTTCAACTTTGGCATCTCGAACGGCGTCAAAGTGAATCTCTGCATTGTTCCCCTGAGCTTGAGTTTTGCACTTCTGACCTGGCTCCCGGGCGTGGCCGTCGTCACCGTGTACGTCCTGGCGCAGGTCGGCGAGTCCTGGGCCCGTTTGGCGCAGACGGTTCCGTGGGCGTCGGCGGCACGCGAGTTGGCCACGCGGTTGCCCGCCGCTCTCGTCATGGTCGCGGGATTCACGGCGATGATGCTGGTCTGCCAGCGCCTCGCGCGCGGCCGGTCCGTGTCGGTCCAATCGGCGTGGTTCGTCACGGGGCTCGCGGTCTATGCTGGACTTGACTACGTGTACATCTATCGCTTCTCCGCCATGCATCCACTGTTGCAGGTCGGCTTTGTCAGTTTCGCGTCGTACGTGCTCCTCTTTACCCTGAGCTTCCTGGCGGCATTCCGGTTTGTGGTCGCTGGACAGAATGTCCGTGCACGGGCGTGTGACGAACTGCGCAGTCAGAAGCTTGAACTCCTCAGCCAGTTATCCTCCTCCGTGGCCCACGAGATCCGCAACCCCATCACCGTCGTCCGCGGATTCGCGCAGCTGATGTTGGATACCGAGTATGACCGAGCGCGGACCGTGCAGTTCCTGAACCTGATGCTCGCCGAGCTCAACCGCGCGGAAGGGATTATCGGGAACTACCTGCAACTGTCGAAGCGCTCCATCGACGGCACGTCGACGGAGGTGAATCTGTCCCAGGCGCTGGAGTACGTCGTCGACATCCTCACTCCCTACGCAGCCAGCCGCAATGTTCAACTGAACCGCCACATCGCCCAAGACCTGGTGGTATTCGGCAGTCCGTCGTACCTCAACCAGGCGTTGGTCAATCTCGTAAAGAACGCGATTGAATCGCACGAGCGCCCGGGCCGGGTTGACGTCCGCGCTCAATCGTGTGACCGCTGGGTCGTCCTGACCATCTCCGACCGAGGGCGGGGGATATCGCGGGCGGAGTTGAGTCGACTGGGAGAGCCATACTACTCGACCAAGTCGCAGGGCACGGGGTTGGGGCTGACGCTGGCGTACAAGGTGGTGTACGACATGGGCGGAAAGATAGAGGTTCAGAGCCGCGAAGGGGTCGGGACAACATTCACGCTTCGGATGCCAGAAATGCGCCACTTCAAGGTCGAAGGGGCGCGCGCCCTTCCCGCGCGGCAGGAGCCGGAACGACAAGCCGGAACGCCAGCAGCGAGGGAGTTGGCGGAGAACGTGGATTCGCGCGGTGTGCCCGGCCCATACGCCCCCACAGCCACGTCCGAAGGGTACGCACCTGACCCGGAGCCGCTCCTTCACGATGCGGTCCGGTAGGCGCGCCGAGGAACATGGCAGCCGTCTGGGGCTCCTTTCGGAGGGGCCGGTGCAGATCAACGGAAGGGAACCATAGGTTCTCCACATGCCTGTGGGTAACCGCAGTGGATTGTGTGGATAACCTCCTGTGGACCATGTGGACAAGCGAAGTCGCCGCGTCTGAGTGGATGTTTCGGAAACGGGACAGGATGGTCTCCATGGCGGGCTGCCCTTGGTTCGAGGCGAGTCTCCCTCGGGGATACCGGGGATATACGAGGTGACCTATGGAGAATCAGGCGGTTGTGGACAAGCCGAGGTTGTCCACAACGAAGATGGTGTCGTACGCGAGCGGATCTATCCCCGCCAATCTGGTCAGCCTGGCGTTTTCGTCGTACGTGCAGTTCTACTACACCGACGTATTGGGGGGCAACCCGGCGTGGGTGGGGATTGCAATGACCATCCAGTCCGTCTACGCCACCCTGTTGTACCCGTTCCTCGGGTACCTGTCCGACCGCACGCAATCCCGCTGGGGTCGGCGCGTACCGTTCATCCTGTACGGGGCCATCCCACTCGGCGTCGCCTTCATGCTGGTGTGGCTGGCGCCGATTCCGCCGTCGCGCGTGTGGCTCTTCACCGGGTACTTTTTCGTCACGTCGATTCTCTATGACACCCTGTTCAACCTGACCATGGTGAACTGGTCGGCGCTCTTTCCGGAGATGTTCCGGAGCTCTGGCGAGCGGTCGATTGCCTCCGCGTGGAAGCAGATGTTTGGCATCGTCGGGTTGGTCGCCGGGCTCGCGCTGCCGCAGGCCATCGCGCAGTCCGTCGGTTGGCCGTTGATGGGCATCCTCTTTGGCGTGCTGAGCAGCGCGACCTTGCTCACCACCATCCCCAGCATGGAGTTGCGGAAGCGGCGCCAGGCACAACGCCATCGGTCTGCCGCAGAGACGTCGGCGGAGGTGGCGCTGCCGGTCTGGCAGGCGCTGCGCCATACGCTGGTGAACCGGTCGTTCGTGACGTTCGTCTGCATGCGGTTCTTCGTCCAATTGGCCTTCACCATGTTGACGGCTGATCTGTCGTACTACGCCAAATACAACCTCGGCATCAGCGGCACCCAGCAGTCGCTTTTGCTGCTCGGCACGCTCGTCGTCGCACTGCCGCTGGTCTACGTGTGGGGGGCGGTCGTGCCGAAGATGGGCGCGTTTGCGACGGAGATGCTGGCCATCCTGTGCTTCGGCGCGGCCCTGATTCCGTTCTACTTCGCACACACGTTTCACGCGGCACTCATCTGCGGTCTGCTGTTGGGCGTTGGGCTGTCGGGTATCCTGATGATGACCGACGTACTCATTTCTGACGTGATTGACGAAGATCAACTTCGCACAGGCAAGCGCCGCGAAGGGATGTTCTACAGCATCCACGGCATCATCGTCGGCTTGTGCAATCCCGCTCAGGCCCTGATTACGACGACGGTCCTTGTCGCCACTGGCTACCGGAGTGACGCCGTGCAGACCGCTCAGGCCCTGTTCGGCATGCGTACGCTCATCACGGTGATCCCGATTGGCGGCGTCGTGGTGGGACTGCTCTTCCTGGCCTTCTACCCACTCCGGAAGCGGCAGGTGGCCGCGCAGCAGGCCGCCTTGCGGCGACACGGCTGAGCCAATCGCGGTGTCGGAGCGGCGGCGCTGGGCAGTGTCGAGTGCGCCGGTCCAACGAGATCGAAACAACCCGGGCTTGGGGTGTGCCGGGCGAAATTGCCCGGGAAATGACGGCTGCTGTCGAATCGGGTTCGCCCGGCGGCAGCGTACAGGGAGGATGACACAAATGGGAATCGAATCGCTGGCTTCGCTGATGCCGGTACCAGACCTCTTGCAGGCCAGGCGGGTGCTGTGCATCCAGCCGCACCCGGACGACATCGACGTGGCGTGTGGGGGTACGGTGGCGCGTTTGGCGGATGCGGGCGCAGAGGTCATCTACCTGACGGTGACGGACGGCGGAGCGGGCACGGTCGAGCCGCGGGATGAGTCGGAACTAGCCGCCATCCGTCAACAGGAGCAGAGGCAAGCGGGACATATCCTCGGCGTTCGCGACTACCGCTGGCTCGAGTATCGCGATGCGGACTACCTCCCCCCGCAAGATCTGCAGTTGGACTTGATTGCGGCCATTCGGGAGGTACAACCGGATACGGTCATCACGCTGGACCCGTGGCTCCCGTACGAAGCCCACCCGGCGCACCGCAACGTTGGCCTGTGCGCTGCGGCTGCGGTACTGTTCAGCGGCATGGGCAACATCGGCGGTCGGACGGCGGCGCCGCACGGCGTGTCGACGGTTGCCTTCGCCTTTACGGCGCGGTCGAACCAGTTGGTCGACGTGACGCAGGTGTGGGAACGCAAAGAACAGGCCATCCGCGCCCACGCGAGCCAGTTTCCGGAGGCCACGTGGGGATTTTACGGTACGTACTTTCGTCAGCGCGCGGCGCTCTACGGCGAGCAGGCGGGGTGCGCCTTGGCGGAAGCCCTCAAGGTATTCACTCCGATGCACCTGCACTGCAACGTGGACGCGGAGTGGCTGTAACGGCGGGGCGCACGGGTTCAACCTTCCGTGCGCCGACGCTGGCAGACCGACTGCAGCCACCTGGCACTGTCCTTCCAGATGCGCGCCTGTGTGGGGTAGTCCACGTACAACACGCCGAACCGCTTGCTGTACCCGAAGGCCCACTCGAAGTTGTCGAGGAGCGACCACACGAACCAGCCGCGTACGTCGGCACCCGCTGCCCGGGCAGCTAAGGCCGCTTCCAAGTGCTCGCGGAGGAATGCCACGCGGTTTGCGTCGTGCACGTCACGCCCGGTGAGCACGTCTGGATACGCCGCTCCGTTCTCCGTGATGTAGACCGGTAAGTTTGGCGCTTCTGCGTGCAGGTCAAGCAGCAATTGGTGGAGGCCGTCCGGATCAACGCCCCACCCCATGGCCGTTCGGGTCTGCCCAGGTTCTTCCATAGAGGCGCCGAGAAGCGGGTCGGACGGGCTGGCGGAGGCGATGGTTGAACGGTAGTAATTGACGCCGAGAAAGTCGATGGGTTGCGAAACAATGGCGAAGTCGCCCGGCTGAACGACGCGGTCCACTCCGGCCTCCCGCAACAAGTCTGGGTAGCGGCGGTGCAATACGGGTTCGAGAAACCACCGGTTGGACACAGCGTCGACGCGAGCCGCGGCTGCCCGGTCCGCCGCGGCGCCTGTCTTCGGGCGCACGGGTGAGAGGACGTTTGTCAGGCCTATCTGTGCGCCGGGAAGGTTCTCGGCCCGGAACGCCTGTACGGCGAAGCCGTGACCCAGCAACAGGTGGTGCGAGACCGCGACGGCCGTCTCCAGGCTCTGCAGCCCAGGGGCGTGCTCACCGAGGACGTGCCCCATGAGGGTGTATGTTCCCGGTTCGTTGAGGGTGATGAAGTGTGGAATGAGGGAACCCAACCGGCGAAAGACGGTGTGCGCATAGTCGGCGAACCGAAGTGCGGTGTCCCGGTTCGCCCACCCGCCCCGCTCTTGCAAAGCCGCCGGCAAGTCCCAGTGAAACAGGGTTGCGAACGGGCGAATTCCGGCGTCGAGCAGGGACTCCGCGAGCCGTTGGTAGAAATCCAAGCCGCGTTCGTTCAGCCGGCTGTCGCCATTCGGGTAGAGGCGCGGCCAGGCGATGGAGAAGCGATAGGCGTCGAGTCCGAGGGCCTGCATCTCGCGCACGTCGTCCGCGTAGCGGTGGTAGTGGTCCGCGGCAACATCGCCTGTGTCGCCGCCGTGGATGCGCCCCGGCTCGCGGCAGAACACATCCCAGATGGACGGGCCGCGCCCGTCCTCGTCGACCCCGCCTTCAATCTGGTAGGCGGCAGTCGCGGCGCCAATCAGAAAATCCTCTGGTATGGCCGGCATAGCGTCCAACCTTTCCTCTGCAGATGTCCACGATTTGCCATCAGTATACCATTCGCACGAGAGGGGGGAGGACAGCGTGCGGATGATGACCTTCAATCTGCGCGTGCAGTCGCTCGCCGACCTGTGGAATGCCTGGGCGTGGCGCAAACACCGTGCGGCCACGGTGTTCAAAAGGCATCTTCCAGATATCGCTGGGACCCAGGAAGGATTGCCGCGGATGCTGCAGGACCTGGACCGGGCGTTGCCAGATTACCGGCGCATTGGCGAGGGGCGAGAGGTAGGGGGAGGCGGGGAACACTGTGCCATCTTCTACCGCTCGGCCAGCGTCTGTCTGCGTGCGCACGGCCAGTTTTGGCTGTCAGTGACGCCGAGCGTCCCATCGAAGGGGTGGGGCGCGGCCTGCCCGCGGATATGTACATGGGGATGGTTCCAGGAGGTCCGACCGCCCGAGACGGAATGGTTGGTGTTCAACACTCACCTGGACCACCGGAGCACCTGCGCACGTCGGAGGGGCGCCGAGCAGATTGCCTGTGAGATGCAACGGCTGGCGCGTCAGCACCCTCAGGCCGCCCTCGTTCTGATGGGCGACTGGAACGCGGTTTCCACCGACGAGGCCGTCCGCGGCCTGACCACCCGGTCCGAGTTGCCACTCGTCGATGCGGCCCAGGCGGCTGGGTGCGCGCCGGGCCCGACCTTTCACGGGTTCCGCGGACCGCGCCGACGGCCCCGCTTGCCAGAAGACGCGTCGGCGATAGACTACATCTTCGTCTCCGAGGACGTCGCTGTCACCGGCGTGACGGTCGACAGGGCCCCCGTCGATGGCCGCTACCCGTCCGACCACTACCCGCTTGTCGCATCGATTCACCAGACTTGATAGACAGTTCAGGATTCTGGTAGTCTGGCAACGACAGTCCGTCCCCGGCGGACGCAGACAGAATGGAGCGATGGTATGAGCAAGCGTGCCGTTTCTGCGGAAGACATCTTCCGCATCCGACTCTTGGGAGAGGTGGCGATGCATCCGGATGGTTCCGCCATTGCAGCGACCGTGACAGAGTTGGATCGAGAGGAGAACAGCTACCGAACGCACATCTGGCGAATCGAGGCGGAAAGCGGGGAGATGCGCGTCTTTGCGAACGGATCGAAATCGGATTCGAAACCGCGCTGGTCTCCGGACGGGCGGTGGCTGGCCTTCTTGTCAAACCGGTCGACGGAGCATCAGCAGCTGTACGTGATGCCCGCCGACGGTGGCGAAGCGGTCCGCGTCACGGCGTTCCCAGACGGTGTGGAGGCGTTTCAGTGGGCGCCGGACAGCCGCCGCGTGGCGCTGACGACGCGGGTCGACCTGAACAAGGGTCCGCGGGTGGATTGGGGTGCCGAAGACCGACGCGAGTCGCCCCGAGAGAAGTTCAGTAAAGACGTCCTGCGCATTCGCAAGAGCTTCTACCGCTTGGATGGGGTTGGGTTTTTCGGAGACAAGCGTGCACACCTTCACGTGGTGGATCTCGCTGCGCTGGCGACATCGAGTGCGGTGGCGGGGACCGACCAGGCGATTCGGCAGCAGTTTCCCTACGCCTGCCTCACCTTTGGAGACTTTCACGTCGATTCCTTCGACTGGGCCCCAGACGGTCAGTCCCTGGCGATGGCCGCCAACCCGCGCGAAGACGCGGAACGGACGTTTGCGCAGTACCTGTACCGAGTGCCCGTGCCGCAGACGCTGGAAGGCGCCGCACCGGTTGCGACGGAGGACCTGGTCTGCCTGACGGGCGAGTTCCACTGGGCGGGCGCGTTGAAGTGGTCGCCGGACGGCCGTCGCATTGCGTTTCGCGGCCACAACCGCCAGCACGGGCCAACCACCATGGCTGGGCTGTACGCGCTCGACGTGGAGAGCGGCCGGATTCAGTGGCTGACGGAAGGCATCGACGAGGTGTTTGAGAACAGTTCGCTCACCGACACGCGCGGGAGCGTACGCGACGAACTGGCTTGGTCGCCGGACGGTTCGGCCGTGTACAGCTTGATGTCCCGGCGTGGAACGGTGCAACTCGTCGCGGTGGACGCGACGACCGGCGCCCTCCGGCACGTGACCGACGGGGCCCACTGCGTGCTCGACTTCTCGCTCGACCGAGCCGGGGAGCGGATGGCCTTACACGTCGGCACCAGCCTCGACGTTGGGAACGTGTACCTGCTCGACGGTGCGCTGTCCACAAATGCGGCAGGTGTGAACGGCGCTGCGGACAGGCCGACGGATTCCGCACACCCGTACGCCACCGGTGCTGGCCGGCGGTTGACCGACCTCAACCGCGCCTACCTCGACGAGGTGGAGCTGGCGGTGCCGCAGAAGTTCCACTTTGAGAGTGACGGACTGACCCTAGACGGGTGGGCCATCCTGCCGCCGGCGCCCGCGCCCGTCGGCGGCTACCCGGTGGTGCTCGAGGTGCACGGTGGACCAGCGGCGATGTACGCAGAGTCGTTTTTCCTGGAGTTTCAGCTCCTCGCGGCGTCCGGCATGGCGGTGGTCTACACCAACCCGAGGGGCGGGCTGGGGTACGGACAGGAGTTCGTCTCCTGTATCGAGATGGACTGGGGCAACCTCGACTTTCGCGACGTCGAGGCCGGGATAGAGGCGGCGCTCGCGCGCTTCCCGCTCAACCCATCCGAAGTGGCGATTGCGGGCGGCAGCTACGGCGGGTTCATGTCCGCCTGGGCGATTGGCCACAGCAAGCGCTACAAAGCCGCGGTCGTGATGCGGGCCGTCATCAACTGGTACTCGATGATGGCGAGCGACGTTGGCTTCGTCACCCCGGCTGAGGAGTTTCGAGGCCCGGCACCGTGGGAGGACCCGGATCGCTACATGCGCATCTCGCCCATCACGTACGTGAATCACATCGAGGCGCACACGCTCATCATCCACTCGGAGAACGACTACCGCTGTCCGATAGACCAGGGTGAGCAACTGTACATCGCGCTTCGCCTCCGCGGTGTGCCGGTGGAGTTCCTGCGCTTTCCCGACGAGTCGCACGGACTCTCCCGCAACGGCCAGCCCTGGCATCGGGTCGTGCGCCTCGAGGCCATCCAGTCGTTCCTGGCAAAGGAGTTGGGCACAGGACAGGGCGCCACGGCGGAGTGAGGAAACGGGCGGACTGCTTCCTGCGCTCCGTCGACTGGATTCTCCCGGCGCTGGCAGGAATCGACCCCTCCCGACGCGAAACCGATCTCGAACGAACGGGTCGGGAGGGGTGTCCTGTGTTCAAGTTCGTGCATTGCGCTGATATCCACCTCGACAGCCCGCTGCGGGGCCTCTCCGCACTCGCCGACGCGCCAGCCGACGAGATTCGCGGGGCCACGCGGCGCGCGCTGGAGAACCTGGTCGACCTGTGCATCCGCGAAGCCGTGCAGTTCCTCGTGATTGCGGGGGACGTGTACGACGGCGACTGGGACGATTACAATACGGCGCTGTTCTTCCACCGCTGCATGAGTCGACTGCAAAGTGCCGGAATACCCGTCTACCTCATCCGCGGCAACCACGACGCGGCGAGCCACATGTCGCGCCGACTCACGCTGCCGACAAACGTCGTCGAGTTTCCGTCTGACGCGCCGCACACCGAGCGCATCCCAGCGCTCAACGTATCCATCCACGGACAGAGCTTTGCCCATCGGGCGGTGACGGACAACCTGGCGCGCAACTACCCGGAACCGGACCCGGGGCACTTCAATATCGGCATCCTCCACACCTGCGCTGAAGGGCAGGAAGGGCACGAGCCGTACGCGCCCTGCACGGTGGCGGAACTCGCGGCGAAAGGGTACCAGTATTGGGCGCTCGGCCACATCCATCAGCGCCAGGTTTTGCACGAGAACCCGTGCATCGTCTTTCCTGGCAACATCCAGGGACGGCACATCCGGGAGCCCGGCGAGAAAGGCTGTACCCTCGTCACGGTGGACGGTGCGTCCGTGCGACTGGAGCACCGGAACCTCGACGTCCTGCGCTTCTTCCCGTGCGAGGTGGATTTGGGCGGGGTGACGAGCGAGATCGAGTGCACCCAGCGCATCGAGCGAGCCCTGGCGGACCTCGCGGAAGCGCACGATTGCTTGCTGGCTGTGCGCGTGACGCTCTGCGGCGCCACGTCGTTACACGGGGACCTCGTCGCCGACCAGGAGCGGTTCGACGCGGAGGTGCGGGCAGCCGCACAGAACGTCGCGGGGGAGCGCCTGTGGGTGGAACGGGTTCGCTTCCGAACGGAGATGCCGCAGAGCGCGGCGGAAGCGGTGCAGTCGTCCTTGGTGGGCTTGTTGGAATCCATGGAGGAGGCATCAGCCGACGAGACCTTCGTGTCGGCGTTCCTCAGTGACATGCAGTCGCTGCAGAGCCGCATGCGCGATTACCAGCAGACGCCGGACGCGTTGGTCCTCGAGGATGAAGAGGACGTCCGCGGGCTGTTCGCCGACGCCCGTGCGCTGTTGCTGACGCGGCTGCAGGGAGGGGGCGTAGGCCGATGATGATCCGCCGGTTGGATGTCCAATCTGTTCTGCACTTCGCGCGGCTCTCGCTCGATTTCAGCGACCAGCCCTCCGGTCTCCACATCCTCTACGGGCCGAACGAGGCAGGCAAGAGCACACTCCTGCGGGTCTTGGTGGACCTCCTTTTCGGCGGCCGCATCGCCGAGGAGCATACCCCCCTGTACAGCCGCGACTCGCGCATCCACGGCGTCCTGACGCTCGGGGAAGTCGGTGGGGAAACTGCGGCAGCATCCGCCGGCCCCGTGGCACCGGAGCATACCGGTGGGGACAGGGGACCTCGTGCGGAACTGGACGTGCGTCGCCGGCGGAAGCGGAGTTCGCTACACCTTGTCGACGCGAACGACCGGGACCTCCCAGAGGAACTGCTGCAGCCGTACCTGCACGGGGTGAACCGGGATAGATATACGTTGCTGTTCGGGATGGACCACAAGCGGCTTCGCACGGGCGGAGACAACCTCCTGCAGTCCGGTGGGGATGCCGGTATCTCGCTGTTCGAGGCTGGGGGCGGGCTGCAGACGCTGCAACAGCTGCTCGAGCAACTGCGCGTGCGGGCGGAGGAACTGCTCGACCCCAGCTTTCGCAGGAATTCCAGCAGGCGGTTGAACGCTGCCTGGGCGCACTATCAGGAAGCGCGGAGACAGGTGCGCGAGTCCGGGTTGCGGGGTGACGACTGGCACGCGCTGCGAGCGGAGGTGGAGCACTGCGAGGCGGAAGTCGCCCGGTTGGCAGGACAGATGCGCGAGCTGCAGGTGGAGCAGCAGCGGCTCCAGCGGGTGGAGCGCAACCGCGCAGGGGTTCACGAGTGGCTGGCAGCGCGCCGGGCGGTGGATGCCCTGCCGGCGAACCACGCGTTGCCGGAGCCGGTCGTCGAGACCTTGAGCCAGTTGCTGGCGGAGCGCGAGCGGGCGCAAGCGCGGCTGGCAGAACTGGCGCAGGCGGTGGCGGAGCGCGAGCGGCAGCTCCAGACCATTCCGCTGGACCCGGAGATCTTGCCGTTTCAAGAGGCGATTGACCAACTTCACGAACAGCTCGGCCGGTATCAGCAAGATTGCGCCAGTATCCCGCGCTTTGCGGAGGCAGCGGCGCAGCTGCACGAGCGGGTGGTGGAGCAGTGGCGCGAGCTGCAACCGGGCAGAGGCCTGGACGAACTGGACCAGTTCCGGATTCCGGCGGCGGTGGCGGATGAGGTGGACCTGCTCGTCGCAGAACAGGAGAAGTTGGCCGCGGAGGAAGCCGCCCTGGCCCGGCAGAAGGCAGATCTCGACGAGAACGGCGCAACGCTGGAGCAAGACCTGGCTGCGCTGGGGCGGGACGTGGACGTGGAACCGCTTCGGAGACAACTCGAGGTGCTGGCGCAGCGGCCAGACAGAGGGGACATCGAGGGCGAGCTGACGCAGGTCGAGACAGAGATTGGGCGACTGGCAGCGAAGGCCGACCAGCTACTTCAGCGACAGACGCTGTGGACGGACGGGCCCGAGTCCTTGGCCAAGGCGCCGGTTCCGCTGTTCGAGACCGTGGAGCGGTATGCACGCCTTCTGCGCCAAGCGAACGAGGCCATCGCGTCGTCCGAGCGAGATCTGGAACAGTTGAACGAACAATTGGGCGACTGCAGGAGAGAGATGGAATCGCTGGCGTTGAACGAATCGGTGGTGGGGGAGGCGGACCTCGTCAAAGCTCGCCGGCGCCGCGACGAAGGCTGGGCTCTCGTCAAGCGCGCGTGGTTGGAGGAGGAGCCGCTGCCGCTTGAACTGGCCGCTTTTGCGGGGGACCAGGGACTGCTGGAAGCATATGAAGCGGCGGTTCAAGCGGCCGACGACGTCGCCGACCGGATGTGGCGGGAAGCAGATGTGACCATGCGCTTCGCACAGTGTGTGCTTCGCCAGACACATCTGACGGAGCGGATTGCGGAGAAGCAGCGGCAGTTGTCCGAACAGCGAGAGCGCTGTGCGGCCGTTTGGGCGAACTGGGTCGGGGAGTGGCAGCCAAGCGGCATCGCGCCCCGGCAGCCGGAAGAGATGAAGGACTGGCTGCTGCAGGTGTACCGGCCTGTGGTGGACACGTGGGCCGAGGTACAGCAGGCCGAGTCCCGCAAGGCGGCGTTGTTGGCCGACCAGGCATCGTGGCGGACGCGGTTGTCAGGGGTGTTGGCTGCGAGCGGGATTGCAGTCGACCCCGCACTCAACTCAACCCTGCAAGATCTTGTTGCCATCGCGCGGGACAACGTGCAGCGGGCAACATTTCGAGCGGAGCAGCGGATTCAGGTACAGGAGCGGTTGGCGCGTCACCGCGTGCGGGCGCAGCAGTGGCAGGCGGAGCAGACAGCGCTGTTGGCGCGGAGCTCTGAATTGGCGGCGCGGTGGCAGAACCTGCGGGGGACGTATGGGCACTTGCCCGAGGACTTGGCGGTGGCCAAGAGCGAGACCGCTCGCCTCCGCAAGCTGTTCGAGGCCGTGGACGAGCAGGCCCAACGGTTGGCGGAGATGCATCGGGCAGAAGACGACTGTCGGGCGTATGAGCAGAGGGTGACCGCACTGGCGGAGGCTTTAGGCACCACACTCGGCTCCAGTCCGCTGTACCCTCACTGGGTCCGGGCGACCCACCAGCGGGTGTCCGACGCGCAACGTCAACAGGCGCTGGCGGTGCAGTGTCAACGCGACCTGGAGACGGCCCGGCGTCAGCGAGACGAGGTGCAGGTGTCGCTCGCGCGTGTGGAACGGAGTTTGGCCGCACAGGCCCAGGCACTGGGGTGCACGGATGTCGGGGCGTTGCCCCGCCGCATCGAAGCCGCCGTACAGCGACGCGCCGCGGAGCGGGCTGCTGAGGCGGCCGAACAGCGCCTGCAGGCGGCGGAGCCCCGCTTGACCGTCGAGGAATTGGTCGAGGAGGTGACGGCGGCACCAGGGGTGGACGAGCTGGCGGTGCGCCTCCGCGAACTGGAAGACACGTTGGCAGACCTCGGCGCCCGAACGGAGCGGGCGCACCAGGCGCTCGGCAGTGCGCGAGCGCGCCTCGATGCCCTCGACGGCAGTCGGATGGATGCAACTCGCCACGCGGAGCAGGCGCAGGCGCACCTGGCAGCGGTCGACGGCTTTTGGAACGAGTACGTGCGAGTGGAACTCGCGCGGCGGCTCCTGCAGCGGGCCATCGACGATTTCCGGCGAGCGAACGAATCTGCCATCCTGAACCGGGCTGGAGATCTGCTCCGGCACCTCACGGCAGGCCGCCACGTCGAGCTCGCCGTTGAGTTCGACGGCGCCCATCCATACCTGGAGGTGGTGGACGCGAACAGGACGGCGCGCCGTGTGCAACAACTGAGTGACGGCACCCGAGACCAGCTGTATCTGGCGCTGCGGCTGGCCTTTGTCGAGCAGCAGCTGCACAGCGGTGTCGTCCTCCCGCTCGTCCTCGACGACCTTTTGGTGCACTCGGACGACCACCGGACCCGCGCGACCTTGGCGGTCCTCGCTGAACTGGGTCGGCACACGCAGGTGCTGTACTTCACGCACCACCAGTCCATCGTCGACGCGGCCCGCGAACTCCGCGTGCGGGTACACAATCTGGAATCGCTCGCGGAACGGGGGGACGACGTTGGAATCCTCGGTATCTGAGGCCCGCGGGCTCGCATCAACAGAGGAAGCGGCGGCCGCGTTTCAGGCAGAGGGTGGGTTGAACGGGCTGCTGGCGGAGGCGGTCTGTCTTGGCGCGTCGGACCTGCACCTGTCCGCTGGCGCTGTGCCGGTGGTCCGCGTGGATGGGGCCCTGCGGCCACTCGCCAGATCAGTTGTGTCGGCTGAACAGATGGAAGAATTGCTTCGGTCACTGTTAAACGGACCCCGTCTGGCGCGGCTGCAGTCGGTCGGGGACGTCGACTTCTCGCACAGTCTGCCAGGATTGTCGCGCTTTCGCGTGAATGTGTTTCAACAGTGGGACGGTCTGGGGGCAGCCATCCGGGTGATTCCGAACCACGTTCCCACGCCGGAGGCGCTGGGACTGCCAGCGGTCCTCACGGAGCTGGCGGAGCGGCGGCAGGGGCTGCTGTTGGTGACGGGCCCGACGGGCAGCGGTAAGTCGACCACGCTGGCCGCCCTCATTGCGCACATCAACCGTACGGCGGGCAAGCACATCGTGACCCTCGAAGACCCGATTGAGTACGTGCACCGCCCGCAGCGGTCGTTGGTCCAGCAGCGGGAAGTCGGTCGGGACACTCGCTCGTTTGCGGACGGTCTGCGCGCGGCGCTGCGCCAGGACCCGGACGTCCTGTTGATAGGGGAGTTGCGCGACCTGGAGACCATCCAAACCGCCCTCACGGCGGCGGAGACGGGGCACCTCGTCCTGGCGACGCTGCACACGATGGGAGCCGTACAGACGATTGAGCGGTTGGTGGACGTGTTTCCGCCGCACCAGCAGGCGCAGGTTCGGATGCAGTTGGCATCCGTATTGGTGGGCGTTGCGAGCCAGCAATTGCTGCCCCGTCAAGGCGGGGGGCGGGTTGCAGCGTTTGAAGTGATGGTGAACACGCCGGCGGTGGCCAACCTCGTGCGAAGCGGCCCGTTACACCAGCTCACCACCGTGATTCAGACCAGCCGACAGCTTGGGATGCACACCTTGGAGACCCACATCCGCGAGTTGGCGCAGGCTGGGGTGCTGGCACCGTAACCGAGTGTATACCCGCGCACCTCTGACCCCGTTTCGGCCTCCGTGCCTGGACGGGTCGAGCTACAAGGCGACCGGTCGGTGCCACGAACGCCCGACCAAGGACGCCAGATCTGGATGCAAGAGCATGCGGGTCAGAGGGTCTTCGACTCCATCGTCTGCAAAAATTCTTCAATCTCGCGCTCCGTCTTCGCCCATCGGCTGTGCAGGTGGGCGACCTTCTCCCCGTTTCGGAAGATGAGAAAGCTCGGCGCCCCCTTAACCTCGTAGCGGTCGGAGATCTCGGGAAACTCCTCGCTGTTCATCCCGTAAAACTGTTTGTCGGTGTGCCGAGCGACAATCTCATCGAGAAACCCGGACACGCGTCGACAGTCGGGGCACCACGTCGTATAAAATTCAACCACGGTCGGTGTATCACGGGCGATGGCCTCTTGGAATTGGGCCTCCGAGGTGATCTGTTGCGGCATGCTGCATCGCTCCCTCGACAGTTGTGGGGGCGTCCCCATTCGACTCGCCGACGCCCCTCCATCTCTTCTTCTCCCATTATACCGCGCCAGCCACCGGTTCGGCGCCCCGGCACAGCCTTCGCGCGGAAACCGGATGCCGGTGCTTGACACGCGGTGAGCTGGAGCGTACACTCAGGCCATACCATGTGTACCGTATAATACGGTACACATAGAACAAACGTGGCGTGCCAGACCGCTCGCGCAGGAGGTAAACCTGTGTACCCGTGGCTTCGCGTAGATCCCAAACTGCCGGTGGCGATGTATCAGCAGATTGTGGACGGCATCAAGGAAAGCGTCGCGAAGGGCCTGTTGCGAGCAGGCGACAAACTCCCGTCCGTGCGCGAGTTGTCGATGACCCTCACGCTGAACCACAACACCGTGGCCAAGGCCTATCAGGAGTTGGAGCGCGAGCGCGTGATTGAAGTCGTGCGCGGTCGCGGCACGTTCGTCGGGGAGGGCGTGTTGCCGCCAGACCGGGAAGAGCGGCTGAGGGAACTGCGCGGCGCCCTCGAGCGATTGCTCGTCGAGGCGCACCACTTACAGGTGGGCGAAGCGGAATTTCTCGCATTGGTCCACGACGTACTCGTGTCCTGGCGACGCCAGAAGGAGGTTGGACCGTGACAACGGCTGTTGAAACGGTGCACTTGTCCAAGTCGTTTGCGGGCACGGCGGCTCTTCGCGATATCTCGCTCGCAATTCCTTCGCAGTCCATCTACGGCGTGGTCGGCGCGAACGGCGCCGGCAAGTCCACGCTGCTGCGGACGGTCATCGGGCTGTATCGCCCGGACGCGGGGGACGTGCGCGTGTTTGGAACGTCGGTTCCGGCGGAGGCGGCGGCGCTTCGCCAGCGGATACAATACGTCTCGCCGGACAGCGCGCTGCCGGGTTCCTTTCGCGTCGACGAGATGATCCGCTTCACCCGCATGGTCTACGACCGATTCGACGCGGACCGCGCTCTGCGCCTCTTGAAGGCGCTCGAGTTGCCGGCGGATCGGCGAATCCGGGCGCTGTCCCTCGGCATGACGATGCAGTTGCGGCTGCTGCTGGCCCTGTCGACGCGGCCCGAACTGCTCCTGCTGGATGAGCCCACCACCGGGCTCGATCCAGTCGTGCGCCGCCAGTTCCTGCAACTCATTCTGCAGGAGGCGAGCAGCGGACACACGACGGTGGTCCTCGCGACCCACCACTTGGCGGACGTCGAACGACTGGTCGACGGGATGGCCATCTTCTACGCCGGCCGGGTGGTTCGGCAGGGGATGATGGAGGAGCTGCAGCGCGGCATCAAGCGCGTGCAGGCGCTGATAGACAAACCGATCTCGCTCTCAGAACAAGAGCTCAACCAGCTCCCGGACGTGCTGTCTCACGACCAGGTGGGGCGGGTACACACGTTCGTGACGGACAAGAATCCAGAAGCCTTGGCGGCGAAGTTAACCGCAGCCGGTGCCTCGTTTGTCGAAGTGGTGAACGTGGACCTCGACGAGTTGTTCACGCACGTCATGCGTAAGGAGGGCTACGCCCGTGATGGCATCCTACTTTCCTAAAGCTCTGTTGTACCGCGAGTGGCGCGAAGGCCGGTGGATTTACGCGCTCGCCGCACTCTTGACGCTGCTTCCTGGCCTCCTCGCGCTCGTGCACTACGCCACACTGCCGACCACCGGTCCGTTTGCGGCTTCTGCGCGCGCCAACTTCTGGGCCGATTTCCACCGCGACGCGGTGATGATGGCCAATCAGAACGTGGGCACGGTGTTTCTCATCTTGGCGTGGGTGGTCGTGCCGGCAGCCCGCGTGGTTCCCGAGCGCAGCCGGGGCACGCTCGACACCCTGCTGATGGCCCCCGTCCGGCGCGCGGACTGGATGCGCGTCAAGTTCTGGTTCGGGTTTGCGGCCCTGACAGCCGGCGCCCTCTTTGATTTCCTTCTGCTGTGGGCCGTGCATGTTCACGCGCCCGCTGCACAACCCACAACCACGGCCGACGTGTTTCGAGAAGCCGGGATTCACTGGGTCGTGTATCTCTCGCTCTACGCGATGTCGTTCTTCATCAGCCAGTGTGTGACGAACAGCGCCGGTGCCGCCGTCGTCTGTTTGGCGATCTCGATGGCCCCCGTCTGGCTGACCACGGTATTGAGCCGCATCGCGCCGGGTACCGTCGTGCAACAGGTACCCGTCGGATCAGATACTGGGTTTACGATGCGGCCGCCCGCCGGCACCTGGGGGTATGAACTCCAATGGGTGTCCCCGGTGCAGATGAATCTGGGGGATACCGGGTTCACGTGGCACAACCCGTTCCTGTACGGGTACCTCGCCCTCGCGGTGGTCTCCTACCTCGGCGCGATGGCCTATTTCCGCCGCATGCCCGCGGAGCGCTTCCACCACTTTCTAACGCATCCGTCGTTCTGGTACTGGCTGTTGACCGGTGTGAGCCTGGTGATTGGCTCCGTCATCGGTTCTGTGGTCGCGGCGACGCAGACGGACCAGCCGGGCCAGCCGATTCCGGCGGCAGGCGAGCAGGCGCGCTACGCAACCGCGTATTTGGTGGGCATGCTGGTCTCCGCGCTCATCGTTTGGCTGGGGGCGTTCTTGGCGGCCCGGGCGCGCCGCGGCCTGCGGCGGCAGCGCCGGAACCTGCAGGCGACGTCCTGACGCTGGCAGTTGGTGCGCGAGACCCCATCAGGCCTCCGCTTCGTCCTCGAACAACTTGTCGCCGCGGTGCAACCGCCACGCAATCCGGGCGACGGTGGGCAGTTCGCGAGCGGTCGGCGCGTGTGCAGCCAGGTAGCGGGTGAGACCGTAGAGCAGGCTGCGCTGGGCGCGGTCGCGAAGGGGACTGTCGCTCCCCGCCCAGAGGTCGAACTCCTGCACCGCCGCCTCGTAGCACTGGAAGGTGTGAAACTCCGCGTCCTCCCGCAGGAACAGGTGGCCGAGCGTGTTCCAGAGCGGACCGAGCGGGGCGCCTTCGTCCAGGTACTGTGCAACCCAGTTCGCCGCTTCCGTCACCTGCTGCTGCCGGTCGCAGATCTGCAGCAGTTCCGCAAGATCCGTCGTGTATCCGGCCTTGGCAGCGAGGTCGCCGCGCGGGAGCGGGGCGGACGGGATGTTCAGGAACCGGTCCAGGTAGATTCGCATCGCCACGTGGTACACGCCGCGGACGAGGAGCGGGTGACGGCTCGCCCGCAGCCGCTGGTGGACGGCGTGTGCGTTCGTGAACGTGTGCAACACCGCAATCCAGTCGGCGAAGTCGTTCTGGGTGTGGAAGTGGACCATGCGCAAGGCGGCCGCCAGTGTGACCAACTGGGCAAGGCGGGCTGGTGCTACGCCAGCGCGCAGCGCGTCGGTCAGCGCCGCCACCGTTCGGCGTGGGTCGTCCCCAAGCACCGTCTGCACGAAATCAGCCTCGTCCAGCGGGACGGCCGTCGCACGGGCATTCCCTCCGTCCGGCCCCGGTCCAATCCCGCTCTCCAATTCCGCAAACGCCGCCCGCAGTGGCCCCACCAGGTCGACCGGCGCCCGCCAGTTCTGCAGCTCCTCGCTGCGGGTCGGGTTGGCGAGGGCAGGGATGAGTGACGTGAGCACCGCCGCACGGACATCTGCGCCGACCTGCGCCACCGCCTCGAACGCCTTGTTGTGGAAATCGAGGATGTGCCCTCCGTCCAGGTAGAAGTGGTCGGTTGCCGCAATGACCATCAGGTCCGCCAGCGCCGCATCATCCGCCCCTGCTGCGAGGGCCGTGTGCAGAATCCGCTCGGCACCCTCGGTATCGCGCACCTCCACGCAGTTGCGGTACCACTGCGTGAACCGCTCGAGGTTGAAGTCCGTCGGAGGCAGCGGCTGGAGCTGGTGGCGCGGCGGCCGTCCCGCGCAGTCCCGCGCGACGTGTACGAGCCCCTGGAACAGTGCGAGAATGCGGCCGTACGTGTCCAGCTTGGGCAGGACGTTCAGGTTGGCCGTGAGGATGGTCAGCCCGGACCCCCAGCCTTCTCGGCGGTAGGTGGTTCCAAACTCCATCCCAACCCGCGCAATCTCCGCCTCCGGCACCCCAAGGGAGACCAGCGCCACGACGGCCTTCGCGATGATGAGCGACAGATTCTGTTCCAGCCCCTCGCGCAGTCGCCGCAGGTGCCAGGCCGCGTCTCGCTGTCGGCGGGGGCGCGGGTTGACGTAGACCACGCCGTCCGCCACCTGCAGGTCGTGCACCGGCACGTCGTCGGCCCACGGGTCGAGTGTGCCGCCGCTGCACACGTCAAAGCGGGCGTGGTGCCAGTGACAGGTGAGGATGCCGTCGCAGACGCTGCCCAGGTGCAGCGGAAAGCCCATGTGCGGGCATCGGTTTTCGACTGCATAGAGCTGCCCTTCGTGGGCAAATACGGCAATCCCCTTCATCACCTTCGGCCCTTGCTCGGTCACTTCTGCGACCGTTCCAACGCGCATCCACCCGTCTGTTTTCGCTGTGACGGCCACGGCCATCGCCTCCTCGCGTGCCCGCTGCCAACGCGCCTGCACTGCGGGCGCCTGAAGGACAGCGGGATCAGCCTTTGTGCTCCTGTTCTCTTTATGATAGCGCTATCAGGGCGGGATGGCGACGCGGGCGCCGCTCGGTTGCTCCGTGGGGCTGGGGATGGCTAGCGGTGAAACACTTGGTAGATGGCGAACTTGAGGTAGTGCCCTTCGTCGACGCCCTCCAGTTCGGGGTGGTCTTTGCCGGCACCCGCAAAGTGGACGAGCCGCAACACCTTGTGCGCATCCATCGCGGCGGAGCGCACCATTTCGCGAAACAGATCTGGGCCGACGTGGAACGAACAGCTCGCCGTCGCGAGGAAACCGCCGTCGCGGACCAACCTGAGCCCGCGCAGGTTGATCTCTTTGTAGCCGCGGAGCGCGCCTTCCAAGGCGCGGCGGGACTTTGCGAACGCGGGCGGATCTAGAATCACCACGTCGTACGTGCGGCGCGCTGCATCGGCTTCGCGCAGGTAATCAAACGCGTTCGCCACGGCAAAGTCGATGCAATCCGAGAATCCGTTTCGCGCCGCGTTCTCGCGCGCGACGGCAATCGCTGCTTCGGAGATGTCGACGGCCGTCACGTGCCGGGCGCCGTATTTGGCCGCGTAGACGGAAAACGCGCCCGTATGACAGAAGCACTCCAGCACGTCGGCCTGGCCGCCCTCGACGAGCGGCCGCAGTGCGGCCCGGTTGTCGCGCTGGTCAAAGAAGTAGCCGGTCTTCTGACCCTCCTTCACGTCGACCAAGAAGTGCAGCCCGTTCTCGCAGATCTCAATCCGGTCCGGCACCTCCCCGTACCAGACACCGGTCTCGAGCGGCAGCCCCTCGAGCTTGCGCACCGGCACGTCGTTCCGCAGAAAGATGCCGCGCGGATGGAACACGTCGATGAGCGCCTCGCGGACCCACTCCCGCATCCGGTCCATGCCAAGCGCCAAGATCTGCACGGAGAGCACGTCGCCGTACTTGTCGACAATCAGGCCAGGCAAAAAGTCGGCCTCGCCGTACACGGCCCGGCACGCATTCGTGTCGTCGAGGAAGCGCTGGCGGTACGCCCACGCCTGGCGGATACGGTCGGCTACGAACGCCGCGTCGATGGGGATGTCGGGTTGGTACGTCAGCACGCGCGCAACAATCTGCGACTGCGGATTGTACATTCCGCGCGCCAGAAAGGCGCCTTGGTGATTGACAATCCGTACCACGTCACCAGGCACTGCGTCGCCGACGAGGCGAGCCACCTCGCTCTGGTACACCCAGGGATGGCCCGCCTCCGTGCGCCTGCGCCGGTTGCGTTGAAGGAACAGGGTTGCGGTCAACATTCACGACTCCGTTTCTGGGGGTCAGCGGCCGCTTCGTCCGAACACGAGGACCCCATTTTGCCCGCCAAACCCGAACGAGTTGCTGATGGCGGTGTCGACCGGACAAGGTCGAGCTTCGTTTGACACCAAGTCTGCCGGCGCCCCCGCTTCCGGACGGTCGCAGTTCAGGGTAGGTGGCAGGACGCCGGTGCGCAGTGCCTGGACGGTGGCCACTGCCTCGACGGCCCCGGCGGCCCCGAGCATGTGGCCGGTGGCGCCCTTGATGGAACTCACCGGTAGGTTGTCCAAATGCTCCCCAAACAGTTCGCGGAGCGCGCGGATTTCTGCCGAATCTCCGGCTGGTGTGGAGGTGGCGTGGGCGTTGACGTAGCCAATCTCGCCGACGTCCAGCCGCGCAGATTTGAGGGCTCGCCGCATCGCGAGAACGGCTCCTGCGCCCTCCGGGTGGGGGGCGGTTTCGTGGTAGGCGTCGCAGGAAGCGCCGTACCCGAGGAGTTCGCCGAGCACCTGGGCGCCGCGGCGCTCCGCGTGGCGGCGGGTCTCCAACACGAGGAAGGCGGCGCCTTCGCCCATCACCATGCCCCGTCGGTCCGCGTCAAACGGGCGCGACCACTGGGACAGGTCCTCCGGGCCGCTCGTGGCGAGTGCCCCGGCATCGTGCAGGCCAGCCAGGATAGTCGGCGTGAACAGGCACTCGGCACCACCTGCCAACACCACGTCCACCTGGCCCGTGTACAGCCAGGAGAGGGCTTCGCCGATGGCGTTTGCCGCCGAGGCACAGGCCGTGGCATACGTCATGACCGGGCCGCGGATGTGGTGTTGCATCGCCAACGCGGCGGCGGCTGCGTTCGGGATGGACTTGGAGACGACCCGTGCGCCGACGCGCGAGGTGTTCTGCGTAGACAGTCGGATGGATGCCGCTTCAAACGTCTGGATGCCGCCGAAGGCGGAGCCGAGCGCAATGCCGACGTTGTCTCCGTCGACGGAAAGCACGTCGCCGGACTCGCCGAGCAGACCGGCATGACGAAGCGCTTCCGCCCCGGCCACGAGGGCGAACTGCGTAAACCGGTCGGTGTTCATCACCTGTTTGCGGGGCAGAAAGTCCGCAGGGCTGAAGTGGTTGCAGGCGGCCACCACCGGGGCCCACTGCCGCCACACTTCGTCGGCCGTCGCCGCGACAGCGGAGCGGCCAGAGATGAGCCCGTCCCAAAATGTATCAAGGCCAACGCCGAACGGGGTGACACAGCCCATCCCCGTAACGACCACGCGGTTTTCGGATGTCACATCCATGCGCCTTCCTCCAACAACTCCCGATTTGGCGGGGCATGTCTGCCTCGTCGCACTGTCCCTATCATACCAGTTTCACCAGCGCTGCGTTGCCGACGGGCGGACAACGGCTCCATCCGTCACGGAGTATCGCGGCGGATGAGCGCGTCGTCCCAGCTCACCCCATAACGCAAGCGCCGCCGGCGCACCTGTCGCCGCCGCAGCACGTATCCCGCCACCAGGGCGGCGGCCGCCATCCCGCTCCACAGCGGCCAGCGTCTCCACCACAGGGTGGTGGGAAGCGCCAAAGCTGGGGTGGCCATCGGCACATGGGTGTCCACGGGGACGATGACCCCGGCTTGTCCGGGTACGGACACGCGCAGGTCCGCCGCGTGAACGTGCAGGGCCAGTTCTTCGGCAGTGGTCAACGGCCTCAGTTGAAGGCGCTCGGACGGTTGAATCGGGTGACCGTTCTCGACGGTCGCCACGACGTCCGTCGTTGCGAAGAGCGGCAGATCTGCGCCGGTCGCACTGCGCACATGGCCGACCACTTGGCCTCGATGCACCACCGTCTGCGTGTGGTAGTGGTCAAAGGCGAAGTTGAGCAACGTGGTGGCATCGTGGTCAATCGCGTAGTTGGTCGGCGCGTCGAGGAGCACGGCGAGAAACGTGTCGTGTCCCCGCCGCGCTGCGACAGCGAGCGTCTCGTGGGCAACGCTCGTAAACCCGGTCTTGATTCCAATGCATCCCGGGTAACTGTACAGCATCTGATTGATGTTGGTGAGTTGGGACTGCCAAGCTTCTCCGTGCCATGCGTAGGACTTGGTGTCGACAATCTTGCGGAACTCCGGATACTGCATCGCGGCTCTGGCAATCAGTGCGAGATCGTAAGCGGTCGTGACGTGATTCGGGTCCGGCAAGCCGTTCGGGTTGTCGAAATGGGTGTGGTTTGCGCCCAGCGTCTTCGCTTCCGCGTTCATCATCTGGGCAAACCCCGCAACGCTTCCGCCGTAGTGTTCGGCGATGGCCACGGCGGCGTCGTTGGCGGAGATGAGCAGCAGGCCGTAGAGCATTTGCTCCAAGGTCTTCTCTTCACCCGGGACAAAGTACAGTTTGTCAGGCGGCTGCGACGCCGCGTCTTGACTCACCGTCACTTTGTCGGTGAGATGGCCGTCCTGCAAAGCGAGTAGAGCCGTCATCATCTTCGTGAGACTGGCCGGGTAGTGTTCCACCAACGGATCTTTCGCATAGACCACCGTGCCCGTGTTGAGGTCCATCACCACGGCCGCCTGCGACACGATGGAAGGTCCCGGAATGGGCTGTGCGGTCATCGGCACCCCGGCGCTCGATGTTTCGTTGATGACCTCCGGATAGGTCTCTGGTATCGGGGCGGCGGCCGCCGTGTCGTCGGCGCCGGTCGCCTGGTTTGAAGCGATTGGGTTCGAGGGTATCGAATTCGCCTCGGCCGCGAACGCGACACGGCTGCCCAGGCTGAGGACCAGTGCGGTCGCGAGGGCTGCCAGCGGGGCGGTCCATCGTTGTCGGTTCACGGGCGCGCTCCTTTCACTTGTCGTGTGCGCGTTGGAGAAACCGGGCAAGCGGCGGCTCGGCGCGCCAAGCCGGGATGGTGCTATCCTATGCGAATGCCTTCGCGGCGAATGCGCTCGGTCCACAAAGGCTGCGGAAGGCCGAATGTTGGCCGCTCGGTTCTGCAATCGGCTGCGTTTATTTCACATGAAGCGACACCATTATCCCGGAATTCGACGCGTTTTGCACGTGATCATTCAGTGAATGAACGGTCTGTGCCGGCGGAAAGCTCTTCACAACACCTTGCATTTTGCCGCGCGTGGCGTATGATCTCGTTCATCCGAAATCCGCGGGGCGGTATCCCCGCTGCATCCAGGGAGACACTGACGTGCACAAGGAACTGCCGTGGATTCATCCCGTGCTCATCTGCATCAGCCTCGTCGCCATTGCGTTCGCGCTGTTTCACTTCGAGAGCGTGAAGCGTGCGGTGGTGGGGCGCCCCATCCGTTCTCGGGAGCTGAACCAACCCCACCACAAACTGGTCTGGTGGCTCGCCTTGCCGGTGCTGGCGGCAGATTTGTACTCGTCCGTCGCATACGGGCCCGAGGCGGGGATGACGGAGCTGGCACCGCTCGGGCGGACGGCGCAGTGGCTGATTCTTCCCATCACGGCTTCCACGGTCGTCCTGCTCACGATTCTCATCACCTCGTACATCATGGGCGTGACGGCGTACCCGAGCGGCGGCGGCGCCTACTCCATCACCAAGGACAACTTCCGGAGCCGCTGGATCTCGCTGGTTGCGGCCAGTGCGCTGCTGGTCGACTACGTCCTCACCGTCGCGGTGTCCGTATCGTCTGCAATCCAAAATTTGGCCTCCTCGTTCCCGGCGCTGATGGGGCACCAGACGCTCCTCTCCGTCGCCTGTGTGTTCCTCATCCTCTTGGTCAACCTGCGCGGGGTGTCTGAGTCCGCGCGCGTCTTCGCCTATCCGACGTTCGTCTTCATGGCCTGCATGCTGCTGCTCATCGGTGCGGGGGTGGCCGACGACATCCACCGCGGCGCGGTGCAGTCGGTCACGCCGCCCTTCGGCACCCTTCCGAGCGGGCTCACGGCGATGCTGGTATTGAAGGCCTTCAGTTCCGCGTGCTCGTCGCTGACGGGGATTGAGACCATCTCGAACGGCGTGCCCATCTTCCGAGACGGCCAGCGCGGCGCGATTAAGGCCTACATCGGCCTCGGGACCGTGACCGGCGTCACCTTGCTCGGCTTCGCGGCCCAACTGTACGTCAAGGGCATCCGCGTGAACCCGCACAATACCATGCTGTCGCAACTGGCGGGCCTCTACTTCGGGCACGGTCCGCTGTACCATCTCATCATCGTGTTCACGTTCATCGTCCTGATTCTCGCAGCGAACTCCACCTTCACGGGTTTCCCCCAGCTGGCGGCGTTGGTCGCCGGAGACCGGTTCCTGCCCCGGGCGCTCTCGCTACGCGGGGACCGGTTGGGGTACTCCAACGGAATGATTGTCCTTGCCGCCGTGTCCGGCCTGCTGATTGAAGTCTTCCAGGCGCAGACGAACGCGCTCATCCCGCTTTACGCGATTGGCGTGTTTGTCGCGTTCACCGTGGCACAGGTTGGCCTCTGCAGGCGATGGGTACGCCTGCGGCCGCGGGCCTGGCGGATAAAAGCCGGCATCAACGCCGTCGGCGGTGTCGTCACCGCGCTCGTCGCCGTCATCTTTGCCGTGACCAAGTTCACCGCCGGCGCTTGGATTGTCCTCATTGTCCTGCCCCTCCTCATTTGGTTCGCGCTCCGCATTCGCGCGCACTACGACCAAGTCGCGGAGGAACTCCGGATTGACGCATCCGCCGTCCGACCGGAGCAACACCGCGTGCTGTCGGTCGTGTTGCTCTCCGGTGTGCACCGGCTTGCGGTGAACGCAGTCTCCTTCGCCAAGAGTACGAGCACGGACGTGATTGCGCTGTACATCGGGTTTGACGACGAGTCGATTGCGCGCTTCGAGCAGAAGTGGGCGGCGTGGGGCGCCCCATGTCGTTTGATTGCGGTAAAGAGCGAGTATCGGTCGCTGCTCTACCCGCTGTCGAAGTTCATCCGCCGGCTCGAAAACTATGAAGGCGGAAAGCCAGATCACATCCAGATCATCCTGACGCAGTTCATTCCAAAGAAGTGGTGGCACAACCTGCTGCACAACCAGACGTCGCTGCTTCTGCGGACCTGGTTGCTGCGGCATAAGGACGTCGTGGTCACCACCCTGCCGTACCACTTGCAGCGGTGACCTGCCGAGTGCTTGGTTGTTGCCGCGGTTTCTGATACGTTGAATGCATGGATACCGATTGGACCCATCGACTCCTTGCAGATTCGAGCATCGCGGGCGGTACAGCCGCTGTAACCGACCCGTTGCGCCCCGTCACGCGAGACGGCCTCGACGGCCCGGACGTGCCCGTCGACGGGATGGACCGCGCGGATATCCTCATTGTCGGCGGTGGCCCGGCAGGCTTAGCGGCCGCGCGCACGTGTGAAGGGCTCGGCGTGAACTACCAGATCATCGAGGCCGCGCCCGAGGTCGGAGGCCAGCTGCTGTGGACGCACACGGCGATTGACGACTACCTCGGCCTGTCTGGCACGTCGGCCACCGCGTTGTTGGACCATTTAAAAGACGGTCTGAAGCCGGATTGGCTCCGTCTGGGATGGCGGGTGACGGGTGCAGACCCGGAGCGTCGCCGCGTCTTCGTCACCACGTCCGCGGGCGAACGTCGTTCGGTCTCCTACCAACGCCTGATTCTCGCCATCGGTGCGCGCCCGCGCCCTCTGCCTGTGCCCGGTTTGGATTTACCAGGTGTCCACGACGCCTCATTTTCGCTGTCTCGGCACGCCATCGAGTTTGCGGGGCGGACGGTGGTCATTGTGGGCGGTGGCGACCGGGCGCTCGAAGGAGCCCTGACTCTGGCCCGTGCCGGTGCGCGCGTGCACGTGCTTCAAAGATCAGCCCGCTTGCGCGCCCGCCCTCTGTTTGCAGACGCCGCGATGGCCAATCGGAGCGTACAGGTCGCGCTGGACACGGTGGTGACCGCCATCCGGTGCGAGGTTGGAGCGGCCGGAGGGCTCATCGTGGAGGCGTTCCACCAGCCGACCGGGCAAGAGGTGCAGATTCCGTGTGACGCGGTCGTGGTGCGGATTGGGATGGATCCGCCGTCGGAGTGGCTGCGCGGATGGTTGGACGTCGAGCCGGACGGAACCCTCCCTGTGGACGGGTGGGGGCGCACCCGGCACTTGGCGGTGTACGCCTGCGGGGACGCCGTTGTGCCAGCCTTCGGCCGCCGACTACAGACCGCCATCGGGCAAGGGATGCTCGCTGCGCGTACCGCGGTGATGGTGCGGTGAGCGGTGGCGGTCAGCCGATGGGACGGACGGTTTGGGTGGACGGGGATGCCGTCGTCAAGCACATGTCGGATGCGGAGTGGATGCGCCTCACCTGGGTGCGCGCGCACGCTTCAGACCGCCTGCGGACAGCGCTCCCAAGGGTGCACTCAGCCCATCCTGCGGAGACGGCGGACGGGTGGAAGGTCCGCATGGCGTTGGCCGGCACGGCACACCTCGAGACGGTCCCTGCGGCGGTCACAGCTGCGCTGCGGCTCCTTGACGACATCCGCGGTCTCGAACTGCCGGCGGTTTACGCTCAGCCCATCTGTTTGCGGTCCCTGCAGGCGGCGGTCGCAGACACCGTGTGTCCCGCCGAGATCACCCGGGCCTTCGGCGGCAGTGCGGACGTCCAGCGGCGGCTGCAAGAAGCGCTGCGGTTGGCCGCTTCGATGCCAATCGAGATCGATCCGCTCGCGCCCGCGCACGGCGACTTCCATCCCCGAAACCTCCGCGTACAGGCAGACGGTCGCCTGGTGGTGCTGGATTGGGAATTCTTCGGGCGACACTCGGTGTTCCGCGACATCTACGCACTCGTCGACATGTGTTACCCGGACGCCGCGGCGTGCTGGACGCTGCCGGCGCGGGCGCGGATGCGGCAGGCCGGCTTGGCGGCCGCGGCGCGTTGGAGCGGGATGGACTTACCCTCTTTGACGGCCGGATACCGGTGGTACGCGCTGCTGGAACGCCTGGTGGAGTGTCGGCAGATTGCGGCAGATCTGATGAGCGGCCGACGGGCGAAACCGGGCTTGCTGGCCCAGGCGGCGTTCGTCGTGCAAGATCTCGCAGGTTGGATGGAGCAGGTGCACCAGCCGTGAGACGGGCGGAATCCCAGATTTCAGAGCACAGCGACAGGGGGCGGTGGCCATGGGCCGGCGAGCGTTTGCGCTCGTGATGCGGAAGGTGCAGTTCGGGGAGGCCCAGGGGCCGCGGGTGTTTGCCGAACGGCTGCGGCGCCTCGCGGACGAACTCGGCTACGAGGTGGTGTTCGTCGCGCCCGAGCGACGCGTGGCAGCGGATGCGGTCCTGCCGGGCTACGAACACGAGCGGGGAGACCTCGTCAATTACGACTTGGTTGTTGACCAGATTCGCGCGCACGATGTAGATCACGTCCTCTTCACGGTGGCGGGATTCGCGCATCTCAACCTCTTCTTCCCGCACTGCGCGCTGTTCCCGCACAGCTTCCCGGACCCGGCACTGCCAGACTCGCACCTGATGCTGCCGTTTTACCGAGCAGTGGACAAGGCATTGGTGCAGACGGCGTACCTGCGGGAGCGGGCCGAGGAGATGGGGATTCAGGATGTGTCCGTGATGCCCATCGGTTTTGACGAACGGCTGGCGAAGGCCGCCTACCGTCCGGATGCGGTGGTGCCGAACCGGGTGCTCTGGATTGGCCGGGACGACCGGAATCGGCGGCCGGAGATCCCCATCTCGTTCGCGAGGCGCCACCCGCAGGTCGACGTGCACCTCGTGTTTGGCGGCCTCCGCTACCGGGAGACGATGCAGCGGTTTGCGCTGCCGGAGAACGTCACCCTGCACTTCGCGCTGTCACAGGCGGAGGTGTTCGCGCTGATGAACACAGCGAAGGTGTACTGGTCCAGTTCCTGCTTTGACACGTACGCGATGCCGCTCACGGAGGCGATGGCGATGGGCAAGTGGGTGGTGCGGCCGATGCACCCTTGCTATGGCCACATCGCGGGGCCGCACGTCTTGGCCGGAGACGAGACGAATTGGAACACGCTGCTCGAACTGGCACTCGCCGCTCCGCAGGCGGTGTCCGAGGACAACCGAGAGGTGGCGTTCTCGCGCTTTGGTACGGCCCAGATGAAGGCCGCGCTCGAGGAGTTCCTGGAGAGGTGGTGGGGGTAGATGGAGATGGCCGGTAAGCGGGTGGTCATCACGGGCGGGCGGCGCGGGCTCGGTGCCGCGATGGCCCGACGATTGGCAGAGGCTGGCGCGGTGGTGGTTGCCACATCCCGGCAGGCGGAACCGGAGACGCTGCTTTGCCCACCGACCGATGGCGATTTGGAGCGGCCGGGCACCGTGCTGACGGCCCGGCTCGACGTCACCGATGAGGCGAGCGTCGAGCGGTTGTTCCGCGAACTCGAAAGCCGGTTTCCCCGGATTGACGTGTGGGTGAACAACGCCGGCGTGGGGGTCTTCAAACCCGTCGCCGAGACGACCGCAGCGGAGTGGGACCTGGTGATGAACACCAACGTGCGCGGGCTGTTTCTGTGCTCTCGCGCCGCGTTTGTCCACATGCGGGCGCGGGGCGGCGGGCGGATCATCAACATCGCATCGGTGGCGGGATACCAGCCCATTCCAGAGAACGGGGTGTACGGCGCCTCCAAGTACGCGGTACGCGGATTCTCGCAGATTCTGAACGAGGAGGGCAAAGACGTCGGTGTTCGCGTGTCGGTGGTCAGCCCGGGCGCTGTGTACACGGACATCTGGGCCGGGCGCGAGGGGTTTGATCCGGCGGACATGCTCCAGCCGGAGGACGTCGCACAGACGGTCCTCGACATCGCTTGCCGGCCACTGCGTGTACGGATTGACGAAGTGAAGATTGTGCCGCCGAAAGGCGTGCTGTAGGAGGTGCCCGAATGACAAACCAGCAAACCCTCGGCGACGACGGGCAGGTTGAGCAGACAGCCATTGTGACCGGCGCGGCGCGAGGCATTGGGGAGGCCACTGCCAAGCGGCTGGCGGAAATGGGAATGCGGGTCGCCGTGCTCGACATCCGCGCCGAGGACGCAGGGCGGGTCGCTGAAGAGATTGAACAAAGCGGCGGGACGGCCCTCGCCGTCGCCTGCGATGTCCGCCGCCGGGACGACGTGGAGCGGGCCATCGCAGCGGCCGAATCGGCGTGGGGCGCACCGGTGTCCGTCCTCGTCAACAACGCCGGCGTAGGCGGTCCGTTTCACCGCGTGGACGAGGTGTCGGACGAGGAGTGGACGTGGATCATCGAGGTCAACCTCAAAAGCGTCTTCCTGTTTACGCGAAACCTGTTGCCGAAGATGCGGCAAGCGGGCTACGGGCGGATTGTCAACATCGCTTCCATCCAGGGTCTGCTCGGTTCCGCGCACTCGTCCACCTACGTCGCCAGCAAGCACGGGATGATTGGTTACACGCGGACGATTGCCGCCGAGTGGGGCCCGTACGGCATCACCTGCAACGCCATCTGCCCGGGCTACGTGGACACGCGGCTCGGCGTGCAGGAAGACGTCATTCCGGATTACATGCAACGCGTGATGGCGAAGAGCCCCGTCAAACGGATTGCGCAACCCGTCGAGATTGCCGCCTTGGTCAGCCACCTCGTCGGACCGTATGGCGGGTACATCAACGGCGCAGCGTACGCGATTGACGGGGGGATCTCCGCGCACGTCGGCATCACGTCCGACCTCGCTGGGGACGCGGATGGTGCCTGAGCGAGCTTAACCGCGCGCGCTCACGGCCCGCTCCAGCCGGCGCAGGGCCTCTTCGACCTGTCCCCTCGGACAGCCGATGTTCAACCGGATGAACCCGCTGCCTTCTGCCCCGAAGATGCGGCCCATGTTCACGACGACACCTGCTTCTTTATGCAGCAACGTCTCCAG
This sequence comes from Alicyclobacillus sp., assembly GCA_023511295.1. GTDB lineage: Bacteria > Bacillota > Bacilli > Alicyclobacillales > Alicyclobacillaceae > JAIMBT01. The sequence goes on from JAIMBT010000019.1 coordinate 81,297, forward strand.
GTCGTCGTCCGACATCCCCAAGCCGCGGCAGTCCAACCACATCAGATACGTGCCCTCCGGGCGAGTGGCGCGTATCTGAGGAAGCCGCTCGGCGAGGAACGACTGCACCAAGTCCACGTTTCCCTGCAGGTACAGCAATAGTTGGTCCAGCCATTCTGCGCCGGATTCGTACGCAGCGGTGAGCGCAACCGCCGCGAACAGGTCCGGTCCGCCGACGTGGTAGTGAGCCAGTTTGGTTTGGAACGCAGATCGGACGTTTTCATCGAGGATGACGGCGACGGACGCGTGCAATCCGGCGATGTTGAACGTCTTGCTCGGCGCCAGCAAGGCGGCGGTGCGGACGGGATTTATCCGGTCCAGAGAGAGGATGGGCGTGTGCCGCTGGCCGGGCAGGATGAGGTCGGAGTGGATCTCGTCGGCGACCAGAAAGACGTCGTTTTCCCGACAGATATCCGCCACCGCCTGCAGTTCCTCGCGGGTCCACACGCGGCCGACCGGGTTGTGCGGGCTGCAGAGGACCATCATCTTCGCTGTTCGCGCCTTCGCCCGCAGGTCGTCGAGGTCCATGTGGTACCTCCCCTGCTCGTCCATCCAAAGCGGGTTCGTCGAGACAGTCCGGCCCAGGTTTTGGATGTCCCGGGCAAACGGGTGGTAGACCGGCGGCTGGATGAGAATCTCATCCCCGGGACGTGAGTGCTCGGAAATCAGGAACGACAGCGCCGCGAGGACGCCCGGGCTGAAAACGACGGCCTCCGGCGGCACCTCCCAGCCATGCCGCGCACGGCACCATGCTGCCACCGTTGGACCGAACGTCTGCGCGAAGTTTCCATATCCGTACACGCCGTGGGCCGCGCGGTCGGTGAGCGCGTCAATCACCGGTTGCGGCGACTTGAAGTCCATGTCCGCCACCCACATCGGGATGGCGTCCGGGTTTCCGAATTGTGTGCTGAGCGCGCTCCATTTCACGGAGTCGGTCCCGATGCGGTTTACGGGTTCGTCAAAGTTGTATTGCATGTGCCAGCCTCCTGTCCGTCGCTTGGAACTCTGCGGTCTTCCCTTTTAGAATGGCACAGTTGCCGCAAGATGGGGAGAGGCGCCGAACGGTCCGTGAGGTGGAAAGCATGTCCAGGGTACGGTTTCGCTCGGCCAGCCATACTTACGGATGTCGATGCAGAGGGGACTGGAGAGACAGCGAACGGGAGGTTGCGCGGGTGGCAGATGTGTGGAAGGACGGGCGCGAAGCGACGCCCGCATCTCGGGCTTCGAATACGAACAGCTCCACCGACGAATTCGTCGAATCCATCGAGAACAGCGTGGACCGGATGCGCGATGAAGGTGGGATGGCCCCCGAGGTGCCGCACACCCAAGGGCGGGCCGAAGAGATTCAGGCGCAGTTGAGGAGGGGTGGACAGTGAGCCAAACGGAAGCGCACACGCGGGTTTCTGATCTGCCGTTTGCCGTCGACATCACCGACCTGCCGATTGTCAACGCGTACGTCGGGGAGTGGTCGCTGACCGGCGAAGGTCCAGCGCCAGAGAACTGGTGGATTGTGACCACCGACGGGGAAGGCCACCCCATGACGGGGCACGATGCACCGCAGCAGTTGCTCGACCGGGCGAAGGAACGGGGCTGGAATCCAGCCTACGCAGCGCCCTATGGGCGGCACGTGGTCGGGAAACTGGACGGCGTGGCGCTGCACGACTGGATTCGAGATCATCGCAAGAAGCACATCTCTTGGTAGCAGCGGGCCGGTTGCCCATCGGCCCGCTGTATCTCGAGGGCGATTTGACAAAGACTCGTCGCTCGTGGTACATTTAGGAATGTGATCGACAGACGACGCGGGGTGGAGCAGTTGGCAGCTCGTCGGGCTCATAACCCGAAGGTCGCAGGTTCAAGTCCTGCCCCCGCAACCA
>JAIMBT010000020.1 GCA_023511295.1 Alicyclobacillus sp.
TGCACTGTTGGCAGCGCAGAAACCGACACCACAGCCGACGCCGCTACCTGTAGCGGGACAGACGTTCTAACTTCGCTTCTGGGTGCGAATGAGAAAGTTTGTGGCTGCGTCGCTGCACAGCAGCGGCGCTTTTATCATGTAGGCGACACTGAGGGGGTGAACGTGTGGCGAATGGTATTGTCGACCTCGCGATCCACCAATGGAGCGAGGACTCAAAAACCAGCTGGATACAGATCATGTCGACTGGCGAGTGGGACCACCCACGCGAAGGCAAGATCCGCATTACGCGCGATGACTTGCAGCGGTTTGCGGACAACTTCGATCGCAAGGTTCGGGGTGTCAACCTGTTTGTCGACGTGTCGCACAAGCCCGATGACGGCGCGGTCGGTGAGTTCAAGCGCGTCGAGGTACGCGGCGACCAGTTGTGGGCGGAGATCGCGTGGACCGAGAAGGGCGCAGAACTCATCCAGAGCCGGACGTATAACTACTTCTCCCCGGAATTTGCGTTCCGCTGGACCGATCCGGCGACAGGTCAGGTACATCGGGACGTGCTGTTTGGGGGCGCGCTCACAAATCGGCCATTCCTCCGGCACATGGAACGGATCGCGCTGTCGGAGACTGCCGATATGTTCCAGGTAAAGTTCGCCGATGGCGAGCCATACGACCCGGACCATGACGATGATGACGACAGCACAACCAACCCAGAGAAGAACCCGGACTGGATGGACGACATCAAGCGCGGCATCACGCCGTGGTCCAAGGCGACGCCGGAGCAGCAAAAGGCGTTGACCGCCAAAGGCATCACGAAGGAGATGGCGGACAAGGCGCATGCCGATTTCATGCGCAAGCACCCGCACCTGAAGATGTCGGAGGATGGCGTGACCAACGCGCATAAGTCACCGCCAAAGGGCAAGCCGAAGAATCGTGCGCTGTATGCGGATCCGGATCACTACAAGTACCCTATCGACCGCAAGCACATCCACGCGGCGATCTCGTACTACAACCACGACGGAATGCAGAGCAAGGGCGGCTACTCGGACAGCGAGTGGGCATCCATCGGCCGGCGCATCGCGGAGGCGGCGAACCGGCTCATCGGCAAGGGCTACTCGTACGCGGACGGCAAGGTGCAGACGCCGAGCACGCACAAGATGAGCACGGATCCGTACGACCCGGAGGACAGCCCGGAGGAGATTGACGGCGTTGCTACGCCGCACACGCCAGACGATACTGATGCTGGCAAGTACACAGAGCCTGCAGGGGGTGTAGTGCTGATGGCAGAGGGCATCACGATGGCGGACTGGGAGGCAGCGCAGGCCAAGATCCGTGCGCTGGAAGAGGCCGAACGTCGCCATAAGTTTACTGAGCAGGTGCGCGGCTGGCTGTTTAACGAGGCGACCCAGACCGGCAAGCTGTTGCCGGCGCAACAGGACAAGGCTGTCGAACTGATGATGAGCATGACGGATGAGCAGGTTGCAAAGTTTGCGGAGTTTGTAGATGGGCTGCCGGCCGCGGTCTCGTTCGGGGAGATCGGCACATCCGCGTCGCCGCGTGGGCGCACGCCAAACGAAGATCAAGTGCTGAAACTCGCGGAGAAGTATGAGCGCGAAGAGCACATGACCTTCCATGACGCGTTTATCCGTGCCGCAGATGAGTTGGGGGTGAAGTAAGTGGCCATCAAGGGCTTTAACACGGTACTGCGCGAGACGTTCGTTGCGGATGCCGCAGTGACGCAGTTTTCCGCGCTCGTACAGAGCACATCGGATTATCACGCGACGGTACCGAGCGGTGAGAATGCCACCGGTTTCGTCGGGGTGGCACTGGATGACGCGAATGCAGGCCAGACGGTGCCGACGCTGATGATCGGGACCGTGTGGATGGTCGCAGCGAGTGCGATTACGGCAGGCGCAGAGGTCATCATCGCCAACGCGCAAGGGCAGATTGAGGCGTCGACCGCGCTCGGAAGCGGCACACCGAACCTCATCGGCCGTGCGCTGTCGTCCGCTAGTGCGGCCGGAGACCTCGTGCTCGTCAAGGTCAACGTTTAAGCCGACATCCTAAGCGATAAGTGAGGTGGTCAAACGATGCCAGCGTTCAACACGTTACACGTCGAGCGCAACTTAACCAACTATAGCCAGCGGTATAACAACCCGGCTTTTATCAACGAAAAGCTTTTTCCACCGACGATGGTGCAGTTTGAGTCCGACAAGTACGTGATCTACGACCTGTCGCACTTCAGGCTGTATGAGACTGAGCGCGCGGATGGCGCACGGTCGGCCCAGGTCCAGTGGAAGTTTAGCGAGGGATTGTATTTCGCGACCGAGCACAGCCTCAAGGGCTTGGTGACGGACCGGGAGCGTCGAAACGCGGACAAGCCGCTGACGCTTGACATTGACACGCTGGAGCTCGTGACGGATGGCGTGATGCTGCGCAAGGAGTACGATGCGGCTCAGCTTGCGCGCAACCCGTCCAACTATCCGTCGGGCAACACGTCCGCCCTGTCTGGTACGTCTCAGTGGAGCGACTACAGCAGCAGCACTCCGCTCGACGACATCAAGACCATGCAGCTCGCGGTGTTCGAAGCAAGCCGCCAGTATCCGAACACGCTCGTGCTGCCGTACCAGGTGGCGTTGACGCTCGCGTACCATCCGACGATCCTTGACCTCGTCAAATACACGCATGACAACCTCTTGCAGGCACTGATGGGTGCCGACGGGATGCTGCCGAAGCAGCTGTTTGGCATGCAGGTCGTGATCGGGGGCGCCGCCGTTACGACGTCGGATGGCACAGACGTATCGACGTCGGACCTGACGGACGTGTGGGGTAAGGACGTCATCGCCGCGTACGTGGAGCAGGCGCCGAAGCTCAAGTCCATCAGCTACGGCAAGACGTTCCGTACCGAGAAGTACGTCCGCAAGTGGCGCGAAGAGGAGCTGCACGGCGACTGGGTGGAGTACAACGATGTGTACGATCTGGCGCTCACGGCCGCACCGACGGGATACCTCTTGCAATCCGCCATCGCGTAAACACCCGGTGTCCTATTCTTGGCCGCGTTCGCGCGGCCTTTTAGTTAGGAGGGGATGAACATGCCGAAGAGAGCAACGGCGCCCGTGCGTTCGTATGTCGTGGTTCGCCGCGTGAAGCACGATGGGTCCTGGCTGGAGGCGGGGACGTCCGTGGATATGCCGTCTGACCAGGGGGACGCGCTCATCCGCATCGGTGCGCTCATGGAGTCGGCACAGCCTGCGCAAACCGAGCAACAGGAGGGGTAGTAAGATGGCGCAGTATCGCTGCACACAACGTGTGACGCTGGACGGTGGTAAGACGGTGCATGAGGTTGGCGATGTCGTCGACCTCACGCCAGACGAGGTACAGATCCTCACGCGGGCGCGGGCGGTCGAGCCGGTGGCGAATGATACGGCTACACCGGCGCCCCAACTGGAACGTCCTGACTTGGAGGCGCTGAAAAAGGCCGACGCGGAGCTCCAGGCACAGATCGCGACACTGGAGCATGAAGGCGGTGTCACGCAGTGAGCTATTGCACCCTGCAAGACGTACAGGACATGCTCGTGCAGATCACGATCGACGCAAACAGCAACCCGTCGGACACACAGGTGACGAGCGAGATCATACCGATGTACGACCGGTACATCGACGACCGTCTCGGCCGGTACTACCAAGTGCCCATCACGGGAACCAATGCGCTGCTGACGATCAATCGCATCGCAAAATACCTTGTTGCGGCGGAGATCGCGGACCGGATCTACCTCGGGCAAACAGGATCGCAAAGCGCCCAAGGGACAAACTGGCGCGCGCTCGCGGAACAGCAACTCACGCAGATTGTGCAAGGGGATGTCATCCTGTGGGACGCACAGCCGACCGGCGAGACGCCCGAGCCGGAGTACAGCCAGGTGTCGGACAAGCTGAGCGTTGCAACGCGCGTGACGCCGCCTATGTTCAGCATGGGAAAGGTGTTTTGAGATGGCGCGGCTTGAGGTGCACTTTGAACTGATGGGAAAAAATGTGTTCGACCGCGTTTTTGACCACGTCGAGCACATCCCGGACGACATGCGCGACGTGTGGGAAGGGATGGCGGAGGACTTCTGGGAAGCCGAGCGTGTGAGGTTTGAGCAGGAGGGACCAGGGTGGAGGCCGCTCGCGTTGTCGACGCAGCGAGACCGCGTGCGACACGGTTATCCGGCGGAGCATCCGATCCTCGTGCGCACGGGCGCGCTCAAAGCGAGTCTGACGGATGGCACGGCTCCAGGTGCCATATACGAGGTCTACCCGCTCGAGCTCAAGCTCGGGTCGGATCTCAAGACAAAAAACGGATACACACTCGCGACAATCCACCAAACCGGTAGCATCCGGGTAAAAGATCGTCCACCTCGGAGGACTGTGGTCCACATCGGTATGGAGCTGCGGAGCGCCTGGAACAAGCGCCTTGCGGACTGGATGCGCGAGGAGCTGGCGTACAGTGGGGAGTGATGATGCGTGGCACAGCCGGATGTCGAGGACGTGTTGGACGCGCTCCTGACGTCGCTACAGGACAATCTGCCGCAGGCGCTCCAGACGGTCGACGCGCGTAAGTCGACACAGCTCCACCCGCAGGCGCCGCGACAGTACATCTTTGGCGACTATCAGGCGCTGCCGCAACTGCCAGCAGTCCTTGTGACGTGCGACCAGACGACCGAGCGCAGAGATGAGCTCGGGTGGCGCGAACAGCAGTACACGCTCACCATCGAAGCGTACTACACGGACACCGACTTGCAGCGCCTGTCTCGAATCCTGCGTCGCTACGCGGCTGCCATCGACGATACTCTAAGACAGGACAACACGTTGGGTGGCATGGTACGTAACATGACGGCCATATCCCAGCGATACAGCCAGACCATGCGCGGACAACCAGGTCTGTTCCAGGCAGTAACGATCGAGGTGCAGGCGCACCTGATCACGGACTAAGGGGGTATTCCCATGGCAACCACTCCGATGACGATCACGACGGCAAACATCATCATCGGGCCGTGCACGTCGTTTACGGTCGACGGCAATCCGGTCGGCGCGACAAGCGGAGGCGTGACGTTCGAGAAGAAGCAGACCTACACCGACTTGTCCATCGACCAGATCACGGGGATCGCCAAGAAAGCGATCAAAGAGGAGACGTATACCGTTACCACCACGCTGGCGGAGGCTACGTTGCAAAATCTGCAATACGCGCTCAGCCTTAGCGCGGCGCCGGTCGTATCGACCAGTCCTGCGACGACCACTCTCAACCTTGGACTCGAGAGTGGAGCGGTGGAGCACAAGCTCGTGTTTGTCGGCCCGTGTCCACCGAGCAGCAGCAACTACAAGACGCGCACCTTCACGCTCAACCGCGCGATCAACGTGTCGGCCGTCAAAATGGAGATCGCGAAGGATAAAGAGCAAATGTACCAGGTCTCGTTTGAATGCCTTCCAGATCTCACACAGCCGGCAGGCAGCGAATACGGCACCATCGTAGATCAGTAAGCGAGCAGATAGGAGGAGCTGCACATGGACTTGCAAAAGGACGCGACAGTGGTCCTGGCAGGAAAAAAGTACGTCGTGGAGCAGGTGCCAATGGCGCGCATCAAGCGCTTGGGTACTGTCGTCGCAGATGCCATCCAGAGCGTGGACGCGGACGTATCCACGCCGGACGGTGTCCAAGCCGTCCTCGAGCGGCTGCTTGACGCGCCACATGCACTGCTATCCGTATTCATCGTCGACCTTCCGCGGGAGATATTCCACGATGAGACGCACGGCGTGACGCTTCCCGAAGTGGAGACGGCAGTAAAGACGGCGTTCGAGCTGAACCGGGTGGATGTCCTAAAAAACGTCTTTTCTCGCCTGGGGACGATGCTCCAGGCGAGTACCTTGACGAGGATGAGCTGATCGAGTTTTGCGCGGAAACGTATGGTTGGCGGCCGGCCGAAGTGCTCATGCAGCCCTGGGCGCATACGGTAGCACTATTGGAGGCTCGAGCGACACGCATCGACAAGTCGCGGCGGTCGGCAAGCCGGAATGATGATGGAGCGGAAACCGTTGTAGCGACGGATCTCGCCGAACTTGGCATCGGGAGGGGGTGACCCGTGTGAATGTGTTTGACCTCGTCGTGCGCATCCTCGGCAACGGTCAAGGTCTGCGCGACGACATCGCGGAGGATGAGGCTGCCGTCGAAAGCTTGCAGGGTGCCATCGAGTCTCTGGATGGCAAAGACGTCACTATCGACGTAGACGACGCCGACGCCAAGGCCAAAGTTGATGAGCTCAAAGCCAAGCTCGACGACATGCACCACAAGACGCTCCGCATATTTTTGTCGGACCAGTCGGCCGAGGACAAGCTGTACGCGTTTGCGGCGAAACTTGAGGCGCTGCGCGAGCAGACCATGCACCTTGATGTCGACGATCGGGATGCAAAAGACAAGCTCGACGTCATCAAGCTCGATGCAGATGAGCTTAAGGCCAAACTCGAGGATATGCTCGTCGGCATGGAGGATACCGAGGCTATCGGCAAGATCGACGACCTCATGATCAAACTCGACGAGGTACGTGCGATGGCCGACGACATCAAGGTCAAGATCGACGACACCGAGGCAAAGCCCGTACTCGACGAGCTCCTGTATCGAGAGGAGGCTCTGCGGCACCTACTCATCGAGGTTGACGACGCTGACGCCGAGGCAAAGGTCAAGCAACTACAGCTCGAGCTCGACAAGATCAAGAGCACGGCGCTAAAGATCGACCTCCGGGACGCGGATGCGCTCATACAGCTGGACGAGCTCGACATCAAGCTGGACGGTGTGCAGCGCCGTATCGACGAGATCAACGCCACGCCGGTCAAACCTCCGGTCGGAGGGGCCACTGCTGGTGCGCGTATGACACGTGGCGCGGTGCTCGCTGGTCTGCTGCCTATGGCTGCGCCGCTCGGTGCAGTTGCCCTCGGTGGACTTGGTGGCCTTGGTGCGGCGTTTGGCGCAGGCGCTGCCGGCGTCGGCGCGTACGCAGCAGCGGCAGGACCAACACTCAAGTCGGTCCTCTCAGCCGCCAGTGCGCTGAACCAAGCACAGGCACAGCTTGCGTCCGCGACAACCGCGAGCCAACGCACATCCGCGCTACAGGCGATGGCAAAGGCCACCGCCGGACTCGACCAAGAGCAGCGGTCTGCACTCCAGTCGCTCCAACAGTTTGAGGCGACCTATCAAAGTTTCGCGTCGTCGCTAAGCAAGCCTGTGCTGTCGTCGTTTAACGCCGGCTTGCAGGTGCTAAAGACGCTCCTGACGGACATTCGGCCGCTGGCGGCGGCAATGGCCAATGAGATAACCCAGCTGTTAAACGGCCTCAACAAGGACCTGGCCGGCGCAGGTGCCAAGCAGTTTTTCTCTTGGCTCGCGCAGGAGGGACCGAAGATGTTCGCCGACTTTGCAAAGGGCCTTGAAAACGTCGGCGCCGGTCTCGCACATCTCATGATGGACTTCACGCCGCTTGCCAACCAAATGGGAGCCGGCTGGGTAAAGATGACGAAGGACTTTGACCAGTGGGCGTCCGCACTTGGCAAGTCGAAAGGCTTTAAGCAGTTTGTCCAGTACGTGTTGCAGGAGACACCCGTCGTAAAGAGCCTGTTTGATGGTCTCGTGTCCATCATCGGAGAGCTGCTCAAGATCCTGGCACCCATCGGCACGCAGATGTTGCAACTTGCGGCCAACCTTGCGCAGTTTATCGCGACGGCTCTACGCGGTAACAGCGTATTGCGTGACCTCATCTCGGTCGTCGTGACGGTGGTCGCGAACGTGATCAAGTTTATCGCGCAGATCGTCCAACTTGTGACGTGGCTGACCAAGACACATCCGATCATCATGGACATCGTGACTGCCGTAGCTGCTGTTGCAACTGCATTCCTTCTGCCGATCTCGCCTATCGTTGCGGTTATCGCCGCGATTGCTGGACTCATCACCGCGGGCGAGGAAGTCGTCAAACACTGGACGGCGATCAAGACGTGGTTTGTGCAACTTTGGGACAGCCTCAAGGCGTTTTTTTCCAAGTGGGGTACAGACATCCTGCTAGTCCTCTCTCCGTTTCTCGGCGTCCCTCTGGAGATATGGCAGCACTGGGACAAGATAACAGGATGGTTCCGCAGCACGTGGTCGACTCTCCGAACCGATGCTGTCAATGCGCTGACGGCTATCGGCAACTGGATACGCAATTTTTGGGATAACTTGGCAAGTGAAGCACTGCAATGGGGATGGAACATCAGCAACCATATCGCGCAAGGCATCCGCAACGCCATTGGTGCCGTGCGTTCGGCCGTCAGTAGCGTAGCAAGCGCGATTGGAAACTTTCTTGGTTTCCACTCGCCGACAGAGGAAGGGCCGGGCTCGGAGGCAGATAAGTGGATGCCGAATCTGATGTCGATGCTGACGGATGGAATCAAGGCGGGTACGCCCGCTGTGCAGGCGGCACTTTCGCAAGTGTTTGTCGCGCCGAACGTAGCGAGCATGGTACGAGCCGCTGGTCAACAGTACGGAGCCACAGCGGTAGCGGCGATCCATGCGGGTGGCAACACATTTGCGGTACATGTCAACGGCCCAGTGTATGGTGTGGACGACTTGCACGCGGCGATCGCGTCGGGCTTTGACCAGCACATGACGGCGTTTGCCGCCAAACTCCAACATGCAGCGCGTGCGATGGGGGTGTCGTAATGGGTACGCGGTCAACAGTCTATCAGCCCAACTATGACAACACGATCAAGGCGCAGCCCAGCGGGTCCGCGTATGCGTGGGCAGCCGATACAGGTGCGCTCCAGGCGCAGTTTGGGGCGACCATCGGGACATCGGACGCGATCCAGATCCTGACGCAGGGGTATCAGTTCGCGTGGCGCCCGGACACAGTGGGTGCCATGGACAGCGAGTGGAACTATACGGTCCTCGACCAAGTCAATGCGTCGGCTCCCGGACAGGTGTGGCGAAACAAGATCACGTACGTCGGGACGACGGCCGCGACGTCGGACGAGTTTGTGGTTTCGGGAAACCAGCTCAAGCACAGCGTGCACATGGTGGCACCCCCTACACTGCCAGACGGGTATAGTGGGACGCCAGCATGGCTCGCCATCGGTGGGGACATCGGTACGTCCGCGCAGGACTGGCAGGACATCGAGCTATGGGCGGACGGTGTGTCGCATCTGTCCGACTTTTCGACTGCTGACGACCTAAGTTTTCGGCGCAAGGATACCGGCAAAGAGGTCTACCGCATCCCTCACATCACCATCACGGACGACGCGGGCAACACGACCGTCGGACAGTACCGGCTTGTATTCGGCACGGACGATACCGTCACGCTGTACATGCTCTGCCCGTGGGACTGGATGCAAGCAGCCGAGTATCCCGTCGTCATCGACCCGACGGTCATAACGTCCACCCCCTATGCCACGACGTATCAGTCTCCTCGCCAGATAGTGACATTGTCTAACGGATGGATCGTGAGTGTTATAGGTAATGGTTCAAGCCTGACGTGGTATGTGTCACGCGATTCGGGGCAAACATGGGCCACCCTTACGACTGATCCGTCTAACTCGTCGACTACGGTGTCTATGGCATCATCTGGAACAGTTGTGATCACCATGTTGAATGGCGGCTCTGTGTACCGGTTTGACTGCACGTCTGTCAGCAGCACAGTGTCGAGCACGTTGATTTTGGGGGGCGGTGGTTTTGGAGACGTCGCCGTGGACAACGCGGGGAATGTACATGCAGCTGTCGGCGTGATACCGTCCGGGTCGTCGAACTGGTATGTGTACTACTGCAAGAGTACCGACGGCGGTGTCACATGGACGTCAGAATGTCTGACAAACACGGGATCAGGTTCGATGTGGGTGGTATCACTAGCACTTTCCCCTTCGGGAGTTCCTTATATAGCGTATGACTCGACAGGCTTCAACACGTACATCACCTTCCAGTCCTCGTCTGCATGGACTAGCGTAAAAATTGCATCAAATGCTGTCTCTCCAACGTTAGCGTGTGATGCATCTGGGACGTTACACTGCGCATTTCAACCGATGTCGGGCTATAACAACATGTATGCACGTTCAACTGACGGTGGGAACACATGGAGTGTCTCGTCACTGGTGGCGACCACAAATCTAACGGTCGCCAACCCGTCTATCACGGTGGACGGAAACGGTGATGTGCGGATATTTTACGAAGACCGAACAAACTCGATATATCAAATTTCCTATGTCCAATATACTGCAAAAAGTGGAGTATGGGGCACGCCAACCACGATAACAAACAATACCAGCGCGAATGCAACTGTACCGCGCACTCTATGGGCGCAGTTTGGCGGATCAAGTGATTCTAAAGTTATATACACGGATAGTCAAGCTGGAGCGGTGATGTATTACGACGTGGCGGTGGATTCTCCACCCAACGCCCCCATATTGGTGTCGCAACCAAACTTCGACGCGACCACCGCGCAGACCCTGACATGGCAGTTTAGCGACCCGGACGCAGGCGACTCGCAGTCTGCGTACCAACTCCAGATCCTCGACACAGCGGCCGGCACCAACGTGGTCGATACGGGCAAGGTAGCGAGCACGGCAAGCAGCTATGCGCTCGCGGCGAACACCCTCACCAACGGAAAGCAGTACCAGTGGCGCGTGACGACGTGGGACAGCTCAGGAGAGCAGGGCCCGTGGAGCAGCTACAGCACGTTTACTTGCGCTGCGGCGCCGACCGTGACGCTGACGACGCCATCCTCCGGCGGGAGCGTGTCGACGTCCTCTATCACGGCGCAGTGGAGCTACAGCGATCCCGCGAGCAACGCGCAACAGAGCTTCCAGGTGCAACTGCTTGCGTCGGATGATGCGACCGTCCTGTGGGACAGTGGCACCGTCAACGGGACGGGCAATCAGATGACGGTGCAGTACACGCTTGCCAACACTACGACATACCACCTGCGCGTCCGCGCGACGAGTAGCAAAGGCATTACCAGCGCTTGGGCTGACAACAGTTTTACGACGAGTTTTACCCCGCCAGCACAGGCCGGGGTGACGGTGTACGCAAACAGCGGCAGTGCGCGGGTTGAGATCACGATCAACAACCCTACGCCGAGCGGTACACAGCCGACCGTGAGTTACAACGACCTCTACCGGCGCAACTCGGGCACAAGCAGTTGGACGCGCATCGCCACGCAACTGCCACCAAGTGTGACATATAACGACTATGCGACGGCGTCTGGACAAGCCTACGATTACAAGGTCACGTCGTACGGATCCAACGGCACACAGATCGACAGCACGGTGGTGTCGACCAGTGGTATCACGCTGTCCACGACTGGGCTGTGGGTGCATGATGTGCAAGATCCAGAGGGTACGATCATCAACCTCCGCTACTACAACGCAAGTAACCAGACGACGGACGGGAGCGTGCCTCAGTCTCGGCAGTGGACACCGACAGCGACGTCGCTCCAGTTTGCCGGGCGCAACCGACCCGTAATCGAGTTTGGTGAGCAGGAGACATTTAGCCTCACGTACGCGCAGATCGTCATGCTTGCGACGGATGAGCAATGGCCTGTCCTCGAGCAGCTAATCCGTGTCAACAAGTCTACGCTCTGTTTCCGGGACGGCCGAGGTACCTGCATATTTGGTTGCGTGCTCGGCTACCAGGAGACGGATCTCGTTTTTGGAAATATGGTCGACCTGACGCTGCAGCAGACGGCCTACAGCTTGTCCGTGTAGGAGGTGGCTCAGACATGCTGTCGCTGGCACGCAACGGGTTTACGGCGGAGCAGGTGGACGCTGCGCTCCATGCACCTGTGCGCAAGATGTACTTTAGGTACGACCTGCTCGATGCCAACAACAACTTTAAGGCGGCGCTCACCACCGTCACGGGCGGAACGATCACATACGACACGACGCAGCAGATCAAGCGGACGGCGACGTTTACGCTACAGGACGACCCGCAGATCAACTATCTCACGGACCGTATCAAGCCCTGGGCGCGTGTGTGGGTGCCTGGTACGCCCGGATGGTCGACAACGTCCACGACCGCCTTTGTTCAGCCGCACATGTCCATCGACGTGACGACCGTATCCCCAACCCAGCAACCCGGCGGATGGGCTGAGTTTCCGCTGGGCGTGTTTCTTCTTTCCACGCCTCCGCGGCAGACCGACGATGCGCTCGTCGTGACGCGTCAGGTGCAGGCGTACGACCAGCTACAGATCCTCGTCGATGATAAGGTCACGGATCGGTACACCGTCACGGCTGGCACAAACTATATCTCTGCCGTGGCGAGCTTGCTCGAGTCGGCCGGCATCACACAGACCAACCTCACACCGACGTCTCTGACTCTGCCGACGGCGCTCGACTGGCAGATCGGGACGGACAAGCTCACCATCATCAACGCGCTGCTGACGGCGATCAACTACCGTACGCTCTGGTTTGACGCGGACGGCGTCGCAGTCGCTGAGCCGTACGTGACGCCAGACCAGAGAGCGCCAGAGTACACGTATCAGGACGACAGTCAGTCCGTCATGCTGCCGCAGGTAAAGTATGGGCTCGATCTGTTTGCGGTGCCAAACCAGTGGGTGGCCGTCGTGAGTGAGACCGACAGGAGTGTGCTGGTGAGCAACTACACCAACAGCAACGCGAGCAGTCCTACGAGTACGCTCAGCCGCAACCGCAACGTCGTCAAGCTCATCCAGAACGCGACGGCGCCCGACCAGACCACACTCGACACGTACGTTCAGACAGTCGCCTATCAGGACTCTCAGATCTACGACAGCTTAACGTTTTCGACGGCGATCATGCCGTTCCACTCAGATAGGGACGTCTTCCAGATCAACTTTTCGGCGCTTGGCATATCGGACAAGTTCGAGGAGATGTCCTGGTCATTCCCCCTCCAAGCCGGCGGCCAGATGACACACTCCGTCTCCAAGGTGGTGAGCATATGACCGACGCGGCATCCAGCATCATCCGTGCGCTGGGATTCACATCGAGTGGTGGAGGATCCGAGGTCTACAGTGCCTTTAGGATCGCGACCATCCCGTCGAGCTACAGCGGGAGCGGGCGTCCAACGCTACAGTTTGACGGCGAGACGAGCCCGACGGTACGCACGTATCCGTACCTGTCGTCTTACACACCGGCCGCGGGCGACCGCGTGCTCGTTGCCCTGGTCAATCACGGCGGCTGTATCCTCGGCAAGATCATGTGAGGAGGTGTCTGGCGCATGCTCACTCTGATGCCGGCAGACCTCGTCTTTGTGCGGGGCCGGTCACTCATCGACCGAGCCATCGAGGAGGTCACGCATAGCCTGTATAGCCACGTTGCTTTAGTGGTGGATGCAGAACATTTGGTAGAGGCACAAGGTGCCGAGCGTGTCGAGATCGTGGGTGCGGACAAGTACAGTGGATGCGCCGAGGTGTACCGGGCTGACATCGACGACGCAACACGATCAAAGATCGTTGCAAACGCTGTTGCGCGATGCGGTCAGCCGTACGGATATGGACTCATCGCGGAGGAGCTCGTCCGCGAGGAGACAGGTGTACAACTCCCGTGGTCGGCGCATAGCCACCCGATCTGCTCGACGCTGGTCGCGGACGCTATCCGGTCTGCCGGGCTGCCGCTGTGCCAAGGCATCGCATACCCAGCCCCGGGTGACATCGCGCGGGACGGCTTGTACCACGCGGTCTGGCGGTACTAGCGTCGCTATCACGCCGTGCCCGATGGATGATGATAGTGGGGCGTCCGGTTGGGGGTGAGGGTGTGATCGCAACAACAACTGAGGAGCGGCTTGCGCGGATCGAGGAGAAACAAGACGCGATGCGCGAGGACATCGCCGAGATGAAACTAGCCGCGAAGGAGACGAACGCGATCCTGCTCGCGCTCAACGACCGCTTTCTGACCATCGACCAGGCACAGGCGATGCGCGCGGAACGTGACCGAGCTTTGGATGCGCACACGGAAGACATCCAAGCGCTGGATACGCGCGTGACCAAGCTCGAGGCGTGGCGCAGCTGGATCGCGGGCGCTGTCGCAGTGGTGGGGTTTGGCCTCGGTTTGGCTGCCGAGGCCGTACGTGCGTGGAGGGGGTGAGGTCGTGCGTCGCATCAACGAGCTGATCGCCGTCAAAATCACGCTGGCGGTAAGTACGATGTGGGCGTTTTATGCGTTGGTCCTCTATGGCCTGACACCGCTCGTGTGGCCGCAGTACATGTCCAAGATCCTGTACTGGTCCAACTTTATCCAGCTCGTGTTTTTGCCGCTGCTCGCTGTCGGGACTGCCGTCATGAGCCGCGCAACCAAGCAGAGGGATCAGGAGACGCATGACGCGGTCATGTCGGAGCTAGCGGAGCTAAAAGCGCTCCACGCGGAGCTCCACCGGGAGGTGACGCATGGTGGCGGCGATGGCTATAGACGTCAGCAATCATAACGGCGACATCGACTGGACGCGCGTCAAAGCCGCCGGCGTATCGCTCGCGTGGACGAAGGCGACAGAGGGCACAGACTACCTTGACGCGTATCTCTCGCGCAATCTTGCCGGCATGCGTTCGGTCGGCATCCAGGACGGCACGTACCACTTCGCGCGGCCTATGGTGGGGAGGGCGAACGTGGAGGCTGACTGGTATGTCGACAGTGTGCTCAAGGCCGGCGGTTTCGGGGCACTCGCGCCTGTGCTCGACATCGAGGTGACGGGCGGCCTCTCCCGCGCGCAGCTCACCACATGGATGGCGAACTGGCTGGCCCGCGTCGAGCAGCGGACCGGGCGCGTGCCCGTGATCTACACGTACACGTCGTTCGGACAGAGTGCGTTCGACTCCACTCAGTTCACGCGTTACCCGCTCTGGATCGCGGATTACGGCGTGTCCAAACCAGCACTGCCGCCCGGATGGACGAGTTGGGCCTACTGGCAGTACAGCGACAGCGGACACGTCGATGGCATCGCGGGAGTCGTTGACATGGACTACATCGCAGGGGAGGTGCCCCAGGTGGCACAGACACTACAAGTTGGATCTACGGGAGACGCGGTCAGGACACTGCAGCAGGAACTGAAGGAGGTCCTCGGCCTCGGGTCGACGTTTGCGGTGGATGGGCAGTACGGTCCGGCGACGGCGGCCGCCGTGAAGTCGTTCCAGCTGCAGGCGAAGCTCACGGTCGACGGCATCGCGGGCCCCCAGACGCTGGCCGCGCTACAGGCCGCGGTGAAGGCGGCAGAGGCACCGAAGACGACAGCTCCCGCGCAGGCATCAACGGCGCCGGCCGCACCGACGACGGCGACGACACAACCGACGCAGACCAGCACCACGGCCGAGCCGGACGCCGCAGAGATCAAGGCCAAGGTGGCGCAGGTGCAGCAGCTGCTCACACAAGTTGACGCCATTCTCAAGACCATCTGAGGAGGTTATGCACATGTCCACAGGCATCGAGCAACAGATCGTATCGGGACTGGTCGGGCTCCTGACACTGGTCCTCTCTGCCGGCATCACATGGGCCACGCGCAAAGCATCCGCACTCATCGCGGCGCACACGTCCGCCAAGACTGCTGAGACAGCCACGACGGCGCTCCAGGGCCTGTCCACCATCGCCACCAGCGTGGTGCAGGATTTTAACCAGCGCGTCGTGTCGGACGCGAAGAAAACGGGCGTGTGGACGCCGCAGCTTGCGCAGCAGGTGAAGGCCGATGCGGTGGCCGCGGTCAAAGCGCAAGGTGGCGCGCTGATACGACTTGCAGCACAGACAGTCGGCAGTACAGATGATCTGGTCGGAACCCTCCTCGAACAGGCTGTCTCGCAAAACAAGAACGTACCCAGTGCGCAAACATCGTAAGCAAAGCCCCCATACATTGGGGGCTTTCCGCTCTGGAGCTTCCGTTCGCGGTCGAGGAGGCACTCAAGACGCCAAAACATGCCGCGATAACGGTCCTGCGCGCCGGTGCGGAGGCGGTCGCGCCGTTCATGTTGTGGATGGATCCACCGTCATCGGTTTGGCGCGCTTCTACCCTGACTTCTACCGCACTCTTGACATCAAGGGGTTAAAAGGGGACAAACACGTGAGGAAAAACCGCACGGAGAGCCGCGTCTGAGGTTTCGGGGGTATAGGAGGATACAGCGCCCAGCGAACTGCAAAACCTCGATTCGCCAGTTCGAATCTGGCTGGCGCCTCCAAATGAATCCTTACGTGGTGCGGTTTTTCGGGCTTCCGGAAGACCGCATTTTCGTTTGGAGAATCGATTTGCGAATCCTTTGCAAATCACCAAGTTCCAACCCGAGGTCTTACTTGTCGGCGCTGTTTCTGGCGCAACTGAAGGGGGGGTGTTTGATGAATCAAATCATTGCGATGGGTGGCGGCGGCTTTTCCATGGAACCGGACAATCTATTGCTCGACGAATACGTTCTGCGCCAGACCAACACCAGCAGGCCTGTGGCGAGACTGGGGACTCGACCGCATCATGAGGCGGGCTTGGGAGAACGGGATCGTGCTGGCGGGTGTGAGCGCAGGGGCTATCTGCTGGTTTGAGGAAGGGATCACGGATTCATTTGGCGTTACGTTGGCCCGGTTACGCTGTCTCGGGTTCTTGCCGGGTTCGAACTGTCCACACTATGACGGTGAATCAGAACGGCGTCCAACATTCCATCGCTTGCTTCAAGATGGCAAAATTGGACCTGGGCTGGCTGCGGATGATGGCGTCGCGTTCCACTTCGTTGGTACGGAATGGAAGGCGACTGTCAGTTCCCGACCGAACGCTCGAGCGTATCGACTGTTGTTGGGTGAGAATGGGGTGCTGGAGGAAGAGATTGTACCAGAGTACCTCGGAGAATTCCGATGAGAGAACCCCAATACGGAGGAAGGTCCGGCATGATAGGCATCCGTATCTTGACAGCCCGGGATGCAGCAGCAGGGGTTTCATACGAGGGTAGAAGTTCTTCGCACAACCAACCCCCCGATAGTACGAGGTCCCGTGGAGCGGGGAGGCGCCTGGACCGTCAGGTTTCTCCATCCCGACGGAACACAGCTTGAGTTTCACACGGGCAAATTGGACACTGGTCCCCTTTCACTTGTTCCGCTTTCCGGGACCACTATACGGGACCACTATAGCGGACGGCCGAACTTGGCCCCACCATCCTACGGCTGAAGGTGCAACAACGCCGGAACGGGTGCATGGTCAGGCGGACATGTGACACCCTAACGCTGCGACCCAGCGGTCGTAGTCCGATTCAGAGATGGGGTGTGGAGTTTGCCGAACGAAGATCATCTCCGCAATGCTGGCCGATCTGTGGCCAAGGGCGCGAAGAATGCAACCCATGAGGCGAGCGAGGGCCGTTTGCTGGATGCCACAGAATCTGCATGGGAAGGTGCCGCGACGGCTGCGCGGGAGTTCGGGAAAAGCGTTGCGAAAAACGTCGTCCAAGATCCGGAAGATGCGGACGCAGATTGAGTGGCGGTTATCTGCCGCCCCCGCCTGGGGGTGGCTCTTTTGTTTCTGCGTACCATCGCTGGTGCGTACCCGGGAGGTGAAGAGGAAGGCTCGACGCTTCCTGGCCATTTCTGTACAATGGAAGGAACAGTTGACGTGTCGGGATGCAGGGTCCCAGCACCAGAAGCCGGGACGGGAGTTGTGAGCGTTGTCGATGAACCTTCGCCTCTTGAATGCGGCGGATGCGATGCTGTACCGCAGTTTGCGGTTGGACGCGTTGCAGGCTCACCCAGAAGCCTTCTCAACCAGCTACGAAGAGGCCGCTGCCCGGCCCGTAGAACACGTTGCCGGGCAACTGACGCCGACCCCAGATGTGTTCACCCTCGGCGCATTTGATGCATCCGCTCAACTGCTCGGAGCCGTGACCGTGGTCCGCGAGACGGCGCGCAAACGGCGTCACGTGGCCAACGTGGTCGCGATGCAGGTTGCTTCCCAACATCGGCGTCGCGGCGTGGGACGAGCGCTGCTGTGCGAAGCCGTCCGTCGAGCGGGACGAATGGAGGGACTGCGACAGCTTCGCTTGTCCGTAACCGCGAACAATGCGGCGGCCCTGCACCTGTACCGGGCGGTTGGGTTTCGCGCGTATGCGCTCGAGCCCTGCGCCCTTCAGGTGGACGGCCGTTGTCTGGATGAAGTGCATATGGTTTTGCTTCTCAGAGAATCGAGCGTAGAGCAGGTGGAGATTCGGAGACAGGCAAATGACGAGGCGCCGTGGGAGCTCCTGTTGGAGGCGGACCCATCGAAGGATGCGGTGGCCGCATACTTGGACGGCGGCCAGGTGTGGGTTGCGGTTTGTGGCGCCGAGACGGTCGGCGTGGCGGTGTCGTTGGAGACGCAGCCGGGTGTGGTCGAACTGAAGAACCTTGCGGTCCGGGCGGATTGGCAGCGGAAAGGGCTAGGGACGAAGCTGGTTCAGCGCGTCCTGGATGAGGCGCGGGCGCACGGCGCCGGTGCCGTCGAGGTGGGCACCGGCAATTCCAGTCTGGGGCCGCTGGCGCTGTATCAGCGCTGCGGCTTTCGCGTTGCGGGCGTAGACCGCGATTTTTTCACACGGCAGTACGGGACGGGCATTGTCGAGAATGGAATCCCGTGCCTCGACAGGATTCGACTGCGCAGAGAGTTATGATGCAAGATGGGATGCGCCGACGTGCCCGTCCGTAGGATGGAAAGGTCTTACCATCCTGCGACCGCTATGCGGTCTTCCTTCGCTTCCCTCAGGAGTGCGTTGAGCCGTTCACAAGCCGCTCGATACGCGAGCCATGCCGCGGGCTCGTACGCCGGGTCCACCATGTTCCAGCGTTGAAAATGGCGTTGTACGTCGAGCGTAGCGCTGCGAATCTCTTCCATCAACTGTGCGTGTTTCTCGAATCCGTCCCCGTCCATGGTGTCTGATTCGGTCAACCGTGCTTCCAGCAACCGTACTCCCTCCTCTTGACACTCCCTGTACGAAAGATTCTAAAGGGTGTGTCTTGAGAAGGGTGTCGAATCCTGTTTCATCCAAACCAATTCATGGTTGAGCACATGCGACCGGAATATGAGGGGCGACGTCGGACATGCCGGCGCGGCCCCTCGCGCTGTGAACCTTCTTTGCGTCGGTCCGTCAGACGTCCCGAGCGAACGACTTCAGCAACTGTTTGATTTCGAGGAGCTCCCCCTCAATCTGGTGAAGCTGGCGCTGCATGTCGTCAATCTCCTGCTCCGCCTTGTAGTTGATGGCGAAGTCAATCAGCGCTTCATGCTTGTCGCGGGCCGCCTGCCGGTTCTGACTCATCATGATGACCGGGGCCTGAAACGCCGCCAGGAACGACAAGATGAGGTTCAGTAGGATGAAGGGCGGGCGGTCGAAGTGCAATACATTCGTGACGCCAAGCGTGTTCCAAATCATCCAGGCGACCAGGAACGCTACAAACCAGAGGATGAACCGCCAACTGCCTCCAAACTCCGCAAGGCGATCTGCGAGCCGGTCCGACCTTGTCGTCTTCTGCAGGTACACGTCGTCCAAGTGGGTCAGAATCCGGCTCTCGTACTCGTCCACGAGCCGGTCAATACGCTGTACGTCGTCTTTGTCGATCTCGATGTCAAAGCCGTGGATGATGGATTCATCGTCGCGGATCTCGGGCTTGACATAGAACAGCCGCTTCTTTGCCATCGGCTCGTCCTCCCTCGGTTGGTTTTCCGTTGTGAAGGCAGGGTCGTTTCATCGCGCGCCAGCTGCATCGTCGACTGTTTGAATCCGCGTCCACAACGTGTCACCTCCCGAGCGAGGGTATGGTCTGAGATGGCGTGAGGAGGCGGAGATCCCATTCCGCCGTCCGGTGCAACCTCACCCTAGCACGGGTCGATACACGCGTCAACCAGGCAAATGCGGAACAGGCCGCAGGTTTCTGGTTGTCAGATGGTGTCGAATCCAGTAGTCTGAGCGTAGAAGCATCTACTGAATCTCGGAAATCCGTTGAGGATACGGGCAAACCAGTGGAAACACTGGGACGCAAAGCCGCGGGTCTACCGGCGCGAAGCGCCCATGACGGCCAGGCCGCTATATCCCGAAGGGAGCGGCCGCGCGGTGGCGGGCCGCTCTTTTCCGATGCATCGACGGAAGACGGCTGGACCCGTGGCGTCACCAACCCAACCACAGCGTGATCGGCGGGGGATGTCGACATGCAACCCATTTTCGGCGTGATGAAGAGTTGGTTGAGCCGCACCCGAACAGGCGTTTCATCCCATCCGCCGGTGAGCGCCGATAGCGTCCCTGCGCCGGCCGAGGGATCGGTCGCCGTTGCAGAACGAGAGACGGTCCGACACGGGGCAGTCTCTGTCCGCGACAACCGGGTGTTTGTGACGGATCCCGATGAGCGCGGTAGCTTTGCAACCCTGGAGATTCCGAACGACCATCGGGTTCGGGTGACTCTGGATGGGCGGCCGCGGATTGGACGCGTCATCGTCCGCGAGGGGATGGAGATCACCGTCGAGCTCCTTGCCTCCCGTCCGGCGCTGGAGTGGTCCACCCAAATTTCACCGGATAGAATGGAGGCGGCTGTGCGGCTCTCCGTACACCCGGGTGAACGGTGCGCGCTGGCCGATGCAGGTCCGGCTCGGCATTTGGCCCTCGTCGTCGCCGCCACGCCGGTGTTCCCGAAACTGCCCTCGGCATCGAGATGGCGCGCCCGCCTCGAAGCGATTGGGCTGCAGGGAGAGATGGACGATGCGGCGCTCATTCAATTGGCGCTCGCGCGCACGAGCGTACGGGCGACGGTCGTCCGCGGGAAACCGGCCACCCCGGGGGAACCTCCCCACTTCGTGCCGCTCGCATTGGCGTCGACCGCACAGCCGTCGGGCGATTGGACGAGCGTCACGATGGGAACTGCGGTGGCGCGAATCGAACCCGGGTTACCCGGCGTGCCCGGTGTGGATGTGTTGGGTCACCCCGTGACGCCGCCGGTGCCGCGGGACACGACCACCATCGGCTCCGGTGTCGCGCGGGTCGGCGACCGTCTGATTGCACTGCGGAACGGACAGCTGGTCTGTACGCCGCGCCGCGTCGACGTGGTACCGGAACTGGTGTTTCGCCACGACGTCACCGCAAAACAGGGTAAGGTCCGGTTCGACGGGAACGTGATAGTCTACGGGAGCGTTCAGGACGGGTCCTATATCGATTGCACCGGGCACGTGGTGGTCCATGGCAGCGTGCTCTGCGCCACGGTGCTCGCAGCAGCCGGCATCACAGTCAGCGGCGGTGTGGTGGGTTCGCACCTGGTGGCGGGGCAATTCAACCTGTTGTATAAAAACCTCTACCCGACGTTGGCGGATTTGGTATCGGAGTTCGAACGATTCCGGGAGGCGCATACCGAACTCGTGCAGCGGGCGGAGCGTCTTCCCGACGGAACCCAGCGCATCCCGCGCATTGCGGATGTGTTGTTGGCTCGGCGGTTTCCACTGCTGGAACACTACGTAAACTGGTTGTCGAACGACGTGCACCCCCTGTTGCTGCAGGACGACGCGTACCGAGCGCTACGCGCGGAACTGCGGCGCCGCTGGATTGGGATTGGCAGAACCCACGTGGACGTCGCGGATGTCCATCGCATGCATGACTTGTTGATGGGATACTTGGAGCGGGTGGAGACGGTCGCGTCGGCTGCGCGCGCGTCTATCCGCGTGGACAGCGTCACGTCCAGTACGTTGCAGGCGTTCGGCGACATTGCGGTGACCGGGGCCGGGACGTATGCCAGTTCGCTAGAGTCGGGAGGGAGCATCCACGTTCGGGGTATGGTCCGCGGCGGATTTTTGGTCGCACATCGCCAGATCTCGGTCGGGGAACTCGGGACCCCATCGGGGACGGAAACGAGCGCGAAGGTTGTGAACCCAGATGGGGGGATTCAGGTCGCCACGCGTTACCCGAACACCCTGTTGCAGGTGGGGGAGCGGCGCGACCGGAATGAAGCCGTAGAGACACGCGTCTCGTTCCGGGAGGTGTGATGCGTCGGGGGATCATGCGGATGCCCGGTTAGAAGTCAGGAGGAGGGCGTGGACGTGGCAAACGGTTGGGCACGAACCTCCACGGTTGTCAACGCGTAATGGCGAGGGCGCGGTTGCGAACGTGGCGGCGCATCGAACTGAAAATGGGGACCCGCGTCGAGATTCGCGTCGTCACAGACGCTGGGGCACAGGTCGCCGCGGATGCGATTCGGCGCGCGTTCGCCGAAATTTCCCGGGTGGAGGCGGTATGTAGCCGCTTTGACCCCTCGAGCGAACTGTCCCAGTTGCTCGGCCGCGTCGGTACGCCCGTCCCTGTCAGCGAGATCCTGTACCAGACGCTGGCCTTCGCTCGGGAGGTCGCGGAACACACGCAGGGGCGTTTTGATCCGACGGTCGGCGCGGACTTGTTGCGCCTCGGATTTGACCGTCACTACCTGACCGGCGAACGGACTCCCGTACGTGCAAATAGATTTGACCCAGTGACGTACCGGGACTTCACGCTCGATCCGCTCGAGCACACGGTCACCTTGCACAAACCGATGGTCCTCGATCTCGGGGCGGTGGCCAAGGGCTTGGCGGTTGATCTCGCCGCTGCAGCCCTCCGCGAGTTTCCGGGCTTTGTGGTGGACGCAGGTGGGGATCTCTTCGCGGCTGGCCTCGACGAGCGGGGCGCGGTTTGGCGGATTGGCATCCAGCACCCCAACCGGCCGGCGGAGGTCATCTGCTGGTTCGAACAGACCGAATTGGCGGTCTGTACATCGGGGAGCTACGAGCGGCGGAGCCCGCTGGCGCCGGGCAAGCACCACATTGTTTCGCCGGGACGCGATGAGTCGCCGGACGACTGGGTCAGTGTGACGGCGGTCGGTCCGTCCGCCATGCTGGCCGACGCCTTTTCGACAGCCGCCTTTGTCTGCGGTCGACCGGAAGGCCTGCAATTGCTTGAGGATGTTGGACTGGAGGGCCTTTGCATCACGGACGCGGCCGAACTGCAAGCAACCCCGGGCCTCTCCGAGCGGCTGCACATCGTCCTGTGAGACCGTGTGTGGTTAGGGATCTGCCGTCGGGACATGCTACCTGGGAGTCACCAGGTGACGGGAACGAGGAGGGGAGTGCGGACGGTGGGACAGGATGCGACACGTCGGATCTCGCTGCTCGGATGCTGGGTCCACCCGCGCCGCAGCGACGCGGGGCGGCGGCGCGGGGCGGTCCGTTGCGGCCCAGGCTCGGGGCGTCCGGTGGGCGTGGCTCGCAGGCGCAGGGCCGTCGCTGTGTGCAGTTTGGCTGTGTGGCTGACAGGTGCTCTGCTCACTCCGGTGTCCGCTTTCGCCGCGACCGCGGCGACGCCGTCGGAACCATCCGTCCGGATTGTGATTGACCTCAACCGCCCGGTGTTGCGACTGTACCGCGGCGACGTGCTGGAACGCGCCTATCCGGTGGCGCTCGGCGCACCGCAGATGCAGACGCCGATTGGGGAGTGGCGCATCGTCGATAAACAGAAGGACTGGGGCGGCGGGTTTGGCACCCGGTGGCTGGGCCTGAACGTGCCTTGGGGGACGTATGGAATCCACGGGACGAATCGCCCAGAATCCATCGGAACGTATCAAAGTCACGGCTGCATCCGCATGTACAACCCAGATGTCGAAGAACTGTATGAACGCGTTCCGCTCGGGACGCCGGTATCCATTCACGGCGATCCACTCCAACACTACCGGGTTCTGGTGCAGGGCAACGTGGGGGCCGACGTGTTGGTGCTACAGCGGAGGCTGCGCGCGCTCGGGTGGTATCCTGGAAAGTTGGATGGCCGTTTTGGAAGTGGTTTGGAGTGGTCCGTGTTGCTGTTTGAACTCAGCCGCGGGCTGCCGATGGACGGCCAAGTGGACCGCGGGGACCTGCGTGCGCTCGGGCTGGTTCAGTCGAAAACCGGTTGAAGCGGCTTTGGGTGCGTCGCGCCCGGTGACTTTGCCACCGGCGCCGGTCTCCCACCGGTGGCAGAGTGGTTGGTGCCGAGGACGGGACTCGAACCCGTACGGGGATACCCCCGGCAGATTTTAAGTCTGCTGCGTCTGCCGATTCCGCCACCCCGGCGCATATGGTGGACGTCCATGTGACGGATGCCGCCATCCGGCAGCATCCGAAGTCTACCATTCCCATCGTCCTACGTCAATCGGCGGTCCATCGGCTGCTGCGTCTCGTCCCTCGTTCCGGCCTTGGCGTGCATTTCCTCTGGCACACGTTGTGACGGACCGTCACGGTCCGTCATACCCTGATATATCGACTGCCGCTTGACGGCGCCATGCGGACAAGGGGTTCCGGTGGATGGGGAACGGCTGGTATGCACCCCGGAGCAGACCTCTGGAGCGTCGCCGAAGCAGTCCTCTGCGACAAGGAGGGAGAGGGAATGCAGGCACGCAGTGCCAGTGATGCCCAGGGCATCGACGTCTCCGCGTATCAAGGGACCATCAATTGGAGTCAAGTACGGGCGAGCGGCATCTCGTTCGCGTTTATCAAGGCGACGGAAGGCACCTCGCTCACGGATAGTCTATTCGCGACGAACTACGCCCAAGCCAAGGCTGCCGGCGTACTGCGAGGGGCGTATCACTTCGCCCGCCCTGGCGCGAGTGCGGCGGCCGCACAGGCACAGTATTTCCTGCACGTGTTGGAGGCAGCGGGGGGTGCAGTAGAACTTCCGCCGGTGCTCGATGTGGAAGACGCCGGCGGGCTCAACCAATCGGAACTGGTGAGCTGGATCACCGAGTGGATGGATGCGGTCCAGACGGCGACGGGTGTGCAGCCGCTCTTGTACACCTACCCAAGTTTCGCGGAGACCTACTTGACGTCGGCCCTGGCCAAGTATCCGCTGTGGATTGCCAGCTACGGCGTGAACGCTCCGGCCAACGTCAACGGGTGGACAGAGTGGACGTTTTGGCAGTATTCGGATACGGGAACGGTGCAAGGGGTGACCGGAAGTGTTGATCTCGACGTGTACAACGGCACCGTCGCCCAACTTCGCAGCGCCTACGGATTAACCACCGCGGACCCGGGGGGTACGGTGCAGCCATCGACACCCGCGGCGCCGCCGACGTACACCCAGTTCAACGTGTTCGTCCTCGACCACCCGTACGCTGCCATCGCGGTCGGCGACGTCACGTACGTGCTGTGGACCGCGCTCAACACGCTCGGCACGCCGCACACGTACCGCGGGAACGGCGTCATGAACATCAACGGGACGGACGTCCAGGGTGTTGTGTTCCAAGGGAATACGTACCTCCCGTGGAACACGTTGGCGCCCGGCATCAAATCGGAGCGGGTGTGGCACTTCTACACGAGTTAGCCCATTCGCCGGGGGGCCGGACGTCCGCTGGCGGTGGCGTTTCACATGGGTGGTTCCAGCCGTGCTCACCCGCGGTATTCACGGGCGGCGCCGACGTGATTGACTGCGCAGGACGACCCACACCATGATGGCGGCCGCGACGACGGCGCACCCGATGGACCATCCCCAGATTTCGAACGGATTCGAGGTATACCGGAAAAACAGGATGTAGGGCAGGGCTATCAACACGAACAGCACGACCGGGATACCGAGTACAAGCGCAACACTACTGAAATCGCGGCCTTCTTCCTCCGGGAAGGGGCCGCTGGTCGGTTTGGCGGCGGTTTCGGTGTCTGACTGGCGGGACTCCGAAGGCAGGGACTCGGTGAGCTGGCGGTCACCGTCGGTCTCGCCGGGCATGTGGTCGGTCATTCCATCCACCTCCCTTCGGCGAAGTGTGACACGTCCAAATTCTCGTTTGAACGACGTACTTGGTCATAGTATATTGGACTCAGGCATTTTGCAAAAATCGACGGAGCTTGGTGATGGCGGGTTCAGAGCTGAGGCCTTCAGCCCTCCATCGGCCGTTCGAGAGCGGGGGCAGCGTATGGAGCGCGTTCCGAAGACCCTGTGGCGCGGCGTCTCGGCCCTCCTGCTGGGTGCGGCGGCGTGTGGCGCGGTCCTCATCGGCTTCCGGGCCGCCGCCAGCCAGCGGTACGAGGCGCTGTCACCGGCAGCGAAGGTAGAAGCGATTACGGCAGATTTGCGGGCCCCCGGTGACCCGTCCACGGTTGCGACATCCAGCCTCGGACTGGCCTTTGAGATTCGCGAGGAGGTCGCGACGGACGTCGACAAAGGCTTATCTCGCGACGCCATCTTGAGGCAGATGGAGCAGCGATACGGACCGCAGGTGCTGGCGGTACCGCGGTTCGCTGGTTTTGGCGTGCTGACGTGGGTGGTGCCGGCCGCGATGGGGCTCGGCGTACTGGTGGGGGTCGTTTGGTTCGTCCGTCGCTCTGCGGAGGGTGGGGCGGACCGGGCGTTGCGCGCGTCCGGCGGGCCCTCATCGGACCCAGAGGAAGGCTCCGATGGGGTTCGAACGCCTGAGTACCCGGCCTCCGAGCGCTTGTCAGAGTACCTGTGACAGCTCTCGGGTGGCGGATGGCATCGCCGACCACGCCGAGCACCTAACTTTTGGCCACTTTTCGATTACATAGGAGCGTGGACGCAGATGAAGGCCACGAGGGTGAACACGCGGTGGAGGCTGGTGGCGGCGCTGGTCGTCGTGGTGTGCGTCATTGGGTTGTTGGTGCGGACGGCCATCACGCATGCCAGCACGTACTACGTGACGGTCGCGCAGTACCTGGAGGAGTCTCCGCAGGACCAAGCGCGCCAGACCACCATCAGCGGAGAAATCATCGGTTCCTCTGTGCAGTGGAACCCGCAGACGCGCCTTTTGCGGTTTGACATCGAGGACAAGACCGGCGGACCCCGCGTGCACGTCACGTACCAAGGCGACAAGCCGGACGACTTCAGCAACAACTGGCCGGTGGTCGTCACCGGCCGTCGGCAGCCGACGGGCGACTTTCTCGCGACCAACCTGCTCATCAAGTGCCCGTCGAAGTACGAGGCAGCGAACCAGACCGCACAGGGGGGCTCTCAGTGATTGCCGGATGGGTCGGCGAGATCGCACTGCGACTGCTGTTTGTGCTCGTCGTTGCAAGTGCGGCCTCTCACGTTGTCGCCATCGCGACTGGGCGCGGCACATGGAGACGGCTGAGCCGCATCGGCATGAGTGTCCAGTTCGCTTGTGTCGCCGTCGCCTCGGTCTGCCTGTGGCACCTGCTGATTACGACGAACTTTCACTACGCGTACGTGGTGGACTACACGAGTCGAGGGTTGCCCCTCGTGTACCGGATTGCGGCGTTTTGGGGCGGTGACGCGGGCTCATTGCTGTTCTGGTCGCTGGTGTTGACCATGTACGGGATGGTGACCGCATTCTCCCGCCACGAGGATTCCGAAAGAATGTTGCCGATTGTCAACCTGATTGTCACCTGCGTGATTGGCTTCTTTACCCTCGTCATGAATGTCGGAGCGAATCCGTTTCAGCGCTTGCCACACGCAGCGGCGGTTGGGAACGGGCTCAATCCCCTGCTGCAGAACCCGGGGATGACGGTGCATCCCGTGAACGTGTACCTCGGCTACATCGGGTTCACCATCCCGTTCGCCTACGCCATCGCCGGTCTGCTCTTGAAGAAAACCGATGCTACGTGGCTCCGGGTGACGCGCCGCTGGACTTTGGTCTCCTGGCTTTTCCTTGGTGTCGGCATCATCTACGGCGCTCACTGGTCGTATGAGGAACTCGGTTGGGGCGGGTATTGGGCGTGGGACCCCGTTGAGAACGCAGCCCTGCTGCCGTGGCTTACAGCGACGGCGTTTTTGCACTCCTCCATCGTCCAGGAACGAAAGGGCATGCTCAAGTCCTGGAACGTCCTCCTCATCGCGTTGAC
Source organism: Alicyclobacillus sp. (assembly GCA_023511295.1). GTDB lineage: Bacteria > Bacillota > Bacilli > Alicyclobacillales > Alicyclobacillaceae > JAIMBT01. The sequence goes on from JAIMBT010000020.1 coordinate 27,764, forward strand.
CTACTTCTTATCCCTGTTGGGGACGTACCTGGTTCGCAGCGGCGTGCTCTGGAGTATCCACGCCTTTGCCAATGGCCTCCTCGGCAATTACTACCTGGTATTCATGGGGGTCGTCTTGGTCGCGACGGTTGCCATCATCACCGCGCGTTGGCGCGTGTTGCGGCCTGAACGGTCGTTTGAAGCGGTGGTCTCCAAAGAGTCCGCGTTTATGCTGAACAACGTGCTGTTCCTCGGCAGCACGTTTGCCATCCTCTGGGGCACGGTATTCCCGCTGGTGTCCGAGGCGGCGACCGGCCAGACGATGGACGTGTCCGCGCCGTATTACAACGCCGTGAACTTGCCCCTCGCGGTTTGCATTCTGGCGCTGATGGCCGTCGGGCCGTTTGTGGCCTGGCGCCGTTCCTCGTGGAGTCACGTGGTCCAAGCCGTTTGGATGCCGTTGATTGCGGCGGTCGTACTGGGGCTGGCGGCGACGGAGTGGCTACGGGTGCACTACAGTGCGCCGACTTTGCTCTCCACCCTCGGCATGGTGGCGGCGGCCTTCGCCATCCTGTCCGTGCTGTGGGAGTACGTGCAGTCCGTCCGGGCTCGAATGACCCTGACTCAGGAACCTTGGTACCTGTGCTTGGCCCGGCTCATCCGTCGTAACCAGCGGCGATTTGGAGGGTACATCGTGCATCTGGCTTTGGCGGTGATTGCCCTCGGTATCGTCGGTTCCGGGGCGTACCACATCCAGAACCAACAGGTGATGAAGGTCGGGGATACCGCCCACATCGGCGCGTACACCGCCAAGTTCGTCGGCATGGGTGTGGCCGAAGGGGACGCCGGTGAGACCCGACAGCTGTACGCCAACCTCGTCATCTCGCGGGGAGGACGCACGATTGGCGTCCTCCGGCCGGCCGCCGTGTTTTACGAGAACGGCGATGCGCCGACGACCGACGTGGCGCTCTTCTCGCGCCCGATGCAGGACCTCTACGTCGTGATGCTCGGCACCGCTGGAAGCAACGAGGCCATCTTCGACCTGCACGTGAATCCCATGGTGCAGTTCATCTGGTTCGGCGGGTACCTGTTCATTGTCGGCACCTTGATTGGCCTCTGGCCGGAACGGAGGGCGGCGGAACGCAGGGCTGAAGTCGGTGCGGAAACGGACGGGCTACTGGCTGATTTGGCGGACCTGGAGTACGACTTCCGCATGGGCAAGCTGGATGCGGCCCGGTATACGGCCGAGCGCGGGCAACTCGAGCAGGCCATCCGCCTGGCCGAAGCGGAAAGGGACCAGTTGCGCCTCCGATTGGAGGCGGAGGTTGCTGCGGAGGCGGAGCGGTTGCGCGCTCGAGAAGGGGGGACCGCGTCATGAACCACTGCAACCGGAAAGTCCATCCGAACGTGTTCTCGAGGGTGGGCACCGCGCTGCGCAGGCGGCGAACACTGGCTCGCATGCTGACGGCGTTCGCTTTGGGGTTTGCCGGTTGGTCCGCTGGGGTCGCCGGTTCCCCGGCGTTCGCGGCCTCGCGTGCAGCCGCGGGTGAAGTGGTATCGGACGACGTGATCTTGCTGCCCTCCGGGTCCTCCTTGCAGGTGGCGGAGCGCCTCAACATCCGCGTACCGGGTCGGCAAGCGGAAGACGTTTCCATTCCGATCCCGAGCGGTGCTGAGCAGGTGACCGTGACCAATGTGCCGCCGGGCGCGAGTTCCATCGAGAATGGGAGGATACGTCTGCATCGTGTGGATGCGGCGGGTGTCAGCCCCGTCGTCACCTTCTCCATCCCGGTGCACGGCCAGACTTCCATCCAACTCACGCTGCACTTCGACATGGCGGTCGACTTGATGCACATCTACGTCCCCATCGGCAACATGGCGCTGTCGGCGCCCGGGCTGATGACACAGACGGAGACGACCCAGATTGCGGGAACCGACTTCCGGGTGTTCACGCACGGCCAGCTCCCCGCCGGCAGCGATTATACCCTGGGCCTGTCCGTATTGCCGTCGGTCACCCAGGATGCTTCGACCGATGGTTTACCGGTGATTGGGACCGACAGTCAGAGTACAGCCAGCGGGGTGCAGGCGGTCGGCAACCTCGTGCTGGCTGGGGCGATTCTCGTCATTGCTCTGCTCGGTATCCGCTCGACCATGGCGCGGCGACGCCGCACACCGGAGGGGGCAACGGACGCGTTGTACCAAGCTTGGGAAGATATCGAGGTGCGCTTCGCGCGGGGCCAGTTGGACGAGGTGGAGCGGGATCGGCGGGCGGCAGCGATTCGCCGTCGGCTGGCGGAGATTCGGCTCTCTGGGCGGGGAGGGCGGTGAAGGGCGTACTCGCGTTGACGGGTGTTTACAAGGAGTACAATTTACGGCCCGTCCTGGAAGATGTACATCTTCGGTTGGAACCGGGACAACGGGTGGCGCTATCAGCCCCGAATGGCAGCGGGAAATCCACGCTGATTCAGATTCTAGCGGGCTTGTCTCGGCCGACCCGAGGCGCGGTGACCTGGAGCGGACGGCCGCTGGACGCGGCAGCTCGCCGCTGTTTGGGCGTATTGCTGCAACAACCGATGTTGTACGGAGATCTGACCGGGCGGGAGAACCTCGTCTTCTTCGCACGGCTGTATCGGCTGGCAGAAGCGCGACAGCTCGCCGACCGTTGGTTGGCGGAAGTCGGCCTCGACGACAGCGCGCAGGTGCGGGTGCGCGAATACTCGAAGGGGATGAAGCAACGCCTGGCCCTCGCGCGCTGTCTGCTGCACGGGCCGCGCGTGCTGTTGTTGGACGAGCCGTTCGACGGCCTGGACACGGCCTCGCGGGCGTACTTTGAGGGACGGTTTGACGCGTTCGCGAAGGCAGGCGGCACCCTTTTTCTGGTCACCCACCACCCGGAGGAAGCCAGGCAAATGGACCGTCAATTGACCATCCGCTTCGGGCGCGTGAGGGAGTCGTGAACTCGGTGCAGGTATTTTGGACCCTGGTGTGGAAAGATCTGCGTGCCGAGATGCGCGGTGGGCGATTCGTCGTCTCGTGTCTGTCGTTCGGCGTGCTGATGGTGCTCATCGTCGGAATGGCCTTGAACGCGGCGCCGCATCTGCCGGCCAGTTGGGCTTCGGGGCTATTGTGGATGGTGCTGTTCTTCACGACGGCGCTGGCGATGACCCGGCATGACGCGAAGGAGCAAGAATTCGGCGGCTGGATGGGACCCTGGCTCGCGCCCATCGACCGCAGCCTCGTGTTTTACGCGAGGTGGTGCGCCGCGTGGTTCATGGTGCTCGTCGCCAGCGTCGGTTTGATTGCTCTGTTTTTCATCATCTTGAATGTTCCGTTTCCGGTGGCGTTCGGGACGTTCGTCGCCGTGGTGGCGGCGGGCACCCTGGCCTTGTCCGGCGCAGGGACGCTGCTCGCGACGCTGGCTGGGCAGAGCAGTTTGCGCGAGGTGTTGGTGCCCATTTTGCTCTTTCCGATTTCCATCCCGCTGTTCCTCGCGCTGATTCGCTTGACCTGGCATGCCTTGGACCCCGCCGTCATCGCGGGCGCGGCGTGGGTGGAGATTGTCGGTGCGTACCTCGTCGTCGTCGGCGTTCTGCCATGGTTGCTCTACGAGCTCATCCTGGAGGTGTAGATATGACGAAACGGTGGATTGCGGGGATTGGCGTCGTCGGCATCCTGGGCTGGCTGTGCCAGTACTTCGCCTTTATCGGATCGCCGCCTGAGAAGTCGATGGGCAACCTCATCCGCATCCTGTACTTCCACGCCAGCAGTGCTTGGATTGCGTTTCTGTCCTTTGGTGTGGCGGCGTTCTTTGCCCTTTGCTACCTCATCCGGCGGCGACCCATCCTGGACCAGATCTCGTCCTCATCGGCTGAAATTGGGGTGATGTACACGACCGTCACGCTCATCACCGGGTCCCTCTGGGCCAAGCCAATCTGGAATGCGTGGTGGACGTGGGACCCCCGCCTGACCACGACCCTCATCCTGTGGTTTCTGTATGTCGGTTACCTGTTGCTGCGCGGATCGATTGAGGGACTGGAGCGGCGCGCTGTCGTTTCGGGCGTGTATGCCATCATCGCAGTGGCAGATGTGCCGGTGATTCACTTCGCGGTCGAGTGGTGGAACTCCATCCACCCGCAGGTGATTGACGAAACCGGTATCAACATGCCGGGGTCGATGCTGTTTGCGTTGATGTTCGCCTTCGTCGCCTTTTTCGCCATTTACGTTTTGCTGTTGGCCGTGCGGACCCGGCAGGAGGCCCAGCGGCAGCGGTTGTACCGTCTCCGCCGCGAGATTCAGGAGGTGCGCGGTCGGGCGGCGGACAAGCTGCAGCCGGACATCTCCGCGCACCCGCAGTTGCAGATGAGCGTGCCGAAGGGATCGAAGTGACCTGCATCACCCAGTGAAGGTGGCAGGGCCGGGAGATCTCGGGTCGAGCTGGGCGCTCCGGCCGTTCACGCAGGATGGAGAACCGTTTCGTCTGGTTGGGACAACCTCATGAAAAGGGAAGTGTGCGTGTGTTACAGCAGATGGGCTTCTTGTGGGCCGTGACAGCGGTGGTGTGGTTGGCCACCCTCGCCTTTATCGTCCGGCTGGTGCAAAGCCAGCACCGGTTGCACCGAGAGCTGGAACAGTTGGAGCGCGCGTTGCAGGACGTCCGCCGGAGTGAATGAACTTGGCAGCCGTTCCCCGGCGCAGGTTCGCTGATTTATCACCCCGTGTCCACGCCGGAGCACCGAGAGCGTTGGAGGAGGAAAGCGCGTGGCAGAAGTGGTAACGACGCAGTTGGAGGTTCGTTGGGGCGAGTGTGATCCCGCCGGGATTGTCTATCACCCTGCGTACATTGATTGGTTCTCGGTGGCCCGCATGCATTTCTTGCGCGAAAACGGCCTGCCCTACATGGAGGCATTCCACGCCGCTGGCATTGTCCTCGTCGTCCTGGAGGTTACCTGCAAGTACCGAAAGGTCCTGAAGGCGGAAGACACCATTCGCGTCGAGGCGCGCTTGGCGGAGCGCACGCGGACGCGGATGGCGCTTCGGTACGCGGTTTTTGGGCAGGACGGCGAGTTGTGCGCGGCGGGTCGGACGGAGCACGCGTTTGTTGACATGAACAGCAACCGCGCCTGCAACTTGGAGCGCAAGGCCCCAGACCTGTGGCAGCGAATGGCCGAGTTGCCCCTGTCGGACGACCGCGGAGCCGATGGACCGGGCCGACGTGGGTAGGGGCCGTGCCCGGCTTCGCCGGAATTCCGCGCATCCGGAGGCCGACCGCCTGCAACAGCGGGCGTCGTCTGACATAGGGTATCCCGGAGGCGAGGGTCACGAGGTCTTCACGGGCCAAGGACTCCTCGGAAACGGCACACGGGTACAACACGTTGACGGCCCGGTATGGGCGTGCTACGATAGGCTCTGTCCCAATGAGCGGCTGTAGCTCAGAGGGAGAGCACCACCTTGACACGGTGGGGGCCACAGGTTCGATTCCTGTCAGCCGCACCATGACGACCGCCGACGCGCTGCATGCGTCGGCGGTTTTTGCGTCACACCCGGTACCGTTCCGAGTATATCCGCTTCCAAATCCGTCCCATACTGTCAGTATGATGCGATGGACTCGGAAGGGTGATGACAGTGCGCATCGTAAGCGTGGAATCCGAGTTCGCCGCTTCTGGGATGGCTCGGAGGTTGGCGGAGGCTGGATATTGCGTGAGTCGGGAACGGGCCGACGCGCGGCAACTGGCGATCTCCTTGGCGGGGGACGCCGGACCGTTGGCCGACGTACTCGCGGAGTGCGTGTGGAACGATTGGCTGTACGCGTATATCGATCACGATGTGCGCGTTCGGTTTCCGTACCTGGACAGCGATGAGCGCGAATACGTCGCTCTGTTGACGCAGCATGCCCTGCGCTCGCAGGAGGCGGCCGAATCGGAGGAGGGACTGTGGATTCGCCGCATTCGGGCGGAACTCCTTCCGTTGCTGGACGGGGAACCAGGATTCTGCAACCTCGACGGCGTGATGCGGTTTCGCGCCAAGGTGCTGCTGCAGACCGCAGAGGACGCGGCGGGCGAGGTCGTGGAGCAGTTCCTGGCGGATCGAGAGTACGAAGAATTCGTCTCGCTGCTTCGATATATGCTCGAATCACGCCCGCTGACCCAAAGCGTGATCCACCTGTTCTGCACAGATGAACGCGTGTGGATGTGCGATGAAGCCGGCGCACTCATCCGCGACGACGCGGTCACCGAAGCTGCCCACCAGGTGGCGGAGGACGGCGATGTGAACGTGGAGGACCTGGCGATGAGTGTCCTCATCACGCGGTCGCCGTGCCGCATTGTCCTGCACGACGTCACGCACGCGGCACCGTGGCCCAGTTTTCCAGAGACGGTGGAGCGGGTGTTTCTCAATCGCGCTGTGCGCTGCCGCAACTGTGCGGCCTGCCGCCGGCTGGAGCAAGGTGACGCGGGCGAGGCACCGCGGGACCTGTCCGAGGGTTCGGGGCGATGGCTCCCTCGCCTGTCCGACTGAATCGGCGGACGATTGACAAGCCCCTCGCGGGATGGCTATAGTGAAGAAAATGGATGGATGTCGAATGCGATGCGGAAAGACGCGTCAGGCATGGAACCTGTGGCCAGAGAGGAAGCGCCGTCGGCTGTAAGCGTTTCTCACAGGGATGTCCTGAACACCACTTTCCAAGCAGCTGCCGGGGATGCGGAGGCGCGAAACGGCAGCCGGGGCGGACGTTATACGCGAAGAAGAGCCCAGCGTGCGGCTGGTTGGCAGGGCGTGCTGGGCTGAAGTTGGGTGGAACCACGAGACCGCGCGCTCGTCCCTTCGGGGATGGGCGCGCGGTTTGTTTGGCGCACAGGCCGAGAGGGTCACGTCGACGACACGTGGCGGACGAAGAAGGAGTGGGTGAGAGATGCCAGAGCAGGTCAGCGTGCGGCTGAAAGATGGTTCGGAGAGGTCTGTCCCTGCGGGAGCAACGTACCGCGAGCTCGCCCAGGCGTTGGGGCCGCGGTTGGGTAAGGAGGCCGTCGCCGTCCAGGTGGACGGCAAGGTCCAGGACCTGTCCCGCCCGGTGCAGCCGGGGGTGCAGGTGGAGTTCCTGACACTGCGCGACCGGGCAGGCGTAGACGTGATGCGGCATACGTGTGCGCACGTGATGGCGCAGGCGGTCGCCCGCCTGTTCCCGGGCACCAAGTTTGCCATCGGCCCCGTGATTGAGGATGGTTTTTACTACGACTTCGCAGACCACGTCTTTACGCCGGAGGACTTGCCGGCGATTGAGGCGGAGATGAAGCGCATCATCCAGGCGGATTATCCCGTCATCCGCGAAGAGATCTCGCGGGAGGACGCGTTGCGGTTCTTTCGGGAGCGGCAGGACCGGTTTAAGGTCGAGATTATCGAAGATCTTCCGGAATCTGAGCCGCTCACGCTGTACCGTCAAGGGGAGTTTGTCGACCTCTGCCGCGGCCCGCACCTGCCGTCGACCGGGTACATCAAGGTGTTTCAGCTGATGTCCATCGCCGGTGCGTACTGGCGAGGGGACGCCAGCCGCGAGCAGCTGACGCGGATCTACGCGGTCGCATTCGCGAAGCAGGCTGAACTCGACGAGTACCTGCGCCTGCAGGAAGAAGCCAAGGCCCGCGACCATCGTCGGCTCGGTAAGGAGCTCGGGATTTTCATGCTATCTCGCGAAGTCGGGCAGGGACTCCCGCTGTGGCTTCCGAACGGAGCGCGCATCCGTCGCCAGATTGAGCGGTACATCGTGGACCTGGAAGAGAGCATGGGCTACCACCACGTGTACACGCCCCACCTCGCAAGCGTCGAGCTCTACAAGATCTCGGGCCATTGGGACCACTACCACGAGGACATGTTCCCGCCGATGCAGATGGATAACGAGGAACTCGTCTTGCGCCCGATGAACTGCCCGCACCACATGATGATCTACAAGTCCGAAATGCACAGCTACCGCGACCTGCCGCTGCGCGTCGCGGAACTGGGCACGATGCACCGCTACGAGATGTCGGGGGCGTTGGCCGGGCTGCAGCGGGTCCGGGCCATGACGTTGAACGACGCGCACATCTTCTGCCGTCCGGACCAGATTCAAGAGGAGTTCACGCGCGTGGTGCGCCTGATTGAGCGCGTGTACCGGGACTTTGGCATCACCGACTACTACCACCGTTTGTCGTACCGAGATCCGGCGGATACGCACAAGTACGTGCAAAACGACGAGATGTGGAACAAGGCGGAGCAGATGTTGCGCGCTGCGATGGACGACCTTGGGTTGGCGTACGTCGAGGCGCCCGGCGAGGCTGCCTTCTACGGGCCCAAGTTGGATGTGCAGGTGCGGACGGCCCTTGGCAAGGACGAGACGCTGTCGACGGTCCAACTCGACTTTCATCTGCCGCAGCGGTTTGACCTGGAGTACATCGGCGAAGACGGTAAACCGCACCGACCGGTCGTCATTCACCGCGGCGTCGTCGGGACGATGGAGCGGTTCGTGGCGTTTCTCATCGAGCAGTACAAGGGTGCGTTCCCGACTTGGCTGGCGCCGGTGCAAGTCCGCGTCGCCACGGTGGCGGACGAATACGGGGGTTACGCAGAGGAGATTGCCGAACGCCTGGCGGAACAGGGATTCCGCGCAGAACCGGACCTGCGTCCGGAGAAGATTGGCTACAAGATTCGCGACGCGCAGGTCCACAAGATCCCATTCACCCTGGTCGTGGGTGAGAAGGAGCGAGCGACTGGAACCGTGAGCGTTCGCAAATACGGCGCCGGAGACCTCGGCTCGATGTCGACAGAAGCCTTTGCAGGCCTGCTCGACGAAGAGGTCCGGAGCAAGGCCCTGTTGGTGCAAGCGTGATGGCAGGTGGACGCCCCGACGGCGGGCGGAAGATGGCGTGCTTGACAGAGATGGCTGCGTAGGGTAATGTAAATCTGTTCATCTCTGCCGCAGATGCTGCGCGCGCAGCGCTGGGGCATGACAACTCAATCGAACACGGATGGAAGCAGAAGCGTCCCGCTTCTCACCTGGTCGGCGCGTGCCGGCGGGTTTTAGACTCTTCATATCGGGCCCGTCTCGGCGTGAGACAGCCCGCTGAAGCAGATGGGATAGAGGCGCGGACGCAATCCGCGCCTCTGTTGTTTCCACGAAGGTTCGGCTCATTCCCAAATCATTTGGAGGTGACAAGACATTAGCAAAGACTCTTTTCAAGTGAACGACGGCATCCGGGCGCGCGAGGTGCGCGTCATCGATGAGGACGGCTCGCAGCTCGGAATCATGTCCCTTCGGGACGCCCGTCGCATTGCGGAAGAGAAGAACCTTGACTTGGTGAACGTCGCTCCGACCGCCAAACCGCCCGTGTGCCGAGTGATGGATTACGGCAAGTTCAAGTACGAGCAGAGCAAGAAGGAGAAGGAAGCTCGGAAGAATCAGCGGGTGATTGAGCTCAAAGAGATTCGCATGACACCGAACATCGACGAGCACGACTTCCAAGTGAAGCTGAAGAACGTGGTGAAGTTCCTCAGCGAGGGAGACAAGGTGAAGATCACCGTGCGGTTCCGAGGCCGGGAAATCACCCACGCCAGCATTGGCCAACAGCTGCTCACGAAGATGGCCCAAGCAGCCGGTGACCAAGCGGTCGTGGAGCGCATGCCGCGCCTCGAAGGCCGCCACATGATTATGATTCTCGCACCGAAGCAGCAGTCCGTCTGAACCGTCCGGTAGAACGGCCGAGTGACGGCTCTGCATCCAGGAAACGGAGGACAGCATCCATGGGTAAGATGAAGACGCACAGTTCCCTGTCGAAGCGGGTGAAGCGCACAGCGTCCGGCAAGCTGAAGCGGGCGCAGGCGTTCGCATACCACAAGGCCGTGAAGAAGTCGGCGAAGCGCAAGCGCAACCTGCGCGGGACGACGCTGGTCTCGGCGAGCGACGTGAAGCGCATCAAACAGATGGTCTCGTACCTGAAGTAAGACATTCTGAGGGTCGCTGCCAGGGGCGGACGAGCCTGTGCCGCCGTGAGACGGGACGCGGCACAAGCGCGGTTCGCGACCGGCCGGACGACCTGTAACGACAGAGAGGGGTATCTGGAATGGCACGTGTGAAGAGCGGCATGGTGACACGCCGTCGGCATAAGAAGATCTTGAAGATGGCCCGCGGCTATCGCGGATCGAAGCACCGCTTGTACCGCACCGCGAAGCAGCAGGTCATGAAGTCGCTGATGTACGCGTATCGCGACCGCCGCGTGCGCAAGCGCGACTTTCGTCGCCTGTGGATTCAGCGCATCAACGCAGCAGCCCGCATGAACGGACTGTCGTATTCGCGGCTGATGCACGGACTGAAGCTCGCCGGCGTCGAGGTCAACCGCAAGATGTTGGCAGAGCTTGCAGTGGCGGATGGCTCCGCGTTTGCGGAACTGGCGAACGTGGCGAAGCAGAAGCTGAACGCCTGACGATTCGGTCTCGCGATGGTCCCGACCGCTGCGGTCGGGACCTTTGTTCCATCCGGCCGCGCATCTGGGCGACGCGGCACCTGCCGCCGCGCTCGGGGTGCCGGTCGCCCTGGTCTCAACCACTTCACGAAGGAGAGCGGCCGTGTTCATCGAGTCCACGCACAATCCGAAAGTGAGACAGTGGGCGTCCCTCAAGACTCGCAAAGGACGTCGGGAACACAGCGCCTTTCTCGCGGAGGGACGGCGCTTGGTGGGCGAGGCGCTGGCTTCAGCCCGCTCGGTTCGTGCTTTGCTGTGGGATGTGGCTGCCGGCGAGGAACCTGTGGAGCTGAAGCGCTTGGCCGAGGCCCGCGGGGTTCCCATATACGATTTATCGCCGCAGGCGTTCGCAGCGGTGTCGGACACAGTCACCCCGCAGGGGGTCGCCGTTGTGGTCGAGCATCCGATGCCGTCCGCGGCAAGTTTTCCCGCTTTCACCTTGGTGTTGGACGGTCTGCGAGACCCCGGGAACGTCGGCACGCTCCTGCGGACCGCAGAGGCGTTTGGGGTTTCCGAGGTGTGTTGCGGTGCCGACGCGGCCGATCCGCTCGCACCAAAGGTGGTCCGCGCCTCCATGGGTGCCGTCTTTCGCCTGTCCCTCCCAGAACAGCCGAGTCGGCTGTACCTGCATGCGTGGCGCGGTCACTGGCCGGACGGTCAGGTGGTCGTCTGCGACGCAGCCGCCGAGCAGACCTGTGCCGAGTCGGATTTTACGCGGCCCACCGCCATCGTCGTCGGCAGCGAGGCGTGGGGTCTCTCCGAAGACGTGCGTGCTGCAGCGGACCGCTTCGTCCGGATTCCCATGGATCCGCCCGTGGAGAGCCTGAACGCGGCCGTCGCGGGCAGTGTGATGCTCTACGAGGCCTACCGGCAGCGAGGAGGACGAAGCGGGGCAGGAGGGGTTGAGTGACGCAGCGTGGCGGAATGCGGCAGATCTTTACGCGAACGAAGCTGCTGGCCCTGGTCAACCTCGGCCTGACGGAGTTTGTCCGCGGGTCGCTCCTGTTCTTCATCCTGCCGATTTACATCCACGGCATTCTGCACCTGCCCGAAGGGGTGGTGGGGTACGCCATGGCGGCGCACTACGCGCTCGACACGTGTCTGCGTGGGCCGTCGGGTTGGCTGGCAGATCGGCTCGGTCAGCGGAAGGTCGCGGTGACGGCGCTCGGCATCGGCTGGGTCGGGCTGTGGCTGCTGGTGCGCGTGCACAGCGACTGGGCGGTGATCCTCGGCTGCGGACTGCTCGGCGTCGGCATGGCGGCCATCTGGCCGTGTGTGGTGGCACGGGTCACCGCCGGATTGCCGAGTGCAGCGAACGCCACGGCGATGGCGGGTGTGATGATGGCGTGGTTGGTCGGCGTGGGCAGCGGGACGGTCGTCATGAGCGTGGCGCTCGGCCGACGGGTCGTCGGCGGGTTCGCGGCGCTGCTCGCCGTCTGGCTACTCTGTATCGCGATAGCGGGTGTGTGCCTGACCGGCTATCGCCGCGAAGACCATGAGCGGGAGCACCTCGGCTGGCGGGCGTTCGTGCGGTCCATCTCGTTCATCCGCCTGCTCGTCCCCGGCATCTTCATCCAAACCTTCATCATGGGCATCCTGATGCCTGTGTTTGTGCTGTACACGCAGTACGTCATTGGCTTGCCGGCCGAGTCGTACAGTCTGTTGCTCGTCACCGGTGGCGCCGTCGCCGTCGTCCTGCAGCTTCCCGTCGGGCGGCTGGTGGACCGCTTTTCGTACAAACCGTTTCTGCTCGCGGGTTTCGGCGTCTGCGGTCTGTTTCTGGTGTGGCTGGGGCGCGTGCACACGATGCCCTTGTTGTTTGCGGCGATTGCCGGCGTCGGAGCGGGGTACGCCCTCATCCTGCCGGCCTGGAACTCGGTCCTCGTGCACAGCATTGACGCGCACCGACGGACCTTGATGTGGGGCCTGTTCATGACCGTGGAAGGGCTCGGCATGGCGTGCGGGCCGCTCGTCGGAGCCAGGTTGATGCAGGACTTTCAGCCCAGTACGCCGTTTCTCGTCGCTGGATGCGTCCTTTTTGCGATGTTGCTGTTTTACGCGTACGCGCCGGTGGAGCGCCGCTTCAGCGGTTCCGCCCATTCCAAACAGGGGTGAGCCACCATGACGTTTCGGTTTGATCCCGACGATTACATCTGGGTCAGCCCGCTCATCGCGATGGTCGTCGCACAGGTGCTCAAGCCCATCCTCGTGATGGTCCAGCTCCGGCAGGTGGACTGGCAACGGATGCGCCAATCGGGCGGTATGCCGAGTTCCCACACGGCGCTCGTCGTGGCGCTCGTGGTGGTGCTGGCGCGCCACTACGGCGGAGACAACCCAGCGCTCACGCTCGCGCTGTTCGTGGCGGCCTTCGTCATGTACGACGCGGCCGGTGTCCGATGGCAGACCGGGCGCCAGGCTGCCGTCTTGAACCGGCTGCTGCGAGATCTGCAGCAACACCCACAGCAGATTTCGGAAGAACAGCAGCGAATTGTCCGCGAGATTCAGCCCCTGTCGGTCGTCAAAGTGCCGTGGTGGCTGATTGACTGGCCCGTGCTCGACGAACACGTTGGCCACAAGCCGATTGAGGTCTTGGGCGGCGCCATTGTCGGCGCCATCGTCGGCCTGCTGTTCCCCTGACGCCGTCGCCGTGTGACTCCGGCTGCCCCTCCGTTTCGTCGGCCTGTACCTCGCCGCGCCGCCGCGTCTCGCAGTCATGTTCCCCGCGCCGGTCGCATATCTTCGATCCGATCCCACGTGGCGGTGCCAACCGCCGACAGGAGGAGATGGAAGATGGATCGGCAGTGGCGCCCCTATGACGCCTACCACAGCCCGCTTGACCCCTGTCCACCGCGCCCAAAGGCGTACATCGTGCCGCCCAACCAGATGATGGTCACCCAGTCTCCTGGGATGAAGCAGTACGCGCCGTTCGACGCGTTGAAGCACGGCACCCTCTGGCCAGATCTGTACAGCCCGTACGATCCGCCGACGCGAGGGGGGCGGTGAGATGGCGACCCAACCTTTGAACAAGGAGTTTTACCGGCAACTCGGGGAACTGCAGGCGGTGGACTTCGTCCTCGTCGAACTGACACTCTACCTCGATACCCACCCCGACGACCAGAAAGCCATCGCCCAGTTCAACCAGTTTCAGCAGCGCAAGGCGAATCTGATGCGCCAGTTCGAGGCGGCGTTTGGGCCGCTGCAGGAGTACGGCAACAGCCCGACGGGTCAGCGCTGGAGCTGGTCGGAGGCCCCCTGGCCGTGGCAGGTGTGAGGGAGCGCGAACGCTCCAGCGGCGCTGTGCGAATCGGACGGAGGAGGTGGTCTGTGTGTGGATATATGAGAAGAAACTCCAGTATCCCGTGAAGGTGTCGAAGTGTGACCCGAAGCTGGCGAAGTTCCTGATTGAACAGTACGGCGGAGCCGATGGGGAGCTCGCCGCGGCGCTGCGGTACTTGAACCAGCGCTACACCATTCCAGACAAGGTGATTGGCCTGCTGACGGACATCGGTACGGAAGAGTTCGCGCACCTCGAGATGATTGCCACGATGGTGTACAAGTTGACCAAGGACGCGAGCGTCGAACAGCTCAAAGCCGCCGGTTTCGAGGGCCACTTCGCGGACCACGACCGGGCCCTGTTCTACCACAACGCGGCAGGCAATCCATTCACGGTGACGTACATTCAAGCGAAGGGCGACCCGATTGCGGACCTCTACGAAGACATCGCGGCGGAGGAGAAGGCTCGGGCCACCTACCAGTGGCTGATTGACATGACGGATGACGTGGACATCCAGGACAGCCTGAAGTTTCTGCGTGAGCGCGAGGTCATCCACTCCCTGCGTTTCCGCGAGGCGGTGGAGATGCTGAAAGAGTACCAGGAACAGAAGAAGGTGTTCTGAGGGCGACGGCGCTCCCGTCGCCCCATCGTCGACCACCGGACGAGTTGCCGGTGGATTTTTCTTGTTCGCGTGCATCGGCCGCACTCACTCCACAAACGGAAGCCGCTGCAGCATGTTGGCGAGGACGTTGCCAATCCACGGGATGCGCGCGAGCGCGCGCAGCGGCAGGACGCGCATGTACACGAGTGCGAGGGTGTACACCACGCACCCCGCCAAGACGCTGACAACGACGTGAACGGACGGGATATCGGCGGCGAGCAAGGTGTGGGTCTGGTAGATGGGGACCGCCGCAATTGCGGTGGCGAGCACCATCTTGAACAGGTTCACCGCCGGGATGGCCAAAGTTGCGTAGCGGTGCACGAAGTACGCGCCGAGCAGCGTGCTGAGCACTGCGGTGATGGCGGTGGCCTGCGCGACGCCGTAAATACCGTGCCCGAGGATGCCGACGAAGTAGTAGATGCCAGCCATCCGGATGGCGCTGGTGAACAGCGAGATGGCCGCCGACAGGGTTGCTTTGTTGAGGCCCTGGAGCACGGCGGCGAGCGGATCGCGCACGTAGATGAAGGCGCACACCGGCGCGATGTAGGCGAGCAACGCCCCGGCGAGGTGGTCTCGGTACAACGTGGTTGCCAGGTCATCCCCGGACAGGATGAGGAACGCCGTCGCGGGCAGCGCAATCAAGAACGTGATTTGCACAATCTGGTTCAACCGTCGGCTGACGAGCCGGGTGTTGCGCATCGCGGCCGCTTCCGAGACGGCGGGAATCACGACAGACGACAGGGAGGACGACAGCACCGTCGGCAGCAACAGCAACTGTATCGCCATGCCGAACGACCCGTAGAGGGAGGTTGCCGCCGTCTTGCCGACGCCGATGCGCGCAAAGGCCAGATAGATGATGATGGGTTCGGCGGCGTAAGCGAGAATCCCGCAGATGTTGCGCACGGTGTTGGGGAGTGCGACTTCGGCGAGATCATGGATGGTGCCGCGCCGCGCGGAAGGGAGATCTGCTGCCGTGGGCCGGGGTCCGAAGGCCGCATCTCGATCTCGGCGCAGGTAACACCAGAGCATGTACAGGTAGCCGACGAGTTCGCCGAGCCCCGCGCCAATGGCGACCGCCAAGGCACCATACTGGATGCCGTACGGGTTCAACTGGAGGATGAGCGGGATGGTCACGACCGTTCGCACCAGGGTCTCGAGAATCCACCCGATGGCCGGCGGCGTCTGGTGTTGAGTGCCCATGTAGAACCCGGTCAGCATGGACGACAAGCAGACCAGGGGAATCCGGAACAAGGTGCCGAGGAACGGCAGGTACGCCCTCGGGTCGAGCCACCGTGCGCTCAGGTGCGGCGCCACGACGATGGCGATGGCAGTTACCGCGACGGACAGGACGAGCACGGTCGCGTTTGACACGCGCAGCGCGTGCCGCGCCTTCGCGATGTTGCCGAGCGCGAGGTTCTCGGCAATCACCTTCGAGAGGGCCGGCGCCAGCGCGAGCGTGGAGATGGTCAGCAGCATGAAGAAGATGGGATTCACGGTTCGAAACAGGCCGAACCCCGCCGCCCCGAGCTGGCGCGCGATGACGACCTGAATGAGCATGCCTAAGATCTTCGTGATGACGCTGGCGGTGGTGAGCACCATGGCACCGCGCATGAAGGACTGTTTGGGCATGGATGTGGACGCCTCCGTTCGGTCTACCACTACGGTATGTCCGAGCCGTCGGCGGGATGACATGCACCCGCGCGGGGTGGTCGTAGAATCGGTCCGGAGATGCGTTCCGGAAGCGGCGATGGGAGCGGAGGTGCCCGCCGCGGCCACCGTGTGACGACGGCTGCGCGGGGCGGGACGGATACGACTCCGTGGTCCGCTGTCATGGATGGGGCAGACGATAGGTGACGACCTGGGCCGGACCACTGCCCGGGAACAACCCGGTCAGCGAGCTCGCTCCGCCTGTCACGACGGTCACATAGGGGATGCCTTGCCATTCGTACACGATGGGTGCGCTCCCGATGGGCGTACCCATCTGTTGTCTCCAGACCACGGCGCCCGTGTCCGCGGACAGCGCGGTCAACCATCCACCTGCGGTTCCGTACCAGACGAGGCCGCCGGCCGAAGCGGTGACGCCGCCAATCGGCGGTGTATGGGTGGAGACCTGCCAGCGAACCTGGCCCGTGCGCACGTCGATGGCCGTGATGGTGCCGGTCCAGTCCGCGGCAGGCGGGATGCTCTGGCCGGTCCCCCGGTCGGCGGTGCGGCCGCTGTGCGGCACGGGCTTGGCGTACACTTTCTCAGGCCCGTTGATGCCCGCGACGTAGGCCGTCTGGCGGATGGGGTCATAGGCGGAGGGGCCGTAGTTGGCTCCGCCGTTCGGCCCAGGCCACTCCATCACGCCAGCGGCCGTCGGAGGACGGTGGAACACCTTGACGAAGTCCACCGGTTGAATCACCGGCTGGCCGGTCTCCGCGTTCCATTCGTACCACTCGCCGTCCTTTCCGGCTTCTCCGACGACGGTGTGCCCGGACCCGTCCGGGAACAAGAGCGGTGGCGACGCCACGTCGTAATCCCACAGATCGTGCGAGACCTCCTGGACGGCGAACCGCAGTTGACCGGTGCGCACATCGATTGCGAGGACGCTGTCCGTGTACGGGTTGGCGCCGGGGCGCACGGCGCCGAAATAGTCGGGAGACGGGTTGCCGGTCCCGACGTAGACGGTGTGCGTGGCCGGGTCATAACTCGGCGTGGTCCAGACCGCTCCACCGCCGTGGTCTCCGGAAGCAGGCACCCAGCCGTGGCCCGGTGCCGGGATGGTGTAGAACCGCCAGTCCAACCGGCCCGTCTGCGCGTCGAACGCTTCGACGAAACCGCGTACGCCTTCGTCGCCGCCGGATACGCCGACAATCAACCGCCCGTCCGCGAACTGCGGTGCCATCGACTCGAACTGGAAATCCGCCGGATTGGCGACGGACACGTTGAAGACAACCTTGCCGTCCGCTTGCCGCATCGCAACCAGGTGATCATCCGCGGTCAACACGTAGACGTTGCCGTCGCCAAGGGCGACACCGCGGTTGATGTGCGGCAGTCCGGCCGCGGTCGTGGGCGGCTTGTCGTCCCACACCACGACGCCCGTGTCTGCTCGCAGGGCCAAGACCTCGGCGTTGCGGGTCGTCACGTAGAGGACACCATCCTGCTCGACGGGGTAGCTCTCATTTCCGCCGTCAGAGGCCGGCAGGCTGAAGTCGTACACCTTCTCCAACTTCGCGACCGATGTGGGCGTCAGTTGTGTGTCCGGCGCAAACCGGTCTTCCCAGAGGTTGTTTCCGAAACTCGGCCACGCACTCGAGGTTCCGGGTAGTGCGCCTGTCGCGTCCGCCTGCGTCGAAGCATGGGGACCGGTCTGGTGTCCCTGGGTGGTGTTTCCCGTCGTTGCTTCGCCGGGTGCCACCGCGGCGGCAGGCGGGCGGCTCGCGGCGAGCGGAGACCCGCAGCCGGCCAAGGCCAACAGCCACACCGCGCTCAACACGGTCCCACAGCCGCTGGCGGCGCGCCCGACTCTGCTCTGGTGGTCCATCTGGATGCGGTTCATCGCGCGTTCTCCCTTTCCGGCAATCCGTTGCTGTAGAGTCGACGGAGCCGGGGGCGCGAACGTGGCAACGGGATCAGGCAAACGCTTGACATGATGTCATTTCTTCCGCATAGTAAGCTTGTCGATGTGCACATTTCGGACGGTTTGGACAAATCTTGCCGAAAGGAGTCAGCCCGTCGGAGACCGTTGTTAGGACGGGACGTGAAAGCGTTTTCCCCCGTCTCTGAGGAGGGGACCCGGACGGAGGCGGAGAAGTTGACAGACGAAGTCGGCACTTGAAGGAGGTCGTGGCGCCATGATGCACTATCCGCTGTTGATGAAGTCCATCCTTTACCGCGCCAACACGCTGTATCCGAATCAGGAGATTGTATCTCGGGACTACGACGGGTTGTTCCGCTACACGTACCGGGACCTGCACCGTCGCGTGTGTCAGCTGGCGAACGCACTGGCGGCGCTCGGCGTCCAGCCAGGCACGAATGTGGCCTCCTTTGCGTGGAACAACCATCGCCACTTGGAACTGTACTTCGGCGTGCCGTGTGCCGGGCGGGTCCTGCACACGGTGAACATCCGCTTGTTTCCAGAGCAGATTGTGTACACCATCAACCATGCGGAAGACCAGGTGCTGTTTGTCGATCCCGACCTCCTCCCCGCCATCGAACAGCTGTTGCCGCACCTGACCACCGTCAAGACGGTCGTTGCGCTGTGCGCGCGCGACCAGTTGCCAGCTCATCACATCCCAAACCTCGTCGTGTACGAGGAACTGTTGGCGGCGCAGTCAGACGTCTACGAGTTTCCCGAGTTCGACGAGTATACGCCGGCCATCATCGCGTACACCTCGGCCACCACAGGCAACCCGAAGGGCGTGGTGTATACACACCGCGGCTTGTATCTGCACTGTCTCGTTGGCCTGACTTCCGAACTCGGCATCCGCGACACCGATGTGACGATGCCGATTGTGCCGATGTTCCACGTCAACGCGTGGGGCCGCCCGTTCATCGCGACGTGGGCCGGGGCCAAGCAGGTCTACCCCGGTGCGCGGCCGACGCCGCAAGTGTTCTGCGAGCTGATAGAGGGCGAGCGAGTGACCATGAGTGCCGGGGTCCCCACCATCTGGATGGGCATCCTGCACGAGTACCGGACGAAGCCTGGAGGGTACGACTTCTCTTCCATCCGGGCGCTCCTCTCTGGCGGTGCCGCACTGCCGCTCGCTCTCGTGAAGGCGTTCGACGAGATTGGCGTGAACATCTACCAGGGCTATGGCCAGACGGAGACGACACCCGTGACCTTTATTGGTTATCCGAAGGCGAGCGAGCGCAACCTACCCAAAGCCGAGGAACTTCGCTACCGCGTGAAGACGGGGTTGCTGCTGCCGGGACTGGAGATGCGCTTGGTCGACATGGACGGCAAGGACGTCCCCTTTGATGGCCAGACCATGGGTGAACTGTGGCTCCGCGGCCCTTGGGTGATTGAGTCGTACTACAAGTCGCCAGAACAGACGGCCGAGGCGTTCGTGGACGGGTGGTTCCGGACGGGGGACATCGCGGTGATGGATCCCGACGGGTATTTGCAGATCACGGACCGGACGAAGGACCTCATCAAGAGCGGGGGAGAGTGGATCTCCTCCGTGGACTTGGAGAACGCCATCATGGGTCACCCGGACGTGGCGGAGGCCGCGGTGATAGGCGTGCCACACCCGAAGTGGCAGGAACGGCCTTTGGCGTGTGTCCTGTTGCGGCCCGAGGCGGTCGGGCGCGTGTCCGCCGAGGACATCCGTCAGTACCTGGAGGATAAGGTGGCGAAGTGGTGGATTCCGGACCAGATTGCGTTCGTCGAGGAGATCCCGAAGACGAGTGTCGGGAAGTTCTCGAAGCGGACGCTTCGAGAACTGTTCGACCAAGGCAAGATCTCCGCATCGTAAGTCGCCGCCTGGGACGGTAGCGGGGATGGCCGGCGCCGGCCGGCCTGCCTGGACACGCCATCACGCCTGCGACAGGTGCGACGCGCGAGTTGGTGGAATCGGTTGAGTGGAGCGCCGCGGGACCGGTAGGGGACCGCGGCGCTTTCTATCGATGCGGGAGGACGGGATGTGCGCGGCGATGGACGAGCGGCTCTCGGCCGGTGCCCTGGGATAGCGGACCGCGGTTCCGCTGTTGGGGGCTCGCGTGGGCCCAGGTGGCGGCATCGCGGAACCGCGTTCCCTTTTGCCACTGCTCCACACAACCCACGCCCCGCGTCCCACGAGCACATCCTCGCCCCCTGTTCGCCAACGGTTGCTGACGACGGTCGAACGGACTATAATCGTCCGTGTCTTTCAACAGAACGGGGTGACTCTGTGAAACCGTTCCGGCTTACGCCGCCGCGCGTGATAGCGCTCAGTTATCTGGCGTCTGCGGTCGCGGGCGCACTGCTGCTCGCACTGCCTGTGTCGCACCGCGTGCCTGTGTCCTTTACGGACGAGATGTTCACGGCCGCGAGCGCACTGTACGTCACAGGATTGTCCTCGGTGACCACAGCGACCACGTGGACGCCGTTTGGCGACGTCATCATCGCACTGTTGATTCAGATTGGCGGCATCGGCATCATTTTGGTGTCCACCTCGTTTTATCTGCTGGTCGGGCGCAAGATCTCACTCGGCACGCGGATGCTGTTGGCAGAGGACAAGAACTTCAGCGTGCACGGCATGGTTCGCCTCACGAAGGCCATCCTCGCGTTCACGTTCGCGATTGAGGGCGCTGCAGCCCTGCTGTTCACGCTGTACTTCCGCTGGGTTTACCACTACTCGTGGGTCCGTGCGGTCTGCATCAGCTGTTTCCACGTGGTATCCGCCTTCAACAACGCCGGCTTTGACCTGTGGGGAAACAACCTGGAGGGTTTCGCGACAGATCCATTCGTCCTTCTGCTGACGAGTTTCCTCATCATCACGGGCGGCATCGGGTTCGTGGTGTTGGTGGAACTGTGGGGCTACCCGACGACGCGCAAGGTGTCCTTGCACACCAAGTTGGTGCTCCGCGTAACGGCCGCTCTGCTCGTCGTGGGGACGGTGCTGATTCTGCTGTTTGAATGGAACCAGTCGTTTCGTGACCTGAGCTGGCCCTACAAGGTCCTCAACGCTTGGTTTGCATCCGTGACCACCCGCACGGCGGGCTTCGACTCCATCCCCATCAGCCACATGCGGGAGGCCACCTGGTTCATCATGACCATCCTGATGTTCATCGGTGCCTCGCCAGGGTCGACCGGAGGCGGCATCAAGACGACGACGTTCTTCACGCTCATCAAGACCGCGCTGTCGACGGCGCGAGGGGAAACCGACGTGACCGTCGGTGAGCGGTCCATCCCTGGGGACATCGCGCAGCGGTCCTTGGTCATCTTCCTCCTGGCCATGACGGTGGTCATGGGATGCACCCTGATTGACGCGGCGTTCGAGCCTGGGATACCATTGATGCGAATCATTTTTGAGGAGGTCTCCGCGTTCGGTACGGTCGGTCTGACGACCGGCATCACGGGCATCATCGGAGACCCGATGAAGTGGGTCATCATCTTTACGATGTACGTCGGGCGAATCGGCATTCTCACCTTGCTCATCAGTGTCGTGCAGCGTGGACAGTCGAAGGTCAAACGGGTGCCCGAGCGCATCCTGATTGGCTGAACAGCACACTTTGCGGACAAGGAGATCAACCGTGGCAAACAACCGACCCCTCGGACTGCTGGGTGGCACCCGGCTGAACAATGTTGGCAGGCGAAATCCGAAGACGATTGGCATCATTGGCGCCGGGAGGTTTGGCACAGGGGCGGCGCAGGAACTCATCCGCAATGGCCACCATGTGCTCTTGATAGATCACGATGCGGACACGCTGGAACCGCTCGCTCACCTGTGCCATACGGCCATTGGGAACGCGGAGGACAGCGAGTTTCTCGCCGAGGCGGGGATCAAGGACGTCGATGCGGTGATTGTCGCCATCGGGGACAACGAGACGGCGTCGAACCACGCCACCATCAACTGCAAGGATTTCGGCCTGTATGTCGTGGCGAAGGCGACGCACGCGACGCACGGCAAGATCTTAGATCGCCTCGGCGCGGACTACGTCGTGTTCCCTGAACACGACTCCGGTGTTCGACTGGCACGTTTGCTGACCCGCTCGTCCATTCTGGACATGATTGAGCTCTACGAAGAAGTCTTCATGATGGAGGTCAATGCGGGCGGCGAATTGGTCGGCAAGACGTTGGACGAGCTGAACCTGCCGCGACGCTTCGGCGTTCAGGTATTGCTCATCCTGCGGGGCAACAAGACGGTGTTTCCGGTGGCCGCGAAGGACGTCGTCGAGGAGGGCGACCGCGTGGTACTGCTCGGTTCCTCCGAGTCGCTGCACCGGGTCGCAAAAATCGCGGAGACGCCTTGACGCGGTTCAGCGTGCGAATGTGGGTTCCGGCCGCGCTTGTCAAAACCTTCCCGGGCTCTGGTATACTGGGAGGACCGTGGACGGGCGTCCAACACGAGGTAGCGCAGCGAGCTGTTCGCCCAATGGGTGACCGCTCGTTTTTTATCGCCGCTCCGGTCTGGCGCGGTCGTGTGTAAGGAGGAGGATGTCGGTGGATATCAATCAGATAGAGCGGGAACTGCAGACGCTCGGCGAGACGGCCATCGCGGCTCTCGAAGCTGCAGCAGATCTCCGTGAACTGGACGAGTGGCGGGTGGAGTACCTCGGGAAGAAGAGCCGCTTGACGGGCATCTCCCGCGAGATGGGACAACTTCCACCGGACGAGCGGCCGGTGCTGGGTGAACGCGTGAATGCGCTGCGCGGTCACCTGACGACCGCGTTTGAGAACCGGGCGCGGCAACTGCAGCAGGAGGCGTTGGCGCGTCGGTTGGGAGCCGAGCGGATCGACATCACGATGCCCGGCCGACCGCATCCGCTGGGGGCGGTCCACCCCATCACGCGAGTGATTGAGGAGATAGAAGACGTGTTCCTCGGCATGGGGTTCCAGATTGCCGAGGGACCGGAAGTCGAGACGGACGAGTACAACTTCGAACGGTTGAACTTGCCGAAGGATCACCCGGCTCGGGACATGCAGGACACGTTCTACCTGACCGATACGCTGCTGATGCGGACACACACCTCGCCGATGCAGGTTCGTACGATGGAACGCATGCGGCCCCACGCCCCTGTCAAGGTGATTGTACCGGGACGGGTGTACCGGCGCGACGAGGACGACGCGACGCACTCCCACGCCTTTACGCAGATTGAAGGTTTGGTTGTCGACCGGGGCATTCGCATGAGCGACCTCAAAGGTGTCCTCGAGCAGTTTGCGAAGGCTGTGTTCGGTCCCGACCAGGCTGTGCGGCTGCGGCCGAGCTACTTTCCGTTCACCGAGCCGAGCGCCGAAGTCGACATTCGTTGTGTCCACTGCGGTGGCGCTGGCTGCCGCGTATGCAAGCAGACGGGCTGGATTGAGATCTTGGGGGCCGGGATGGTGCACCCCTTCGTGCTCGACCTGGCCGGGTACGACAGCCGTGTGTTCAGTGGGTTCGCGTTTGGGATGGGGCCGGAGCGGATTGCGATGCTGAAATACGGGATAGACGATATCCGGCTGCTGTATCAGAACGACTTGCGGCTGCTGCAGCAGTTCACCCGGGTGGTCGGGTAGATGGCTGCGCGGATTGCGGCGAACCGGCCGGGGTTCGCCCTGGACAACCTCGACAAGGAGGCTCCCTGATGAAGGTTTCTTACCAATGGCTGTGCGAGGTGGTCGACATCCGGGACGTGGCGCCGGAAGCGCTGGCAGCGCGCCTGACATCTGCGGGCCTCGCCGTGGATGCGGTCGAGCCGCGCGTGCAGGGCATCCGTGGTGTGGTGGTCGGCGAAGTGGTGGCGTGCGCCCAGCATCCGAATGCGGATCGACTCAAGGTTTGCGAGGTGCGGGTGAGCGAAGCGGAGGCGCCGCTGACCATCGTCTGCGGTGCCCCGAATGTCGCTGCAGGTCAGCGCGTGCCAGTCGCCACCGTGGGAGCGATGCTCCCCGGGGGGCCCATCGGGCGCGCGAGACTGCGCGGCGTCGAGTCCTGCGGGATGCTCTGCTCGGCGGCCGAGATTGGACTGGAGACGCGACTGTTGCCCAAGGAGCAGACGGAAGGCCTCTACATTCTGCCCGCAGACGCGCCGATTGGCGCGGATGTCGTCGCATACCTGCACCTGGATGACGTGGTGCTCGACATCGACCTGACGCCGAACCGCAGCGACTGCCTGTCCATCCGCGGCTTGGCCTACGAGATTGCCGCTCTCTACGGGCGCGAGGTCCGGTTGGCCGCTCCGTCGTTGGCGGCCTCGGGTCAACCGAGCCCGGTTACGGTCCGGCTCGAGACCGACGGGTGTCCACGCTACGACGCGCGGGTCCTTGAGGGGCTGAACGATGGTCCATCGCCCATCTGGATGCAGATGCGGCTCTTGGCGATGGGGGTGCGCCCCATCGGCTGTATCGTCGACGTGACCAACTACGTGATGCTCGAGTGGGGGCAGCCGCTGCACGCGTTCGATTTGGACCAGGTGCACGACCGGACGATTGTCGTACGCCAGGCCGAGGAAGGCGAGGAACTGGTCACGCTGGACGGCATCCCGCGACGGCTGTCCGCAGATACCATCGTGATTGCAGATCCCGACCGGGCTATCGGCATCGCGGGCGTCATGGGTGGGGCGAACTCCGAGATCCGCTCTGGGACACGCCGTGTCATCTTGGAGTCGGCGGTCTTCCACGCCGCGTCGGTGCGAAGGACCGGGCAACGGCTCGGGCTCCGGTCCGAGGCCCAGCAGCGGTTTGAGAAGGGGGTTGACCCGGTTGCCGTCCGGGCCGCCCTCGACCGAGCGGCCAGCCTGTACACCGAGTTGGCAGGCGGCATGTTGGTCGGCGATGCCGTCAGCGTGCGCCGAGGCGCTCCCGTCGATGCAGAGGGGGAGCAGATTGTCGAATTTGATCCGCTCCGATGCCGCGGCCTCCTCGGCGCGGACGTTGCCGACGAACAAATCCTGCAGGTGTTTGACGCGCTCGGATTCACGACGGACCGCAGCAGCGCCGTCTGGCGCGTGACGGTCCCAACCCGCCGCCCCGACATCACTCGGGAAGCGGATCTCGTGGAGGAAGTCGCGCGCATGGTCGGGTATGACCAGATTCCGTCCACCTTGCCGCAGGGCGCAACGACGGCCGGAGTTCTCACCCGCGCGCAGCAGATGCAGCGCGTCACGCGGCACACACTGGTCGGGTGCGGAATGATGGAGGTGTTCACGTACGCCTTTACCCATCCGTCGCAACTGGACGCGCTTCGCATCGCGGAGGACGATCCGCTACGGCGCACCATCCCACTGGCACGGCCGATGTCGGATGACCGCACGGTCTTGCGGACCCATCTGTTGCCGAGTCTCGCCCAGGTGGCCGCGTACAACCTCGCGCACGGAAACCCCGGTGCGGGCGTCTTTGAGATTGCGCGCGTGTATGTTCCAAACGGGTTGCCCCTGACCGAGCAGCCGGAGGAGCGCGTGCAGTGGGCGGGTCTCTGGTTTGGTCAGGTGCCACAGCGGGTCGGGGAGCGCGCGCGGCCGTACGACTTCTTTGACGCCAAAGGCGTCATTGAGGCGTGGCTGGAGGCCCTCGGCTGTCGGGGACAGGCCGAATTTCAGCGCACAGAGAAGCCGTGGTACCACCCCGGTCGCTCGGCTGAGGTGGTGGTCGACGGGCGTTCGGTCGGGACGTTTGGCCAGCTGCATCCGCAGACGGCCGAACATCTGGATGTTCCGGCGAACACCCTGTACGCAGAGTTCGGGCTGGAGAAGATAGCTGCGCTATCCCATCCGACCTTGCGGGTGAACCCGCTGCCCAGATTCCCGATGTCGCTTCGGGACCTGGCCGTGGTGGTCCGGTCGACCGTTGCCGTGGCAGACCTCGTCCATGCCGCCAAAGCGGCCGCGGACCGCATCGAGCCAGGCGTGCTCGAATCCTGCCAGCTGTTCGATGTATACCGCGGTGCAGGTATTCCCGAGGGGAAAGTCAGTTTGGCGTTTTCGTTCGTGTATCGCGCGGCAGATCGGACGTTGACGGACGCCGAGGTGACGAACCTGGAACACGCGGTGCTCGACGCATGGAAGGACGCGTTCCAGGCGGAACTCCGGCAGTAACGCACCATACCGGGCGCCGAGGCTGAGAGGGCAATTGGAAGGAAGGGTGCAGATGGCGGACGAAGCGGTACGCAGGTTGCGCGTGAAGGTGGCCAACAGCGACTACACCTTGCGCGGGGACGCGTCGGAGGAACACCTGCGCGCCGTCGCCCGAGCGGTGGACGAGATGATGCGCCGCATTCTGGCCGGCAACCCGCGGCTGGACGAACGTCGAGGCGCGGTTTTGACCGCGCTCAACTTGGCCGACCAGTTGCTGCGGCTGCAACAGGAGCACGAGCGCCTGCGGGCGGAACACCAGGCGTTGTCTGCGGCACACGCTGTGTTGCAAAAGGAA
The DNA here is from genome assembly GCA_023511295.1 of Alicyclobacillus sp. Taxonomy (GTDB): domain Bacteria; phylum Bacillota; class Bacilli; order Alicyclobacillales; family Alicyclobacillaceae; genus JAIMBT01. The sequence continues at coordinate 54,196 of JAIMBT010000020.1, forward strand.
TACGCCGAACTGGCGGCACTGTTCGACCAATCCGACGCGTGAGGGGTGTGCCTCGGTGGATACGCTCGACTGGGTGATTGTGGCGATTGTCGTGTTGGGTGGGTGGAATGGGTACCGAATCGGATTATTTCGCCAGGTGACCCGTTTGTTTGGCGCGGTGCTCGCCTATGGCCTCGCCATCTGGCTGCGGCCCTACCTGATGCCGGTCATCTCGCACCTGCTGCAGGGTGCCCATCTTCAGCCACCCCGAGACAGCGTGTTGTCGCTGTTCTTGGGAAACGTCTCGGGCGCCATCTCGTTCACGGTCCTGTTCCTGGTCGCGTTTGTCCTGCTGCGTTACTGTGCGGGGTTGGTCGACGCGCTGTTCAGCCTGCCCATCCTCTCGACGCTCAACCGCCTGGCCGGCCTGGCTGCCGGCCTCATCCTCGCACTTCTCCTGGTTTATGTGGCGAGTCTCGTCGCGCGTTACGTAAGCAATCCGTGGTTACAGCACGAACTCGCGCAATCGTCCATCGTACAGTGGCTCGATGCGACGCGCACGCACGTGCACGGCACTCCGCCGCAGAGCTGACGCGGGGTCGGCGCGTCGGCTCACATACCTGCTGCCGCGACAGAGGCGCGTCCACGCACGGCGCGCCTCTTGCACTTGCGGTCGTATCCCACCCGCTGTGTCGGCGTCGAGGTCAGTCGTGACGGCCGCGCATCTCGGTCGGGATGAACAGATCGACGATGCCAATCACCAGCGACGCCAACAGCGCACCGAGGATAGAAGCGCGCATCCCGGGCACAAACAGTTGCGCCACGTAAATCACGACCGCGCCGGAGATGAAGCCGACAATCCCGCGGCCGAACGGGGAGATGCGGCGGCCGAACAGGGCCTCAATCGCCCATCCCAACAGTGCGATGACGACAGCTGCCAGCAGGGCGGACCAGAACCCCATCACGGCAAAGCCTGGCACGATAAACCCCACGAACATCAGCACCAGCGCGGAGACGATGAAGCGCACGATTGTGCCTATCCAGTTCACGTCAGCACCATCCCTTCGTCGCGAACTCGTCCGTAGGATGCCCTGGACCCCGCGCGCTATGTGATACAATGGTCCCGGTTTGGACGAGAATTCTTTGTGAAAGCAGGTATCCGATGGATCCCCGGGTTGTCGCAACACTTGAACTCGACAAAGTGAAGGTGCAGATTCGCGACTTCGCCGCTTGCTCCTTGGGAAAGCGGCGGATTGACGAGATGTTGCCCTTCGCGCGCCTCGCTGACGCCGTGGCTGAACTGGACGTCGTGGATGAGGCGCTGCGCTTCTTGTACCGCTTGGGTCCGCTGCCGTTCGGAGGGGTCACGGACATTTCGTCGGCACTGCGCAAGGCAGAGATAGGCGGCGTCCTCAACCCGGAGGAACTCAATCAGGTCGTGTTCTTGATTCAGGGCGGCCGTCGGGTTCGTCAGGCGCTGTTCGAGGACGTCGACGACTTCGACATCCCACGTCTGCGCACGGTGGCGTCGGCACTGTTTGATGCCCGGAAGACGGAGGAAGAGATTCGCCGTGCCCTGTCCGAAGACGGCGTCATCCACGACCACGCCAGCCCTGCGCTGGCTCAGATTCGCAGTGCCAAGCGTCAGTTGGAGGCGCGGATGCGCCAACAGCTGGAGCAGATGCTGCGCACGCATGCCCGATTCCTGCAGGACCCCGTGATTGCCATGCGGGGCGACAGCCTGTGTCTGCCGGTCCGAGTGGAATTCAAAAACGCCGTTCCCGGCATCGTCCACGATGTGTCAGCGTCCGGGGCGACGGTCTACATTCAGCCGCAGAGCGTTGTCGAAACGGGTGCCCGCGTCCGGGCGCTGGCAGTCGACGAAGAACGCGAGGTGGAGCGGATTCTGCAGGCGCTCTCTGGGCACGTTGCAGCCGTGGCGGCAGAGCTGCGCACGAACCTGGAATACCTTGGAGCCATCGATGCGTGGTTCGCGAAGGCGGGCTACGCCCGCGCCGTGGACGGACAGCGACCGGTCCTCCGGGAGGACGGCGTGTGGGTGCTGCGGCGCGCCCGCCACCCGCTGTTGCCGCGAGCGACGGCCGTTCCTGTCGACCTGGAACTCGGCGCCGTACACCGGATGCTCATCATCACGGGGCCGAACACCGGTGGCAAGACCGTGACACTCAAAACCGTCGGGTTGCTGACGCTGCTCGCGATGTGCGGTTGCTTCTTGCCGTCCGAACAACCGTGCGACATCGGGTGGTGCGACCAGATCTTTGCCGACATCGGCGATGAGCAAAGCATCGAGCAGAGCTTGTCCACGTTCTCCTCACACCTGCGCAACATCGTGTCGATGCTCGAGCGCGTGACAGGCGACAGCTTGGTCCTCCTCGACGAACTCGGTGCTGGGACCGACCCGGCCGAAGGCGCAGCCCTGTCGATGGCCATCCTCGACCACCTCAAGGCGTGGGGCGCCCGTGTGGTCGCAACCACCCACTATGCGGAGTTGAAGGCGTACGCCTTGAATGATCCGGCCGCTACGAACGCCAGTATGGAGTTTGACGTGGACACGCTTCGGCCCACGTACCGCCTTCGGATTGGCATCCCGGGTCGCTCCAACGCCCTCGCGATTGCTGCGCGGCTGGGCCTGTCGGAAACTGTCATCGAGCGGGCGCGGACGTACGTCCGGTCGGACGACGCACGGGTGGACGATTTGATTCGCAATATGGAGGCCGCTCGTCAGGAAGCGGAGCGGCTGCGCGAGGAGGCTCGGCAAGCAGAGGCGGAAGCGTCCCGCATTCGTCGGGAGTTGGAAACGCGCGAGCGGGACCTGGATGCAGAGGTGTCACACGTCCGCGAGCGGGCGGTGGAAGAGGCACGCGCCATCGTCGAGCGCGCAGCGGCGGAAGCGGAACGCGTCATCACGGAACTGCGGGCGCGCCGGGACTCCGGCGGATGGAAGGACCACGAGTTGGTCGAGCTGCGCAAATCGCTTGAGGCGGCGCTTCCGCCGTCGGTGAAGCGCGCTGCTCGAAAAGCCCGTGCCCGTGCCGAGGTGCAACCCGGGGCCGTCGTGCGGGTTCTGTCCCTCGGACAGAAGGGGGAGGTCGTCGAGACCGCTGACGAAGGACAGACGTTGACGGTTCAATTGGGGCTCCTGCGGATGAAGGTACGTGCCGACGAAGTCGAGCTGTTGCAGAACGCCACACCGCCCGCGTCGCATGGCGGTGGACGTTCATTCAAGCCGGCACTCAGCCGGACCTTGCCACTGCAGCTCGACATTCGAGGGGAAACGGTGGAGGAATCCCTTCCGCGGATTGACAAGTACTTGGATGACGCGCTCGTGCAAGGCCTGGAACGCGTAACCATCGTCCACGGAAAAGGAACCGGCGCTCTGCGTGACGGGGTTCGCCGGTACCTGGAGAAGCACCCGAGGGTGAAATCGTGGGCGCGGGGAGGCCCCGGGGAAGGCGGGGACGGTGCGACCGTGGTGACGCTACAGTAAACAGCCGGTCTGACCGGGTTGCACCCCCGGCGACCGGCTTCCACTATCGGACCCGCGCCGTCCTTCCGCCGTTACGGGCGATTGCCCACGCTGTTCGCCGGCTCGCCAGTGAGGGTATTCCCTTCCGTCGGCGCATTCTGCGGAACATTGCCGCTGCCACTCCCGCCGCCGGACGGACTGCCGCTCAGCTGCACTTCCACCACGCCGGACGGCGGTGAGACGCCGGAGTCGGATGCGGCGTAGATCTCGTAGTAGACCGTCGTCGCACCCTGCGGCAACGCCGAGTCGGTGAACGATGTATCGGTGATGGGCCCGCCGACGTTGGTGTACGGACCGTTGGCTTGGGTCGCTCGCCAGACGGTGTAGCTGTTCGCCGACGGCACCGGGTTCCACTGCAACGAGACGGTTCCGTCCCCGTTCACCGTCGCCTGAAGTCCGCTCGGCGCGGCGAGGGTGTGCATCGGGGTCGACGACGGCGTCTGCAAGATCTGGCCACCTCTTGGGTCGGGCTGTGTCGGCACGTATTGGCTGCTGTCGAGCGTCGTCACGCCGGCGGGCAGCGGCCAGGGCAGATTCAGCGTCAACTTGGACGGATCGAGGAAAATACCCTGTCGTACCTCGTTCGGCGGTGTGTTGGTGGTCGCGAGGTATTTTTTGCCATGGTAAACGGTGTACAGGGCCTCCACGTGCACGTCGTCTGTCGAGGTGGGTTCCGTTCCCTGAATGAATATCTCTGAGTACACGTCACCCGTGGTCTTGTCCAGCGCGGACGGCAACTGCCCGGAGTCTTTCGCGACCGTCATCTGAACAATGCCCGGCGGCTCAGGAATCGGCGTCGTCGGTGGATCTTGCTGCAGGATGGGCGCCATGATCTTGCTCCAGATGTTGAACTTGTAGTTGTAGATGCTGTTCGGGATAACCTCGTTGTGGTTGTACCCCATCCAGATCCCCATGGTGTACTTCTGCGTATATCCCACAAACCAGCCGTCCCGCTGGCTGTCCGTCGTACCGGTTTTGCCGTAAATATAGTAGTTCTTCGGAAACTGCGCCGCGATGGCGGTGGCCGTGCCGCTTGTCACCACATCGCGCAGCATGCTGTCGATGACGTAGGCCGTCTGCGGCGAGAACACGGTCGTCGATTGCGGTTGCGCCTGGTACACGACGTCCTGGTAACGGTCCGTGATCTTGCTGATGAGGTACGACGGCCGATACACCCCTTGGTTGGGGAAGGTCGTGTACGCACTCGTCACCTGCTGGACGGTGAGGCCGTTCGTCATTCCGCCAATCGCGGACGCAAGCTGGTGCAAGTCCGCATTCGTCAGCGTCGGCTGACCGAGAATGGTCTTCGACTGCGGTGTGATGCCCATCTTCTCCAGGTACTGGCCGCCCACTTCCGGCGTGATGTAGTGCAGCACCTGGATGGCCGGTACGTTCAGAGACTGCGCGAGCGCGTATCTGGCAGATACAATGCCGTGCCACCACCCGACGTCGTCCGTTGGCCGCCAGACCGAGCCGTCGCTGTTGGTAAACGAGATGGGACCGTCCAAGATGGGCGTAGCGGCCGTGATTTTGCCGAGCTGAACGGCCGGTCCGTAGTCGAGCAGGGGTTTGATGGACGAACCCGGTTGGCGCGGAATGTCCGAGTGGTCGTAGTAGTCTTTGTAGTAATCGCGTCCGCCTCCGATGGCCAGGATACCGCCGGTCTGGTTGTCGATAAGGGTCACGCCGGCTTCATACAGGTCCGTGGAGATGTGGCCATTTGGTTCTTTGTATCGGACCGTGGTGTTCGTGCCGAACAGTTGGCTGTCGTGCAACACGTTGACGACGTCTTGTTGGTCCTTCAGGTCGATGGTGGTATAGATCTTGTATCCCGCGGTCGCAAGCGCTTCGTCCGCCTGTTGGGTGGTGGCGTACTTGCCCGCCTTCACGAGGTACTGGTCAACCAGCGGCCGGATGTCCAAGTTCATCAGATACGGAAACGGCACAGTGGTCGTCGTCGGCTTGTGAATGTCCTTCAAGATGTCAAACTGCAGCGCTTCGTCGTACTGCTGTTGCGAAATCCACCCATCGCTCAACATGTGCGCGAGGATGAGGTGTTGGCGTTTCACCGCGTTTTGTGGGTTTTGGTACGGCGAGAACAAGCTCGGGTTGTTGGGGATGGCAGCCAGCAGCGCGGCTTCCGCGAGGTTCAGCTGACTCGGGTCCTTTTGAAACAGAACCTTCGATGCGGTTTTCACGCCGTAGATGTCCTGGTTGCCCATCCGCCCCATGTACACCCAGTTCATGTAATCCGTTAAGATTTCGTCCTTCGAGTAGTTGCGGTTGGCTTCCAGCGCCAGCGCGATCTCCTGCACCTTGCGCTTCAGCGTCCGCTGCTGGTCTGGGAACACCGCCAATTTCACCGTCTGTTGGGTGATGGTGCTGGCGCCGCTCTCGATGCTGTGGTGCGTCAAATCTTGAACAAAGGCGCGTACCATCGCCAACGGGTTGATGCCGATGTTGGTGTAAAACGTCTTGTCCTCCGCGGCGACGAACGCGTGGGTCAGAAAGGGGGAGACCTGGTTTACGTTGCCGATGGGATCTCGGTCTCCGTCCGCCGCAAACTTGCCAATCACGTGGCCGTTGCGGTCGTAGACGACGGTCGGTTGGCTGATGTTCTGCAACGTCCCCATGCTGAGGGTGGGCAGACCTTTCAACAGTGCCGCCGCGTAACCCGCGCCGGCCCCAATCCCGACGACCACCACGCCGCCGATGACCAGGAAGGTGAAACCAATCGCCCGTGCAACAGGGTGCCGCCGACCCTCGCGGGGTTTGCGGGATTTGCCCTGTTTGCTGTTCCCGTTCCCGCCGTTTGCCTGTCGACCACGCTTGTCCCGCTTCGGCGAGTTCGAGCGGTTGGCCATCTCCGTCACTCCCATCGTTCCAGACTGTGCGCCGCTCGGTGCGCCGCAGACGTCGGCCCGCGGCGAAACGTTCGTGGTCGTTCCCACCTGGCGCCAGGGCCAGACGGCAAACTCTACCTCCACTACGCGCAGCTTGATTATATCAGAAGCCTGGGGGTGCGGGTCGAACGCTGGCGAACAGCGACAGTTCACCGGGCACCCGGACGCTGTCCTTCCCACGGCGGCGAGCGGACCTCGCTCGCTGCGGGTCTGACGGCCCCTCGAGGTCTCATATACATGTGCAGAAGGCTGCCTGTCCGGTCGTCCATGTCCAACTGTTCCGATGCCGATGAGCAAGACGCCGGCCCAACGCGGTTCTCTCGAGTTGGGTCTGGCAACCGACGGGGAGGGGACCACATGCCGCGAACCTTTCAGCCCGCCCGATGGCCGAAACGTCGGGTCCGCAGCGGCCGTCTGCAACGGCCTCAGGAAGGCGGGCAGGCTGCTGCCCCGCCGCGGCGAGGGCCGGGCTGGCGCACGCTCGCACTCCTCTGTCTTACCCTTGTGACGGCGTTCGTGGTCTACATCGACGTGCGCGTTCGCCCGGCGTTGGTCGCGGCCTCCCAGTCGGTGGCGCGGCGAGCGGCAACCGATGCCCTGAATGACGCCCTGCAAACGGCCGTGGCTCGCGCACCGGACGACGGGCAGATTCTGCACGTCGAGGTCGATGCGAACGGGAACCTGCGCCTGGCCTCGTTTGACTTTCGGACCGTGAGCCAGGTCGAAGACGCCGCAGCGAGCCAGGCGGAGGCCGAACTGGATCGACTCAGCGAATCGCGCATTCCGCTGCCGGTCAGCCAGAGCGTGGGCGGGGCGCTGCTCAGCGTCTGGAGCCCGAACCTGCCCGTGCGCATCCACTTGGTTGGCTCTGCCCACGTGAGTGTCCGGATGTCAGCGGACACCGTCGGCATCAACCAGTCGGTCCACGCCTTGTTTCTGGATTTGACCGCAGAAGTACAACCCGTCGCACCTCTCGTCGGCCCGGCGGTCGAGGTGCGCAGCAGCGTGCCGCTTGCGTACGTGGTGCTGAATGGCTCGGTCCCGGACACGTGGGTCGGCAATGGGAGACCGGGGAACCGGTCTGGCACGCTGGTGTTACCCCCTGCTCCGTAACGGGTTGGCGCGGAAGACAGAGTTGGCGTCGACGGCACCAGGAAAATGGCGGCAGAAGTCGAATGATCTCGGCGACGGAGCAGGGTCCGTACGCCGTTGGCGGTGGTCCATGCCGACGGAAAAGGCAGATGCGGTGAGGTGGAACTTGTGCGTTCAGAGGACCAGAATCGAAGCGGCGGACAAACGGCGGCGACTGCACGCAGGGACCGGTACTGGCAACGGCTCTCCCGTTCGCGCGCGGCGGGTGCACTGGTCGTGTCAGCCGCTTGTCTGGTGGGCGTGTGCGCGACCGCGCTGCAGGGCGGCACCGCGAACCGCGGTGTCGCTTGGTGGGTGTGGACGTGTGTCCTCACAGTAGCGGGACTGGGAGTGAACCTCGGGGTTGGGCTGCCCGCCGCGTTCCGCAACCAGCGCCGAATCAACCAAGTTTGTGCCGCACTGGACGAGATGGCGTCGGGAGGCGGGGACCTGTACGTCCAGGTGGACGGGGCCAGCTTGAGGGCCGAGATTGAACCCTTGGTCGACGCGCTCAATCGCCTGCTCGGAACCGTGCGGGCACTCGTGACCCGTGTGATGGAGGCGTCTGGCGCCGTGGCAGATCATGCGGTTTCCCTCCGCGCCGCGACCGATGAGACGGCGACGGCAGTCGGGGAAATTTCAGAAACGGCCGCAGAGTTCGCTGAAATCAGCGAACGGGCCGCGGAAGCGCTACAGGAGATGTCGCAAGCCATCGAAGACGTGTACGCGCAGGGGCGCGCGGTCCGGGAACGGGTCAGCGCGGTTCACGGCGCAGTGCAGGTGGTCGTCCGGTCCACACAGAACGGACTGTCGCTGGTGGCGGAATCCAAAGACACGATGGAACAGATCTCGGCGCTCGTCGGGGAGACGGCAGCGCACCTGCGGGATCTCCAGGCTTCAGCGCTTCAGATCTCGCAGATTTCGACGACCATCCGCGCCATCGCGGAGCAGACCAACCTGCTGTCGTTGAACGCGGCGATTGAGGCGGCGCGGGCCGGGGCGGCCGGGCGGGGTTTCTCCGTGGTTGCGCAGGAAGTGCGCAAACTGGCCGAGCAGAGCCGACGGGCGACCCGAGACATCGAGGCGATTGTGAAGCGCAACCAACAGTTGGTCGCCCGGGTGGCGGACTCGATGCAGACGGGCTTGGCCGCGGTCGAAGCTGGATATGCGGTGACGGGCCGCACAGCGGAGTCGTTTGAGCAGATTCGGGTGGCCGTCGAAGCCGTGGTACGGGAGGCCGACGAGATCCTCGCGAGTGTCGAGCGGCAGGTGGATCTCCTGTCGGCGAACACGCGGTCCGTGCAACAGGTCGCGGGTTACATGCAGCAGGTGGCGGCGGGTTCGCAGGAGAATGCAGCGAGTACCGAGGAGAGTCTGGCCACTGTGGAGGAGATTGCGTCCGCCGCACGCCTCCTGGGAGAACTCGCTCAACAGCTCCGCTCGTCGATGGCCGCGTATCACGCGTAGGCGAGCGTTCGTTCTCAGGCTGGGGTCCTGTCCGCACCGCGGATGGGGCCCCAGTTGACTTTGCCGGGACTGGGCACACTCCCAGCCCGTTGCATACACTGGCAAAGACCACCCGCCCACACGCTGCCCGCGCGTGCGGGCGGATGCTGCGGAACACGAGGAGGGTCTGTCATGAAGAAATACGTGGTACGCGAGGGAGATACGCTGTGGAGTATCAGTGAGGCCACCGGTGTCAAGGTCAACCTGCTGCTGGCGGCCAACCCGCAGATTAAGAATCCGAACCTGCTGCGGCCGGGAACCGTGGTTGTCATCCCGGAGCTGACGAAGAAGTCGACGCCGTCGACGAGTGCCGCCGGCACTGGCGCACACACCGCCATGGACGGCGAGGGCGGCAGTTTCTCTAGCCAGGCGATGCTGCACCCGGGCGGGGCTGGACAGACATTGGCCGGCGCGGCTGGGACACTGGGACCGGCTCCGGCCGCCAGTTCTCCGCAACCGTCGTCTGCTCCCCCGCATCTGCACGATATCCCGACCTCTGCCGGAAGTCCAACGGCCGCTGCGGATGCGGCACCGGAGGCTCCGCCGTTCTTCGGTTTCGTGTGGCCGCACGTCGTCCAGCCCGGCGAGACCTGGGCTTCGATTCAGGAGCGGTATCGCGTGCCCCGGAGTCAACTGGAGCGCTTGAACCCAAGTCTGGCGACGCGGGAGCTGCGGCCGGGGGACCTGGTGTACGTCCCGGGCATGGTGCCGCCTGCCGACATGGCCGCCGCGCCGTCGGCGTACCCGCCTGCGACGACGGCACCACCGACCTATCCGAGCAGTGCGTACCCCGGCAGTGCGTACCCGGGTCAGATGGGCGGTGGACCCTTCGGTGCGCCGTACAGCGTGCCGATGGTCGGTGGGGCGCCCGGGATGGTCCCCTACGCGCCGCAACCCTACGCGCCTTATGCGTACGGGATGGATCTTCCGCACGGCGTCAATCCAGCCGAGGCAGCCGATCTGTACGGACCCCATCAACATCACCCGTATCGCGACGGGGGCGTGGATGCGTCCGCCGTGGATTGGGCGAGTTCGTGGGAGTCGACCTGGGAAGGGACGAGTGCCTTTGCGCCGGAGCGGCCGAACCCCGACGCCTGCGGTTGCGGCGATGCCCCATCGCCGACTGAGCCGAGCGCTGGGTACCGCGAATGGCGACATCCGCACCCGTCCTGGCCGGAGCCCGGCAGCAGCCAGATCTCTGTCTATCTGGGCGATGAGGTCGACGACCGCGACCACGATGACCGCGCGCAGGCGTGAGGTGGTCCCATGTCCGGAGACGGCGACCTCACCTGGGTACGTCCGCCGGAGTGGTTGGCGGCGACGCTCGAACAGCGCTATGGACGGACCGCGTCGTCCGCTGCCACCTGCGGGTCGGCGTGGGTGGTCGAGACACAGTGCGGAACCCGCTACGTGTGGAAAACCCTCTCGCCCCGCGCGCACCCTTTGAGTCTCGCTGCCATGCCGTACCTAGGGGTGCGGCTGGCGGCACGCGGCATTCGCGTGGCCGCGCCCGTGCTGGGCCGGGATGGGCGGCCGCTCCAACCAGTGGCGGGAAACGGCCGCTCGGTCCGCTTGGGCTACCTACAGCCGTGGTGCAGCGGGGCACCGCTGCAGATGGCGGATCGGCAGCAACGTCTGGGCGGGCTGGCCGCGACATCGGCGATGCATGCGACCTTGCGCCGAGACGTGCCTGCTTGGCTCCGTGCCGCTGGCGCTTCGTCGGTTCCGCTGTACCAAAAAATGCGCTGGAAATTCCGGTTCTTACAGGCCGTTCTACCCCGATTGTGCGCTGTCCTGCCGGGCCTGCAGGCCCGGTCCGCGGAGCTTTTGCGGGCGGCTGCGACGGCGCTGACGGCGTTGCCGCCAGAAACCGGTGGTGGCAGGGCGGCGGAGTCCGCCCCCCCACCGTGCGTCGACTTGCCTCGTTGGGTGCCGCCGTTGACCTGGTGTCACCGGGACCTCGCGCCGCACAACGTGCTGTGGCGTGAAGGGGTGCCCGTGTTCATCGACTTCGACCAAAGTGCCTGGGATGACCCGCTCGGCGACGTCGTCCAGTTTTGCAACCACGCCCTGTGGTCCGATTCCGTCTCGCAGCCGGATTTCTTCGAACTGCTCGAGGTGTACCGGCGGCTGGCGGCGCTTTCCGACGCGGAGTGGGTGCGGTTGTGTCGACTGGCGCACTTTCCCGACAACCTGGTGCGCGCCGCAGCGGAATGGTGTGCCACCCCGGACCGCAAGGAGACGCGAGACAAGCTCGAACGGGCGGCGGTGCGCGAGCGAGATCGGCTGAGCTGGCTCCACCAACGGGCCTGACCACCAGTTTGGCAAACGCGTGGGCTGCTCGTTATACTGGCTACGATACGGGGTCTGCGAGCATGTGGCCCGGCGTCCGCGCGCGCCAAGCGCGCCTCGGGACACCGGTACGGCGCGACCGCGCAAGGGAGGAGACAGTTATGTCCGGGCATTCCAAGTGGCACAACATCCAGCGCCGCAAAGGCAAGCAGGACGCGGTCCGGGGACAGCTGTTCACGAAGCTGTCGCGCGACATCTACCTGGCTGCGAAGGAGGGCGGCGGCAATCCGGAGACCAACTTTCGACTGAAGGTCGCCATCGACCGGGCGAAGCAAAACAACCTGCCGTCGGACAGTATCCAGCGCACCATCGCGAAGGCGACCGGATCACTCTCCGGCGTTCACTACGAAGAACTGCTGTACGAAGGGTACGGCCCTTCTGGCGTGGCCATCCTGCTCGAGATTGTCACAGACAACCGCAACCGCACCGCTGCGGACATCCGTCACATCTTCGCGAAGCGGGGTGGAAACCTGGGCGAGTCCGGGTGTGTGGCGTGGATGTTTCAGCGGGTGGGCGAGATCTCCATCGACAGAGCCGGCGCCTCCATCGGCGCCGACGACCTGATGATGTTGGCGCTTGAGGCGGGCGCCGAGGACGTCCGCGAGACGGCGGAGCAGTGGGTGGTGACGACGGCGCCGGAGCAGTTCACCGCCGTGCGCAACGCACTGGAGGATGCCGGGTTGGAACTGGCGGATGCGGGACTCACGTACGAGCCGACGACGACCGTCGGGCTGAGCGGCGAGGCGCTGGACGCCGTGGTGGACCTCCTCGAAACGCTGGAGGAGCACGACGACGTGCAAAACGTGTACTCGAACGTCGAAGACCTCGACAGTGCGGACGAGGCGTAGCGGCGTTCGGCGGGTGGCCGCGCGGATGGGCCGGCTTGCGCCGGACGCGCACGGCACCTGTTCGCCAGCTGGCTGGGAGGCATAAATGCTGGGAGAGTCGGCATCCTAACGACAGTATCCAGATTCGCATGGAAACGGAGCGTGCGACTGGCTGTCGAGGTGAGCAGGATGCCGAATCGACTCCAACAACATCGGGTACGCAAACCGGGACGCGTCGGGCGCTGCTTGGCGGGCCTCGCAGCAGCGGTCTGCGCAACGGCCATGGTGAGCGTGGCACCGGTTCGAACGTCGGCCGACGTACCGGCCTCAACCGATTTTGGGCAGGACGCTTACGTTCCGGCGCTGCAAGCGCCCACTGGTGGATGGTGTAGAGCCGTCTTTGTCACGTTGTACCCGGATGGGCGCAGCGCGGCGGAAGTGCGCACGGTGCGCAACGACGCAGAGAACACGTTCGCAGGAGATCACCCTGGATGGTATCGGGACGACCGCCTGACATGGTTCGTCCAGATGCCCGTGTACGTCCGCCAGTTGACGGGTGAACCGTCGGACCCTGGCGCATCGGCTGTGTGACCCGGTCGGCCGGACGGAGCCGAAGCGAAGGGCACGCGCTGGTAGGAAAACCGCCTTCCCGTGGCGAATCACGTCCTGGGAGGCGGTTTTTATATGGAGTCCTTGCGCGTCATCGGCGTCGACCCTGGGTTAGCCCGGATGGGCTACGGGGTGATTGACCAAACTGGAAACCACCTCCACCCCGTCGCGTTCGGCTGTCTGGAGACGCCGCCGGAGTGGTCGATGCCGAGGCGGCTACAGCACCTGTACGATGGACTGCAGACCTTGGTGCGAGTGCACCGGCCGGCGGTCATGGCGGTTGAGGAGTTGTACTTCTACCGGAATGTGACGACGGCGTTCGCTGTAGGGCAGGCGCGAGGCGTGGCCGTCTTGGCCGGCGTTCAGGCGAACTTGGACTACGCGTCGTACACGCCGATGCAGGTGAAACAGGCGGTCACTGGCTACGGAAAGGCCGACAAGCGGCAGGTGCAGGAGATGGTGCGCGTGCTGCTCGGCCTCGCGGAGCGGCCCCAGCCGGACGATACCGCGGACGCGCTCGCCGTTGCCATTGCCCACGCGCACAGCGCCGCCCAGACGTCGTTGGCGAGTCCGCCAGGCGTTGTCCGGGAAGCGCCCGCTTTGCCCGGCGGAACGGTTCGACCGATACGGTACGCGAGGGGGGTCAAGCCGTGATTGTCTTCCTCGTCGGGACCGTGGCGGCGGTTGGGCCGGGTTACGCAGACATCGATGTGCATGGCGTCGGGTACCGCGTGTACCTGACGGACGCTCACCTCGCCACGCTGCGCACAGGTGAGGGCGTTCGTGTGTACACGTACCACCACGTTCGCGAGGATGCGATGCTCCTCTACGGCTTCGAATCGGAAGTGGCCCGCTCTTGGTTCGAGCAGTTAATAAGCGTATCCGGCATCGGCCCGAAGGGCGCGATGCAGGTGCTGTCTGGGATGGACGCCGACCACCTTGGCCAGGCCATCCTGCGCGAAGATGTCGACGCCTTAACGCGTTTGCCGGGCATCGGGCGAAAGACGGCGCAGCGATTGATTGTCGAGTTGAAGGGGCGGGTCGCAAAGCTCGCGGGCGAAGCGGCGCCGATGCCGCCAGAAGCTGTCGCGCCCGCACCGGCTCTGGAGCACCCGGTCACGCGGGACGTCGTTGAGGCCCTGGTGGCCCTTGGTTATAATGAGAAGCAAGCTGCGGAGCAGGTGGCCGCTGTATTGGCTGCCAAGGAAGTCCAGACCCCAGATGACGTGTCGGCGCTGTTGCGCGCGGCGCTGCAGCGAATGAACGTGTAACGAGCAAACGTGAACAGAGCGGGTGGAGCCGCCGGGTGGGTGAGCTTCGGACAACGCCTGGAAAGGACGGAAGGCCGATGTCGGAACGGATCATCTCGGCGGAATGGCACACAGAGGACGCTCCGATGGACTCCCTTCGCCCGCGCTTTTTAGAGGATTACATTGGCCAGGACGACGTGAAGCACAACCTCCGGGTGTTCATCCAGGCCGCAAAAGAGCGGCAGGAGGCGCTAGATCACGTCCTCCTGTACGGGCCGCCTGGTCTCGGCAAGACCTCGCTTTCGATGATCATCGCAAACGAACTGGGCGTGCAGATCCGCGTCACGTCGGGGCCGGCGATTGAGCGGCCGGGTGACCTCGCGGCCATCCTCACGAACCTGCAGCCTGGGGATGTGTTGTTCATCGACGAGGTGCACCGCTTGTCGCGCGCGGTGGAGGAAGTGTTGTACCCGGCGATGGAGGACTTCTCCCTCGATATTCTGATTGGCAAAGGGCCGAGTGCGCGTTCGATTCGGCTGGATTTGCCCCCGTTCACCTTGGTCGGCGCGACGACGCGCGCAGGTTTGTTGTCGGCGCCGCTTCGCGACAGATTCGGCGTGATTGCCCACCTCGACTACTATCGCCCAGAACAGTTGACACAGATTGTTCAGCGCACGGCAGATATCCTCCGCGTGCCGATTGATGCCGATGCCGCCCTGGAGATTGCTCGGCGGTCGCGGGGCACACCGCGCATCGCGAACCGCTTGCTGAAACGAGTGCGGGACTTTGCACAAGTGGGCCAATCCGAGCTCATCGACTTGGAGACGACCCGGTATGCGCTGGAGAAACTGCGCGTGGACGAACTCGGCCTGGATGAATTGGACTTCAAGGTGCTCACGACGGTCATCCGCCAGTTTGGCGGCGGGCCCGTGGGGCTTGATACGTTGGCTGCGGCCGTCAGCGAAGATGCGGTCACCATCGAGGACGTCTATGAACCCTACCTGATTCAGATGGGGCTCCTGCAGCGCACACCCCGCGGGCGGGTCGCAACCGAATGGGCCTATCGCCATCTGAAGCTGCCGATGCCGACGGCAAGGGCGGAAAATCGCAGCTCGAATGAATGGGGGACGCCCGTCACCCAGCCACTGCTTGATACCGACGCACCACGATGAACGGCGCCGAGGCGCGACCCGTGCGTCGCGCGAGGAAAAGGAGTGCGGTGGCCCCCAGATTCAGCGACCCAGAGACCGAATCGTATGAAGCGAGGTGGATGGAGTGGCGCGATTCCGCTTCGGCAGAGCCAAGCGAGCGGATGACAGCGAGCTGCACAGCTGGGTTGAGCTGGCCCAACGGGGCGACGACGAGGCTCGTGAGAACGTCCTCCGGTCGTACCGTCCGTTCATCCTTCGCGTGGCTTCAACGACCGCGAAGCGCTACATCCACCCCCAGGACGACGACGAGTTCAGTGTGGCGCTGCTTGCGATGAACGAGGCCATCGACCGCTTTGAGCCAGGGCGTAACGCGAGTTTCCTGCACTTCGCGGAGACCGTTATCCGCCGCCGCCTGATTGACTACTTCCGCGCGCAACAGAACGCGCGCCGGGCACAACCGTGGTCCGACTTCGATGTGCAAGACGACGAGGACAACGTGGTCAATTACGCGGAAGTGGAATCCGCCGTTTCAGCGCATGCGCTGGAGATGGAGCGGCTCAACCGCGTTCACGAGATTGCCGAATACAGCGAAGCGCTGGCCGAGTACGGCCTGTCGTTCCAGGAACTGACGGACGTCGCGCCGAAGCACGCGGACGCCCGCGCGAGCGCGATGGAGGTCGCGCGGACGATTGTCGGAGATGCGTCGCTGCTCCGCTACGTTCGAGAGCGCAAGTCCTTGCCGCTCAAGGAGCTGACGGACCGCGCATCGGTCTCGCGCAAGACGTTGGAGCGCCAGCGAAAGTACATCCTGGCGGTGGTGGTACTGCTGTCCGGGGACTACGAGTACCTGCAGACTTACATCTCCTGAGGACAAAGGGGGAACCGGTGGTGTCGCGGCGAGGCTTGGTATTGGAACTGCACAAAGACGAGGCCGTCGTGTTGACCCCGGACGGCGCGTTCTGCCGCATCCCCCGGACCCAGGAGATGGCGGTCGGCGAGGAGGTGGCGTTTGACCGGGAACTTCGCCGTTCACGGATAGGCCGGTCCCATCGCGGTGCCGCGCGGCACGGTGGCTGGTGGTCTGCCGCTGCCGGCGCGGCGGCCGTCCTGGTCGTGGCAGCGGGGACGTGGCTGTTCGGCGGGGTGCTTCATCCGACGCCAGCGAGCGCCTACACGTGGGTGTCCATCGACATCAACCCAAGTATCGCGCTGGAAGTCGACGATTCGCTGAAAGTGGTGGCCGCAGAGGGCACGGACGCTGATGGCGAACAGTTGGTGACACAGGTCCACCTGTCGGGTTTGCCGCTCGAGGAGGCTGCGCAGTCGATTGTCGACTACGCCGAGGCCCATGACCAACTGGCGGCAGACGCAACCATCCTGGTGTCCATACCGGCGGGGGCAAAGGAGAACGCGTCGGCTGTTCACGTCCGCGAGCAGGCTGTGGCGGACGTCCAGCATGCCATCTCGCAGGCGGCGCCGCAGTCCGCGCCACGCGCTGCGTCCGTGGTGTCTGTCACGGTGCCGGAGGCCGTGTGGACGGCGGCTCAGCAGGCCCATGTATCTCCCGGCCGGCTGATGTCCGTCCTCGTCGCCGCAAAGGAAGGTCAAGCAGTGGGCGTTGCGACGTTGCAAGGTGGCCCCCTTCAGGCCGTGTGGTCCAACCCGAAGGCCAAGGAGGCTGTGCAATCGATTCAAGAGAGTGATGTGCAGCAGTTGGAGCAGTGGCTCTCCACGCTGACATCCGAGGGCGCCGTTGGGGGGATGAACCCGGGCCATGAAGAGCCAGGGAAGGCCGATGCCACCGGATCGAGTGGAACCCACACCGCGAACAACGTCCCGATACCCGGCAGCGCGGCTCCGCCCGGCCGCAGCGCAGGAGCCGGTAAACCGGGCAACCCGCACCCGGGGCCGGACAAGGGGCCGGGGCCAGGGAAGGGGCGCGGACACGGACCGGGAGGCGACTCGGCCGGCAATGCGCCTGGTTTGGACGGTTGGCTCGGGAATGTTGCGAACGGGCTGATTGGGCCGAACGGGTTGCTGAGCGGAGGGAGTTGGAACATGGCGCAGGCGGCAAACGTCGCGCCGTCCCATTCGGATACCGAGCATCCAAATGCGACGCCATCCACCGGGCAGAACGCATCCGGTGGATCCAACACGTCCAGCGGACCCGACGTCGGCGTCACGGTCCAAATTGGGAACGACACGTTCACGCTTCCCCTCGGCGCACCCTCGACCGACCCGCCATCCGACCACAAGTGGGACAAGAAGGATGGCGGACGCGGTGATCCGCCCCAGCCGCCGGCGAATGACCACGGACATGCCCGGTAAGCAGATGCGGTCGGCACACACATGCCCCGTCCTCCGCTTCCTCGTTTCGGAATGTCACGCCCGGGGCCCCTTGGCTTCGGGCGTTTTGGTGCCCGCGGCCGTGTATCGTATAATGGGGCCTGCATGCGTTTCAGTAGGCGAGGTGATAGATGTGCGGGTCGACGCGTTCGACTACGAGTTGCCCGAAGAGTTGATTGCCCAGACGCCGCTCCCGGACCGGTCCGCGTCGCGTCTGATGGTGGTCGATCCGGTCGCGGAGACGATGGTCCACAGCCAGTTTCGGAACATCGCGCAGTGGCTGGTGCCCGGCGATGTGTTGGTCTTTAACGACTCGAAGGTGCTTCCGGCCCGCCTTCATGGTACCAAGCGGGACACCGGCGGCGAAGTGGAGTTGCTGCTGACGCACCCCTTCGGGGAAACCGAGTGGGAGGCGATGGCGAAACCTGCCCGGCGCTTGCGCGAGGGTGCGCGCGTGGTATTCCCGGACGGGTCGGAAGCCGAGGTCATCGAAGAACGGCCCGAGGGGTTGCGCCGGATTCGGCTCCACTTGGCGCCTCATCACGGCGGGTCGGCGGAAGCGTTTCTCGACGAGGTGGGTGAGATGCCGCTCCCGCCGTATATCCACGTGCCACTGGAGCAGCGAGATCGGTACCAGACGGTGTACGCGGCGGAAACCGGGTCGGTGGCGGCTCCGACCGCAGGCCTGCACTTTACGGACGAGCTTCTACAGGAACTGCGGGACAAGGGCGTGGAGCTTCGGTTTGTGACCCTGCACGTCGGCATCGGCACCTTCCGACCGGTGAAGGTGGACGAGGTGGAGGCGCACCAGATGCACGACGAGTGGTACCGCGTGCCACCGGAGACGGCGGATGCGGTGAACCGGGCCCGCGCGGAGAACCGCCGTGTGATTGCAGTCGGGACAACGGCCCTGCGCACGTTGGAGAGTGCCGGTCGCGATGGGGTGCTGCAGGCTGGCCCCGGGAACACAGACATCTTCATCTATCCCGGGTACGCGTTTCGGATGATTGATGCGCTCATCACGAACTTTCACCTGCCGAAGTCGACCTTGGTGATGTTGGTGGCTGCGCTCATGGGACTGTCGTTCACCCGGCGGGCCTACGCCGAAGCGGTGGCCCAGCGGTATCGCTTCTTCAGCTTCGGAGACTCGATGTTCATCACGCGGAGGAAGGACCCGACGTGAGTACGGAGCCGGTTCGCTACGAGCTGTTGCGCCGCTGCTCCGCCACGCAAGCGCGCCGTGGACGTCTCTTCACGCCGCACGGGACCATCGAAACGCCGGTGTTCATGCCGGTTGGCACGCAGGCTACGGTGAAGACCATGGCTCCTTGGGAGCTGACCGAGCTCGGCGCAGGCATCATCCTCGCGAACACGTATCACCTGCATCTGCGACCGGGGGAGGACCTGATTCGCCGAGCCGGCGGCCTGCATGGGTTTATGCAGTGGCCGGGGGCCATCCTCACCGACAGCGGCGGGTTTCAGGTGTTCAGCCTCGCGGACCTGCGCAAGATCAGCGATGATGGTGTCCGCTTCCGCTCTCACCTGGACGGAAGTACCCATGTGTTCACGCCGGAGTCCGTCATGGCCATCGAGAACGCCCTCGGCGCCGACATCATCATGGCGTTCGACGAATGTCCTCCATACCCTGCGACTCGGGACTACGTGGAGACATCGCTGCGGCGTACGCTGGCGTGGGCCCGGCGCTGCAAGGATGCGCACGCCCGCCCCGACGTGCAGGGGTTGTTCGGCATCGTTCAGGGCGGGGAGCACCTTGATCTGCGCAGGCAAGCGGCGGAGGCACTGGTGGAGATGGACCTGCCCGGGTATGCCGTCGGCGGCCTCAGCGTGGGTGAGCCCAAACCGTTGATGTACGAGGTGCTGGCCGCCACGACGGAATGGCTGCCAGCCGGCAAACCTCGGTACCTGATGGGCGTTGGAGCGCCGGAAGACCTGTTGGAAGGCGTGCGCTGCGGCGTCGATATGTTTGACTGCGTGTTGCCGACACGGATTGCGCGAAACGGTACGGTGTTTACGGCGACCGGGAAAAAGGTGATCCGCAATGCGCAGTTTGCGGAGGACTTTCTGCCGCTCGACGAGCAGTGCACCTGCCGGGTCTGCCAGACCTTCAGCCGAGCGTACATTCGCCATTTAATCAAAGCCGACGAAGTCCTCGGAATCCGCCTGACGACCTACCACAACATCCACTTCATGTTGGAGTTGATGCGGCAGATCCGCGCCGCACTCGATGCGGATCGGTTTCTCGCATATCGTCGAGAATTTTATGAGCAGTACGGTTATAATGAGGGAAACTTGCGAGAGGAAGTGCTCGATTGAACAACATCCTGTTGATTGTCATCATGCTGGCCGTCTTCTACGCGCTGCTCATCCTGCCCCAGCGCCGACAGGCCAAGAAACGCTCGGAGATGATGCAACAGCTCGGGGTCGGCGCAAAGGTGCTGCTGACATCCGGCATTTACGGAACGGTCTCCAGCATGGTTGACGACAGGGTTCATGTCGAAATTGCGCCGAACGTGGAGATTCAAGTCGACAATCGCGCCGTCATGCGCGTCGTTGAGCCGAGTCCGGCTGTCGACTCCGAAGTCGAATAAGCGGCTGGCGAGCGCTCGGTGCGGGCAGTCCGCCCGCGGACGGTCGGCTCGGGGACGGAAGGTCGGTCGCCTCGGCGGTTGTCCGTTCAAATCCGTCCCCTGCACGGGGTACCCCGGCTCAATCGCGCCGCAGGCCCATTCCGATGACGCCGCCAAATGCCCCAATGAGGGTCATGATGAGGACCCGGAACAGTCCGGCGGCGTCGAAGGAGAAGGCATTGTACGCGAGCAGACTGAGTACGACCATCAACAACGCGTACACAAGCCCCGTGAAACCGCCAAAGTACCAACCTCGCTCGCTGACACAGCGACTGGCAGCCACGGCCCCGAAGACGACCGCCAGGCAGTGAACAATGTAGGCTGCGATGGCCAAGCGTTGACTCGAGAGCGTCCCGAACTGGGACCAGAGCGCCACCACCACGGCTCCGACCAGCGCCCAGACAACGGCCCAGATGAGGCCGTAGAGGACCGGCCAGCGGCGGAGAGAGGCCCGGATTCCGGTGTTGGACGACGGCATCCTGTCATCACCTCCACGAACAAACAGATGAACCGACGAAGCGCCGCCTCGCTGCACTCTCAGATGTCGCGGTCAGTCTATGGATATTCACCCTGTCCGAAAATGATGAGAATATGATAAACTGGGGACACCAAATCATGGTTCGGGTCTTGGCCGAAGGGGGTGCAGCCAATCGATACGCTTGCGGTGCGGCGCTCGACCGTACTCGAGTGGAGTGTCGGCGCTGTCGGATGCCTGGTCTGTCTGGGACAGATTGGGGGGTTGGTGCAACTCCCGGTTTTGGAAGTTCTCGTGTTGGTTCTACTCAGTGTCTCGCTCGAGTTGGTTCCAGTTCCGATTGGTAAGGTCCTCGGGTCCCTCTTGTATATGGTTCCGCTCGCCCTCACGGCAGCATACTCGCCGGCGGCGGCCATCTGCGTCACGGTCATCGGTTGGCTGATTGCGTCGTTTCTACAGAAGGACAAGATGCGGTGGTCCACCCGGCTGTTCAACGCGGGGCAATACGGGCTGAGTGCCTACGCTCTGACCAAGGTGTACCGGGCCGTGGCTGGACCGGCGGTCGGTTCCGTCATCACCGTCCGGGTCTTGCTGGGATTGGTCGCTGCCTGCGTCGCATTCATGGTGGTCAATCACGCGTTTATTCAATTGCTGCTCTACACCCGGCGGCGGTGGAACGTTCTGGATGCGGGGAAACTGGCAGCGGTGGACGGACTCAATTTCGCCGTGGCGATGGGGTTCGCCGTCGTGTTCATCTGGCTCACCGGCTGGTCCGCTTTGTGGGCTCCGGTGGTCATGTTGCCTCTCGTCCTGGTCAGTCAGATGTTTCGGCTGTACCGCCGCATGACCACCTTGCGGGATGTCCATACGGAGATTTTGCAGTTGACCGGGAAGCTCGACGTCGACACCCTGACAGAGGAATCGGCTCGCATCGCATTGAAGGTGGCCGACGCCGATGCCTGTGTTGTGTACCTGCTCGACGCGTCCGGAGAAGTGCTGCTCCCAAATGCGCTTTATCCCGCGAAGGCGATGGTCGACTTCTCGTTGAATGGCATCCACCGCGCGGGCGGTGGGGTCATCTGGGCACACCTGGAGAAGGGGACGTGGGGATACGTACCCAACACGCGCCGCGACCCCCGCGTGGTGAGCGACGGTGTGGACGGGCGCTTTTATCTGAGTCTCGCGGTGTTCCCACTGCAGACGCACGGGAAGACGATGGGTGCGTTGGCGCTTTACGGGCTGCACGCGTACGCCTTTCAAGATGAGCCACTCCATTTGGTGCGCCTTCTCTCTGGACAGCTGTCGGTGCTGCTGGAGAACGCGCAGCTGTACGCAGAGCTGCAGGAGCAATCTCTCCGTGACCCGAATTCGGGTCTGTACAACTACCGGTACTTGTACGAGGCGCTGGAGCGTCGCGTTGCCGAAGCGCGTCGCACGGGAGAACCGGTTTCGGTCGCCATCCTGGACATTGATTCGTTCAAGAAATTCAACGATACCTACGGTCACCTGGCGGGTGACGCGGTGTTGCAGTCTCTGGCGCAGTTGTTGCGTGCGACGGTGGGCAGCCAGGGCATTGTCACTCGGTACGGCGGAGAGGAGTTTGCAGTCGTGCTGAACATGACACCCGAGCAGGCGTTCGCGTTGTTGGAGTCCATCCGTTCCGACGTGATGCGCCATGTGGTGGAGTTCCAAGGGTATCGTCTGCAAGGGATCACCATCAGCTGCGGCATCGCAGGATACCCCGTCCACGCCACAGATGACCGGGACCTGCTCCTTAAAGCGGATTCAGCCATGTACTGGGGCGCCAAGCAACGCGGGAGAAACCGAACCGCCGTGTACGCTCCGGAGTTTGATACGCAACTGTTCGTGGACGAGCTCACGGGACTGTATACGTATCATTTCGTGACGCAACAAGTCCGCCAAGACATGGAACGCGGCGTGGTCAACTGGGGAATCATCTGTTTCGATATCGAGAACTTTTCGTTTATCAACGCGACATTCGGGCGAGACGCGGGAGATTCGGTCCTCCGCGAGGTCAGTTGGTTGGTCAAGGAGAGTCTTCGGGCGGGGGAATTGGCGTGTCGGTTTGCAGCGGACGAGTTTCTCGTCGTCCTGCCTGGCGTCCACCACACCGAGTTGCAGGCGATTTGCGGTCGATTGGTGACCGCGGTGGAGGGGCGCCGCTTCGCGTTTCGGAACAACGTCGTCGTGTCCGTCAAACTCCGGCATCTTTCCGATGTGTGCGAGAACATCCACGAACCTGGCAATTTGTTCGAACAAGTGGGCCGGCTGTTCGGAGAATTGAATGTGGCAGGCAGTGACCGGGAAGCCGTCAAGTGATGGTCCGCTCTGGGTGCATGGGATACACGCGGGTAGCGGATGCCACGATGGCTCATGAGTCCTCTCCTCGCTTGGCATACTGAGGTATGCCCGGTGGGCGTCACGGAAGGTTACGGCTTGCGCCGTTACCGTGCCGTTTCACGCGCCCCCGGTGAAACTCGGTTTCGCCAAAGGGGGCCCTTCGTCTGTGCACATCCCCATGTGGGAATACCTGGTTCGCATCCTGGTGTTGTACATCACCGTGATGGTCGCGCTTCGACTGATGGGCAAGCGGGAGATTGGCCAGCTGTCCGTGTTCGACTTCGTCGTGTCCATGATGATTGCGGAGCTGTCGACGCTCCCCATGGAAGATACGCGCATTCCCCTCTACATCTCCCTGCTGGCGATTGCGGCACTGGTGCTGCTCCAGGTGCTCGTATCGTTTTTGCAACTGAAAAGCCATTGGTTCCGCCACTGGGTCGAAGGGGAACCGGTGATGCTGGTGGAACACGGAAAAATCCGCGACACCGCCATGAAGCGGGCCCGGTACTCGATGAATGATCTATTGCTGCAACTGCGCGAACAGGGGGTTGCCAACGTCGCCGATGTGGAGTTCGCGGTCTTGGAAAACTCCGGAAAACTGAGCGTCATTCCCCGCGCGGACAAGCGTCCCCTGACGCCGGCAGACGTCGGGCAACCCGTCGCGCCGAGCACCATCCCGATTCCCGTCGTGATTGACGGGCAGCCGGTGAAGAAGGGACTCGACTCCCTGCGGCGGGACACCACTTGGCTGACCCAGGAGCTGGCCCGTCGAGGGTACACGGACCTCACCGACGTGTTCTACGCGGCCGTGGATGCCAACGGCACGTGGTGGATTGACCCCCGCGACGAACGAACGTAGGGGGCTGGGTGGACTTCTCAGACTGCGTCTGGCAGGAGTCGACAAGCGGCCCCGCGAATGGTATCGTAAGTCGCATCGGACTTCAGTCGGAAGTCGGGAGGGGCGGGCATGGCGGAAGACGCTCTCACGAGTGGTTCCAGTTGGGACAGACCGCTGAACTGGCGGAGCTATGAGGCGGACATGATGGGACTGTGCGAGATGAAAGCGGAGGAATTTCGCCTGCTCGGATACGAGGAGGTTACCGCACAGGACGTCTGGGATTGCGTGCGCGAGCAGTTGAAAGGCGAGGTGCGCCTGCACGAGGTGGTCTCGCAGATTGCGGGATTGCACGTGGACAAGTTTATGAATCGGTTGACCCTCCGCGCCTACAAAGGCCAGCTGGAGGATGACCCGTTCGCGCACTTTACTTGGCGGGTATCGCCGCCGCCCGAGTCGTAACGCGCGGGCGCGGTGGGCCATCCGGCGCGGTCTGACGTCCGTTCTCCACCGTCCCGGCGGCGAGGGTGGGGAAGCCAATCGCCCGAACATCCGACGCGTTGCCATTTTGTCGGGAGCCGCTCGAGGGCTCCAGAAATTTTAGGGTTGGGAGATTGCCGGTTTGAAAAGACGCAGCAAGAAACGATGGGGCCGGTTTGTGGCGTTTTTAGCGTTCGTCGCGGTGATTCTGGGACTGACCGCCGGCACGACGGATCGGCTTTGGAAGTCCATCCCTCTGGGTCTCGACCTGAAGGGCGGGATGGACCTGCTTTACGAAATCCAAGCCACACCGCAGCACCCTCTGACGCAAAGCGGCATCAACGCCGCACTTCAAGCTGTAGAATTTCGAGTCAATTCCCTCGGCGTTTCGTCGCCGCAGATTGACCTGGAGGGTGGCAAATACATCCGGGTGGATCTGGCTGGGTCCTTCAATCAGCAGCAGTACGAGCAGATCATCGGCACAACGGCCGACCTGAAGATGTACGGCTCCGTCCAACAGCCCGATGGTTCGTACAAGCCGGATATGAAAAAACTCCTCGCCTCAGGCAAGGACTTGCAGAGCAACTCGCAATGGGTACAGGACCCGCAGACGGGCCAGAACGAAGTGACGCTTAACTTCAAAGATCCCAAGCAATGGCAGAACATCACCAAGACCTACCTCGGCAAGCCCATCTACGTGTACCTAAACGGCAAGCTCTTGACCGACCCGGTTATCCAACAGGTGATGTCGAACGGCCAGTCGGTAATCTCTGGCGGCGACCTGACGACGCCGGAGGCCTGCATCACCTTGGCGAAGGAGTTGAACGCCGGAGCGTTGCCTTACCCGCTCAAGCTGGTCAGTTCGATGAATGTCGGGCCATCGCTCGGGTACGCTTCCCTGCTGGATACGCTCCGGGCTGGGGCGGCCGCGATTGCGCTCATCTTCCTGTTCATGCTCATCCTCTACCGAATGGCCGGGCTGATTGCGAACCTGGCGCTGGTGGCGTACCTGTACCTGGTTGTGCTGACCTTTTCCGGGTTGCAGGTCGTGCTGACCCTTCCTGGACTCGCAGCCCTCATTCTCGGTGTCGGTATGGCGGTCGACGCGAACATCATCACCTACGAGCGGATTAAAGACGAGGTGCGAAACGGCAAGAGCCTGCAGTCGAGTGTCGTGGCCGGTAATAAACGCGCTCTCCGCTCCATCATCGACGCCAACGCGACGACCTTCATTGCGGGGGCGGTCATGTTCTGGTTTGGCCGTGGTGACATCCGTGGGTTCGCCATCTCCTTGATGCTCAGCATCGTCATCAGCATGCTCACCGCCGTCCTGCTCAGCCGCGCCATGTTGCTGTTGTTCGCGCGCTCCGGCGTGCTGGACAAGCCGTGGTGGTATGGGATTGGCAGAAGGGTGGTGCAGCAGTGAAACAGCGGTTCGACATCGTCCGTCATCGCAATTGGTTTTTCGCGCTGTCGGGCCTCATCACCCTCGCTGGCCTGGTGTTCTTTCTGTTGTTCGGGTTCAATCTCGGGACGGACTTCCAATCGGGATCTCGTGTCCAGCTGAACGTGAATCAGCCGGTGACCGTCCCAGAGGTCGAGAAAATGTTCCAAGCCGGAGGGTTCTCCGTCCGTTCCGCGAACATCACGCTCGCCAGTTCGCGTGAGGGCGGTCCGCGGGACACAGCCGTGGTGCGGTTTGGAACGACGCTCTCGCAGGCGCAGATTGCCAAAATCAACAAGTTGGAAGCACAGTACTTTCCGAAGCAGAAGGGAAGCCAGGTGCAGACGGTGGACCCCATCGTGGCGTCACAGACGTCTCATAAAGCTGTGTACGCTGTTTTGCTGGCGTCGCTGTTCATTGTTATCTACGTCGCCATCCGATTCGAGTACCGGTTTGCGATTGCTGCCATCGTGGCGCTGCTGCACGACGCGTTCATCGTCATGTCGGTATTCGCCTTGTTCCGGCTGGAAGTCGATTTGACGTTTGTCGCGGCCATCCTGACGATTGTCGGGTACTCCATCAACGACACCATCGTCATCTTCGACCGCATCCGCGAAAATCTGAAGCTGACCCCGCCGAAGACGTTCGAGGCGCTCGAGCGGCTCGTCAACAAGAGCCTCTGGCAGACCATGACGCGTTCCATCAACACGGTCGTGACCGTGTTGATTGCCGCCGTGTTGCTGTGCGTGTTTGGTGGTGCGTCGATTCGGACGTTCACGATTGCGTTGATTGTGGGACTGGTGTCCGGTGCCTACAGCTCCATTTTCATCGCCAGTCAGTTGTGGGTCGTCTGGCGCGGCCGCGGCATGCCGCATGAGAAGGACGCGGTTGGGCCTGCAGCACCGGACGCCTGATGTCCATACGCCCGCTGTGAACTGCGTTGCCGACCCGGTCACGCGCCCGCAGCGGGCGCGTTTTTCGAGACTGCACTGCGAGGAGGGGAGGCCGTGCGAACGGATGCGGGCCAACGGGTCGCTCGCCAGGCCGCGTGGATCACGCTGGTCGCCAACGTGCTGCTGATGGTCGGCAAAGGCGTGATTGGCGTGTGGGCTGGCAGTCGCGCGTTGCTGGCAGACGCCGTGCACTCGGCGGCGGACCTGGCAGGGTCTGTCGCGGTCATGGTCGGGCTGCGCGTCGCGCAGAAGCCGCCGGACGCCGACCACCCCTACGGTCACGGCAAGGCGGAGTTGGTGTCGTCCGCTGTCGTCGCGGTCCTCTTGATTGTGGCTGCGCTGCGCGTCGGCGAGACCGGCATCACGGCGCTCTGGCAACCGCCGAAAGAACCCGAGTGGGCGGCCCCCCCCGCCGCCCCCCGCGCCACCTGCGGGCACCACCCCCCCCCCCCCCCCCCGGCGCCCCCCCCCCCCCC
>JAIMBT010000001.1 GCA_023511295.1 Alicyclobacillus sp.
GCCTGGCGGCGGGCGGGAATGTGCGATCTCGCCGACCCGCGGGTCCGATAGCGGATCGCCGTTCCCTTGTGGGCGGCAGGACCGAGCCGCGGGGCGGGAATAGCGGCCGGGCGTTCCCTTGTGTGCCTGGCGGCGGGCGGGAATGTGCGATCTCGCCGACCCGCGGGTCCGATAGCGGATCGCCGTTCCCTTGTGGGCGGCGGAGGTCGCCTCTGCGGCGGCAACGGACGGCGAAGATCCCCGGCTACCGTAGGGGCAACACAACCGCGCTCCTTTCGTCCGGCAGGCGCTCCCCCCGGCGGATGTGTTATCATCAACTCGTCACATCCATGGGGAGCGAAAGAACGTGAATCGTACAGCGAAGTTCGCCTACCTTTTAACGGCTGTGGTCGCAATGGCGGCTCTGGCCGGGGCCAGTATTGCCATGGCATCGAATCGAGCGGCATGGGCGGTCGTATTATTTGTCGTGGCCTTCGCCATCATTGCGGTGGCGTTCGTCGTGAAAGCCCGGATGCGGGCGAGAGCCAAGGAGTAGGACAGGGGGCTATCCTCCATGCGCTGGCTGACACCTCGAGCGCAGCTTCGGCAGTACCTCTGGCGGTGTGCGGAAGTCGCCAGCCTGTTGGTGTTTGTCGCCGTTCTGTGCCTCCTGTTCATCGCGACGCTCAAATACACCTTGCCGTTCGTGATTGGCGGGTTTGCGGCCGTGCTTCTGCTTCCGTTGGTGCGCTGGGTGGAACAGTTCGGGATTGCGCGCGTGCGCGCGGTCCTGCTCGTGCTCGTCACGGTCGGGGCGGCCCTGTTTGTCACCTCAGCCTACGTCCTGGTGCAGGTGACGCGCGAGGCTGTCCTGTGGTCGGAGAGCATCCCCGTCTACTTCCGCCTGGTTCAAGACTGGGTGACCGACCGGTTGCTCTCCAGCCGCTCGCTGTTCGGACAGTTGCCACCCGATGTCGCGTCGAGCGTTCAGGCGGCTATCCTCAATTCGGTGACCACGGCGAAGTCGGTCCTCACCGGACTGACACGGCTGGTCGTCCACGTCGCGACGCACATGCCGGAGTCCCTGTTCGTCGTGGTGGTAGCGATTCTCACGACCTACTTCATCCTGGTGAATCGACGCCGCATGTACCGCCGCTTCGTGCGGTTCCTGCCGCCCGGATGGGAACCCAAGGTCCACGTCGTGGCGCACGACATGCTGCGCGCGCTCGGCGGTACCATCCGCGTCCAGATTATCCTGATGGTGATGTCTGCCGTCCTCGGCGTGTTGGGTCTGTTCGTGATGCGCATTCACTATGCCGTCATCCTCGGCTTGATGTTCGGCCTGACAGGGATGATTCCCATCCTCGGATCCGCCATTCTCAGTGTCCCGTGGGCGATTGGCGCCCTGCTGATTGGAGACGTCAGCCTGGCACTGAAGGTGATCTTGCTTCAGCTGTTCATCTCCCTCGTACGGCACCTGGTGGAACCGAAGATCCTGGCCAACAGTGTGGGACTCGACACGTTATCGACGCTGTTCGGCCTGTACGTCGGGATGAAATTGATGGGCGTTGTCGGGCTGTTGTTCGGTCCCATCATCCTGATTGGCATCAAATCGCTTCTGCGGATTCGCCTGTTTGTGGATTTCATGCCGCAGAGTGCTGTGGAGGCGGAAGCGGGTTCAGACCGACCGCCGTCGCCTGGAACTCCGCGGACCAGGGAGGAGGGAACGGCCCGTGGAACGGCGGATACGGGCGAGCGCAGGCGCGGGTGGGACGGGCGCGCGCTCGGCGGGATCGAGTCCAATCACGGCAGAGACCAGCACGCGCTCGGCGAGATCGAGCCCAATCACGGCAGAGACCAGCACACGCTCGGCGGGAATGAGCAAGAGCGCGACGGGAATTCGGCTGGTGAGTCGACACGCTGACGGCAGCCCTCACCGCACGTGGACGATGAGTGAGCCGACGCCAGATCCCTGGAGTTTCCTGGTGCCGCCGCACACCGCCGTTCGCGAAGCGGACGGAACAACCTGGGCCAGTCCGTACCCTGTTATCATGACCTTCTGGCCCAAGGCGTTCGCGCAGGTGTGCATCTTGCTGCCGGCGGACGAGACCGCCTATTACTGCAACGTGATTGCGCCGCCCGTGTACCATCCTAGGCGGGAAAGCGTCGAATTCGCAGACCTGGACCTAGATGTGCGGGTCGGGCGCGGTCAAGTGGAGTTGGTGGATCAGGCGGAATTCCATGCACGAAAGGGAGCGTATCCTGCGGATTGGGTGGACGAAGCGGAGCGGGCGGCACAGCGCCTCATGCAGTGGGCCCGTGACGCGTACGGCGTGTTTTCACCCGCCACCGCGCGGCGATGGCGGGCTTGGTTGGAGCGGAGGCATCCGTTCTGAGGCAGCGCTTCGATGCGGCCGGGGCCAGATGCGGCCGGGGCCAGATGCGGCCGGGGCCAGATGCGGCCGGGGCCAAGGGAAGAGCTCGGCAGAGGCATCATTCCGCCTTCGACTTGTCAGTCTCGAGCATGCGGCGCGCCCGCTCCATGATAGCGAACAGGGTCTTCGAGTCATGCTCGAGCTGTTCCGGCGTCAGGAACGCACCGCTGCCGGCGGGAGGGGCTGCCGACTCCAGCGCTTGCAGCCGAGACTGCAGCGCGTCGCGTTCTGACTGCAACTGCTGGAGCTGGTCACGCAATGCCTGCACCTGCTGTTCATAGGACTGCAAGAACTGAATGACCGCTTGGATAGATCCCATTGGCCGAACGGCCGCGGCACCATCGCGCGAACCGCCGGACTTCGCGTGGTTGCGCTGCGCCGCCTTGCGAACCTGTTTCGCCTCCTCCACTGCGTCGCGCCGGTCTTTGCGCAGCACGCCGTTCCAGCGGTAGCCACAGGCGGCGGGGGTTCGGCCCAGTTCGTTGGCCGCTTCGTCAAACGCCTTCAATTGCGTGCTGCCGGTGCGGATGTGCTGCAGAACAATCTCTGCCAGTCGCTCGTCATCGGCGGGTGTCCACGCATCCGATCTGGTAGACCACTTCTCCACGCTTTGCAAGGCGATTCCTCCCTCGGTCTGTACTATACTTTATCTCCATGAGATGTGAGATTCATACAGTTGCCGCGTTCACCCCGGCGCAGATCTCTTTAACATGCTATGTGTGAAAAACAGGATCGTGACCGATGGACGGCAAAATTTCGTAGAATGGCATGGCCGCACCAGAACAGGAGTTCGCATCGGCGGCGCGAATACACCATGTATGCCGCTCAACCCGCACGGCACGCACAGCCGTGCGCACATTTCGCCCGCAGACGGCACAACCAGGATGTGATGGCGTTGGAACTCTCCTTGTTGCTCGAAGAATGGCAGCGAACCCCTTCGTTCATAGATCAGGTGCAGGCTTGGCAGGTGACGCCCGCGAAGCCAGCGCGCTACCGCCCCTTGCCGGAATGGTTGGCGGATGAGGTTCAGGAGGCGCTCCGCCGGCGCGGGATGAACCAACTCTACAGCCATCAGCGAGCCGCGGTAGATCTCGTTCACGCCGGCCGGGACACGATGGTCCTCACGCCGACGGCGAGCGGAAAGACGCTCTGCTACAACCTGCCGGTGCTGCATGCGGTCTGTACCGACCCGTCGGCCCGCGCACTCTACTTATTCCCGACGAAGGCTCTGTCCCAGGACCAGGTCGCAGAGTTGCACGGGTTGTGTGAGGGACTGCAGACACAGGTTCAGTCGTTCACCTACGATGGCGACACGCCGATGCACGCGCGCAACCGTATCCGCGAGGCGGGGCACGTCGTGGTGACGAACCCGGACATGCTCCACGCGGCCATCCTGCCGCACCACACCAAGTGGCTGCGGCTGTTCGAGAATCTGCGGTACATCGTGATCGACGAAGCGCACATCTATCGCGGCGTGTTCGGCAGTCACGTGGCGAACGTCCTGCGCCGCTTGCTGCGCGTGTGCGCGTTCTACGGTTCGCGGCCACAGTTCATCCTCTCGTCGGCGACCGTGGCCAACCCGGGGGATCTGGCGCGCGAACTGACGGGGCGGGAGGTCGCCCTGGTGACGGAATCCGGCGCGCCGGAGGGGGAGCGGCACACGGTCTTCTACAACCCGCCGGTATTCAATCCGCAGCTCGGGCTGCGCCGCTCGTCTTTGCTCGAGGCGCGGCGCATCGGAGCTCGGCTGCTGTCCGCCGGAATCTCCACCATCGGGTTTGTGAAGACCCGGACACAGGTGGAACTGCTCGCGTCGTACTGGAAGCGGGATGTGCCGGAGCGCCTTCGCAACCAAGTGGTGGCGTACCGCGGCGGCTACCTGCCGCAGGAACGTCGGCAGATTGAACGCGGGTTGCGAGAAGGGGAGATTCGGGGGGTCGTGAGCACGAACGCCCTCGAGTTGGGCGTGGACATCGGGAGCCTCGAAGCAGTACTCACCGTCGGCTATCCCGGCACCATCGCCTCCATTCGCCAACAGGCGGGCCGAGCCGGGCGGCGCAAGGGACTTTCGCTCGCGCTGTTCATCGCGAACGCGTCGGCCCTCGACCAGTACGTCGTGACTCACCCCGCCTCCGTCCTCGAGCAGTCTCCGGAGGCAGCGCGCGTATATCCGGAGAACCTGCTCATCCTGCTCGACCACTTGAAGTGTGCAGCCTACGAGCTTCCGTTCGCACCAGACGAGGCATTCGGGGTGGAGACCACCGCGGAGCTGCTCGAATACCTGGCGGCTCATCGCGTGCTGCACCAAGGACGGGACGGGCGTTACTTCTGGATGAGTGACGCGCTGCCGAGCCACAGCGTATCCCTGCGCAGCGCCGCGCAGGACAATGTCGTGATTATCGACCAGACCGACGGGCGGGCGGAGGTGATTGGCGAGACCGACCGGTTCAGTGCGCTGACGATGTTGCACGAAGAGGCCATCTACCTGCACCAATCTCGGCCCTACCAGGTAGAGAAGCTCGACCTGGAGAACGGCAAGGCGTTCGTCCGGTCCGTGAGCGCGGATTACTACACGGACGCGGAACTCGCCGTACGGCTTCAGGTGTTGGACACGCTCGAACACCAACGCATCGGCGCTGCGGACCACGCCGTGGGGGAGGTGATGGTCAACGCGATGGCGACGTTGTTTAAAAAGATCAAGCTGGATACGCACGAGAACCTCGGTTGGGGGAAGATTCACCTGCCCGAGGCGGAGCTGCACTCGATGGGGTACTGGGTGAGCTTTCCCTCAGACGCGCTGCCCTTCGACAACCAGGCGTGGGAGAACGCGCTGGTGGGAGCCGCCCATGTGCTCCGGCACGCGGCATCCCTGCACTGCATGTGCGCCGTGTCGGATATCCACACCGCCGTGGAGGTGCGGGACCTGCTCACCCGCCGGCCGACGCTCTACCTGTACGACGCATACCCTGGCGGCATCGGCCTCGCAGAGCGCGTGTTTCGCTCCAGCGACGAGGTCTTTTCCACGGCTGCGGATATGGTCGCCGCCTGTCCGTGTGAGGACGGCTGCCCGTCCTGCATTGGGCCGGCGACAGATTCGCCGACCGGTGTTCCCAACGCGGCCGTTGACGGAGACGCGAGGGTCGCGGTGGCCGAGCGGATTACGGCCCCGTCCAGTCGCAAGCAACAGGTCCTGGCTCTGCTGCGCGCGGCCGTCCACCGCGCGGGTTGAGGGGAGGAGGTGTTGCAGGTGGCGCGGAGGACACTGCAGGAACGGCTGGCGGCGTTGGAGGCATCGGTGCGGTCGCAGCATCCCGCCGCAGCAGACTCGGAGGGCCGCACGGCCGGGAATTCCAACGGTGGTGCGGCCGGGGACGGCGACGACGCCACGGGAAGGCGCACGCCGGTCGGCGGGCCCGTGTCTGGAACTGAGTCGGTCTCTTTGGACCAGACAGATCCGTTCGCTGCACTGGGCTTCACCCCGGACCCCGCGTCCGGCATTCTCCGCCGCGAGCTTCGTCTAGATCTCCTGATGCGCCACGGGCGCGCGCGTTTCGCCGACCTGCTGGAACTAGATCTCGCGGGCCTCTGCCGTTTGGCGAAAGTCCCGCCGTGCCGCCCGAGCAGCCTTCGCTTCTACGACACGGAGACGACAGGACTTGGCACTGGGGCCGGCACCGTCCCCTTTCTGCACGCGGTTGGGTGGATGGAGGAGGACGAGTTCGTCGTCACCCAGTACTTCCTGCGCGACTACGGCGAGGAATCGCGTTTGCTTGAGACGTTGCTGGCGAACCATCTGACCGGTCCCGACGGTATCGCTGTCGTGTCGTTCAACGGCAAGTCGTTCGACTGGCCCTTGCTCAAATCACGCTTGGCGATGCACCGCCTCCCTGTTCCGGATGTCCCGCAGGTAGATCTCGTCCACCCCAGCCGCCGTTTCTGGAAACAGATGTTGCCGCGTGTCTCTCTCGGCAACGTCGAGGCGAGCGTTCTCGGCCTCGTCCGGACGGATGATCTCCCCGGCAGCGAAGCGCCGTCGCGCTACTTCGAGTTTGTGGCCGATGGCGACCCGGCTCGCTTGGGCCCTGTCTTCGACCACAACGCCGCGGACGTGTGCAGCCTGGTCGCGCTCACGGTGCATCTGGCTGGGGTCGTCAACGGATCAATTCCGCTCGAACACGCCTCCGAGTGGGCGGCACTCGGTCGGGTGTTCGACGAGTGGGACGAGACGGCATGGGCCTCCCGCTGCTTCGAGTCTGCGACGGCCTGCCCGGATGTGTCTTGGCGGGAAGTGTGGCTCCACAGCTTGCACTGCAAACGCCTGCGAGCGTGGGCAACCGCCGAGGCGCTGTGGCTGAATCTGACGCAGCGGCACGAGTGGACTGTGCGTCCGTGCGTCGAGTTGGCGAAGCTGTACGAGCATCAGCGACGCGACTTCGCAGCAGCGCTCCACTGGGCGGAAACTGCAAGACGGCGGGCAGCCGCGTTCCCAGGCGGCGTGCGGCACTCGTCCGCGGGCTTAGCCGCCACGGTTGCCCGGACGGCGCAGTCCGATGTGTTGCGGGCGTTGGATAAGCGGATTGAGCGAATCCTTCGGAAGATGCGCGGATAGTCCGCGTTCGCCTCGGCGTGCACAATTCAGAAACTTGCGCCGGCCGCATGGAATTGGCTACCCTGAAGACATGCCACGCCGCCAGGTCAGGAGGGAGTGCCGTGCCGTTTCGCGGTTTTGAAGCCGCTGACTTCGAAGTGTTTGAGGTACCAGGTCTGGAACGGCGGATGGAGGCCTTACAGGCCCACCTTCGCCCGAAACTCGTGGAACTGGGCGAGCTGTTCGCGCCGCAACTCGCTGCGTGGACGGGGCGGCCGTTCTACGCGCACGTCGCGAAGCATGCGCGCCGGACCGTGAACCCGCCAAACGACAGTTGGGTCGCATTTTGCGAGGACAAGCGGGGGTACAAGAAACACCCGCACTTTCAGATTGGGGCCTGGGCCACCCACGCGTTCGCGCTGTTCGGCGTCATCTACGAATCTCCCGCACGCGCTTGGTTTGCCCGCCAGTTGGTGGAGCATGCGGAGGCCGTTGTGCGACGGATTCCCGGAAACTACGTGTTCGTCCCGAACCATATGGACACAGCGGTCATTCCAGCGTCCGAAGTGGATGCGGAGCGACTGTGCGCGTTGGCGTCAGACCTGCAGAACAAGCGCCACGGTGAGCTCTTGGTCGGCATCCAAATCCGCAAAGAGGAAGCGGTCGCCATGTCCGGGGCTGCATTTGCCGAGGCCGTCGCGGCGTGCTTTGAAACGCTGTTGCCCCTCTACGCCCTGGCGAACACGGAAGAGATAGGAGTGGAGCTGGTATGAAGACGAGGTCAGAAGCCCTCGCGCTGCTGCACGAGTACACACAATCGGAGTCGCTCTTGCGCCACGCCTACGCTGTCGAAGCGGCATGCCGCGCGTACGCGCGGAAGTTCGGCGAGGACGAGGAGAAGTGGGGCATCACGGGCCTCCTGCACGACTTCGACTATGAGCGCTACCCGACCCCGCTTGAGCACACGATTGTCGGCGCACAGATCTTGGCCGAGCAGGGGTATCCGGAGGATGTGATTCACGCCATCCAGGCGCACGCGGACTACAACCACCTGGAGCGGTCTTCGCTGTTGGACAAGACCTTGTACGCCTGCGACGAGATCTCAGGCTTCGTGATGGCCGTTGCGATGGTCCGCCCGACCCGCAACTTGGCGGATGTCGAGGTGAAGAGCGTCAAGAAAAAGCTGAAAGACAAGGCGTTTGCCCGCGGCGTCAACCGCGACGACGTGTACCGCGGAGCCGAGGAGCTCGGCGTCCCGTTGGACGAGCACATCGCGTTCGTCATCGAGGCGTTGTCCGGCGTGGCGAGCGAACTCGGATTGGACGGGTCTGCCGCCGACTGACGATACGGCGGAGACGTCCTATGGGAAAATCGACGCGGCCTCGGGGACGTCGCATTCATTTTCGGTGGTCAAGGCGTGTATGCTGAAACGAGCCCCGTTTCGCAAAACTCGTCGCCCACCACACACAGGGGTGGCTCTCATGCCGTTGTTGTCTCGGGCCGAAACGCGCCGCATGCTCGGTAAATTGGAAACCGCGTACCCGGACGCGAAGTGTGCTCTCAACTTCTCGACACCGTTCGAGCTGCTGATTGCGACCATCTTGTCCGCACAGTGTACGGATGCGCGGGTCAACATGGTGACCGAAAACTTGTTCAAGAAATACCGCGGCCCAGAGGACTACGCGGCCGTCACACCGGAAATACTGCAAGAAGACATACAGTCGCTAGGACTGTTTCGCGCCAAGTCGGAGAACATCGTGGCCGCTTGTCGCATGTTGCTCGAACGCTTTGGGGGCGAGGTGCCGAGGACACAGGATGAGCTGGTGCAGTTGCCGGGCGTGGGGCGCAAGACGGCAAACGTGGTGCTCTCCAACGCCTTCGGCATTCCGGCACTCGCCGTGGATACGCACGTTCAACGGGTTGCGAACCGGATTGGCTTGGCCAATTCGATGAACCCCAACCTGACGGAGCAGCAGATCTGCCAGCGCGTGCCCCAGAAGTTGTGGAGCCAAGCGCATCACTGGTTGATTCACCATGGCCGGCAGGTGTGCACGGCGCGCAACCCGAAGTGCGACGTTTGCCCGGTGCAGGCGCACTGTCAGTTTTACCGCAAATTGCAAGAGGAAGAGAAGCTTCGGGAAAAGGTGTTTGAGGCGAAGACAGCGGGCAAGAAGCGCGGTCGGTCCGGGCCACACCCGCGCAAAGGCGCGGCCTCGAGTGGGCGGTCGAGGGGTTGAGCCCTGGCTCCATCTGCGGCGGACCGGGTCCTGCGGTAGGGTCCGGTCTGCCGACTCGAGCTACGGGGAACCCGGGTTACGGCCCACCCGGTCTGCGGCCGGGTTCGGGTCGACCGGCACAGACGTCGTGCGGGCATCGCCCGTTTGGACATCCGGCTCGTAGGAGCCGCTGGGCGTTCGCCGCAATGTCAGGTGGCAGTGGGGACAGGCGTCTATCTCGCCGGTCAGGCGAGCGGATTGGCCGCAGCGCGGGCACGTCACCTTCTGGATGGACGTGTTCACCGGCCCGAATCGGAAGTACAGAAGGATGCCGATGACGACGCCGATTCCGCCCACCACCAGCAAGTAAGGCAGCAGGGCGCGGCTGTACATCCCGCAGTACATCACGAAGAATCCGCCGAACATGAAAACAAGGGCCCAGTTGCGCCACTTGTTCGAGTTCACAGAAAACCCCTCCCGGTCGAGGCCACAACGGTGTCGAAATCATCCTAGCGAACTTCCGGGGTGGTGTCCACCCCGGAGGCGACGGCCGGGAACGGGAGCGCGTCCGAGAGGGGGATGCCCGGTGTGGAAAAAAGCGTTCGTCGTCCTGTTGTCCCTCAACCTGTTCGTCGTCGTCGGCGGCGCGCTGTGGTGGGGGACCCTGCCGAAGGCGTCCTCGGTTCAGCCGCCGCAGGCGGCGGTGATGAGTAACGACAAACCGGCCACCATCCAACTGTCGGTTGGCCAGGACGCCATCAACAGTTATCTGGAGTACGCCCTGTCCGAGCAGGCCGACGTCAGCCAGGTCGTCAGCTACGCGAACGTCCAGTTTGCGGACACGTGGACCGTGCAGATTGGCCTCAAACTGAAGGATCGCGTGATTCCCTGCAACATTGTGTTCACGCCGACGGTCGCGAACGGCAACCTCATCCTGCACGTCGAGAGCGCGACGACGGGAGATCTCCCCGTCCCGCTCGGTGCATTGTTCTTCGTCATGTCGCATCTGCCGTGGCCCGCCTGGATAGCGGTGGACGGCGCCAACCACGACCTCCACCTCAACTTCACAGAGCGGCCGCAACAGCCGTACGGTGTGCGGATCTTGGGCTATTCCGCCGCCACTCGCGAGGTCTCCCTGCAGGTGTCCATCTTGCCGAAATCGCTGCTCTCCACCACGCACTCCTGACGCCCGCGCAGCTTCGCACCCGCATCTCCGCCCGCATAGTCGGCTCGCACGCGTCACATCCTAATCCTTGCAACCTTGCCGGTTCACCCACACCCCGGCAACTTCAGGCAGGGAGGTGTCGCGCGCTGCTGCCTGCGTGGATCACCCGATTGTTCACGGTCGACGATAGCATCGTGGCACACCAGTTTTCACTGGCGGACGAAGAGGGTGGGGATTCCGACTCCACCGATTCCGAGGGCGCTCGCACCTCATCCGCCGACCCGAATGACGATGCCGATCTCGATACCAGCCCCTCCCCGGCGGACGGACAGGCCAAACGCTCCGTCCGCCGAGCGCGCCCACTCGGCGAGCGCTCGCCAGAGCGCGACGGACAACGCGGGCATGCGGGCGACGACAACCGAATCCCCACCCGCGTGAAGGAGGTCCAG
Organism: Alicyclobacillus sp.; assembly: GCA_023511295.1. Lineage (GTDB taxonomy): Bacteria > Bacillota > Bacilli > Alicyclobacillales > Alicyclobacillaceae > JAIMBT01. The sequence goes on from JAIMBT010000001.1 coordinate 10,833, forward strand.
GAACGCCTCAAAGAGACGTTCCATCTGCCGGTCAATAAGGACGTCGTGGTCCGGGAGTTCAGCGTGGGGCCGGATCAGTGGCCAGCCGTGGCCGTGTTTATCGACGGTATGGCGAGCACCTTGATTGTGAACGAGTCGATCTTGGAACCCCTGATGGTTCTCACGGCGGACGACCTGTTCGGCAGTCAAGCTGCGGTGGATGGGGCCGCACAGGCCCGTGCTGGCGCAGCGCCGCCGGCACAAGGGCGGGAATCCTTCGGCCGGCCCGCGCAGTTCGGCGACAAGCCACCCTTGCGCCCGCTGCCAGATCGGATGGACCGGGTGGTTCAGACCCTGCTGCCCAGCAACCAGGTGTCCGTCGTCGACACCTGGAGTGGGGCTGTGGACGGAATCTTGACCGGATCGACCGCGGTGTTCGTCGAGGGGACGGAGCGCGCGGTCATCGCCGAAAGCAAGGGCTGGGAACACCGGAGCGTGTCGCTGCCTCAGACGGAGAGTGTCGTCAAGGGCCCGCACCAGGCGTTCACGGAGTCGTTTCGGGCGAACACTGCTCTCATTCGCGCCCTGTTGCGGTCCGCCGACCTTGTGACAGAAATGATGTCGGTCGGCAGACTTGGCAAGACGGACGTCGCCATCATGTACATGCACGGGCTGACCAACGAACGGCTGGTGGCGGAGGTCAAGCGCCGGATTGAGGCGGTGGACGTGGACTACCTGGCGGACAGTGGCACGCTGCAACAGTTCATCGAGGACGACCCGCGCGTCTGGCTGCCGCAGTCCCTGTCCACCGAGCGCCCGGACCGGGTGGCCCAGATGCTGACGGAGGGCTACGTCGCCATCCTCGTCGGGCAGAGTACGTTCGTGCTGGTGGTGCCGGTGGTCTTCTGGACGCTCATGCAGTCGGCGGAGGACGCGTACGTGCGCTACCCGTTCGGCTCGTTCCTGCGCGGCATTCGGTGGGTCGCCTTAGCCGCGGCTCTGTTGGTCCCGTCTCTCTACCTGGCGGTCACCAACTACCACCCGGAGATGATCCCGACTGATCTCATGATGGCCATCGCCGGCAGCCGTGAGCAGGTGCCGTTTCCGGCGATTGTCGAAATCCTCATCATGGAATTCGCGATTGAGTTGATTCGCGAGGCCGGTATCCGCATCCCGTCCATCATCGGCCCTACCATTGGCATCGTGGGTGCGTTGATCATCGGCCAGGCAGCGGTTCAGGCGGGAATCGTCAGTCCGTTGTTGGTGATTGTGATTGCTGTGACAGCCCTCGCGTCCTTCAGTATTCCGACGTACAACCTGCAGTTTGGGGTTCGCATCATGCGCTTCGTGTTTCTGCTGGTCGCCGCGATGTTCGGATTCTACGGACTGGCACTGGCCATTGTCGCGATGATTGCGCGCTTGTCGGTGCAAAAGTCGTTCGGCGTGCCGCTGTTCGCGCCCGTCGCGCCGAAGATGGACTCCGCGCCGGACGTGTTCGCACGTGGCCCCGCCTACGCGATGAACCAACGGCCGCTGTTCCTGTATACGCAGAAGTCGTGGCGACAGCAGCCGTACACGAGGCCCTGGAGCGCACTCAGCGCGAGGCGCCAGAACACCATACGCACTCGGGAGCAGCGACAGGACAGCAACTCGTTTAGTCCGCCCGGCCGCGCCGGTCGAAACGGCGGCGGGAACAACGGAGGGAGGAGTTCGGAATGAGACCGACGGCCCGCCACATGCGCGTTGGGGCGCGCGAGTTGACGAGCATGACGACCGTTCTGATTGCCACGAACGCGTTCCTCAGCTATCCTGCCATTTCGAGCAGCGCCGGTCTCGAAGCGGCGTGGATGGAACCGCTGTGGGCGGGCGGCATGGCCATCCTGGCGTTTCTCATCATCGACATGATGTTTCGCCGCTACTTCCCGGGTCAGGACCTGTTGGAAGTGGCCCATCGCACCTTCGGCAAGGCGGTCGGCGGTTTCATCGCCATCGCATACGCCGCGTACTTCATCTGGACGACGGCCGTCATCATGCGCCAGTTCGCGGAGACTGTCATCATCACGGTGTTGCCGAATACGCCGATTGTCGTCGTCGTCGGCCTCTTCACGGTCACCATGTGCTATGTCGCGTCGTGCGGATTGGAGGCCATCTGCCGTTTGGGCCAGCTGACCTTCCCGCTGGTGAGCCTCGGGATCATCAGCGCCGTCTGTCTCACCGGCAACTGGTGGCAGCCGACGTTCCTGATGCCGCTGTGGGGCAATGGGGTTGGGGCGGTCTTCCGCGGCAGCCTGTACAGTGCGTCGAGCTTCATCAACGTCCTGCTGTTGTGCCTCATCTACCCCCACGCGAAGGACTACCGAGATCTGCGCCGCGTCGGACTCTGGAGCACCGTCTGGGGGATGCTGCTGCTGACGGTGTTCGTGGTCGGCTACCACCTCGTGTTCGCACCGGAATTGACGTCGAAGATGGCCTCCCCCATCTATTCGATGGCCCGCCTCGTGCACATCGGCCGTTTTTTACAGCGCGTGGAGAGTGTGTACGTGTTCATCTGGGTGGCGGCGGCGGTGATTCACCTCTCCATCACACTTTGGGCCGCAAGCTACGTCCTCTCCGGGACGTTTAACTGGCCGACGCATCGGCCGATTCTGCCCGCCCTCGGCCTCGCCTGCCTGACTGTCGGTATGACGCAGCCAGACATCGCCACGGTCATCCGCAGCCAGCGGGCAGCCCACATGACGTGGGCCTGGGCGGTCATCTTCGTGGTGCCCATCCTGTTGTTGGCGGTCGGCGCTCTGCGCGTCCGCGGCCGTCCGCGGCCGAAACCGTCGTGATGGCCCGTTCATCGAACAGCCGGTTTCCGCTCACTTGAGTCCCCGATGGCGACGTCGGCGTGGACCGAAGCGGCGGGGGCCTTTCCACTTCATGGGATGACGGAGTCAAGGAGGCTATCGGGATGCTGCGCTTTCTGCTGTTGATGGTGTTACCCGTCTGGGTGTGCATCTACACAGTTCAGTTCGGCCGATGGGTGGGGAGCAAGCGGAACGTGCCTGGGGCGGTGGCTGCGTATGCGATAGCCGGACTCAGTTTTTGTGGTTCTGGCTGGATTTTATGGCGGCTGACGCACTGAATGGGTGCAGGTTGTGCGTCGAGGTGAAATCGGATGGCGTCCGGTGAACGCAGCCCCCTCTGGTGCGCGGTATAATGTCTCCAACATGTCCCGAGGTATCGAGGGATTCAGGAGGTTTCCGATGACCGATTCATCCATGAACGGGCAAGGCGTTGTGGACCGGGGGGAACCGGCGAACCGTCCGGTCGCCGGTGGTGGAGCGATGTCAGCAGTGGAGATCTACACAGATGGTGCGTGCTCGGGTAACCCGGGACCGGGAGGATGGGCGGCGGTTCTGGTGTACGGAAACCAACAGCGAGAGATTTCCGGCGGTGCCGTGAACACCACCAACCAGCGGATGGAGCTCACTGCGGTGTGCGAGGCGCTCAAGCAGCTGAAGCGCCCGTGCCGCGTCGTCCTCTACAGCGACTCCGCCTACGTCGTCAACTGCTTTCGTCAGAAGTGGTATGTGTCCTGGCGGAAGAACGGCTGGAAGAACAGCAAAGGAGACCCCGTGCAGAACCGGGATCTATGGGAGGCGCTGCTCGCGCAGGTGGAGCGGCATCAGGTCACGTTCGCGAAGGTGAAAGGACATGCGGGCGTGGCGATGAACGAGCGCTGCGACGAGCTCGCTCGGGCGGCGGTGCCGCGATGACGCGAGCGCGGGGAAGCGCGGGCTCCGTCAGCCGCGAGGCAGAAGGCAGGGAGGGACATGCAGTCAGCCGAGAGGTCCTGGCACGGATGGGACGTGCGGCGGGATTCGCGGCGATTGGCGCGACGACGGCAGACCCGTTTCCAGAACTCGTCCCGCGCCTGCGAGCGTACGAGAATCGCGGGCGCACGGGGTTCGAGCACGCGGAGATTGAGCGCCGCATCGACCCGAAACGTTGGTATCCGGAGGCGGTGTCGCTGATTGCGGTGGCGACCCCTTACCTCACGGAGGAGGGATTTCACACGGCTCGCCGCCACCCACGGCAGGGTTTGCACGGTGCCGTGACGGTGTACGCCTATGGGGCGGATTATCACACGGTCATGGCGGAGCGGGCCCGGGCACTGGTCCAGCTCCTCGAAGCCCACGTCGGCGGCCGGGTCGGTTACCGGATTGCCGTCGACACGGCACCCCTTGTGGACCGGCGCGTTGCGGAGCGAGCTGGTATCGGCTGGGTGGGTAAGAACTGCATGCTGTTTACGCCAGAGCATGGGTCTTTCGTCTTTCTGGGGACGATTGCCGTCGACATCGCAATTGAGCCAACGGGTCCGGAGCAGCCGTCTCGTTGCGGGACCTGTACGCGGTGTCTGGATGCGTGTCCGACGGGGGCGCTGCTCGCACCGGGCGTGATAGATGCCACGCGCTGCCTGTCCTACGTGACGCAGATGAAAGGGGTGATTCCTCGCGAGTTCCGCGCCGCCATGGGGCGGAGGGTGTGGGGGTGCGACACGTGTCAGTGGGCGTGCCCGGAGAACCGCGACGTGTCGTTTGCCAAGGACGCTGCGTTTTTGCCTGAAGGAGAACTGGCCTACCCAGAGCTGGTGGAGATTCTGCAGTGGTCCAATCGGGGGTTCACGGCCCGCTACGGCCACACGGCGGCGGCCTGGAGAGGCGTACGGACCTGGCAGCGCAACGCGCTGATTGCCCTCGGCAACACCCGCAAGGCCGAAGCGGTCCCTCACATCGCGCCGTTCCTGCGGCACGACCGCGTTGAACTGCGCATCAGCGCCGCTTGGGCGCTCGGGCGCATCGGTGGCCTCGCGGCTTCTCGGCACTTGACGGAAGCGCTGCAGGAGGAAGAGGACCCGGCCTGTCGGGAGGAACTGGAGCTCGCCCTCCGGGAAGCCGCTCGCTCGGATGCGACGCGGAGCTAGGGAACGGCCTTGCAACCGGTGAAGACGTCGCGATGCACCGACGCGAATGGTCCCCCAAGGAGGGGGACCATTCGCAGGACCGAACACGCGGCTTCGGGTGCTGCTTCAGCGGTCGGACGGGACGCCTGGCCGCTGAAGCGGGATGAACAAGTCGATAATCCCAATCACCAGCGATGCGATGATGGCCCCCAGTGCTGTAACCCGCATCCCTGGAACGACCCACTGGGCGACGTAGAGAATGACGGCGCTGACGATGAAGCCCACAATCCCTCGCCCGTAATTCGTGATGCGAGGTCCGAACAGCGCCTCGACGCCCCAGCCAATCAGAGAGACCACAATCGCCGCGATGATTGCGGACCAAAAACCGGCGATTTGAAACCCAGGGACGAGATACGACACCAACAGGTACACGATAGCCGATACGATGAATCGGACAATGGTTCCAAGCCAGTTCATTTTGCTCCTCCTTCGATACAGGCTGACCCTAGAGTTCCACGTTCTCCGCCAAATTAACCGTCGGATGCAGAAAAAACGGCCCGCGGGCCAATGGGAGGAATGGAGATGCAAGTTGTGTGGTGTGGAGGGAACGACGAACGCGCGATGGCCAGTGGTTTCGTCGAGACGCCGCACGGTCAGGTGTGGGTCGTAACGGATGCAGAAGGTGTGCTGGAGGTGAGCTGGGGGCAGCCCGAGACCAAAGGTGTACCGGCCGGTTCGCCGTCCGCACCGGCCGAAGGGTCAGGGCGCCCAGGCGACGGTTCGGCGCTGCCGGACGCTGCCGCCGCACGTCGCTGGCTCGTGGAGGCGCTGACGCAGTTGACGGAGTATTTCGCTCTACAGCGCCGCACGTTTGACCTCCCCTTGCGACTGCAGGGGACGGACTTTCAACGGGCTGTTTGGCAAGCCCTGCTCGAGATCCCGTACGGGGAGACCCGGTCGTACGGCGAGATTGCCCGTGCCATCGGCCGGGACAAGGCCGTGCGCGCCGTCGGCCAGGCGAACCGGGCGAATCCCTTGGCTATCGTTGTCCCGTGTCACCGCGTCGTCGGGCGCAATGGTTCCCTCACGGGGTATGCCGGTTCGCAGGTACACCTGAAGGCGGCACTGTTGCAGCTCGAACGAGGGGATGCGTGCGGCGGGACTACGGCGAACGGGGCGTGACCGGTGCGCCAGCATCGCACCGGGATGTGGCCCCTCTTCGTTAGTGGATCTGACGTGCAAACGCTTCCATGAACCGCTCCCGCCGATCTGCTTCGTCCACACACGCCTCAAGTTCCTCCAACTGCCCCGGAGCTTGCCCCACTCGGTAGTGGCTGCGGGCCACACGCCAAGTGCGGTAAGGAAAGGTCATCAGTGCCTGGATGACGCGGTACTCCGGCCCGTCTATCGGACGCACCTGGTTGTACGCGCTGAAGCAGGTGTACGCGACCTCGGAGCGCCACTGCTGTCGCTGCAGCGCGCGCCGCAACAGGTGCGAGACGTCGAGCGCGCGGGGGGCGTAGGCGGCGAGATCAAAATCGATAGCGGTCATCCCGCGGCGGGGGTGGAGGATGAAGTTCTCCGGGATGACATCCAGGTGGCAGACCCCCGGTACGCCTTCGTCGGCCGCGAGAAACGACTGGCACCGCGTATCGCTGATGAGCCGCACACTTTCTTCTGCGGCTTCACGCAGGCGGCTGGCCGAGGATGCCAACAACCGGTCGAATCGGTCGGCGTCGCGCCGTGCCTGGGCCACGGCGAGCATCGCCTGTAAGTCCTCCGTGCGTCGGCGGAGCAGGTGCTCCAGGTCGAAGACCATCTCTGCGCCATCCGCTTCGTAGCCGCGCGAACACTCATGAAAGTGGGCAAGGACATCGGCTATCTGGCGGACCTGGTCGACGGACGCGAAGTTGGCCGGGTTCCCATCCACCCAGCGGGTCGCGTAGTACACGCGGCCTCGATGCAGGAGGTACGGGTCCTCCGCGCGCGTGTGCACGATGGGTGCGAAAGCTTGGAAGCCCTGTTCTCGGACGAACTCGAACAGGCCGTTCAAAAACTCGATGCGTTCCGGGGGCGTCTCGGTCCGCTTCAGCGCGTACGTTTGTTTCGCCGTCTGCACTCGCAGGACCCCGCTCTCGACGAGGGCGCGCTGAATCGTCCATCCGTACGCCTTCGCGGCATGCGTCGGAACTCCAGCCTTTTTGAAGACCAACTGCCAGTTCAGGACCTCTCCGCGCCGTGTCCGATCCGCTGCGCGTGCCTTGTCCGCTGTGGCGGAAGCGGCTGCGGGGACGACGTCCGACCGGTCATTCGCTGCTCGGTGAGGTCGCTGAACGTCATGCGCTTGGGCCGAGCTGGATGACGTTGGCGGATCACCCTCGGAGGCGGTGGATAGACGGCTGGAAGGACCCGCACGACGGGAACCGACCGCGGGCGCGGGCCGCGTGTGAGAACGCGGCGCATCCCCAGTGCCGGAATCGGAACTGCCACCGTTCGATTCCTGGGTGGGCGGAGGGGCGGATTTGGTCGCTTGTTGCTGGATGGCGGCGTCGAGAAAGTACGGTGGGCGCGTCAGTTCCTTCATGAGTTCGCCCCACCACGCCGGCATGGGGCGCCGTCTACGAATCATGTTCCATCCCCTCCATTCGCCTGTGGGCAGATCTACCGCACCCTATGCGATGGGGCCACCGGCGGTATAGGCGAATGTCCCAGGAGAATGACGGACGGGTACCAGATTTGGTTGGAATTGAAGAGGGACCTGTCGGCGGGGGCGTCGACAGGTCCTCGAAGGGGGGTTACCGGTTTTCGCCGAGGGTGCTCCAGACCTCCAGCTTCGTCTTCACGCGTGCAATCACATTGTCCGTAAACTCCGTGGTGCTGGTGCCGCCGCCGAGGTCTGCCGTGCGCATGCCGCTCACGACCGCCTCCAGTGTCGCCTCGTAGATGGCCCGCGAAGCCGTCTGGAGTTGCTTGTCGTCGCTGTGGGCCAGGAGGGATGCACCCGCCAGAATCATCGCCATCGGGTTGGCCACGTTCTTCCCCTGCAAGCTCGGCGCGGTGCCGTGCGGCGCTTCCGCCATCACCACCTGCGGGTGCCAGTTGTCGTCCAAGGAGAGCAGGATGGATTCCGATCCGGCGATGGACCCGAACATCTGCAACACGAGGTCCGACAGGCAGTCGCCGTCGCGGTTCAAGGCGGGGATGACGAGAGCCTCGCCGGCCTTGACCAAGAGCAGCGCGTAGGTGGCGTCAATCAACTGCGGTTCGTACGCAACCTCCGGGTACCGTTTAGCCGCCGCATCCATCTCTTCCTTCAGCATGCCTTCGTAGATGGGGCTGACGGTAAACTTCGGGCCGCCGAAGACCTTGGCGTTTTGGCGCTTCGCGTACTGGAACGCATATTCGGCCACGCCGCGGCAGACGGACCGCGAGATCTTCTCGGTCCGGTACGCAATCTCGTCCCCGTCCGAGGTTTCGCGCCACTCCTTGGCTCCGTATGCGTCGTCAACCGCCATGCGAACGACCGAGATCGGCGAGAACACGCCAACCGGGGGGGCAATCCCCGGAATGCGGCGCCCTGTCCGGACAATCACCGTACCGTTGATCTCCTTGCGCAGGATGGCGTTCGGGCTGCCGACATCGTCCTTGGTCTCGGGCGTGATGGTCGCCGCCTTCAGACCATACCCGCATTCGCGCATGGCTGCCGCCGCCTCGTACACCACTTGGTTGTTCGTCTTGCGGCGGTTTTCCAAGCTGAGATCAAAGCGTTGCAGTTCCAGCGGCGCGCCAATCACATCCGGCGAGAGGACGCGCAAGGCCTCCTCGAGCAGTTCTTGGCCGGTTTGGTCACCTTCCATGACGACGATTTTCGAAGCTGTCATCTCAAGCCACCTCGGTCTCTCGTTGATACACGTCGATACTTCGTTTCCGTTCAGTGGGACAGCAGCCTGGTCAGCAGCCGGGCAGATTTCAGCAGCGTCTCGCGATGGGCCTGCATGACCGGTTCCGTCAACCGGGACGCTTTGCCCGTGACCGCGAGTGCTGCGAGAAACCCGTTGCGCCCAAAGACAGGGGCAGCCATCGCAGACAGGTCAGGATCTCGCTCCCGGAAGCTGATGGCAAATCCAGCGGCTCGGACGTCTTGCAGTTGCGCCTGAAACTCTGTCGGTGACAGGTAGGCCGGAAACGAATCGCTCTGCAGTACCGATTCGACCACTTCCGGGTCGCCGTAGGCGAGTAATACCTTGCCCGCAGCTCCGAGGTACAGCGGATACGCGTTTCCGATGTCGAGTGTCTGGTGCCCCGGGTCACTCGTCTCCACCGCCTGAATGCGGATGCGCACGTAACCGGACCGGACGTACAGCACCACGGATTCACCCGTCGCGTCCCGCAACCGGGTCATCTCGGGGAGGACCAGAGACGACAGCTCGTCTGACTGGTAAATGCCGCTGATGAGTTCGAGCACACTCCAGCCGAGAAAGTAGCGGTCGGACTGCGGGTGCTTGCGCACAAACCCCTTCGCTTGCAGCGACGCGAGCAACCGGTGCACGGTGCTCTTGTGCAGGTGTACCGACCGCGCAATCTCACTGAGGCTCAGTCCGCCATCTGAGCGGGCAAAGCAGAGCAGGATGTCCAACGCGCGATCCACCGCACGCACTGTCGCCTGGGCGGGCGGATCTTGTGGCATATCGGCGGCCCTCCTCTGCGTCCCACCAAGCGGAACCGTGTTCCGTCGGGTAGTATAGCACATCGGATGTGCACCGTCACCACGCGTAGTATTTGTCGACACTCTCGGCATTATCGCACCTTTCGGGTGTCGTGTGCCGGTCACACCCATGGGCGGATGTCATATCGTGTGAACAGAGCATCCGAAAAAGGGGGATTCTCCGTGCACGAATGCTTGGCCGCCATCCGCGCCTATTTTGACCTCCGGAACCGGTTGTGGCTCGGAGGAAACCCGCAGTCTGTGCGACCGCTGCTGTACGACCCCCGGGATGACCGGCTGTCTGCACGTCTCACGGCCGCCATCCGCCGTAAGCGACAGGCGTCCGCAGCGCGACAGCACCCACTGCTTCGGGCCCACACCCGGATTACCGTTCGCACGCTGGACGTGACCGCGGGCACACACAACAGGCCGGAGGTCCGGCGATATGACATTGAAGAGCACATCTGGTGGGTGGTCCAACACGGCCATGATCTACATGTGGAAGGCCGCCGGATTCAGCACCGCCAGGACTGGACGCGGGCGGAGAGCGAGTGGAAATTGACCTCCGCCTGGGAATCGGACGAAGTACATCTGCGGCCGACCCAGCGCATCGACGGGCCGGCGGTCACCCTCTCGGTGGAGGAAGCGGGTTCAGGGGACAAGGGGCCCCTTCTGCCGTATTCGGAGCCGAGTACCCCTGCGCTTGCGTGGGGCCGCGCGGGCCGACGCCGATACGACCGGCTGCGGGCCTTGCGCTATGCCGAGCTGTGGTGGGACGCGTACAACCCCGCCTTTCCGGAACTGCGCGAGGACTGTACCAACTTCGTCTCACAGTGTCTCTGGGCTGGCCAGTTGCCGATGGACCAACGCCCGTCCCGCGCGCAGGGTTGGTGGATGGAACTGGGAACCAGCGCAGCCTCCGAGCGGTGGAGCTACAGTTGGGCGACCGCCCAAGCGCTGCGCGGTTACCTGCGGCAGATAGGCGCGAAACCGGCTACGGGGACGGAAGCACTTCGAATCGGCGACGTCATCTTTTACGACTGGCAGGGAACGGGCCAGTTTCATCACGCGGCCATCGTCGTCGATTTCGACGAAGCAGGGGATCCCCTCGTGAACGCCCACACCGATGCCAGTTACCACCGTCCGTACCGGTACACGGACAGCCGCGCCTGGACCCCCAACACGCGATACGAGATGTTGCACATCCCGGATACGGTGGACTAGTCCGGGTCCGCGACGCGGTGTGGTAGACTGGTGCACGGGGAGAGGCTCCAATCCCAATCCCCGGGAGCCGGTCCGGCAGGGAGGCGAGATCTGTGCTGCACATCGTGCTGTTTGAACCCGAGATTCCCGCGAATACGGGGAATGTCTCCCGGACCTGTGCGGTGACCGGGAGTGTCCTCCACCTGATTCGCCCACTCGGGTTTTCCACGGATGACAAGCACCTCAAGCGCGCAGGATTGGATTACTGGCACATGCTCGACATCCGGTATTACGATGCGCTGGACGAGCTGTGGGCAGCGTATCCAGAGGGCCGCTTTTTCTACATCGAGACCTCGGGTACCAAACGGTACACCGACGTGCAGTTTGAGGACGAGGACTTCCTCGTGTTCGGGAAGGAGACAACCGGTCTGCCTCGACGCGTGTTGGAGCGACAACCAGATCAGGTGATCCGCATCCCCATTCGGCCCGGAGCGAGATCTCTCAACCTGTCGAATGCGGTGGCCATCGTCGCCTTCGAAGCCTACCGACAACTGTCGTTTCCGGGGATGGCCTAGATCACTTGCCGCAAGGAGGATCCCGATTGCTGACCACACTCCTATTCGACCTCGATGGAACGCTGCTGCCGATGGACCTCGATGTCTTCATGCGGGGATACTTCCGAAAACTTGTTCCGCACATCGCACACCTGGTGAACGTCGATACCATTGCGGATGAAATCATGGATGCGACCCACCACATGATGGAGAACGAGTCGCCGGACACAACCAACCTGGAGGCCTTCAAGCGAGCATTTTTCGACGGCAGGGCCGTCGCTGAGTCGGAAATTTGGCCAATCTTCGATGCATTCTACCGCGAGCGGTTTGCGGAATTGCGGGAGCTGACATCGCCGACCCCTATTGCTCGGGAAATATGTCGAACGGCCCTGGCGAAAGGGTACCAGCTGGTTCTGGCGACCAACCCCATCTTTCCGGCCGAAGCGGTGGAGCACCGGATGCGTTGGGCCGGAATCGCAGACCTCCCGTTCGCCTTGGTCACCACCATGGAACACATGCACTACTGCAAGCCGAATCCCAAGTACTACCTCGAGATCTCGGCGCGGTTGAACGTACGCCCGGATGCGTGCATGATGTTTGGAAACGACGTGCAGGAGGACGGTGTGGCGAGTCAGGTGGGGATGGAGACCTTCCTCGTCGAAGACTACCTGATTGACCGCGGCCTCGGCTACCTGGAGTTCACGCGGCGGGGGACCCTCGCCGACGCCCTGGCCTTCGTCGAGGCGTTGCCCGAGGTGGCTGCGGCCACCTGCTGACGTTGCGCGGCGTCCTGCCACGTCCCTGGACGCCTTTTTGGACCGTCCCACCACGTCACGACGCGAAGCAGCCCCTGCCGGCGCAACCAGCGCGGACAGGGGCTGTGACGTAATGCGGATTGATAGGGTCACTTCGTGACGATGTGAATCGGCGAACCGAGGGCGACCTCCGCGGACTCCATGACCATCTCGCCGAGGGTCGGGTGCGCGTGGATGGTGAGGGCCACGTCTTCCAGGGTGGCGCTCATCTCAATGGCAAGCCCCAACTCCGCAATCAGGTTCGACGCTTCGACGCCAATCACCTGCGCGCCGACGAGAAGCCCGGACGCCTTGTCTGCAATCAGCTTCACAAAGCCGTCCGTCGCGTTCAGCGCGGTGGCGCGACCATTGGCGGCATACGGGAAGCGGCCGGTGGCAATCTCGCCGTACTGCTCCTTCGCTTCCGCCTCGCTCAAGCCGACGGTGGCAATCTCCGGGTCGCAAAAGACGACAGCGGGAATGCATCGGTAGTCGACCACACTCGGCTGGCCGGCAATCGCCTCTGCAGCGACCTTTCCTTCGTACGACGCCTTGTGTGCGAGCGCAGCCCCCGGGACGATGTCGCCGATGGCGTAGATGTGCGGGTTGCTTGTCCGACACTGGGCGTCCACCTCGACCAGCCCGCGGTCGGTCAGCTTGACGTTTGCAGCCTCGAGCCCGATGTCGTCGGTGTTCGGGCGGCGGCCCACGGTGACCAGGACGTAGTCGGCGGTCACCGTCTTCTCCTCGTCCTTCACCTTGAAGGTCAAGGTGATGCCGTCCGCTTCTTCCTTCACGGACTGCGCCAGAGCACCGGTGAAGATGTCGACGTCGTACTTCTTGAGGTTGCGCGTGACGAGTCGCGTCAGCTGCGCGTCAAAGGTCGGCAGGATGCTGTCCGTGCCCTCGATGATGGTCACCTTGGAACCGAACTTCGCGTACGTCTGTCCGAGCTCAATCCCGATGTACCCGCCACCCACGACAATCAGGCGCTTCGGAACTTCCTGGAGCTCCAGAGCCTCCGTGGAGGACAGGACGCGCTTGCCGTACGGCAGAGCCCGCAGTTCAATCGGGCGTGACCCGGTCGCCAGGATGCAGTCCTGGAAGTGCAGTTTCTTGCTCTCGTGCTCTCCGGCGACGTGCACCTCGTTCGGGCCGGAGAAGAACACCTCGCCCTCTATCACGTTCACCTTGTTGCCTTTGAGCAGGGTTTTCACACCGCCGGTCATCTTGTCGACGACCGTCTGTTTCCAGGCCATGACCTTGCCGAAGTCCAACTCGGCGGTGGTCTTGATGCCCGGGAACGGCTCTTCCTTCGCAGCCTCGTAGTGGTGCGCAGCGGAGATGAGCGCCTTCGACGGGATGCATCCGCGGTTCAAGCAGACACCGCCGAGTTCCGCCTTGTCCACAACCGTCACCGACTTGCCAAGCTGGGCGGCGCGGATGGCCGCCACGTACCCGCCGGGGCCGGCACCGACGACGAGAACGTCAACTTCCTCTGTAAACTCTCCAACAACCATGATTACACCTCCATCATAAGCAGACGCGGATTTTCCAACAGACGCTTCACTTCGTTGACGAAGTTTTGACCGAGCGCGCCGTCAATGACGCGGTGGTCAAAGCTGAGCGACAAAGCCATCATCTGGGCGCCGACGACCTGCCCGTCCTGCATGATGGGCCGCTCCGTGATACGGCCGAGGCCGAGAATCGCGACCTCAGGGTAGTTGATGATGGGGGTGAAGAACATCCCACCTGCAGAACCGATGTTCGTGATGGAGATGGTGCTTCCCTTCATCTCTGCAGGGCCGAGCTTGTTCGTGCGCGCACGTGTCGCCAGGTCGGCAATCTCGTCGGCAATCGCCCACATGCTCTTGCGGTCCGCGTTGCGGACGACGGGGACCACCAGTCCGCGCTCCGTGTCGGTCGCAATTCCGATGTGATACGACTTCTTGATAACCAACTCCTGCCGCTCTTCGTCAAGTGAGCTGTTCAGCTGCGGATACTTCCGCAACGCGGAGATCATCGCCTTCACGACAAATGGAAGGTAGGTGATCTTGGTGCCGCGCTCGGCGGCGAGCGGCTTCAGTTCCTGGCGCAACTGGACGAGAGCGGTGACGTTCGCCTCATCCATCACCGTGACGTGTGGTGCGGTGTAGAAGCTCTTGCTCATCGCTTGGGCGATGATCTTCCGAATACCGGAGAGCGGAACGCGCTCCTCTTCGCTGTCCGCAGCCAGCGTCGCAGCCGCTGCAGCGGGTGTCGCGGCCGCTGCGGGGGTGGCGTCACCGGTCGCCGTGTCCGCCGGGCCCGGCGCCGTCGCACCCCCCTGCAGGTACTTCTCCACGTCCTCCCGGGTCACCTTGCCGTTTGGCCCAGTGCCCGTGACGAGGCTGATATCCACGTTGTGTTCGCGCGCAAACTTTCGCACGCCAGGGGTCGCCAGCACTTCCCGCGCGTGGGACGTCGGCACCGCCGCTGCCGGCTGGGATGCCGCAGGCGCCGCCACATGCGCAGGCTGGGCCGCCTGGGCCGGGGCGGGTTGTTCCGGCGCTGCGGCGGGCGCAGTCGATTCGCTCGCAGTCGGGGCTTGCGCTGCCCCTACGTTTCCTTCGCCCTCGACTTCAAACGTGATTAACAAGTCCCCGACGACGGCGGTGGTTCCTTCCTCCACAGCCAGGCTCTTGACCGTCCCGTCGACCGGGCTCGGCAGTTCGACGAGGGATTTGTCGTTCTCGACTTCGGCGATGGCGTCGTCTTCCTTCACCGTGTCACCGGGTTTCACAAGCCACTTGGAAATCCGACCCTCGTGCAGACCTTCGCCGAGTTCCGGCAGTCTAAATTCGTACAATGCCACTCCTCTCACCTCCGCGAGCGTTCAAACGGTTGTCCAAAAACGGACGTGTGCTCACAGGCTGAGCACTTTGTCGAATCCGCGCAGCACCTGGGCAGAGTCTGGAATCCACTCGTCCTCAATCTGCGCGAACGGGTAGACCGTATCCGGCGGCGTAACGCGTAACACCGGGCCTTCCAGGTGATAGATGGCGTGCTCGTTGATTTGGGCGATGATTTCCGCTGCGGCGCCCGCCGACCGTTGCGCTTCCTGAACCACCACCGCGCGATGCGTCTTCTTCACGGACGTGACAATCGTCTCGATGTCAATCGGGTTGACGCTGCGCAGGTCAATCACTTCCGCCTGTACGCCGCGCTGTTTCGCCAACTCCTCCGCCGCCTTCAGTGCCGTGTGGACCATGGCTCCGTAGGCGATCACGGTCAGATCCCGCCCCTCGCGGACGACATTCGCCTTGTCGAGCGGGACGGTGTACGCCTCCTCCGGAACCTCGGCCCGGAGCGAGCGGTACAGTTTCATGTGCTCCAGGAAAATGACGGGATCATTGTCGCGAATCGCCGAGATGAGCAGGCCCTTCGCGTCGTACGGGTTGGACGGGATGACCACCCGTAACCCCGGCGTCTGAACGAACAAGCCTTCAAGGCTGTCCGCGTGCATTTCCGGAGTCTTGTTGCCGCCGCCGAACGGGGAACGGACGACGAGCGGGCACGTGTAGCGGCCGTTTGTCCGGAACCGCATGCGGGCCGCTTGGCCAGCAATCTCGTCCATCGCTTCGAAGACGAATCCGAAGAACTGGATCTCCGCGACAGGACGGAAACCCTGCATCGCCAGGCCATTTGCCAGGCCGATGATGCCCGATTCCGCGAGCGGTGTGTCAAACACCCGGTCTTTGCCGTATTTGGCCTGCAGCCCGTCGGTCGCGCGGAACACGCCGCCGTTCTGACCCACGTCCTCACCAAACACCAACACGCTTTTATCGCGCCCCAACTCCACGTCGAGCGCGTTGTTGACGGCTTGCACCATCGTCATCTGTGCCATCGCTTACGCCTCCTCCTGTCCGGCAAATTCCTGCCGCTGTGCCTTCAGGGATTCCGGCAGCACCTCGAACATGCTGTCAATCAGGCTGGGAACGGTCATCTTCGGGTACGCGTCGGCTTTCTTCAGCGCTGCATTGATCTCCTCGCGCGCTTCTTCCATCACGCGTTCCTCTTCCTCCGGCGTCCACAGCCCTTTGTCCTCCAAGAACTTGCGGAAGCGAACCAGCGGATCTCGGCGCTCCCACTCATTTTCGAGCTCTTTCGTACGGTAGCGCGTCGGGTCGTCGCCGCTCATCGTGTGCGGCCCGAAGCGGAAGGTGAGCGCTTCAATCAAGGTTGGCCCGTCGCCCGCGCGCGCCCGGTCCGCAGCTTCTTTCGTCACGCTGTACATCGCGAGGATGTCGTTGCCGTCGACCTGGAAGCCTGGGATACCGGCTGCGACCGCCTTTTGCGCCAGCGTTTCCGCCGCGGTCTGCAGCTCGACCGGCACGGAGATGGCGAACTGGTTGTTCTGCACGACGAACACCGCTGGCACCTGGAACGCCCCTGCGAAGTTGATGCCTTCGTAGAAGTCGCCCTGCGAGGTTCCGCCGTCGCCCGTGTAGGTGATGGCAATCCGCTTTTCATCGCGCAACTTGAACGCGAGCGCAACGCCGGCGGTCTGCACGTACTGCGCGCCGATGATGATCTGCGGAATGAGGACGTTCACGCCCTCCGGGATTTCGGTCCCGTGCTGGTGTCCGCGGGAGAACAAGATCCACTGGTACAGCGGCCAGCCGTGGTACAGCAGCTGCGGAACGTCTCGGTAACCGGGGAGGATGAAGTCGTCCCGCTGCAACGCGTACTCGCTGCCAATCATCGCCGCTTCCTGGCCACCGGCCGGCGCGTAAAAACCGAGTCGCCCTTGACGCGAGAGTTTAATCGCGCGCTGGTCGAGGATGCGAATGAAGACCATTCGCTTCATCAATTCGCGCAGCTCGTCGTCGGACAGCTTGGGCATGCGGTCTGGATTGACGACCTTACCGGTTTCGTCCAAGACCTGAATGTACGGAACTTTGGCAGCTTCAAGCACCGTGCTCATGATCTCACCTCATTCGGATTGTCTGGAGTGGGCTCTGCCGTACATTGATACAGGGTACCTCTATATTATAATACACATGGCTGGATTCGTCTAAAGATCCTTTAATATGTGCGGTTCTCCTGTTGCACAGTTATCTGGTACAGTGTGTATAACAGGTCTTCAAGTCGGACTTGGATGCGGCCGCCACAGGCGTTCCCCTGTTGTAGCACACGTTTCGACATCAAACGGGTTGGGCTGTCCCAGCCTGAGAGGAGGAGTCCCGATGTCAGAGTATCCGGCAACGGACGCTCGGTACGCCAAACGCGTCATCGAAGCGCACACGGTTCAGAGTGCCCATCTCGGAGAGGAACGAACCATCAAGGTGTGCCTTCCTGCGGGGTATGATCCCTCGGCGACGCGCCCGTATCCTGTGTTGTACTGTCACGACGGCCTGGAGTTCTTTACCCACGGCCGAATCGCCACCATCGCCAACCAGATGGCAGAGCAAGGACGCCTAGATCCATTGGTGATTGTCGGGATGGCGGTGAACAAGCAAACGCGTAACGAGGACTACGATCCCAGTGGCAGCCGGCACGCCGCCTACGTTCGCTTCGTCCTGGAGGAGTGCGTTCCACTCATTGAAGGACGGTATCGCGTCCGTACAGATACCGACGGTCGTTGGATGGCCGGAATTTCTCTCGGTGGCTCCGCAGCCTTATCCATCCACCTGTCACACCCGCAGGCGTTTCGGAGACTGCTGTTGTTCTCGGGCGCGTTCTATCCATTCATCACCGAAGAGGTGCGGCGCCAGACGACCCTCTCCAACCTGCAGGCGTATCAATTGGTGGGGCGGCAGGAGACCGAGGTTGAGACGGCAACCGGCACCTACGATTTCTGCGAGGCAAACCGGACGATGCACCGCCTGCTGGTGGAGCGAGGAGCCCGTATCACGTGGAAGGAATCGGACGGCACGCACATCTGGGGATTCTGGCAGCGCGAGTTGCCGGAGGCGTTGGCGTATCTGCAATCGCTTGTGGGGCGTGCGTGAGCGCCATACGGGCCGGTGACAGCTTGTGAGGCTCGTGCATATTCTGGTATCACCCCGCTGTGGTCGAGCATCCGGGCGCCGGGGCTGCCGACGGCCCCCAGCGCCCCTTCTGAACCCGTTCATTATTGGAATTTTCAGTATTACGGGGGTTGGCTCTACAGCAGCGCGGTGGCGGGGGCATGTGGCCAAGATTGGCAGGAATATAGTCAATTAAGGTTGTCGGAGTTGCACGCCGCTGGCCGTCGGACGTCGCACGGGCGGCAGCGAGTTCGTCGGCGTCGTACCCCCGCCCGCGGATGACTGGACGGAAGGGCCCCGTTGCCCAGACTGAAAGGGGATGGAACCGTGAACTTTCTCAATCGTCTAGGCGCGTATCGGGCAGAAGAAGAGCGCTTGCGCTGGGAAGGAACCTTTGCCGACTACCTGCAAATTGTAAAAGACAACCCCGGTGTGGCGAAGACCGCGCATGCCCGGATCTACGACATGATTGAAGCGGCCGGCATCGAAACCGACGAGAATGGCCGCCGTCACTACCGGTTCTTTGACCACGAGATCTTCGGCTTGGTGGAGGCGCTTGAGCGGTTGGTCGAGGAGTACTTCCACGCCGCGGCCAAGCGACTCGAGGTTCGAAAGCGGATCTTGCTACTGATGGGGCCGGTGAGCGGCGGCAAGTCGACCTTGGTGACGATGCTGAAGCGCGGTCTCGAGCGATACACCCGGACGCCGGAAGGCGCCCTCTACGCCATCAAGGGCTGCCCGATGCACGAAGATCCGCTTCATTTGATTCCGGCTCAGCTGCGCGACGAGTTTTTCAACGAGTACGGTGTTCGCATCGAGGGGAACCTGTGCCCCGCCTGTCAGTTGATGGTGGACACGGAGTACCAGGGCCAGATTGAAGCGGTCGCTGTGGAGCGGATTGTGCTGTCGGAAGATAAGCGGATCGGCATCGGAACGTTCAGCCCATCCGACCCAAAGTCGCAGGATATCGCGGACCTTACGGGCAGTATCGACTTTTCGACCATCACCGAATACGGGTCGGAATCTGATCCGCGAGCCTACCGGTTTGATGGGGAGTTGAACAAGGCCAACCGCGGTTTGATGGAGTTTCAGGAAATGCTGAAGTGCGACGAGAAGTTTCTCTGGCACCTGCTCAGCCTGACGCAGGAAGGCAACTTCAAGGCCGGGCGGTTTGCACTCATCAGCGCCGATGAAATGATTGTCGCACACACCAACGAGGCCGAGTACCGGTCGTTCATCGCGAACAAGAAGAACGAAGCGCTCCAGTCGCGAATGATTGTCATGCACGTGCCCTATAACCTTCGTGTCGACGATGAAGTCAAAATCTATGAAAAATTGGTCCGCCAGAGCGACCTGCAGGGGGTGCATATCGCGCCGCACGCGCTGAAGACGGCAGCCATCTTCTCCGTCCTCACACGCCTGAAGGAGCCGAAGAAGCAGGGCGTAGATCTGCTGAAGAAGCTGTACCTCTACAACGGCCAGGCGGTCGAAGGGCTGAAGGAGGCGGACGCCAAGGAGCTGCGTCAGGAGTACCCGGATGAAGGGATGTCCGGGTTGGACCCGCGGTACGTCATCAACCGTATCTCGACCGCGCTCATCCGCCGTGATACCACGTGTATCAACGCGCTCGACGTCCTTCGGGCATTGAAGGAGGGCTTGATGCAGCACGCGTCCATCTCCGCTGAGGACAAGGAGCGGTTGCTGAACTTCATCTCGGTGGCCCGCAAAGAATACGACGAGATGGCGAAAACGGAGGTGCAAAAGGCGTTCGTCTACTCGTTTGAAGAGTCGGCGAAAACCTTGATGGAAAACTACCTCGACAACGTCGAGGCGTACTGCAGCTGGCAGAAGCTCCGGGACCCGCTGACCGGTGAGGAGGTCGATCCCGACGAGAAACTGATGCGGTCCATTGAAGAGCAGATTGGCATCTCGGAGAACGCGAAGAAGGCGTTTCGCGAGGAGATCCTCATCCGCATCTCGACGTACGCCCGGCGCGGCAAACGGTTTGAGTACCACTCCCACGAGCGGCTCCGCGAGGCGATTGAGCGCAAGCTGTTCGCGGACCTGAAGGATGTCGTCAAGATTACGACCTCGTCGAAGACGCCTGACGAGCAGCAGTTGAAGAAGGTCAACGAGGTGACGGCGCGATTGATTGACGACCACGGCTACTGCCCCGTCTGCGCGAACGAGCTTTTGCGCTACACGGGCAGTTTGTTGAACCGCTGAGTAACGGCCGGTCGGCTGGGCGCAACGAAGAGGGGGGAGAACCGATGGTCCAGAACGAGTTCAGCTTGCAGAAGGAGGACTGGTCCCTGCACCGCAAGGGGCAGCAGGACCAGGAACGGCACCGGGAAAAGGTCAAGCAGGCCATCCGGGACAACCTCGGAGACCTCATCAGCGACGAGAGCATCATCCTCAGCGACGGCCGAAAGATTGTGAAGATCCCCGTCCGGTCGCTGGAGGAGTACCGTATCCGCTACAACTTCAATAAGGATCGCCATGCCGGGAGCGGCAACGGGGACACGAAGGTGGGCGACATCATCGCGCAGGGGCGTCCGGAACCAGGGGCAGGCGGGCAAGGTCCAGGACAGGGGCAGGGCGCCGGGGATACCCCCGGCGTCGACTACCTGGAGGCCGAGGTCACACTGGAGGAGATTCAAGCCCTCCTGTTTTCAGAGTTGGAGTTGCCGAACTTGGCCCCGAAACGACCAGAGCATGTCACGGTTCAGCAGGTCGAGTACAAGGACGTTCGCAAGAAGGGCTTGATGGGCAACGTCGACAAGAAGCGGACGTTGCTGGAGTCCATCCGGCGCAACCAGCTGCACAACACGGGCAAACACCAAATTCTCCCGGATGACCTGCGCTTCAAGACGTGGGAGGAGGTCACCAAACCGGAGTCCAGCGCGGTCGTCCTGGCGATGATGGATACGAGCGGATCTCCGGATGTATCATGATGCACCACCCGGGCACCTTATGTCATTGAAGCGACGCTCCATCTCAGCGGCCGGCTGTGGTTTCAGCCGAGGGGTTCGCGGGCGCGGGCGGATCGACTCCCAGACAAAGGAGTGAGCGGGCATGGCAAGCCCCAAGCCGAACGATTCGGACAGCAGAGAAAAGAATTTTGTCGACATCGACCGGATGATTAACGAAGGCCTCGGCGGCGGCCAGGTGACCATGGATAACGGGTTGATTGAGCACTCCACCGACCACACCCTCCAGTTTCCGGAGTCGGCGCTGGACAACACAACGAAGGCCCGGAAGGACGACTGAGGTCCGGCAGACGGGCCGTGGAAGGGGAGACATGTGAATTTGGCAACGGATGACTACACATTTCTGTTGACGGACCTGAAGGTCGGCAACCGTTCGTACAAATACTTCGCCTTGGACAAGCTGGAGCAAAAAGGGTTTCGCGGCATTTCGTCATTCCCCTTCTCCATCCGCATCCTGCTGGAGGCGGCCGTGCGCCAGTTTGACGGGAAGACCATCACCCATGAACACGTGGAGAAGTTTGCGCGCTGGGACCAGCACCAAGGGAAGGGGGAGGTACCGTTCAAGCCGTCGCGCATCCTGCTGCAGGACTTCACGGGCGTGCCGGCGATTGTCGATCTCGCTGCGATGCGCAACGCGATGCAGCAGATGGGCGGTGACCCGGAACATATCAACCCTCTGGTCCCGGTTGACCTCATCATTGACCACTCCATCATGGTGGACAAGTTCGGCACGCAGGACGCCCTCGCGTACAACGCCGAGATGGAGTTTGAACGCAACGCGGAGCGCTATAAGTTCCTGCGCTGGGCGACGACTGCGTTCCGAAACCTGAAGATTGTGCCGCCCGCGACCGGCATCTGCCACCAGGTGAACCTGGAATACCTGGCCAAGTTGGCGCTGACGAAAGAGGAAGGCGGGCACACCATCGCATATCCGGATTCCCTGGTGGGCTGCGACTCCCACACGACGATGATCAACGGCCTCGGCGTGGTGGGTTGGGGCGTCGGCGGGATTGAGGCGGAGGCTGGTATGCTGGGACAGCCCCTGTACTTCATCACGCCGCAGGTCGTGGGATTCAAACTGACGGGCAAGCTGCGCGAAGGTGTCACCGCGACGGATATGACCCTCACCATCACCGAGATGTTGCGCAAGAAGGGCGTCGTCGGCAAGATTGTCGAGTTTTACGGCACAGGCCTGTCCAGCATCAGCCTTGCGGACCGTGCCACGGTCGGCAACATGTCGCCGGAGTACGGGGCGACGATGGGCTACTTCCCAGTGGACGAAGAGTCGCTCAACTACCTGCGGCGGACCGGCCGGCCCGAAGAACTGGTGCAACTCGTCGAGGCGTACTACAAGGCCCAGGGCATCTTTCGAACGGACGACACGCCAGACCCGGTCTTCTCGGACACCCTGGAGTTGGACCTGTCCACGGTCGTGCCGAGCGTTGCCGGACCGAAGCGTCCGCAGGACCGGATTGCGCTGTCCGACCTAAAGGACACGTGGCACCAGTTGCTTCGCAAGCCGATTGCCGAGGGCGGATTCGGGCTGTCGGATGAAGAGATTCAGAAGGAAGTCGAGGTCACCTTCGCAAACGGTGAGAAGAGTCGAATCGGGACTGGTTCGGTCGTGATCTCGGCCATCACCAGCTGTACCAACACCTCCAACCCATCGGTGATGCTGGCAGCCGGCCTGGTCGCGAAGAAGGCGGTGGAGAAGGGCCTGCGCAGGCCACCGCACGTCAAGAGCAGTCTGACACCCGGCTCCAAGGTGGTCACCGACTATTACGAGAAACTGGGGCTTTTGGACGCGCTCGACCAACTGGGGTTCGACCTGGCCGGTTACGGGTGTTGCACGTGCATCGGGAACAGTGGCCCGCTGCCGGACGAAGTGCGCCAGGCGATTGACGACCACGACTTGACCGTGGCCTCGGTGCTAAGCGGCAACCGCAACTTCGAGGGGCGCATTCATGCGCAGGTGAAGGCGAACTTTCTGATGTCGCCGCCGCTGTTGCTGATTTTCGGTTTGGCGGGGCGGATTGACATCGACTTCGACAAGGAACCGGTCGGCTACAACGACCGCAATGAGCCGGTGTACCTGAAGGACATCTGGGCGACGTCGCAAGAGGTGGAACAGGCGTTGGCGGACGCCATTGATCCAGAGATGTTCCGCAAGGAGTACGAGAACATCTACGACGCGAACGAGCGCTGGAACAAACTACCGGTTGGGAAAGGCACGCTGTACGAGTGGGACGAGGAGTCGACGTACATCCACCATCCGCCTTTCTTTGAAGGGTTGAAGCCGACGCCAGAGCCGGTGCAGGATATCCGCGGGGCGCGCGTGTTGGCGCTGCTCGGCGACTCCGTCACCACGGACCACATCTCGCCGGCGGGCGGGATTGCCAAGTCCAGCCCGGCCGGTCGCTACCTGCAGGAGCACGGTGTGGAGGTCCGCAACTTCAACTCGTACGGCTCACGCCGCGGAAACGACCTGGTGATGACCCGCGGGACGTTCGCCAATATCCGCATCCGCAACCAGATTGTCCCCGGCACAGAGGGCGGATACACGAAGTACTTGCCGACCGGGGAGCAGATGACCATCTACGACGCGGCGATGAAATACAAGGAGGACGGGACGCCGCTTGTCGTCGTGGCCGGGAAGGAGTACGGGACGGGGAGTTCCCGCGACTGGGCGGCCAAGGGCACGTTGTTGCTCGGCGTGAAGGCGGTCATCGCCGAATCGTTCGAGCGGATTCACCGCAGCAACCTCGTCGGCATGGGCGTGCTGCCGTTGCAGTTCCGGGACGGCGAGAGCTGGAAGTCGCTCGGACTGGATGGTACGGAGACCCTCGACATCGTCGGATTGACAGATGAGATGGAGCCCAATCAGGAATTGACGGTCGAGGCAACCCGCAGTGACGGATCGACCTTCCAGTTTCAGGTAATCTCCCGGCTCGATAGCGGCGTGGACGTCGAGTACTACCGCAACGGCGGGATTCTGCAGACGGTGCTGCGCCAGATGGCCTAACGCCGCTGCGTGGGGCGACGTTGGTTCCGTGAAGCCAAGCGGGAAAAAGGGGTCGGCGACGGCCGACCCCTTGTGCGCGTCCGCCTCCTTGACAAGCGGACAACTCGGCGGCGCATAGGCTGTACGGAGGAGGCGGATGCCATGACCGATTCCCTTCGTATGGACAGCGTTCACATCACCTGCCCGTCGGACGCGCCGGCCCTCTCCACGTGGGTCGCCCGTGAGTTGGCGTGTTGGTTACGCCGCTGCAGCGGCGGCGTCGAAGTCGACGTGACGCTCTGGGCAGCCGCATCAGACCCCGCGGCCAACCACGCTCCCTCGGCGCCGGAGAGGAGCGTCCAGGCGTGACCCAGACGTGCGCCGTGTATGCCCGCGTCAGCACGGATATGCAGGGCGAAAGTCTCGCCAATCAAGTGGATTACGCGAAAGAGTACGTGCGCAGGCTGGGGGACGAGTTCCACTTGGACGAGGCCTGCATCTACACCGATTTCGACCAGAGCGGGTACTACACCCGCTTCCTGCAGCGGCCCGCTGTGCAGCAGGCTTTACAAGACGCGCGGGATGGGCGCTACGACGTGATTGTCATGAAGGAGATCAGCCGCATCAGCCGAGATCAGGCGGAGCACATCGAAATTGTCAGTCGGTTTGCGCAGTGTGGGGTCCGCGTCATCGCCATCAACGACAACCTGGACAGCGACCGGCCGGAGACATTGGATCTCCTCGGCATCCACTCGGTCATGTCCGAGATGGAGAGCAAACGCATCTCCACGCGCGTCTCTTCGGGCAAGAAGTCGCTGGCGCGGCGCGGGTTGTGGGTCGGGGAGCCGCCGATTGGGTACCGGCTGAACCCGGACACGCGGCGTCTCGAAATCGATCCGCTGTGGGCCGACATCCCCCGGACCATCTTCCGCCTCTTTACGGTCGAAGGATACGGAACGCTCAAGATTGCCGCGCATCTGAACGCCAACGGCCTGCTCACGAAAAACGGGAACCTGTGGTCCCGTGTCACGGTGAACCGCGTCCTGCGCAACCCGGCCTACGCGGGCGACCTGGTCTACGGCCGAACGCGCAACACCCTGAAGCGCGTGTTCGACGAGTCCGGGTACAGCAAGGTCCGCGGCCGAAACGGTCTTCCGGCGGACGAGTGGGTCGTCGTCCGCGACGCCCACCCTGCGCTCGTCTCGAGGGAGGTGTTCGCTTCCGCCGAGGCGCTGCTCGTGGAGCGCGCGAAGCACAACCCGCGCCGCACTCGGCACCCGCTCACGGGAATCCTCCGCTGCGGACGGTGCGGCAGCGGCATGCTTTGTCAGACGCACCGCTCCCGCGGGACTGCGTACCGGTACTACGTGTGCTCCCGTGCCTTTCGCTTTGGACGCGACCAGTGCGACCAGCCGAACTTGCGCGCCGAGGATACGGAGCGTGTCGTCTGGCAGTTCCTGCTCGAGCGCCTTCAACCCCTTTGCTGCGCGGTCGCACAGGTGCGGGTGGTCGGCCGCGCGACCCGCGCACAACCGATTCGGCAGTTGGAGCAAACGTTGCGCAAGGCACAACTCGGTTTACAGCGCTTGCTGGTCGAGACGGACCTGCCGGGAGACACGTTCGAGCAGCTGAAGGCGTCCTACGTGAAGGCCATCGAGCAGGCGCAGAGCCAGTTACAAACACTGCAGGCGTCCGGGGGAACGGCCGGATCCCTCCCGGCCGATGTGACCGTCGCCGAGTGGCTCGCGGACGTGGAACGGACGAGTCGCGGCCATCCCGACGAAGTGCGGCGCATCTTCCGCGGTCTGCTGACCGCGGTGGTGGTCGACGGGCACGAGGTGACCGAGATTCAGAGCCGCTACCGTCTGTCTTGACAACACATCCACGGGGCTGCTGGTCCATTCCGCATCACGCGACATCCGCATCCATGGGGATGTTTGAAAAGTACTGCGCGCGCACGTTCTTCTTCTGGATGACGCGGTTCCTGCGCACGAAGTACGAGACCGTGCAGATCCGCTACATCGCCCATCACACGGAAGCGAAAGAGGTCAGTGAAGAGCACTTTTTCACGCGCGGTGAGAGCGGCGGCACCATCTGCTCCTCGGTGTACGAGTACGCGCTGAACCTGGTGGAGCGCGAGTACCCGCAGTCGCAGTACAACATCTACCCCATCCACTTCTCGGACGGCGACAACCTGACGTCGGACAACGAGAAGTGCGTGAAGTACGTGTTACGACTGTGCGAGCTGTCGCAGATGTTCGGCTACGCGGAGGTCAACCAGTACAACCGGTCGTCAACCCTGATGAGCGCCTACAGCAAGCTGCAGCACCCCGACTTTCGGCGCTACGTGATTCGCGACAAATCAGGGGTCTACGGGGCACTGCGCCACTTCTTCTCGCGCCAGGAGAGCGGGGTGAAACCCGCGTGAACGCGTTGGAAATGGAAGATCTGGAGCGCAGCATCGACCAAATGATGGAGATTGCCCGGGGGTTCGGGCTCGACTTCTTCCCCATGCGGTTTGAGGTCTGCCCCGCGGACATCCTGTACACCTTCGGCGCGTACGGGATGCCGACGAGGTTTCACCATTGGAGCTTCGGGAAGGCCTTCCATCGGATGAAGCTGGAGTACGATCTCGGTCTCAGCCGCATCTACGAGCTCGTCATCAACTCCGACCCGTGCTACGCGTTTCTGCTCGACGGCAACTCCCTGTTGCAGAACAAGACCGTCTGCGCACACGTGCTTGCGCACTGCGACTTCTTCAAGAACAACGCCATGTTCGCCCGCACGTCGCGGGATATGGTCGAGCGGATGGCCGCCAACGCGGAGCGGATTCGGCAGTATGAACTGGAGTACGGCCGCCCGCGGGTGGAACGCCTGTTGGATGCGGGGATGGCCTTACAGGAACATGTCGACCCGACCCTGCACGGCTCCCGCGGCCGGGCGGTTGCGGAACAGCGGCGCCGGTTTTCCTGGCAAGCGCGGGGGGAAGCGCGCGTGTCGCAGCAGCGCACGCGGACGCCGAGCCCGTATGACGATTTGTGGGGTCTGGACCCGGACGACCCGACCCGTGCGGAATCGCAGCCGGAAGTCGCAGAGCTCCCTCGACGGATTCCGCCCTTTCCGCAGAAAGACCTGATGCTGTTCTTGATTGAACACAGCCCGACCCTCGAGGAGTGGGAGCGTGACGTCCTGTCGTTGCTGAGGGAGGAGATGCTCTACTTCTGGCCGCAGATTGAGACCAAGATCATGAACGAGGGATGGGCTACGTACTGGCACCTGCGAATCATGCGGGAGCTGGACCTGGATGAGTCGGATGCGGTCGAGTTTGCCAAGATGCACGCGGGTGTGGTATTGCCCTCGCGGACATCCATCAACCCGTACCACGTCGGTCTCGCCATTTGGGAGGACATCGAACGCCGTTGGGATCACCCGACTGAGGAGGAGCGCGCGCGCCTCGGCCGGGAACCCGGCCAGGGCCGCGCCAAGATGTTTGAGGTGCGTGAAATGGAGAACGATATGTCGTTCCTGCGCAACTACCTGACCAAGGATCTGATGCGCAAACTCGACTTGTTCCTCTACCAGAAGGTCGGCAACGACTGGCGGGTGGTCGAGACGGACTGGGAGAAGGTGCGCGACCAGATCTGCGCATCCCGCATCAACGGCGGCATGCCGGTCCTGTACGTCCACGACGGAGACTACAACCGCAATGGAGAGCTGTTTGTGAAACACGCCTACGAGGGTGTGGAGTTGGATCTGAAACATCTCGACAAGACGCTGCCGTACCTGCAACAACTGTGGGGGCGCACCGTGCACTTGCAGAGCGTGGTGGAGGGGCGAGAGGTGCTGTTCACCTGCGACGGGCAGCGGGTGCAGCGGAAGTTTGTATAGCGTGGTCATACGGACGGCAGCATCCCTGAAAACAAAAAACGGAAATGGCAGAAGGGGAACGCCCTTCTGCGGTGGTTGCGCTGGCCCCCGGTCCGTGGCGCGGACGGGGGCTCCTGTTTCGTTTTACCGTTATCCCCGGTGGCCCATCCTCAAGTGCCACCGCCGAGCACCCCGGTGCTCCAGGCAACGCGGATGGGCGCACAGGGCGAGCAGCACCATCAGCGGGCCGGAGTTGACGTCCGTGGACAGCGGATCGACCACTTGCCCAAAGGCCTGGCCGAACCACCAACAGGCGAGGGATAACACAACGGTCGCCCAAACCGCGATGTCCAGCCGGCGACCCAACAGGTATAGGCTGGCAACAGCCAATTCGAGGAGGCCGAGCACAACGGACGCCGCAGCTCCGGCCTCGTGCACGGGATGCGCGAGCCACGGAACGGCAATGGTCTGGGAGATGCCGTTGGCGGACAGATACGATGGCTGTACATCCAAACCGCAGCCGATGGCCAAAATCACGCCGAGTGCAATCTGTGCGAACCGAGGCCCCCAACCGGTCCAAGCGTCATCGCTGTCTTTTCGCGGCCAGATGGAGATACCCACGAGGCCGTACAATGCAGCCGCTCCCGGGGCTCCGTTGAGGACCAGCGCCTGCCCTGTGAACAGCTGCCCGAACCCCTCCCCAAACACCCAGACAATGGCACTCCAAAGGAGGGACGCGACGATGGTTGGCTTGAGCCGGAAGTTGACGATGAAGGCGATGCCAAGCGCCAGCTGGATGGCCGCGAAGAGCGCATTCCAACCGGCGATATGTCCGATGACCAGTTGACTTCCAAAGGTTACAACATCAGAAATCCATCGGGGCTCCCCTTGGGCAGTTGGGAGGATGACGGATGTGACAAACGCCGGGGTGAACATCTGCGGTTTGAGTTGGAGCACGCCGTCGAACATCCACAGTGCTCCCAGCACCACTTGAATCCTGCGCCGCGATATCCGCACGGGAATCCACCTCATTCCGAAACGAGATCTATGCCGTAGGGAATTGGGCATCGCGTCAAAACCTTCGCGAGCATCCCTTCATCGACCATTGTACGGCGTCGCGGACTTGGGGGATCTGAGATTTCTTTGACGAATGTGGCCGGTGTGTCGCGACTGTGTGACCGTTGGCCACAAGGCGGGGAGCGCGGGAACCGCCATTCCTTAAATACCAATTGACATACATGGCGCTGCGTCGGTACCATTGCATCAACAAAACTCAAATACATATCGGTTTACACGGTTATTGGGACGACGGAGGCGAGGAAACATGTCTGAACAGGACGTAGAAGCGCGCGAACAAGGCGCCTCCAAGTGGTCGAAGGTCGAGCGTATCAAGGACGCCAGCCGTCAGTTGCGCGGGACCATCGCGGAGGCGCTCACGGATGGCACGCCGCGTTTTTCTGAGGAGAACGTGCAGGTGCTCAAGTTCCACGGTGTCTACCAGCAGGACGACCGGGATCTGCGCAAGGCCCTCAAGCAGGAGGGAAAGGAACGCGCGTATAGGATGATGGTCCGCACGCGGATTCCCGGCGGTGTCCTGAATGCGGACCAGTACCTCCAATTTGACCGTCTCGCTGACTTATACGGCGGTGGGCAGTTGCGGATAACCACCCGCCAGACGTTTCAACTTCACTACATCCTGAAGCAGAACCTAAAAGAGACCATCCGCGGCATCCACGAAGTGCTGTTGACCACCCTCGGCGGCTGCGGGGACCAGGTCCGCAACACCATTTGCTGTGCCGCGCCGCACAGCGGGCCGTTCTACGACCAAGTGCGCGAGGACCTGCGCACGTTGGTGAACGCGTTTGCGGCGAAGACCAACGCGTATCACGAAATCTGGCTGGACGGAGAAAGACTGCAGCTGGACGACGGCGTGGAGGAGGAGCCCCTCTATGGGCGGACCTACCTGCCGCGCAAATTCAAGATCGCATTTGCGTATGAAGGCGACAACTGCTGCGACGTGTATTCGAACGACATCGGCGTGGTGGCACACCGGGCGGGCGACGCGGTCGCCGGGTACACCCTGCTGGTCGGCGGCGGCATGGGACGGACGGCCAGCGACAAGCAGACGCACCCGGCGCTCGCGAAGCCGTTCGCGTTCGTTCCGCCAAGCGCGTTGCTGGACGTGTGCACCGCCATTTTGAAGGTGCAGCGGGATTTCGGGAACCGAGCGGATCGCAAATTCGCGCGCATGAAGTACTTGCTGGAGGAGCGCGGTCTCGACTGGTTCCGGAGCCAGGTGGAGGCATCCTGCGGCACCACGCTGCAACCGCCGCGCGCGTTGGTGTGGGGGTCATCTGAAGATCACCTCGGCAGTCACACAGACGAGGCGGGGCAGGGGTACATTGGCATCTTCGTCGAAAGCGGGCGCGTGCGCGATACACCCGAAGTGGCGCTCAAATCGGTGTTGCGCGACGTCGTCGAAAAATACCGGCCGACGGTACGGTTGACCACGCAACAGAACCTCATCCTCGCAGACTTGACCGTCGACGAGGTGAAAGAGATTGAGCAGATGCTGACGGATGCCGGTGTGCCCCTCGCCGAGGACCTGGCCCAGACGCGCACGGCGTCGATGGCTTGCGTGGCGATGCCGACGTGCGGTCTCGCGATTGCGGAATCGGAGCGGGTGTTTCCCGAGGTGGTACGGGCGTTCGAAGCGCTTCAGGCGGAGCTCGGTATCCCCGACGTGCCCATCTCGCTGCGCATGACCGGTTGCCCGAACGGTTGCGCCCGTCCGTACATTGCGGAGATCGGGTTTGTAGGGCGGGTGTTGGGCAAGTACGACATCTACCTGGGGGCCAGCCCGGACGGCACCCGCGTCAACACGCCCTTCCGCGAGATGATCCCGCTCGCCGACCTGGCGGAGGCGCTGCGGCCAGCGTTGACTGCGTTTGCGCGCGGGCGGCAGGAAGGCGAGCGGTTTGGCGACTACGTGCACCGCGTGGGCATCGACGCGTTGCGGTCGCTCCATGCGGTGAGGGTGAAGGTTTAGCGGCAGGGAGGAGGCGATTGCGTGGCTATCGGGCGCGTGTTTCTGGTTGGAGCTGGACCGGGGGACCCCGGCTTGTTGACGGTCAAGGCGAAACGATGCCTGGAGCAAGCCGACGCGGTGGTCTACGACCGTCTGGTGTCTCCTCGGTTACTGGGGTACGTGCCACCCGGTGCGGACTTGTACGACGTCGGCAAGACGGCGGAGTCGGGCACCGGGTCGCAGACGGCCATCCACCGCCTGCTCGTCGAGCTCGCTCTCTGCGGGAAGACGGTGGTGCGACTGAAGGGGGGAGACCCGTTCGTGTTCGGCCGTGGCAGTGAAGAAGCGGCGTTTCTCACAGCGCACGCCATCCCGTGGCAAGTGGTGCCGGGGGTGTCGTCGGCCATCGCGGCGCCGGCGTACGCAGGCATCCCGGTCACGCAGCGCGCGGTGTCCCCCTCCTTTACGGTCGTGACCGGCCATCGCTGTGCAGGCGAGGAAGCGCCCAACTGGTCGGCGCTTGCGGCACAGGGCGGAACGCTTGTGATTTTGATGGGCGTTCGTCCGTTGCGGAGAATTGTGGCACAACTGCTCGCCGGTGGGATGTCGCCCGACACGCCGATCGCGCTCATCCATTGGGGCACCCGAGCAAACCAAGAGACTCTGGTCGGCACCTTGGCCGACATCGTCGAGCGGGTTCACGCGGCAGGGTTCCAGTCGCCCGCCTGTATCGTGGTGGGCCGGGTGGTGGATGCCCGCGCGGTGCTGCAGTGGGTTGAATCACAACCCCGGTTTGGGCAACGGTGGGTGGTTGCAGCCGAGACCCGGGTGGACGCCGAGGCGCAGGCGGTTACCCTGGAACAGCTCGGTGCGGAGACCATCGCGCTGGCCGCGCAGGACGTTCTGGAACTGCACCAAGCGGCCCTGGTGGAGGCGGTGCAGGCCAGCGCTCGCACAGCGGCGGTGTGGGCGTTTCACACGGCACTTGGCGTGGCGCAGTTCTTCTCGACTTGGCGGGCTGCCTCGCTGGACGTGCGGCGGTTGGCGAACCTTCGGTTTGTCGCATGTTCCGCGGCGGCTGGGGCGGCGCTCCGCCGCGAAGGCATCCAACCCGATTGGACCCTGGAACCGCATCCACCTACCGGGCAGCCGCGGGATCTCCCGCTCGTCGCTACGGCGCCGGTCTACTCCGATGCACCGGAGGGTCGGGACGTTCGCTCGGACGCACACCCGATGCCACAGGTCGGCCCGTCTTCCCAAGTGACCGTCCTGCCTTGGCGACCGCTCGCCGAAGGCCGCGCCAGGGCGCTGGACGCGCGAACCCGAGAGTGGATATCCGAAGGGTTTGACGGTATCTGGGCGCAGACGCCGTGGGCGGAAGTCGTCATCCGGCGGCACTTCTTGGCGGACAAGGGGCGCTCGCCCCATCCCACCGGTGCATGGCCGTCTCTGGCGCCGGCGGAGCGCGCATGAGCCGGTGTGTGTTGTTTATCGGCCACGGCACGACACGGCCAGCCGGTCGTGCGGAGTTCTTCGAGCTCGTCCGCCAGGTGTCGGCGCGCCTGCGAATGGGTTCGATGAGCGGCGGCGAAGCGCACGGCCGTGTGTCGGTGCGGCACGCCTTCTTGGAGTTTGCTGAGCCGACGATTGCGCAGGCGATAGAGGACGCCGTCACTTCGGGGATTCGGGAGTTGTTGTTGGTCCCGGTCTTTCTGTTCGCGGCGCGGCATCTCAAGCACGACATCCCCCAACAGCTCCGCGCACTCGGTGAGCAGTTGCGGGACGTCTCGGTGCATTCGACGGCGGCCGTCGGGGATTGCGACGGATTGCTGGACGCCGCCTACGCCCGGCTTCAAGCCGCTGGGTTTACGCGGGGAACGGACGGAACCGTCGTCCTGGTGGCACGCGGGAATCATGATCCACAGGCTCAAGCCGCGTTCGAGGCGGTCGCGCGGCGCCTGCAAGGTCGTTTCGCGATTCCGAAATTGGCTTGGGCCTACCTGTCGGGCACCGGCGTGCCGCTGGAGATGGTGTTGGCGCGGCTGTCACACGCGGGCGAACGCACATTTTGGATTCTGCCGTATCTTTGGTTTCAAGGCTTCCTCACGGAGACCCTCGCGGAACGCGTGCGTCGCGCGGTGGACTTCGCTGGCGTTGGCGCCGCGGCGCGCATCCGCATCGCAGCGCACCTCGGCGTGCATCCGCGTGCGGTGGAGGCCGTCGCTCAGTCGATTGCCCCCTTCGTTGGTTTGCAGCCCTCCCAACCTGTACAATAGCGGTAGACTGGAGCGCGCGAGCCGCACCGAAATCGGCAGGAGGGAGGCATGGGCTGTGCACACCGCGTTTCAAACCCTCCCGACCCTCGCGTTGGACCACGTGATCCACGTCGTTCGAGACCCGGAAGTGGCGCGCCGGCGGTTCGAGCGCGCCGCGGGAGTCCACACCGTGCCTGGCGGCGTTCACCCCGCTTGGGGAACCTGGAACACCCTCGCGTACTTCGGGCTCTCGTACATCGAATGGCTCGGCGTGCAAGATCCCGCCGTGGCCGCCCACAGCACCTTCGGTCGCAACGCGTTGAACCGGCTGGCAATGGGGGAGGGCGCCAGCCAGTTCGCCTTGCGGACGCGGCAGATGGACGAGCTGGCCGCCGCGTGGCAGCGGCGCGGCCTGTCGTTCACCGGCCCGGTGGAAGCGAGCCGCAAACGGCCGGACGGGAGCGAGTTGCGGTGGCGGATGCTGTTCCCGGAGCAACTGAAGGGAGCTGGAGAAGCGGGCGGACCTGCGCTGTTGCCGTTCGTCATTGAATGGGGAGAAGACGACCGCGAACGCTTGGCTGAGCTGCGCACATCCGGCGCGTTGCAGCAAGATATCGGCCTGGAACTGGCGGCGGTTTATGTGGCCACCAGCAATCCGTTGACCTGGATGGCGCGGTACGGCGAACACTTCGGGGTGGACCTTGCCGACGACGGGACGACGGCAGGCGGAGCGGGCAGTGGAACCCGCGGGGCCTCGGTGGACGCAGCGGATGGGCCGAGGGAGGCGACGACCAACGAGTTCTGGCAGGCGGATGTCGGGTCTGTGCAGCTGCGCGTGGCCGACCTTGCAACGGCCGGAGCGCGCGCCGGTGCGCCGGGCGACGTGCTTCCCGGTGTCTGCCAGTTGGACTTCCGGAGGGGCCGAGTGGCAGCGGGGCCCTCGGTTGCGGAAGAGGAATTTGCGTTGGCGGGACTCCGAGTGCGGATTTGCCCGACCGAATAGTCCCGGCGTCACCCCAGCAGGGCTGGGCACCTGTGGTGGGGCCTTCCGGACCGGCAGCTGGACCCCGGGTTGGAGAACCGGAAAGACACGAAAGAAGCAGAAGGGAGCACGGCGTGTGGCGTACGTGGTCGATTTTCACAACGTGTCCACAGCAGGGTTGGAGTCCTCGCCAGTGGCCGAGGCGTTGGCGGGCTTACGCGCGAACGAAGCGCGCTACTTCATGAACAAGTACGGACACCCGTTTACCGTGGAGCCGGCGAGCGAAAGCCAGGATGCGGTGGCGTACGTGCACCGCATCCTGAAGGAAGAGCGCGGCATCGAGATTGCCGCCAAACCTCTTGAAACGTCGCGCTTTCAGGTGGAGAACATTCAGTGGACATACGTGTTTTACGAAGACGGCCTTGAGGTCAATGTCATGTACGCAGTGGACGACCCGAAAAAGCGAGCCGTCGGCTTCAAGCTGTCTGAAGGGATGGAGGTGCCAGAGGCGTTGGCGGGCAAGTTCAAATTCGCGAAACAAAAGTCCAAACTCGCTGGCACCATCCGCGGGTCGTTCTTCGTGATGAAAGGCACGTACTGACAACCGTCGCAGGCCCGCTCCTCACAACGCCTTCGAATCCGGCGTGAGCGGGTGCTGTCTGCGCTTGAAGCGGATGTTGACGACGAGCCCGACGCTGAGCAGGATGACGAGAAGGCCGAGGATGAGGTGCATCGTGATCTCCTCGTGCAGGAACAAGCTCCCCCAGAGAACCCCGAACACGGGCACGAGAAAGGTCACGGTCAGGGTCTTCAAGGCGCCTACGTTTTGGATGAGCGCAAAATAGAGCAGGTACGCGAGCGCCGTGCAGAGCACGGCCAATCCGGCGACAGACAAAATCGCGGCGCCGGACGGGACGGTGTGCGGAAGTGCGGCAAAACAGAACGGAAACAGCACGACGCCGGCGCCGAGTTGCTGACCGACGGCCATGTCGAGCGGTTTTTCGCCCTGGAACTGCCGCGATGAGAACACACCGCCGACCGCGTAGAAGATGGCCGCGAGCAGGGAGCCAGAAGCGAACAGCCAGGCGACGTGTGCGCCACTTCCAGGATGCCAGCCAATCACGATGGCCACCCCGACGATGCCAAGCAGCACGCCGCCCATTTTCTTCAGCGTAAATGGATCTTTCAGCCACAACCACGATACCACAGCGGTGAACATCGGGGTGGTCGCATTGAGGATGGAGGCGAGGGCGGCGTCGAGCCGCAGCTCAGCGAACGAGATGAGGGCAAACGGAAGAGCGGCGTTCACAGCGCCAAGTACGAGGTACTGCCACCACCTGTGCAGCAGGCGCAGGCGCTGGCGCCGGACCAGGGCGTACACGGCGAGGGATGCGGCCGCGAGCAGCACGCGCAGCTCGACCAGCATCAAGGGCCCGAAGGACGGAACCGCCACGCGGATGAACAGGTAGGACGCACCCCACAGGGCAGCTAAGAGCAACAACATGGCGATGTCTTTTGCGCGCACGGCCATTCCTCCAAACGGTGTCGATGGACGTCTTTGCGGGATGATGATCCGCTCTTCAGCCGGGTGTATCCTTCGGCTACGGAAGGCTCCGACAACGCGGAGGAGACCCTCGGACGTCGTTGTGTGTCGCGTACAGTATTACATACCGTTGTCATGCGTCAACTCCCCAAGGGTGTGGATTTTGTACGGAGGGGGGTATAATAGAAAGGGACGGGGGGACCATCGATATGCAGTATACAGATCCGATGAAGCACCGCCTGCGGAGGGTTGAAGGGCAGGTCCGCGGCGTGTTGCAGATGATGGAGCAGGGACTGTCGTGCAAGGATGTGGTGACGCAACTGTCAGCCATTCGCGCGGCGGTGGACAGGGTGATCATGTATGTCGTCGGCGAGAACATGGAGCAGTGCATCCGCGAAGAAATCGCCGGCGGCGGTTCGGCCGACAAGGTCCTCCGCGAGGCCATTGAACTGTTGATGAAAAGTCGATAAGGGGGAAGAACGATGGCGACCTTGACGGTGACAGATCAAAACTTTGACAGCGTGATTCAGGGGGACAAACCGGTTTTGGTGGATTTCTGGGCGGCTTGGTGCGGGCCTTGTCGGATGATGGCCCCGGTACTCGAGGAAGTGTCCGATGAGGCGGCGGATCGACTGGTGGTGGCGAAGCTGAACGTGGACGAAAACCCGAGAACGGCTGGGGCCTACGGCA
This sequence comes from Alicyclobacillus sp., assembly GCA_023511295.1. Taxonomy (GTDB): domain Bacteria; phylum Bacillota; class Bacilli; order Alicyclobacillales; family Alicyclobacillaceae; genus JAIMBT01. The sequence continues at coordinate 47,383 of JAIMBT010000001.1, forward strand.
TCATGAGCATCCCAACGATGATCTTGTTCCGCGGTGGCCGGCCGGTGAAACAACTGGTTGGATATATGCCGAAGGGGCAGCTGGAGAGCCAACTGGCGGACGTCCTGTAAGGGTTTGGCAGTTAAAGGCCCTCCCGATGGATTCACGGGGGCGACCGCTCCCGGCTGGATGTAGGGAGCAGAAGATGGGACCTCGAAAGGCGGTGAAGGGCGTGGGACATCGATTTGACCCGAGGCATGTGGCGCGACTTTTGGATGAACAGCGGCGCAACCTGTTACCACCGGATGAGATTTTGGCACCCCTTGACGTTCACCCGCAGCATGTGGTCGCGGACGTTGGGTGCGGGCCGGGCTACTTCAGCCTGCCGCTCGCCGAGCGGTGCCGTACGGTGTACGGCGTCGACGTGTCGCCGGACATGCTGGACATGCTCCGGCGACGGGCTGGTGAAGCGGGCACATTGAACATTGAACCCATTCAGGCGGTGGCGGAACAGATCCCGCTGCCCGATGCCAGTGTGGACCGCTTGCTGTGCGCCTTCGTGTTGCACGAAGTCGACAGCCTGGCACTGGCGTTGAGGGAGTTTCGCCGGCTGCTGAAGCCGGCTGGGAAACTGATGATCATCGAGTGGGACAAACAGCCGATGGAGATGGGGCCTCCGCTCGCCGAGCGGCTTCACGTGGACGATTTGGTGCGGGTCGCCGAGGAGGTTGCATTTCAGGTGGAGTGGCGTCGCCTGAACCCGTACCACTACGTCGTCCTGGCACAACGGTGAGGATGCGTTGGTGTGGCCCAGCGCTCTAAAGGGATCACCTGGCAGAAAGCGAGCGCGCCGAACCTCTCCCGTTCGGCGCGCCTTCCCAATCAAGGCGTATACTGAGCTCGCAGCGCGGCCTTGTGCACCTTGCCCGCACTGGTCAAGGGGATCTCTGCGACGCGCTGGATGCGATCTGGTACCCAGAACCGCGCGATGACTCCGGACGCGACCGCCGAATCGAGATGGGCTCGCACGGTTTCCTCTTGGAGGTCCTCGCCAGCCTGCAGGATGGCGAGCGGTCGTTCTCCCCACCGTTCGTCCGGCACAGGGATGACGGCCGCCAGCGCCACACCTGGGATTTCCGACAGAACCGCTTCCACCACACTGGTCGCAATCCACTCTCCGCCGCTCTTGACGGCGTCCTTGACCCGGTCCACGACTTGGAAGGACCCGTCTGGCAGCCAAACCGCCAGGTCGCCGCTGTGAAACCAGCCGTCTTGGTACGCCGCTTGCGATGCAGCGGGGTTGTCCAGGTAGCCGCTCGGCAGCCAAGGACTTTGTACCCATAACTCGCCCACGGTTGCGCCGTCGCGGGGGACGTCATGGCCGGTCGTGTCGCAGACCCGCATCCGTACCATCGGCAGTGGCTGCACCGTGGTCGACAAGGACTGCACCCGGAGCGCCTCATCCGACATCGGTTGACGAACGGCGGAGATGGCCGCACCCAGTTGGTCCGATCCGCCGTAGATGAGCGAAAACGCAACGCCTGCTCGGTGGGCTCGCTTCGCCAACCCACTCGGGAGCGGGCTGCCGCCGGTTAACACTTTCAGGCGGAGCTGGGCCACCGTGGCATCCGGCGACGGGCCGTCGGCAAGCGCGTCGAGGAGCATTGCGAGTTGCGTGGGGACCATGTTCGACCAGGTGACTTGCTCGGCCCGAATGAGCGCCAGTTGCGCCGCAGCGTCGGCCCGCTCCGGCAGAACCAGCTTATTTCCGAGGTAGGGTGCGAAAAACGGTGTTCCCCAGCCGTGGATATGGAAGAACGGGATGAGCGGCATGATGGTGTCGCCCGCGCGAAGGGCTGCGCCGGTGTCGTGAATCGCCAGGTGGTGCGCGATTTGCAGCGGCGCCAACATCATGTCGCGATGACGGTAGATCATGCCTTTGGGGCGACCGGTTGTGCCCGTCGTATAGAACACGGAGTACGCATCGGTGTCCTGGAGTTCCACGGGTGGCGGCGCGGCGCCCGCCGGTTGAGACTGAATCAGGGACTCATAATCCGGCCATTCGGACACGTCTGCCGGTCTCGTCTCTCCAGCCACGGCAAGGGCGGCCTCTGCGGTCGCTGCGGCTGGGGGCGCTGACCCCGCCTCCGGCATCCAGACCACGCCGCGCACGAACCTGCGCAACGCCTCACCCAACGGGCGGAAACCGTCCCACACAAACAGGACCTCGTCCCGCGCGTGCTGCACGGTGAATGCGAGGTCGGCCAGCGGCAGGCGGAAGTTCAAAGTGTGGACCACCGCACCGACCAGGCCCAGCGCATACTGGAGCTCGAAATACCGGTGGCTGTTCACATCGAGAACGCCCACGACCGTCCCCTTGTGGATGCCAATCTGCTTCATGGACCGAGCCAACCGCACAACCCGTTCCCACGCCTCCGCGTACGTGTAGCGGACCTGGCCGCTCACGACCTCCACATCGCCGGATTGCCAGGCGGCATCCGCCAGCAGTTCAGGTATCAGCCCGTGCCGCATCGAGACCCACCCCCCAAACGGACCTGTCGGAAAGGACCCAGTCCGGATACTCGTCGTGCTGGAACGCGTGGTGAGCGTACAGGTTTGCGAGTTTCTCGTAGCGTTCTCCGGCCGTTTCGGCAATCCGATAGAGCGCCGCAACCTGCGCAGCGTCCGCCGCTAGGCGAAGGGCTGCTTTCGCTCGCCACTCTGCAGACTCGGGCGGGAGAGTCATGAGGCCGTGCAACGCTCGGCGAACCGCTTCCGCGCCAGCCCGCGCCGCGGGTGAACCAACCTGGTGGAGTGGCGCCAGGGCCTCCTCCAGGAACCACTCGTGCGTCATCGGCTTGCGGCAAGTCTCGAGGAAATCGAGTGCCTGGATGTTGCTGGGTCCCTCCCAAATGGGCGTGATGAGCGCTTCCCGGTGCCAACGCGCAATCCCGTACTCTTCAAGGAACCCGAGTCCACCGAACAGTTCCATCGCAAGTGCCGTCAGGTGTGCCGCGTGGTCTGCCGTACGGGTCTTGACCAGGTGAGTGAGGAAACGGGCGCGATGGTATGCATCCGTGTACGGCGGCCGGTCTGACCAAGCGCGCTGGAATGCGTCAATGGCCTCGAAGGTCAGGGCAAGTCCAGCGGCATGTCGCACGGCGAAATCCGTCAGGTCGCGGCGGATGAGCGGGTGGTCCTGCAACAGACGACCGAAGCTGGTGCGGCGGGTGACGCGTCCTTGCACTTCCAAGAACGCCTTTTGGGCGATGCCCATCGCTCCGATGGCGTTGGCCAGCCGGGACACCGTCAGGTTTTCCAACGTATAGTAGATTCCGAGCTTGGCGTCGCCAATGAGGTACGCTTCGCTGTCCGCCAGTTCCACCTCGCCGGACGGGACGGCCCGGGTTGCGCTCTTGTCCTTGAGCCGGCGCACGTGGAAATTCAGTTCTCCCGCGCCGTTCACGCGTGGCAGAAGGTACAGGGCGAGACCCTTCGGACCCGCGGGCGCACCTTCGGGACGGGCCGTCGTGATGGCGTAATCCGTTAGGCCCGCGCCGCTGGCGAAGTATTTGTCCGCCGTGATACGCCACCGTGACCCGTCTGGGCGCGCCGTCGCTTGGTTGGCTCCGAGGTCGCTTCCGCCCTGAGATTCCGTCATCCACGTCGCTCCGAACGCTTGGCCGGACAACAACGCCTCCTTCCACTCCGCGAACGCCGGCGCGTACTTGTGAATCGCGTAGACGACCTGGTTGGTGATGGTCAGGACACAGTACAGTCCGGGGTCACCGACGAGGTACCCCAGCGCGAAGTGATGGTGCCAGCTCCCGCCCTCGTAGGGTGGGCGGTTGATTCGGGCAAGCTGCTGCAGCATCTGGCGGTGCGGCGGGCTCAGCCGCACACGGTCCACCCGACGCCCGTCCAAGTCGTGGTGGATGAGGACCGGAGCCGCATCGTGATCAACGTGGTAAACGGTTTCATAGACCTCGCGTCCAGCGAACGCGCCGAACTCGACGAATTCCCGGCGATGGTTTACGGATTCGGGCCAGATATGCGTGAGGATGTCTTGAAACGTTTCATCTCGGGTAAAATGGTTGGTATCGTAGGCGTAGGAGATGTGCTTCAAGTGGCGTGCCCCTCCCTGAGCTTTTCATCCAGGACGCGCTGCAGCGTATCCCGTACTTCCAGAAGCTCCTCGCGCAGCGCTTGCAACTCGGTTATCTGCTCCTCTATCTCCTGCAGCTTTCGGTCCCCTCTGTGCAGCGCGTCGCGAAGTTGCGTCACCTGTGTCGGGTCCACGTCGTACAGGGCGAGCATCTCGGAGATCTCCGGCAGGCTGAAACCGAGTCTCCGCCCGCGCAGGATGAGCTGAATCCGAACCCGATCTCGCTCCGTGTACAGCCGTTGGCTGCCCCGCCGTTCCGGCTGCAACAAGCCGATGTCTTCATAGTGGCGCAGGGTGCGCGGCGTGACGTCAAATCGCTGCGTGAGTTCGGTGATGGTGTAGCGCTTCGCGTCTAGCCCCCCTCTCGGTGTGGCTGTGCGTGGCGATTCCCGCCGCGCTTGGCCGTGAAGGGCGGATGCCATCGGTTGCGTGAAATATACTGCAAATTTACGTTTACGTCAACGTATGGCGAGATTCCACAGCCACAGACCCGTCAACGTCACGAACAAGGTGGGGAGCGTGAGGACGAGGCCGGATCGAAAATACCGCCCCCAGGTGATGGTGATGCCCTTGTTACCCAGTACGTATAGCCAGAGCAGCGTTGCGAGAGACCCAATCGGGGTGATCTTCGGCCCCAAGTCACAGCCAATCACGTTGGCGTACGCCAACGACTGCTGCATCGCCTGTGTCACACTCGCCGAGTGGATAGCGAGTGCGTCAATCATCACGGTGGGCAGGTTGTTCATCACACTGGACAGGATGGCCGCGATGAAGCCCATCGACAGGGTACCGGCGAACAGGCCACCGTGTGCGGTCGCTTGAATCACGTGGCCGAGCAGGGTCGTCAGTCCAGCGTTGCGAAGCCCCCAGACAACCACGTACATGCCGATGGAGAAGACGACGATGGCCCACGGCGCGCCTTTGAGGATTTGCCAAGGTTGAATCACCTGAGTTCGGCTGCCAACGATGAGGAACACGATGGCAATCGCACCCGCGACCAGCGAAACCGGAAGGTGGAGCAACTCGGTCAAGATATAGCCCACCAGGAGAATGGCGAGAATCACCCAGGATGCGCGGAACATCCCCTGATGTGCGATGGCGGACGATGGGTCTGGCAGGTCGCTGGGTTGATAGTACGGCGGAACATCCTTGTGGAAAAACAGGTAGAGAACCAAGATGCTGGCGCCGAGGGAAAACAGGTCCGGAATCACCATGTGCACCAGATACGTGAGGAACCCGATGTGGAAGTAATCGGCGGACACGATGTTCACCAGGTTGCTGACAATCAGCGGCAGCGAGGTGGTATCCGCGATAAATCCGGACGCCATGATGAACGGGATCATCTTCCGCACGTCAAACTTCAGCAGCTTCATCTTTTCAAGGACAATCGGCGTCAAGATGAGCGCCGCCCCGTCGTTCGCAAAGAAGGCAGACACCGCTGCGCCGAGCAAAATGACGTAGAGAAACACGCGTCTCCCGTTGCCATTCGCCGCGCGCGCCATCTTCAAAGCGGCCCACTCAAAAAACCCGATTTGGTCCAGAATGGTCGACGTGATGATGATGGCGACGAATGTCAACGTTGCATCCCAAACAATCTTCGTGACGGACCAGACGTCCTGCAGCGATACGACGTGGAACACCAAGGCCAGCACGGCCCCTCCGAACGCGCTCCAGCCAATAGACAAGCCTCTCGGTTGCCAGATGACCAAACCGAGTGTCAGGATGAATAGCGCAATCGCCACGCATACGGACCTCCATTGTGTTCAATGGTCCCATCATAGGGACCGGCATTCGGGCTGTCAACCTTCGGTTGGAATCCAAGAGTCACGAAGACCCATACCTGGGGGTGGGCCCATGGCAGGGCCCGGGTGTGATGGGGTGAAGGCCTATTGCGAATACCGGTTGACAATCTGCTGAATCTCCGAGATGGCCTCCAGCGGAAGGGTTTTGATGCGTTCCGCGAGACCCACAATTTCCTGTAGCTGTTGCGCTGAGACCCGCCCGTGAACCAGGTTCATTCGCTTGCGCTTTTCGTACACTTGATTGGCCGTCACGCCGAACTGTTCGGCAATCTGAGCGTCGGTGAGGCCCTGGTTCCAAACGAGATCCATCAACGCTTGCCGGGAGATGAGGTGGAAGTTGTGTTGGGTCACGTGTTGCACCTCCGGGGTGTACAGTCGGCCGCGAATCAGCCGCCGCGGTTGCACGGCTCGTTCGGGCCTGTTCCAGTGTACCCAGCGGCCCGGAAACCGATGCAATCCGGCGCTGAAATGTCAGTCCTTTCCCTGCTGCGGTCCATGTTCTGCTATCATAGGGGAGATCAATTCGACGGATTGAGGTGTCGTCTTGCGGTATTTCGTGAGTTTTATCAAGGGTTACCTGCTGCCGATTGCGATTGGTGTCGCGATTGCCCTGTTGTGCCGCTACTACGCGTTCAGCATGGCGACCGTGGTCTCTGGCTCCATGGTGCCGACCCTGCCGTACCCCACCCGCCTGTTGGTGGACCATCTGGCCGTCGAACTGCACGCGCCGTACCGCGGAGAGGTGGTGATGTTCACCGCGCCTCCGCACACGACCACCGAGTCGCCGCTCCTCAAGCGGATTATCGGAATGCCTGGGGACACCGTCATGATTAAGAATGGAGGGGTGTACATCAATGGCAAGCGGCTTTCCGAGCCGTACCTGCACGGTGTGGTGACCCTCGGTACGTTCGGGCCGTACAAGGTCCCACCTGGGGAGTACTTTATGATGGGTGACAACCGCAACAACTCGTACGACAGCCGCTTCTGGCAGAATCACTTCGTGGCGCGCAAGTACATCATCGGTCGCATCGATGCGGTGCTCTGGCCGCCGCAGGATTTCAAGCTGGTGCACTGAGCTGGCGTAGACGGTGTCGAGCCGTGTAGAAAGAGACGGCGTTCGGGGGTGGGCGGTCTCCACCCAAGAACGCCGTCTCGTTTCACGCGCTCGAACTCAGTAGGCTTTCGCGTACCACACGCTGTGGGCGGCTGGTTTTCCGCAGACCGCACAGTTGTCGAGGCGCGTCGGCGGGTCAAACGGGATGTTGCGGCTCGTGGCGCCGCAGGCGTCTTTCACTGCTCGTTCGCACGCGTCATCCCCGCACCAGCCAGCGAGTACGAACCCGCGCTGGTTTGTGATGATCTCGCTCAATTCATCCAGGCTGTGCGCGACGTACGAGTGCGCCTCCTGGAACGCCTTTGCAGCGGCGAACATGTCTCGCTGAATCCCGTCGAGGAGCTCTGGTAACTGCTGCAGCAGTTGCGCCTCGGGGATGACGAGCTTCTCCCCGGTGTCGCGCCGCACCAGGACGACCTGGCCGCTGTCGATGTCGCGCGGGCCAATCTCGAGCCGTACGGGGATGCCTCGCATCTCGTACTCGTTGAACTTCCAACCCGGGCTGAAGTCCTCGCGCGCGTCCATGCGGACGCGGAAGCCTGCGCACTGCAGGCGCTTCAAACAGTCGGTCGCATGCGCCACGACCCTTTCTCGCTCCTTCTGCGGCCCAATCGGGATGATGATGACCTGGGTCGGCGCAATCTTCGGCGGAAGTTGCAAGCCGCGGTCGTCGCCGTGCACCATGATGAGCGCTCCGAGGATGCGCGTACTCAGGCCCCAGGACGTGGTGTAGACGTGCTTCAGGGTGTTGTCCCTGTCGACGAACGTGATGTCAAACCCCTTGGCAAAGTTCTGCCCGAGGTAGTGCGACGTGGCAGCCTGCAGGGCCTTTCCGTCTTTCATCATCGCTTCGAGCGAATAGGTGCTCACGGCGCCCGCGAACTTCTCGGATGGCGTCTTCTGGCCGCGGAAGACCGGAATCGCGAGCACCGACTCGACGAAGTCCGTGTACACGTCGAGCATCTGGCGCGTCTCGGCTTCCGCTTCCTCTGCCGTGGCGTGGGCGGTGTGCCCCTCCTGCCAGAGAAACTCGCTGGTGCGCAGGAACGGCAGGGTCCGCTTCTCCCAACGAACCACGTTCGCCCACTGGTTGATGAGAACGGGCAGGTCTCGGTAAGACTGAATCCACTGTGCGTACATGTGCCCGATGATGGTCTCGCTGGTCGGCCGCACCGCCAGGCGCTCTTCCAACTTCTCGCCGCCTGCTTCCGTCACCCAGGGGAGTTCTGGGTTGAAGCCTTCGACGTGTTCCTTTTCCTTTTGGAAAAAGCTCTCCGGAATAAACAGCGGGAAGTACGCGTTGCGATGTCCCGTTTCCTTGAATCGCCGGTCCAGCTCGCGCTGGCATCCTTCCCACAGCTCGTAGCCGTCTGGCTTGAACACGATGCAGCCGCGTACGGGCGCGTAATCCATCAAGTCCGCTTTGCGGATGACGTCGATGTACCAGCGAGAGAAGTCTTCACTCTGAGGGGTGATCTCCTTCACAAACTGCTTGTCCTGTTTGGCCAATGGGCGAACCTCCTGTGTCGGTGGACAGACCCAGTCTGTCACCGCTAAACGGGCACCTCTGTATATCCGTGTATTGTAGCGTATCCCGGCGGAAGATGGAATGTCTGGGGGAGGTCTGGGGCACGCTGAGACCAGACCGCTCGGCCGTGCCCGAGTGTGCGGTTGGAGGTGGACCTGTGGCAGACATCTCAGCGAGTGGATGGGAGTCCCTCCAAGGGCTCCAGCTGACGCCCGTGGTTCCTGATATCTATTGCCTGCGCGTGCAGATTGCCAACCTCTGCTTTGTCGGAGACCCGGCGCGGGACGAATCGTGGGTGCTCGTCGACGCTGGGCTCGCCCACGCCGGTGAGCGCATCCGCAGGGCTGCGGTGGACCGCTTCGGAGACCGGCCACCGAAAGCGGTGGTTCTCACCCACGGTCATTTCGATCACGTCGGCGCCCTCCTCGAATTGTGCCGCCCGTGGGACGTTCCGGTGTACGCGCATCCCAGCGAGTTCCCCTACCTGGACGGTTCCACGCCGTACCCGCCGCCCAACCTCGCCGCGGGCGGGGGGATGATGACCCTGCTGTCACCGCTCTACCCGCGTGGGCCCATCGACCTCGGTCATCGCTTGAAGGCTTTGCCGGAGGACGGATCCATCCCAGGCATGCCGGACTGGCAGTGGATTCACACGCCGGGGCACACCCCGGGACACGTGTCGCTGTACCGGGCGGCGGACGGAAGTCTCATTGCTGGGGACGCCTTCACCACGGTGAAGCAGGAGTCGGCGATGGCCGTCCTCACCCAGGAGCCGGAGGTGCACGGGCCGCCGGCCTACTTCACCATGGACTGGGCCGCGGCGGCTGAATCTGTCCGCAAGTTGGTGGAGTTGCGGCCATCGTGGGCGATGACGGGGCACGGCATCCCGCTGGCTGGCGAGGTGCTGCGCCGCGGGCTGGCAGACTTGGTGCCGAAACTCGAGCGCGTTGCCGCAAAGTATGCCAGGGCGCTGCAGTAACTTCAGTGGTCAGAATGGGTTCCGACCTTCGCGAGCAGCGACGTACAGTTGGGGCAACGCGTCGCCTGCACAGGAATTTCGGTGAAGCAGTAGTCGCACAGCTTTGTGGTCGGGGGAGCCGGTGCCGTTGCGGACCGTCGCTTGAAGTGCTCGTTCGTCCGGACAATCACGAAGTATACGACGGCCGCGATGATGAAGAAGTCCACCACGTTCTGAATGAAGGTGCCGTAGTTGAGCGTCGGCGCGCCGGCTTTCTCCGCCTCCGCCAGCGTGGCGTACTGGTGCCGGCTGAGGCTGATGAACAGGTTCTGAAAATCCATGCGGCCCAGCACCAGTCCAATCGGGGGCATGATTACGTCGTTCACCAGCGACGACACCACCTTATTGAACGCGGTGCTGATGATGAACGCGACCGCGAGATCAATCACGTTGCCGCGCAGGATGAACGTTCGGAATTCCTTCCATACTTTCAGCATCTCGGAAATCTCCACCTTTCTTGAGAGGGTCCTTCGTAAGCCATGATACAGGTTTCCCAGGCCTGTTCGCTGCACCAAGTTTCCAGGGGTGGTTGACAACGGCATCCATGAAAGCGGTGTGATATAGTTTCCCTATCATCGCTTGTGGCAGCTGAGGGAGGCATGCGGATGGGGCGGGTTGTACGGGTCGTTCAGTGGCTGTTGATTGCTGCGGTTCTTGTGCTGTTGGTGGAGGCCCCGCACGGACAGGCAGCGGGCCAGTCGTCGCTCTACCCGCAGCCCATCCACGCCTTCAGCTGGCATGTGTACGGACAACAACTGGCTGCCTTGGGGCACGGCATCCTCACGCTGTCCTTCGGCAAGACCGTGGTCGACGGTTCCCCCGTGATGCCCCAGGTGTGGCGGACGGCGTGGAGGTCCATCGTGTTCATGGCAATCGCGCTCTTCATCGTGCTGGTCGGCGGTGTCGCGAAAGGCATCTACGATGGCCTTCACGCCGGCAAGCAGACTCGGGGCTTCGCTCTGTCGTCCTTTGTGCAGTGGTTCCTCGAATCGGTGCCGGACTTCTTCGTCATCGTGACGCTGGAGACCATCGTGTTTGCGGTTGAAATCGCCACGCGCCAGCAGATCCCGTTTATCGGCAGCGCCCTGTTCATCCCGGGCATACTCGTACCTGCAGTGACGCTGTCGCTCGTCCCGACGATGTTCATGGCACGGGCCGTTCGGACCGCAGTGGAAGAACAGTTCGGACAGTTGTACCTGGTCACAGCTCGGGCGAAAGGCCTCAGCGCCCGCCGTGTGCTGTGGAAGCACCTGTTGCCGAACCTCCTCTCCACGATTCGCGTCGCCAGCGTTCCGGCATTGGCGATGCTCTTCTCCGGGCTCATCATGGTGGAATATCTTTACTACCAACACGGCCTCTTGTACGGGCTGTTTTCCGCGATGGGGAACAGCGGATCGGAGCCGGTGTACGACCACCCCATCGACGCGGGTGGGCAGGTGGTGGCGGTATTCAGCCCGTTCGACCGCAACCTCGTGCTCGGGTACCTGACGGCCTGCCTCCTGGTGTTCGTCGCGTTCTACGCCATCGTCGCGCTCATCCTCGACATGGCGGGATACCGCAAGGTGCGAAACCCTTATACCAGTGTGCTCCGCGACACGTCCGCTTCGGGTAAGGTGGACTGGCTGCTCTGGCCCGGGGCGTTGATGCTCGTGCTCCTCTGTGCCGCTGCGGCGCTGGCGAACCACCTCGGCTTGCCGGCACCGGACCAGATGGACGCCATTCATATCACGAGTCACTCCATGTCTACTCCGGCCTTCCCACCGTCGGCGCAGCACCTGTTGGGGACGGACCGCTATGGGCGCGACATGCTGAGCAATGCCTTGCACGACACCCTACCGACGTTTCTGTATGCCGGCATCGCCACGGTCGGCGTGATTTTCCTCGGGACGGGGCTTGCCGTCCTGTCGTCCATCGTGGGGTGGCGCCCTGTGCGCTTCTTGATTGAGACGTGGAACGGCTGCGTCAGCCTCATCCCGGGTGTGGTCGGCGCACTGCTTATTCTGGAGTTGCCGCCGGTCTACTGGCTCGGCGTCCATGTGGAATCCAACGGCAGCTCCTACTGGGGGCCCATCCATGCGGTCATCTACATGTGTGTGATTGCCCTGATTGAAACGGGGAAGGTGTCTTACGTCATCCAACACGTCCTCGACGACGCTTCGGACAAGGAGTATATGGACGCGGCGGAGATTTCCGGAAATACGCGCTGGACCCGGTTCCTGATTCACCTCTGGCGGCCACTCGTGGAGACGGCGTCGGAGCAGCTGTTCGTGGAGTTCAACCGGATTGTCATCCTTGTCGCCGTCGTCGGTTACTTCCAGATTACGCTCGGGCAGGCGTGGATTCCGTCACAGGCCGGGTACGTGTTCGTCAACACGTCGCACGATTGGGGCGGTTTGTTCGCGGATACGGCGCACGAGTTCTTTGCGTCGCCGTGGGAACTGATGGCACCCGCCCTGTTCGTCGCGTGGACCGTCTTCGCCATGAACCTGATTTTGGAGTCTGTGCGGCGCCGGGTCCGGTCCGTGCCGCGGCAGCCGAAGGGCCTCGCTCGCTCGTTTCCCTACCGGTTGATTGCAACAGCGGCGCGCACGGCCGACCGAGATCAGGTATCGCAGCACGTGTACTGAGATGACAGATGCCGACCAGGTAGAGGGGTTTCGCAGGGCCGCAGAACACGGGGCGGTTCGGTCCATCGGGTTGTTTCTGCGTTCTTGACCCGGCGTGTCTACAACCGTATATTGGCTACGAAAGGTCTGGGTGACACGATGTCAGTGGCGGAGGCGTTGCATCGGATGGACCGCGACGTCGCTCTGGAAACGGTCAGCATCCGTACAGAGGATGACGTCTACGTTGCACTAGCCCTGGCCCGGCGCGCGATGCGGGGGCTTCCGTTCACGGACATGGATGCACAGCAGGTCCTGGTCAGCGTGTCGGAGCTCACCCGGAACGTGCTGGCGCATGCCGTGGGGGGTGCTGGCTCCTTTAAGTGTGGCCTTGTGCCACGAGGGATCTACATACGGGTCACAGACCACGGGCCGGGGATTTTGAACCTGGACGACGTCTTGGAAGGGCGCAACCGCCTTCCGACGTCCGGTCTCGGCTTGGGACTAGCGGGTGTCATACGGTTGATGGATGACGTCGACATCCGGACGTCTGCGGGAGGGACGACCATTCGTGCAGTCAAATGGACGCGACAAGGCCGGGTCGGGTCTGGGCGAGGAGCAGACGCTCAGCCGGCTGGCGGCGATTGGCAAGATATCGGCTGGCATCGCCCATGAAATCCGCAATCCGCTGACTGCCGTGAAGGGCTTCTTGCAACTCTTGCAAGAAGAGCATCCGCACCGCTACCTCGAGGTGGCCAGCAGCGAACTCGATAGGGCCATCCTGACGTTACAGAACCTTCTGCAAGTGTCGAAACCCGACCTCGACGACGAACCGGTGCAGGCGGTGTACCTGTGCGCCGAGATGGAGTCCATCCTCTACCTGTTTCAGGAGCAACTGTACCGCGTCAAAGTGGACAAGCAGTTTCAGGACGAAGATCAGTCCATTTACGTGAAACGGAATCAGTTTAAGAAAGTCTTCTTCAACCTGCTCAAAAACGCTTTTGAGGCCATTCGCGGTGAGGGCACCGTCACCATCGTCCACCGACGGGAAGGAAACCACCTCCGCATTTCCATTCAGGATACCGGCGTGGGCATCGCGGAGGAAGACCTGCGGTTGCTCGGAACCCCGTTCTTCTCCACGAAGGAACAGGGGACGGGCATGGGGTTAACTCAGGTGTATTCGACGGTCTACGAACATGGCGGCCGCATCGAGGTCCACAGTGAGCTGGGGCGTGGAACCGAATTCACACTGGAGCTTCCGCTCTACCCGGTGGCGCCGATTGGAGGGGAGAATTTGTCACTAGAATACGAGGACGGACAGACGTTCCAGGCATTCGCTGAGGCCAACTGGGCGTCGTTTGAGGATCATTTCCGGGCCCAAGCGCCACACTCGTTTCGGTACATTGAGGAAAACGACTGGACGCCCGACGGGCTGTTTCGCCTGATTCACGAACTGTTCACGTCCATCGTGACTGGCAACAAACACGAACTGAACCGTCATGGCAAGGAGTTTGGCAAGAGTGCGGCGAAGCAAGACCACCCGCTCGTGTTGATTCTCGAGTTGACGGAAGCGTTCCGGACGACGCTGTGGGATTTTCTGTACCAGTACCACGTCAACCATCCGCTCAGTGCCGATGAAGTGTTCCACCTGCAGCGGCAGTACAACGGGATGCTCGATGCGTACCTATCGCAATACTACATCGCCTATATCGATTACAAGAACGAGATCTTGCGTTCACACCGCGAGGCGATAGATGACTTGTCGGTGCCGGTCATTCCGCTTTCCGACACGCAGGCCATCCTGCCGCTGGTCGGGACCATCGACACCCATCGGGCCAAGACCATCCAGGAGAAAACGCTTCAACAGATCTCGCAGCTGAGACTGGAGCACATTGTGATTGACGTCTCGGCGGTTGCCTTCCTCGACACCGCCGTGGTGGGGCACCTGTTCCGCATCATCGAGGGGATTGGACTCTTGGGTTGCGAAGCGACGATTACCGGCATCCGGCCGGAGATTGCAAACGCGATGATCTCCCTCGGCATCTCCTTGAGCGGGAAGGTGGAGACGAAAGCAACCCTGCAGCAAGCGCTCGAGAGCCGTTTGTTAAAGCGGTCGCCAGATCTCCCGTAGGCAGAGGGGACTCGTCCGGCGTATCCTGGGGAGTGAGGAAACCCATTGTGCGCGGCCGACGAACAGCCGCAGGACGTTCATCTGACAGGAGTGTGAGACATGACATCCAGGTCTTTGAAACCGCTGATTGGCATTTCCGGAACACGCTTTTCTCCAGATCTTCGAATTCCAGGACCGAATCTGCTGGGTGTCAGTCTGGGTGATGACTACGCGCACGGCGTGGAGACAGCGGGCGGTCTGCCGTTGGTAATCCCGTTTCTGGAAAATGCGGAGAATCTCGTGGACATTGCCGACCGGATTGACGGGCTGCTGCTGTCCGGTGGTGAAGACGTCGATCCGTTGCGTTACGGAGAACAACCGCAGCGCGGCCTCGGCAACATCATCCCCGAGCGGGACGAGCTGGAGCTGCAGCTGATTCGGGCCGTCGTAGAGCGCCGGAAACCGATTCTCGCTATCTGTCGCGGCATCCAGGTGTTGAACGTCGCGTTTGGCGGCACCTTGTACCAGGACCTGCCGTCGCAGTGGCGCAGTCCCATCCTGCACGCTCAACACGCTCGGCGGGCACACCTGTCGCACGACGTCCGTATCGCTCCCGACAGTTTGCTCTACCGCCTTCTCGGCGAGCGCCCGTCGGTGCGCACCAACTCATTCCACCATCAAGCGGTCAAGAGCTGCGGAGATGGCTTACGGCCCGTGGCATGGGACGCAGACGGTCTGATTGAGGCCGTCGAGCACGAAGCGTACCCATTCGTCGTCGGCGTGCAGTGGCACCCCGAGAACCTGTGGCGCACCGCATCCCACTTCCTCGGACTGTTTAAGGGATTGGTGGATGCGGCGGCCAACGCGTCCGGGTTGCAATAGAGGGTCAGTCCCAGGTTGCAGGCCCATCCGGATTTCGGTCTGAGCCCATCATGGACTTGGATCGGAGTTGGATGGGCCTGCTGCTTTCTTTTCGCGTTGACCATTCATACCGAGTGCACCAAGGAGTACGAAAACGGCGTCCGTTTTGCTGCTTGGGAGGTATTGTTAATCTCGATCCCAATCCCTTACTTGCCTAGTTCCGGGTACATGCCGCATAATTGCCACGTGTATAAAATTACACGCAATGCAGGGAACCATGCTCTGCGTTGCAGGCGCGACTGTCAGCTGTATCGAGGGCGATGGGCGTTGGGTTCGTTCACGCTCGATTACCTGTTCAATGGGATGGGCTGTTTCAAGGCCCTGGACAAGCAATCATGGACAACCCGCCCCCGGAGAACCCGGCTTCCTGCGTGGATGTGACGCATGTGGCTCGCATCAATGCTGACGGTTGTATGGTTATCGGATGTTTCTCGTATCGCATGCACTTTTAACACGAGGGGGAAAATAAGATGCCGGCAAAGACGAAGGTGGCCATCCTGGCGGTCGCGATGATAGCCGCCGCAGGAGGCATCACAGCGTGCGGTGGTTCGACGAATTCAGGCGGGAGTACGGCAGGGAATCATGCCGCGTCTGGTAGTGGGCAGAACAGCACCGGCTCCGGAACAGCCGCGGGCGGATCGAGCAATGGCGTCTTAACCGTCGCCCTGAACGGAAATCCAACCACAACAGATCCGTACGATACGCAGGATAACCTATCGTACACTATTGAGAAGACGATGTACCAGGGGTTGCTTGGATTTGACAAGAACATGAAGATTGTGCCGGTGCTCGCTCAATCGTACACCGTCGCCCCAGATGCCAAGTCCATTACCTTCACTCTCCGTCAGGGTATTAAATTTGCGGATGGAACACCGTTTAATGCAGAAGCGGTCAAGGTCAATCTGGACCGCGCCAAGGACCCAAACAGTCACCTCAAGAGATATAGCTTGTTCTCCATGATCAGCCAGGTAAAGGTTTTGGGTGACTACAAGGTCGAGGTCGACTTAAACCAGCCTTTCGGAGCCATCGCCGGGAACTTTGCCCACCCCGCCGCGATGATGATCAGCCCGAAGGCGCTACAGGAATACGGTTCGAAG
The DNA here is from genome assembly GCA_023511295.1 of Alicyclobacillus sp. Classification (GTDB taxonomy): domain Bacteria; phylum Bacillota; class Bacilli; order Alicyclobacillales; family Alicyclobacillaceae; genus JAIMBT01. The sequence goes on from JAIMBT010000001.1 coordinate 63,720, forward strand.
GTGGCACAGCATCCGGATGGAACCGGTCCGTACGAGTTCGTGTACTGGAAGGACGGGAGTGACCTTCTGGTCAAGCAAAATCCAAACTACTGGGGCACAAAGACGAACGTCAAGGAGATTGACTTCAAGTTTGTCCCTGACGAGGCGACGAGTGTTTCCATGCTGGAAAGCGGAGAGGCTCAATTCGTATTTCCGATTCCTACGGACCAGGTATCCTCGCTTCAGTCCAATTCGGACATCGTTGTCAAGCATACGCCAAGCATCGTTGTAGATTACATCGCGTTCAATACGACCGTCAAGCCATTCAACAACCCCCTGGTCCGACAGGCTATCAACTACGCCATTGATAAAAACGGCTTTGTGCAGGTCGTTGACAACGGATTCGCACAACCGGCAACCTCCGCGATTGCGCCGAACACCTGGGGTTATGCAAAGCAGCCGCCTTACGACGCAAACATCCAGAAGGCGAAGGATTTGCTCAAACAAGCAGGGTATCCAAACGGGTTTACGGCAACGCTCGTTTCCAGCAATGCATCTGGAACAGTGAAGGCAGACCAGTTCATTCAGCAACAATTGCAACAGGTGGGTATAACCGTGAACATACAACCGCTGGACAGTGCAACGCTGGATTCAGAGATTTTTGTTCCGGCTTCGCAAAGCAAGTTGCAGATGTACTTCGGAGGATGGTCTCCGTCTACCGGTGACGCCGATTGGGGGTTACGGCCCCTGTTGACAAAGGCCGACTTCCCGCCGACCGGGTACAATCTGGGATTCTACACAGATCCCGTCGTAGAGCAGGCCATTCAGGCCGGATTGGACACAGCTGACCCGACAAAGCGTCAGCAAGCGTACGCGACGGCGCAGGCACAAATTTGGAAGGACGCACCGTGGGCTTTCCTGGTGGTTCCGGACAACGTCTTTGCCTATCGGTCCAATCTGCAGGGGGCATATGTAATGCCAGATAGCACGCTGTCGCTCAACAACGCCTCGTTTACAAATTGACAGGTAGGGGGGCAGGCGCGCCGGACGAGGTTGTTCCGGCGCGTTTGTGGCATGCCAGGCCGAAGGAGGAATTCGCGTGGGTCAATACATCTTGCGACGGCTGTTGAACGCCATCCCTATCCTTGTGGTTGTGTCCATTATCATCTTCTTGTTTCTTCACATGATACCCGGAGATCCAGCGCGTATCGCAGCCGGGCCGGACGCCACGGCGCAGGAAATCGAATTTACCCGTGTTCGGCTAGGCTTAGATAAGCCGCTGTATGTGCAGTACTTCATCTTCATTCGAAATCTCGTGACCGGGAACCTTGGGGTCTCAAACCGCACGGGTATGTCCGTGGCATCCGAGATTGGACAACATCTCTGGCCCACAGTGCAACTCACCATCCTCAGCATCGTTTGGGCCGTTATCATTGGTATGGTCGTTGGTGTTGTCGCCGCGCTGTATCGTAGCCGGTGGCCGGACGTCGTTGGGATGGTTGGTTCCGTCACAGGGATCAGCATACCGGATATGTGGCTTGGCATGATTTTGATTGAATTCTTCGCCGTCCGGCTCGGCTGGTTCCCGGTGGCTGGCTACGGAGGCTGGGGCCACATCATCATGCCATCATTCACGTTGGGTCTTGGCGTCGCGGCAGTTACGGCCCGGTTTGCCCGAACCAGCGTGATTGAGGTGCTCGAAGAGGACTATGTTCGTACGGCTCGGGCGAAAGGGTTGCCGCGGAGAAAAGTGATTTGGAAGCATGCTTTGCGCAACGCGCTGATACCAGTCATCACGATGACCGGCCTACAGTTCGGGTTTCTACTCGGGGGGGCCGTGGTGACGGAGACGGTGTTCAATTGGCCGGGTATCGGTCAACTACTAGTTCAATCGGTGGAGTACCGAGACTATCCAACTGTGCAAGCGCTGATGATGCTGTTCTCCGTTGAATTCATTCTGATCAACCTCTTGGTGGATGTCTTATACGCGGTGGTGAATCCGCGGATACAGCTTCGATAGGAGCCTGCCTGAGCCGGAACTTTGGGAGGGACGACCACATGGCATCCAATGCGGCACCAGCGCCAAATTCACCCGTACCCGCGCCGCCTGTGGCCGTGGTACATCGTCCACGACCGTGGCGTGCGTTCGTACGAAAGTTTTTGCACCAGCCGGTGACAGTGGCAGCATCGGTCGTGCTACTGGCGATACTCGTTGCGGCCGTTGTCGGTGCTTCACATTATCAACTGGCACAGACGCCGGATTACAGTGCCGTTCTCAAGCCCCCGTCCGCAAAACATCTATTTGGTACCGACGAATTTGGCCGTGACCTGTTCCAGCGAGTCCTGGCTGGGGCCCATATGTCGATTCTCGTCGGTGTCTCATCTGTGTTTGTAGGTTCCATCATCGGCACCCTGCTCGGACTGATTGCAGGTTACTACGGCGGGTGGCGCGAAGGTCTCATCATGCGCCTGACCGACATCCTGCTCGCCTTTCCGGGTATCGTACTGGCGATCGGTATCATGGCCGTTCTAGGTAGTGGGATGATCAACGTGATCATCGCGGTGGCCATTTTTACGGTTCCGATCTTCGTTCGCCTGGTGCAGGGGACGACACTGGCTGTCAAGGAATTGACCTACATCGAGGCAGCCCGCACGGTCGGCGTGGGGGACGCTCGCATCTTGTTTCGCTACGTATTCCCGAATGTATTGCCGACCATCGTCGTGTATTTCACGATGCGTATCGGTTCGGCGATTCTGATATCCGCAAGCCTCGGATTTCTCGGCCTCGGTGTTTCTCCGTCGGAACCCGAGTGGGGAGCGATGCTTACGTCTGCTCAGGAATATATCCGCAACGCGCCCTGGACAATCATGGCCCCCGGGCTAGCGATTCTGATCACGGTCATCGCGTTTAACCTCGTCGGCGACGGTCTGCGGGACGCCGTAGATCCCAAGCTAAAACTGTAACCAAAGGCATTCCAGCCAAAACCATTTGACTTGCATCGAACCGATTGGGCCGGCCGCAGCCGCCTCAATCGGTTTTTTCGGCAAAAACCGGGCGTCCACGCGCAGGGGATTGCGCATAATCATCGAAATAGGAAGAGTATTCAATGGTATGGCCGGACATATGGCGAGGCAGCGGGGTTCGCAGACAGCTGGGTACGGGCGTTTCGAGCGGACCCAAGGGAAAGTACGGTACACAGAAGCCGATATGGCCGGCGGCCAGAATGGCACAGGGGCCGGCACACGTCAGTCCGCACATCACAAGCCGGTTCCAGGAGGGATGGCCATGCACGATGTCGGATGGAAGGTCGGCGGCAAGCAGGGCGAAGGGATTGACAGCACGGGGGAGATCTACGCGATTGCCCTGCACCGCATGGGCTACTACGTGTTCACCTACCGTCACTTCATGTCACTCATCAAAGGCGGGCACACGAATTACAAGATCCGCGTCGCGGACGAGGTGGTTCGTCACCATGGGGATCTCGTGCACGTCCTCATCGCATTTGACCAGACCACCATCGACGAGAACTGGCGACAACTCGCGCCAGGTGCTGTGGTGATCTACGACGGCGCGACGTTCCAAGCCCATCTGCCGGACGGCCTGCAGGCGCACCTGTGTGACGTGCCGCTCACCGGCATCGCCAAGGAGGCCGGCGGCGCCATCATGAAGAACATGGTGTCCATCGGTGTCACGGCAGCTGTTCACGGAATCGACCCCACGGCGTTCCTGCCCGTCATCCAAGACAAGTTTGGCAAGAAGGGAGAGGCAGTGGTTCAGGCGAACCTGGAGGCGGTGCGTCAGGGCTACGCGTACTACCGCTCCCACTACGACGTGTCCATCCCGATGCCCCCCCTCCCGCAACAGCGCTCCAGCGACCACTTGTTCATCTCCGGCAATCAGGCGACCGGTTTCGGCGCGCTCGACGGCGGGTGCCGCATGTTGGCAGCGTACCCCATCACACCTGCGACGGAGATCATGTACTGGCTGATTGAGCACCTCCCGAAGCAGGGCGGGGTGGTGTTACAGGCCGAAGACGAGATTGCGGCTGTGAACATGGCCATCGGCGCCAACTACGCCGGCGTCCCGGCGATGACGTCGACGTCGGGACCGGGGTTCTCGTTGATGATGGAGGCGCTCGGGCTGGCGGGGATGTCGGAGACCCCGTTGGTGATTGTTGACGTGCAGCGCAGCGGTCCGTCCACTGGTTTGCCGACCAAGACGGAGCAGAGTGACCTAAACGAGGCGCTGTACGGCACGCATGGGGAGATCCCGCGGGTGGTGTTGACGCCCCGCACGGTGGAGGAGTGTTATCGGTTCACCGCGGACGCGTTCGCGCTCGCTGAACGGTATCAGGTTCCTGTGATTGTGCTCAGTGACCTGTACATGGGAATGTCGGCCCAATCCATCGACCGGCTGCCGCGGGAAGAGGTGACGCGCGACCGAGGACGACGGATGTCGGACGAAGATCTGCAGGCCCTTGCGCCCGGCGCGTACGTCCGGTACGACGACTCGTCCCCGACGGGCATCTCTCCTCGCAGCATTCCGGGTCAACGGAACGGCCGGTACGTCGCGCTCGGAAATGAGCACAACGGGATTGGCCTCGAGGTGGAGGAGCAGTACATCCGCGTCGCCCAGGCGAACAAACGCCGCCGCAAGCTGGCGCACTTTGCGCATCAGAGCGGCGTGTCCGTCGACGGCGTCAAGGATGCTCCATTCGCGCTGATTGGGTTCGGAAGCACGCACGGCGTGCTGGAGGAAGCACGGGCTGCGTTGGCGCGGCAGGGACTGACCATCAAGCATATCCATCTCTCCCGCGTGGCACCGTTTCCGGCCGAGGACATGATGGCGGCGCTTGCTGGCGTGGAGCGGGCCTTGGTGGTGGAACTGAACCAGACTGGGCAACTGGCAGACCTCATCCGCAAGGAGGTCGGTTTCCACGACGTCCTCTCCAACTGCCTGAAGTACGACGGAGACCCGATTGAGCTGCGCGAGATCTTGGCGCGGGCGGAACAAGTCTTCCCGACGGGGGTGTTACAGTAATGTCGACGATGAAAGATTTCAAAGCGGAGAAGCCAACCTGGTGCCCGGGTTGCGGCGATTTCGGCGTACTCAACGCGATGCAGCGGGCTGCGGTCGCGCTCGGCCTGGAACCAGAGGATGTCGTGGTGGTCTCCGGTATCGGGTGTTCCGGGAAGATGTCGCAGCACTTTGGCGGTTACGGCCTGCACTCCCTGCACGGGCGGTCGCTGCCGACGGCGCAGGCGGTGAAACTGGCCAACCGGAACCTGACCGTGTTCGCGGCCGGCGGGGACGGAGATGGCTATGGCATCGGCATGGGACACTTTATCCATGCCATTCGACGCAACATCGATATCACGTACATCGTCATGGACAACCACATATACGGCCTGACGACCGGGCAAGCGTCGCCGACGAGCGACGTCGGATCTCAGACCAAAACCTCGCCGCGCGGAACCGTGGAACGGCCGATTGAACCGCTCCAGCTCGCACTTTCTGAACGGTGCGGTTTCGTAGCCCAAGCGTTTTCGGGCGACACGAAGCACATGGCCCAGGTGATAGAGCGGGCGGTGCGCCATCGCGGGTTTTCTCTGGTGAACGTGTTCAGCCCGTGTGTCACCTTCAACAAGGTGAACTCCTACGAGTTCTACAAAGAGAAACTCGTGAACCTGGATGCCGACCCGGCCTACGACTGCCATGACCGGCTCGCCGCGATGCGGCGCGTAGCCGAGGCCGACAACCTCGTGGTTGGCGTGGTCTATGAAGATACGGAACAGCCCGCGTACGACGACGCCGTGTACGGGTACCCAGAGGAGCCGCTGGCACACTTGGAACCGCGACTCTCAGACGCCATGTACGAGGAGATTCTGGCGACGTTCCGTTGATCTCTGAGACGCGCCCGCCATCCGTCCCGCTACGGCCGCGGGCACCCTGTCGGCTCCAGTGCCTTGTCGCCAGCTTCGGCCACACGTTTGGACCTCCGCCCGCTTGTGGCCTGCAACGAACGCTCGTCACCGACCCGCGTTTTTCCTGACCGCGGATGCAGGCGCCGTGCCTGTCTGAACCCGGAGACTGGAAGAACGCGGGTCGGCTGTGTTCGGCGAGTCGGCGGATTTGTACCATTCGTTGGTGGTAGGATGGATTCATCAGGGGATGTGCACGTCGGACACTTCTCGGCAACGACCGCGCAAAAGGGGGATGTGCGCCGTGTTTGTCCTCTTCGCAAAGCTGCTGCAGACCATCGCCCGACGTACAGAGGTCTATCTCACTGTCACGGCGCTCGTCTGCATCGTCGTCGGTGCCGCGCTGTTTGCCCACTACGAACACCTCACATTTTTCGAATCCCTGTACTGGTCCATTGTGACGGCCGCGACCGTTGGATACGGTGATATTTCGCCCCACACCAATGCAGGGCGCGCCATCACCATCGGTGTCATCGTGACCTGTGTGCCTTTGTTCGGCGCGGTATTCTCGATGATTGCCGCACGCATTGCAGAAGCGAAGATCAGGAGGCTGGTTGGAATGGAGAGTCCAGGGTTCTGGAAGGACCACATCGTGGTGCTCGGAGATTCCGATGAGACATCGACGGTGATTGACGCCTTACGTGCGACCGGGCGCATCGTGTTGGTGTCGGAAAAGATCGATCCCGCGACCCTCCCTGCCGGCGTGTCGCACATCAAGGGTGACCCGAGAGACCCGAATGTGGTTGCGAAGACCCGTCCAGGTGCCGCCAGACACGCCGTGATCACGGGCGAGCGGGATGGCGACATTCTGGAGACGGCCATCGCCCTGCGTGAGGTCGCAAAGGACTTGCCGGTGACCGTCAGCACGCGCTCTGCCCGCGCATCGCGGGCGCTTCAAGCGCTCGGCATCCATCGGACGTTGGTCTGGCAGGAACTGCTCGGCCATACGCTCGCGAAGAGCCTGCAAGCGCCTCACGCGGGCAGCTTGTTGCTCCAGATGGTGAACTCGGACGAGTTTGTCATTCAGGAGGTACCGGTGTCCCCGGAGATGGTGGGTCAGTCCTTCAAGGCGGTGCGCGCGGCCCATCCGGACTATGTGCTCGGAATGGCGCAGAACGAGGAAATTTTCTTCGGTGTCCGAAAAAACCCGCTGGTTCAGCCTGGCGCGACCCTGCTCGTTTTGAAACCGCAGGTGTAGGCCAACCTGCTGTGCCGAATTGGGAAGACAGCGTGTGGGAAGCGCAGCAGCCATTCGCCTTCCGCAATGCCCCGGCGTACAATAGGAGGGACGGGGCCCTTCGCGGCAAGAGGTCCCACGCGGTGTGCCCACCGCAATACAGCTGGAGGAGGGGACGGAATGGGCGCAAAGCATTGCTTTGTCTGTGGACAAGACAATCCCAAGGGACTGCACATCCACTTCGATAAGGACGGGGATGAGGTGGTGGCGCACTACGTGTGTGAGGAGACCCACGCAGGATGGCCCGGAGTCCAGCACGGTGGTATCACCAGCGCGCTGCTCGACGAAGCGGCCGCCTACGTTCCAAACTTCATGGGACTCACGTCGGTCACGGGAGAACTGAACATCTCGTTCAAGGAACCCATCTACGTGGGGGAGCGACTCGAACTGCGGGCCAAGCCTATCCGCGTGCACCGGCGTCTGATTGAAGTGGAGTCTTGGATTGTCGGACCAGAGGGCCAGGTGAAGGCGTCGGCCCGCGCCAAGATGGCCATCCTGAACGATGCCAAGGTGGCGCGGCTCGGGATTGACAACAGCGAATTGCAGGATATGCAGTCGGAGACGCGCTGACAGTGAACCGGCTGTCGCGGCTGGCTCCCATCGACCGGCGTCTACCGGCTGGCGCTGGTCAGGCCGCGCCGTTTCACAGCGCGCGGCTGTGCCAAGGTGCCGGTTTCGCCGCGGTCCGGGCCACCGCCATGCCGACCAGCGTGATGGCCAAACAAATCGGGATGACACTGAAACCCGCCTGCAATCCGAGCCAGTTGGCCAACCCGCCAATCAGCCAGTTCGTCACCGCGACGCCGGCGCCGGTGAAGGTGAAGAGCACACCGAGGACGCGGTTGGCGCGGCTTGGGAACTGCTCACTCGCGAGGGCGGTGATGGTCGGGAAGACCACCGCGAAGCCGAATCCCGCCAGGACGAACCACCCGTTCCATCCCCCGCCGACCTCCCCCAACACAACCAAAACCACGGCAGCTGCCACGCTGCCGACGATGGACCGCCGTTGCCCCACGCGATCCACCCATGCGTGCCCGGTCAGTCGACCGATGGTATACGTGAGGTAGAAGCCGGACAGGTACACCGCACTTTGCCCAAGCGTGAGATGGCGCACGCGCAGGAGGTACGTGGGCAACCACGACCCCATGCCGGCCTCCGCCATGACGTAGGCGGTGATGGCGAGTACCAGACCGACCAGCGACGGAGTCAGGAACCCGCCACTGGACGCGGCGACAGGCTCGCCGGTGGCCCTGGAGCTCTGTGAGGCCTCGTCTGCCATGCCTGAATGAGGGATGGCAGACGCCGTATCCGACCGGGGCGCAGCGCCTGGGGCGGTCCCGGCCCCTCGCTCCGGCCGAGGGAACCGCACGGCGGCCACGGCCAGCAGCAAGACCAGCAGGACGCCGACCAGCACCGCGAACATCGGCCGCCAGCCGGACAGCAGGTGGATGAACCACGACCCAGCGACCGGGAAGATGAACGCGCCAATGCCGTAGAAGCCGTGCAGCATGTTGAACATGCCAGACTGCGGCCCTGGATTGGGCCCGAGCTGTGTCTGCTGCGCCGCGCGTCGGGCGAGGAGCGGGATGACCGCGTTCACGCCGACCTCCATCCAACTGCCGCCCAGGCCGCAGCAGAAAAAGCCCACCAGTGCACCGGCGTAGGCGTGCGCCAGCGCCGGCAGGCCGAAGCCGATGACGGTGACGCCGCCGCCGCTCAAGACCGCAGAGCGGATGCCAACGTGGTCTACCAGCCATCCGCACGTCCAACTGCCCATCAAGTAGCCAATCGAGACAGCCGCGAACAGGTAGCCCAGCTGCGCATAGTCGATGCCGAACGATTGTTGCAGCAGCGGGCCGCAGATGGATCGCGTCATGTCGAACACGCCGACGAAGAACATCACAGCCAGACTGATGAGAAATGCGCGCTGCCGCACCGCTGCACCTCCTTCAGGGGATCCTTCAGCGAGGCTCCGCCCGTACCCCGGGGGCATAGGGACCCGAGGATACCCGGATAGTGTATCATGAGCGTCAGGAGGGGGGTACCCCGACAGAAGGAGGAGACCGACTTGACAGTCGAATCGAACCACGGCAGGGCGGACGGGGGCGGCCGGCAGCCATCGCGTCCGGGCACGCCGCCAGCCGAGCCGGCCACTGGGCGATCCCCCTGGAACCCGTGGGCGGGGGTGCAGCGCGTCCGCCTGACACCGCCGGAAGGCGTAGATGCGAACATCGAGATACCCGGCAGCAAGAGTTTGACCAACCGCGCGTTGGTGCTGGCGGCGCTCGCAGAAGGACGGTCTGAAATCCGCGGCGTCTTACAGAGCGACGACTCGTTCTGGTGCGTCGAGGCCCTCCGCGGGCTCGGGATTGAGTTGGAACAAGCCGGAAACTCGGCCGTCGTGACCGGATGCGGGGGCGCGTGGCCCGCGACGTCTGGCACGGTCTTCACGGGTTCTTCCGGTACCCTGTCGCGCTTTCTGCCGCCTGCGCTGGCCGCGACGACCGGGCACTGGACCTTTCGCGCGTCCGAGCAGATGTCGCGCCGTCCGGTCGGCCCGCTGCTCGCAGCGCTGCGGCAGTGGGGCGTTGCCATTACGGAACACGGTCAGGCGGGCTGCTATCCGTTTGACCTCGTGTCGCACGGACTCTCTGGAGGGCCGGTGGACATCCCGGGTGACGTCAGCAGCCAGTACCTGAGCGGGCTGTTGATGGCCGCGCCATACGCGGAGCGTCCCTCGGAGATCCGCGTGCGCCGCGGGCTCGTGCAACCGGCTTACATCGAGCTCACGCTGCGCCTGATGGCCGAATTCGGCGTCGAGGTCCAGCGCCTGCATCCGGTCGATCCGCCCGACGTCAGCCGTGAGCCTTTGGTCGCGCGTTTCGCCGTTGAACCGCAGCGATACCGAGGCCAGTCGGTGCAGTTGGAGGCCGATGCGTCGACCGCTGCCTACTTCTTTGCTCTGGCAGCGGTGGCGCGGGGGCGGGTGCGCGTGACGAACCTGGATGCTGGCACCCTTCAGCCGGACATCGGGTTGCTCGATATCTTGGAGCGGATGGGGGCCAGGGTGAAGCGCGGAAGCGGCTGGACCGAGGTGGTTGGCACCGGGCCGGTTCGCGGTGGGTTCACGGTCAGCCTGCACGCCTTGTCCGATCAGGCACTGACGGTGGGGGCGTTGGCGGCACTGGCGGATAGCCCAATTACGGTGACCGACGTCGCGCACATCCGGAAGCATGAGTCGGACCGCATCGCGGCGCTGACAGAGTGCTTGTCTCGGCTGGGACTGCGGGTCGAGGAGCGGGCGGACGGATTCACGGTGTACCCTGGACCCATTCTTCCACAGGGGCCGCTCCCAACCTTTCAAGACCACCGCGTCGCGATGTCGTTGTCCCTGATTGGCGCAGCCGTGCCTGGCATTGTACTGTCTGACCCGGGGTGTGTGGCCAAGACCTGTCCGGACTTTTTCGAGCGGTTTGCCCAAGCCGGCGTCGGGGTGGACCCGCTCGCCTGAGCGGGTCCACAGGGGGCCATCGCCGCAGCCAAGCGCCGACCCGGCGCCGCCGCGCGTTCTGCTGTGCCGGGCCGATTCCTGCGGCCGTGCTTCCCGGGCCGGATTGTCCGTCTTGGCTGAACGGAATCCGCAACAGGACATGTTTTGCGGACGCCGCGCATACAGACAGAATATCTGAGTGTTTGACCGACTCATTTACATTCAATATAATGTGAATGAAGTCGAATTTTATCTGAAGGGAGAGAAAGTATGGCGGATTCGGGGAAATTTAAGAAAAAACTGAACCTGTTGGACCTGACCTTGCTAGGTCTCGGTTCTATCATCGGTTCGGGCTGGCTGTTCGGGGCCAGAAACGGAGCGAACATCGCTGGCAACCTGGCCTGGGTCGCCTGGGTATTCGGGGCGCTCGCCGTCATCTTCATCGGCCTCGTGTACGCAGAGCTCGCCGCCGCGATGCCGCGGGCCGGTGGATTTGTCCGGTATCCGGAGTACACCCACGGCTCTCTGACGGGCTGGCTTATCGGGTTCGCGTCGATGCTCGCGTATTCCAGCGTCGCAGGCGTGGAAACGGACGCGTTCCGCGAGTATGCCGCAGGTTGGTGGCCGGCGGTCGGCACCTCATCCAATCCGACGTTTGTTGGAATCCTCATCCAGGTTGGACTGCTCGTCATCTTCTTCCTCATCAACTACTGGAGTGTCAACGTATTCGGCAAGATCAACACCGTGGTTACCCTGTTCAAGTTCATCGTTCCAATTGTCATCGTCATCATGCTGTTTACGCATATGCAGCCCAGCAACTACTCCGTGGGAGGCGCGAGCCCAGGCGGTTTGACCGGGATTATGCAGGCGGTCACGGGAGCTGGCATCGTATTTGCCTACCTGGGCTTCCGGCAGGCCGTCGACTACGGCGGCGAGGCGCGCAACCCGCAACGGGACATCCCGCGGGCCGTCATCCTGTCGGTCGTTCTCGGCGCCATCATGTACCTGTTGCTGCAGTTTGCGTTCATCGGCGCCGTGCCGAAATCCGCTCTGACCCACGGCTGGGCCGGCGTCACCTCCGTCACGTTCGCACAGCCGTACGCGGATATCGCGAAAGCTGTGGGGCTGTTCTGGCTGTCGAACCTCGTGTTCGCAGACGCCGTCATCAGCCCGACGGGTACCGGCAACATCTACGTCTCCGCGACCGCGCGCGTGCTGTTCGCTTGGGCAAAGCGCGGCATGTTTTACAAAGTCTTCGGCCGCGTGAACTCCAAGACCGGTATTCCGCGCGCGGCTCTGTGGCTGTCACTGATTTTGTCCATCGTCTGGATTCTGCCGTTTAAGTTCCAGCTGTGGAGCGTCCTCATTGGCGCTGTCACGTCGGCGACGGTCATGACGTACATGGTGGGTCCCATCTCGGTCATGTCCCTGCGCAAGACGGACCCGGATATGCCGCGGCCGTTCCGCCTGAAGGCGGTGCACGCCGTTGCACTGCTCGCGTTCATCTTCGCGACGTGGATCATCTACTGGTCCGGCTGGCAGACGGACGTGCTGCTGATTGGCCTGACGCTCGGCTCCTTGGTGCTGTACCTGGCCTTCATGGATCACCAGGAGCGCTACCAGAAGCTGAAGCATGACTGGAAGTCTGGCATCTGGTTGATTGTCTACTACATCTTCATCCTGGTCATGACCCGCATCGGCGCGTTCGGACCGACCGACGCGAAGGGCGTGGTTCACCCCATCATCCCGAGCCCGTGGGACACCGTGATTGTCGCCATCGGCGCCATCATCCTGTTCTACTGGGGCATTGCAAGCCGTCTGCCGAAGTCGGAGATTGATCCGGAGGACGACGAGGAAGACAAGTCGTTGAAAGCAGCTCAAGGCTGACGGTCGCCAGGCATCCAAGAACACGACAGCCACCCGCAGCATCCTGGCGGGTGGCTGTTCCTTATCGTAAGCAACCGGTAGGGCTTGCACCATCGTGATCGACGCACACGAATGCGCGCTCCAAGAAGTTATTCCGCACGCTCGTTCTGGGTAGAGACCGCACGCTGCAGACCTTGTCAAAGCACATCGCGGCCCGCTCATCGAACGTGTACACGGGCCACTTCGGCAGGTCCGGGATCTGTGGACAGCCCGATTGAACGAACGCGATGAGAGCCCTGTGCATCGCGTCGGCAAGTGAAGCGGCTGTCGGAGGAACGATGAAGGGGTCTGCGGGGCCGCTCTGGTTCCAGAAGAACGGGATGTCCTGGGCGTGACACGGCCCGTGCACCCCCTCCCAGTCGAACCGATACCGCCACACGGGAATTCCCTGCTTGGCGAGTTCATCGGCGAATCGCTCGGTCCCAAGCCCATAAAGGCATTCGCTGAGCACCTCGACGGCAGCCGCCTCCGGGTCCATGCGGCGCCTGCGTTCATGGTACGCCGCCAGCACTGCGCCCGTGTTTGTGCCAAACAGCCGGCGCAGGACGGCCTCGTCCATCGCTTTGAGGAGCGGATCTGCGTCCGTATAGATCTGGGCCTCGCGGCGCGTTGACCCGAGAAGGACCCGCACGTCTCGCGATGTTGGCCGTCCAGCCCAAGCCAGCCGCTCCGACGACAAGGTGACGCCGTCGAGGACGGGGCCGAACAGGTGCAGCCCGCGTGCACCGGTCCCGAGCCGCTCTTGTGCACCGAGCAGGCGCTCGAGCGGCAGACCCCGCAGGGTCTCCAGGTCGGCGTGATCAAGTTCCAGTTCGCGAAGGAAGGCGCGCGTGACAGCCTGTGCCGTGCCTGCATCGCGCACCGTCTGGGCCGCGCCGCTCTGCAGCACCGCCTGGCGGAACAACCCGTCCGCCTGCGGCGCCGCGAAGAGGGCGGCGACCAGTTTGGCACCCGCAGACACGCCGCCCACGGTCACGCGGCCAGGATCTCCCCCGAACGCTGCGATGTTCTCCTGCACCCACCGCAGCGCCGCGATGACGTCCAGCAGCCCGCAGTTTCCGGACGTCGCAAGGGATGGGGTCGCCAGGTGCAAAAAGCCGAGCGCGCCGAGCCGGTAGTTCATCGAGACGAAGACAAGGTCGCCGTTCTCTGCCAAGCGCGCCCCGTCGCTGTAGACGTCTGCGCTCGATCCGCTCGTTAAACCACCCCCATGCACCCAAACCAGGACGGGGCGCGCACCGCTGTCCGCCGCCGGTGTCCACACGTTCAGTGTCAGGCAGTCTTCCGACTGCGGCAGGTCCGCCCGCGGCAGCAGTGGAGGGGCCGCGGGCTGCGGCGCCATGGGGCCGAACGCAACCGCCGAACGGAGACCGGTCCAGGGGATGGGCGGCGCGGGCGGCTGGAAGCGCCGGGGGCCGACGGGAGGTGCGGCGTAGGGGATACCGGCGAACCGCCAGACGGCCCCCGCTCGCGCACCTTGCACCACTCCGCAACGCGTCTCAACCTTCATCGCAAAACCTCCCGTCTATCGCAGTTTCAACCGACTGCGGCGTGGCTCCACCGGCCGGTCGCCGTAGGGGGCGACGCAAGCCGTCGCCCGTCTCAGACAAAGGCGACAAACTTCTCCACGACGCCGTCCAGGAACGCGAGCGTCGGCGCGTCCACCAGCCGTCCCGCGCCGTCGAACTTGTCCTCCGCGAAGGTGACCAACACCTCATTCCCCCCGGGCGGCAGCATGCGGCAGGCCAGGCCCGGGCTGCTCAGCACCTGGCGCAGATGGATCTGCGCGCGCAGCGTTCCCGCAATCCCGGTGGACGCCCCGACCACCAGGACGGGTTTGCCGATGAGCACCTTGTCTCCGCGGGAGAGCCAATCGAGGGCGTTCTTCAAGATACCAGGGATGGACCAGTTGTACTCCGGCGTCGCAATCACAACGCCGTCCGCGGCCCGGATGTCGTCTTTGAAGCCGCGCACCACGGGAGGCGGCGACAGTTCTTCGTCCTGATTGAAGTAGGGTAACTTCGAGATATCCCACGGGGTCAGTGTGAACAGATCCCGGTACCGCTCGGTCATCGTTGCGACGAGCCCTGCGTTGTACGAGCCTTTGCGGAGGCTTCCTGTCAGCGCAATCAGTTGCATGTCTTCATCCTCCTGTATTGACTGATAAATCATTTCATATTATGATTGCATCGACCTCGAAGAATTGCAAGATCAAAGGAGTATCGAGATGCAATCAGGCAAGTTGAGCCGGCAGTTGCTGCACGCGCTGGGCCGTGAAATTGTCGGCGGCGAGCTGAAGTCGGGCGACGTGTTGCCGACGGTGGAGGCGCTCAGCGAGCAAAAGGGCGTCAGCCGGACGGTCACTCGGGAGGCCCTGAAAGGGCTTTCTGCCTTGGGGCTGGTGAAGTCCCAGCCAAAGGTGGGCACGGTGGTGCGCGAGCGGTCCGAGTGGCAGTGGTGGAATCCGGATGTGCTGCGTTGGTCCATCGACGCAGAGGACTCGGAGTTTCTGGTGCAGTTGGTGGAGGTCCGCCGCGTGATTGAGCCTGCGGCAGTCGCTCTCGCTGCCAAGAACGCGAACGAAGAGGACTTCGTCGAACTACGGGCTGCACTGAAGCAACTGCGCGCGTCGCTCGACAACGACGAAGCGTGGGCAGCGGCGGACTACGCCCTGCACGACCGCATCATCGCGGCGGCCCACAACGAGTTGATGCTCCACCTGGTGCGGGTGTTGCGGGATGCGCTGATGTACAGCCGCCAGCGGACGATTTCCGTCCTCCGACACGAAAGTGGCCAGCCATCGAACGACGCGTTCGCCCTGCACGCCGCCGTGGTCGACGCCATCTGCCAGCGGAACGAAATCGTCGCGTACCAACGGATGGTCGACCTCCTGCAGAGTGTCCGTGAACTCATCGAGAAAAGCAGAGAGAGGGGAGAGGGCTAGTGGGAATTCACGTCCTTCGCTATCAGCACAACGCCGGCGCACACTGGGGAGTGATCGCCGAGGACGGGTTTGTCCACGAAATTGAAGGAGCGCATGCGTCGCTCGGTTCGCTGCTCACGGGCGGGCGGGCCGCCGTCCGTCGCGCCGCAGAGGCTGCGGCAGGCGGCCGGAACGCGGGCGCGGTGCGGTTGGAAGCGGTGCGGGTGCTGTCACCCGTGACCAGGCCGGCACGCATCGTCTGCCAAGGGGCCAACTACGCCAGTCACCGTCAGGAAGCGGGTATGCAGCCGCAGCGGCCGGACTTCAACCTCATCTTCAGCAAGTCGGACACCTCGCTCTGTGGTCCGACGGACGACATCGTCCGGCCGAAGGGCGTCCAACTGTTGGATTACGAGATTGAGGTCGGGCTGGTGATGGGGCGGCCCATCACCGCGCCGGTCCAGGTTACGCCGGAGAACTTTACGGAGTTCGTCGCGGGTTTGGTGATCTGCAACGACGTCTCCGCGCGGGACGTGCAACTCGCACAGGGTCAGTGGTTCAAGGGCAAGAGCTACCGCACCTTCTGCCCGGCCGGACCGTTCCTCTACCTGCTCGACCCGGACGAGGCGGATGTGGTCCACCACCTCGAACTGACCCTCACCGTCAACGGTACCGTCCGCCAGTCCGCGAACACAGAACAGCTCCTGTTCAAACCGGAGGAGACGCTGACGGAGCTCACGGAGATTCAGGACTTTTCTCCGGGAGACCTGGTCCTGACCGGCACACCGGGCGGCGTGGCCCTGAACCTGAACCCGGACGAGATGGCCGCCATGTCGAATCCGTCCCTGCCCGGACGCGAGAAGGTCGCGCGGTTGCTCCAGAGCCAAGGCGGGCGGGACGCGTACCTTCGGGACGGCGACGTGGTGGTTGCGACGGTGCGGAGTGCAGATGGGACGGTGGACCTGGGGACTCAGCGCAACCGAATCGTCGCGGGTTGATAAGGTACGTATCCAGAGTTCAAGGCGCACGGCTTCCGCGCGACCGGCACCGCGTGACCTCTGCAGCGAGCGCCCTGCGCGGAAGCGACGACGTGCGACGAGACAGTTTGGGGGGGAGCAGCATGCTGAAGGTATTTCGACTCGCTTTCGTCCACTTTGACACGACGGACGTGGACCGCCTGGTCCGCTACTACACGGATGTGCTGGGCCTGTCTGTGACCCGGCAGGACGGCGACGCAGCGTATGTAAGCACTTCCATTGACCATCACAACCTGTTGGTCACGCGGGCGGCGGAGGCAGGCGTTCGCGGCTTTGGACTACAGCTGGCGCCCGGTATCTCTGTAGAGGACGCAGCCGCTGAACTGGGACGCCTCGGCCTAACTCACGAGGTCCAGGAGCACCCGACTCCGGGAATTCCGTCCTGGGTCCAGTTTAGAGATCTCGACGGCTACACGGTCTACCTGTTTTCCGAGATGGAGATGGTTGGCCGCGGATTCGGGGCGCGCGGGGTCTGCCCGAACAAGGTCGGCCACCTCTCCCTGCGCGTGCGCGACGCGAAGCAGTCCGTGGAATTCTACAAGTCGTTTGGCTTCATCAACACGGACTGGATTGAGGACTTCTTCGGCTTCATGACCTGTAACCGAGATCACCACGTGCTCAACTTCTGCACTTCAGACCGGAAGGCCCTCCACCACGTAGCGTTCGAGTTGCGCGACTACAGTCACCTGGTTCGCTCGATGGATGATCTCGGCCGCCACCAGATACCGGTGCTGTGGGGCCCGTCCCGCCATGGAGCCGGTCACAACATCGCCACCTACCACCGAGATCCGGACGGAAACATGGTGGAGCTGTTCACGGATGCGGACGTCTTCATTCCCGAGTTGAACATGTTTGAACCCCGCCCGTGGCACGAGCAATTTCCGCAGCGTCCGAGGGTTTGGGGGACGGACGAGTGCATCACTCGGTGGGGTACAGCGTTTGAACAATCGCTGGTCTAACCGCCAGCGAAGCATCACCATCAAAGGAGGACGAGGACATGGCGAACAGGCTGCTCATCAAAGGCGGGCGCGTATTGACGATGGACCCCGCGCTCGGCAACTTCGAGCAGGCGGACGTGTTGGTCGAAGGGGAGACGATTGTCGCGGTCGGGCGGAACCTGGAGGCTGACGACTGTGAGGTGGTGGACGCTGGGGGACAGATTGTCATCCCTGGATTCGTCGACACCCACCGCCATGTGTGGGAAGCGGTGATTCGCAACGTCGGCCCGGACTGGACCCTACCGACCTACCTCCACCACCTGTACTTCAACGGCCTCGGCGGCACACTGCGTCCGGAAGACGTCTACATCGGCAATCTGCTCGGCGCGCTCGAAGCGCTGGATGCGGGCGTCACCACGCTCCTCGACTGGTCGATGGTCAACTCGCCGGAGCATGCAGACGAGATGGTCCGGGGGTTGCAGGAAGCGGGCATCCGCGCCGTATTCGCGTACGGTACTCCGCTTCGCGGCGCCGGAGCGTACTGGTCTCGAGACAGTCTGTTGAAACAGCAAGATGACGCCATCCGCGTGAAGAAACAGTACTTCTCCTCGAAGGACCAGTTGTTGACCTACGGGTTGGCCATCCGCGGGCCGGAGTTCTCCTCGTGGGAATCGACGCTGTACGACATGAACCTGGCGCAGGAGTTGGACGCCATCTGTACCATGCACGTCGGCTTTGGGTCGTGGGGTTCGGTGGACCGGTCCATCGAGAAGATGACGCAGGCGGGACTGCTCAACCCGTCCGTGAACTTGGTACACGTCAACTCCATCAGTGACGAGGAGTACAAGATGATTGCGGACACCGGCGCCTCGGTGTCGGTCACGCCGGAAGTGGAAATGATGATGGGCCACGGCTATCCGCTGACGGGGAAACTGACCAAGTACGGCGGGCGTCCGACCCTTGGGGTAGACGTTGTCACCTCGACCGGCGGCGATATGTTCGCGCAGATGAAGTTCATGATGCAGGCGGAGCGGTCGCGCGTCAATGAGACTGTGCTCGCCCGCGGCGAGATGCCGGAATCTCTGCCTCTCTCGGCGTACGACGTCCTGTCCTTCGCGACCATTGACGGCGCGCGGGCACTCGGGCTCGGGGACCGGACCGGGTCACTCACGCCCGGCAAGCAGGCGGACATCGTCCTCATCCGCGCGACGGACATCAACCTGACACCGGTGAATGATCCCGTGTGCGCTGTCACCCTCTGCGCCCACACTGGAAACGTGGACGCCGTATTCGTCGCAGGCAAGGCGGTCAAGCGCAACGGGCGCCTGGTGAACGTCGACCTGGAGCGAATCCGCACCTTGGCGGAGCGCTCGCGGGACTACATCTTTGGAGAATACGGGGTGCCAGACAGTGCCTCGAACGCCGTGAAGTCGCCGGCCAAGGCCTGATTTCGGAGCCGAACGGCGGAACCCTGTGAGGGTTCCGCCGTCGCCTCGCGACCACACCGGGGATGAAGTCCACGGGGTCCATGGACTGGTGCGGATGCGCTTCACACCCGTTTCACGGGATGGGGCAGCATGTGAACGTCTACGAGCTGTTGGCCGCGGTACGTACAGTGGATGTGAATCGGTTCGACGGCGGCCATAAGCTTGGGCAGGCAGTAGGGGAGGTTGGGTGTCACACCCTGGTTGCGGCTGTCCAGAATCCAGTCGAGGGGTTTCCAATCGAGGACCCCTTCCTCCGTCCTGCACGGTGTGGGGTACGGCGTATCGGCCGGGAGGGGGGCGACGAAGGCGTACATGCCGCCCGGCGGATGAGCGTCCGTCTCCCACGTAATCCGTCCGGCGGGGCGGACGAGCGGAAGCGTAAGCCCCGTCTCCTCCCAGATCTCGCGTTCGACGCTCTCCAAGGGGGCTTCGCCTGGTTCAATCTTGCCGCCGACGCCGTTCCACATGCCCATCCAGGGGGGCTTGACGCGGTTCAACAGGAGGAACTCGGGAGCTGGCGGGATGCGCCCTTGCTCACCTTTGTCTTCCCGATAAATGAAGCAGATGGTATACGTGAGTTCCACCTCTGATTCCCTCCTCCGCCCTGCTTCGGCTTGCGGATACCCCTTGTTGAGGCCGAAATGGTACATGGCCGCAGGCTCGCTGTTCACCTCATTATAGCCTTTGGGGCAGGAGGGCGCGGGACAGCTGGGTGAAAGTTGGGCTCGTTTGAACCCGGCCAGGGTTTGACATACCGAGTGAACCTTTCTATAATCGAAACGTAAGCTGACAACTGAATAGGACATAACGTGTCCGCTACTGCTGAATTCCCGAAAGGGAAACGGGGGAACCAACTCTGGGGTGAATCTGGTCGCGACCACGCGGCCGGACGGGTACTCTTAAGCCCGAACCCGACAGCTAACTTCGTAAGCATTTAGGAGAGTAGTGCTGTGCGCTTTGGCACATGGCACCGTGTTTGTCATCTATGCAGGAGTTCCCCGTAGGCAAGTTTGCCTATGGGGTTTTTTGCGTGGAGGCAGCGCGAGGATGTCCGGCTGGACACCAGTTTGGACACGGTACGTCTAACAATCCCAATGGAGGTGGTGCGCACGTGCTGACATTCTCCCATTTGGGGAAGACCTATCCGGACGGGACGGACGCCGTGGTCGATTTTAACCTGGAGGTAGCCCGTGGCGAACTGATTGCCCTGATTGGGCCGTCCGGGTGTGGAAAATCGACCACGCTGCGCATGGTGAATCGGCTGATTGAACCGACCTCTGGCACCGTGATGCTGGACGGCCAGGACTACAAGTCGATGGATCCTGTGGAACTGCGAAGGCGACTCGGGTACGTGATTCAGCAGATTGGTCTCATCCCCCATCTCACCATCGCGGAGAACATCTCCTTTGTCCTGCGGCTGCAAGGTGTGAACAAGCAGAAACGGCGGGAGCGCGCGAGCGAGTTGATGGCACTCGCCGGTCTTCCGGCAGATCAGTACCTCGACCGCTACCCGAGGGAACTGAGTGGCGGGCAGCAGCAACGGATTGGCGTTCTGCGGGCACTCGCACATGACCCCGAGATTATCCTCATGGACGAACCGTTCGGCGCACTCGACCCCCTCATGCGTGAGCAACTGCAGGACGAACTCAAGCGGTTGCAGCAGGCGGTGCAAAAGACGATTATCTTCGTCACCCACGACATGGATGAGGCGCTCCGCATTGCAGACCGAATTGTCATCATGCGAGCGGGGCGCGTCATCCAGGTCGCGACACCGGAAGAGATGCTGCGTAACCCGGCCGACGAGTTTGTCGCCGAGTTCATCGGCCGCCAGCGCTTGTTGCGCCAGGCGAGCGAGGTCGCGGTGCGAGAGATCATGCTCGATAATCCGGCGATGGTCAGCGCCGACACCGGTCTGGCGCAGTCCCTTGAATTCATGCGCCGGCGAAAGGTCGACTCGGTGTTGGTCAAAGGCCCGAACGACGTGTTTGTCGGCGCGGCGCGGGCTCGCGACGTGCAGCGCGCCTTGGAGGCGCGCGAGCAGTCGAAGATCAGCGCCTATGCGCGCCACGGCAGCGTATTTGTCGGCCCGGACGACCCGGCGATGAACGCCATCCACCACATGCTGGCGTATGGATTGGACGCCATCCCGGTGCTCGGCCCCGGCAAGGTGGTGGTCGGGATTGTCACGCGCGGTACGCTGGCGGGTGTGTTGGACGACGCCCTGCGCACCAGCGCGGCGGCACCGGCCCTCGAGGCAAACGCATGACGTCGATTCACATTCCTCGCAACGGAAAGGAGGTCGCTCTGCATGCTGTCTGAGCTTTGGCAGTACACACTGACGCACGGTGCGGACATCTGGAGTCTGACCGTGCAGCAATTATACCTGGTGGCCATCCCGATGGCGTGTGCGATTGTGATTGCCGTACCGCTCACGATTCTCTCCACCCGCGTCAAACGGCTGTATCCCTGGATCATCGGCTTCAGCAACGCGATGCAGACGATTCCCAGCCTCGCGCTCTTGGTCCTGATGATCACGATTGGCCTCGGCATCGGCATCGTGCCGGCGACGGTCGCACTGTTCGTTTACGCCTTGATGCCGATTGTCCGCAACACCCACGTCGGTATTTCAGGCGTGCCGAACGAGGTGAAGGACGCCGCCATCGGCATGGGCGCCACCAAGTGGCAGTTGCTCTGGCTGGTGGAACTGCCCATGGCGCTGAAGGTGATTGTCGCCGGCATCCGGTCTGCGTTGGTGATGACCATCGGCTTCGCGACGCTCGCTGCCCTGATTGGTGCCGGCGGTCTCGGCTCGCTCATCATGCAGGGGCTCGGCATGGCGGACAACGCCATCGTGTTGGCCGGCACGATTCCGGCTGTCATCCTCGCTTTCCTCGCCGAGTTCTTGATGGGGCGATTGGAGCGGCTTCTGACGCCGAAGGGGCTGCGTGTCTGAGCGTTTGTGTGAATCTTGCAACCGTCAGACTATCGAAATTCTGGGAGGCGAATCATGAAGAAGACACAGATGGCTGGAATGGTCGCAGCTTCCGTCGCGTTGGTCGGAATCCTCGCTGGTTGCGGTGCGGGGGCAGGGAGCGGATCGAACACTGCGAGCAGCGGGAAGAAGCCGATGCAGATCACCATCGCGACGCAGGATTTTTCGGAACCGGTGATTGACGACTACATGATTAAGGACCTCATCGAGGCGAAGACGCCTGTGAAAGTGACCATCAAACAGACGAGTGGCGCGTCCGGTCTGATGCACACGATGATGATGAGCAACGCCATCCAGATCTACACCGGTTGGGACGGGACGGAGTTTAGCGGCCCGCTGAAACAGAGCTACACAGGCTCGTTCAAGGGTCACCCGAACAAGGTCTACAATTATGTGAAGGACCAGGAGATGAAGCAGTTCAATGTCTGGGTCTCACCGTCGCTCGGGTACGAGGACACCTACGCGCTCACGGTCACCCAGGCGACAGCGGATAAGTACCACCTGAAGACGGTTTCCGATGCCATCCCGTACGCGAAGAATTGGGTGCTCGGTACGGATACCACCTTCCAGAGCCGGGTCGGGGACGGATTGGCGGACTTTGAGAAAGCGTACGGCATCCAGTTCAAGAGCACGAAGGCGATGTCGTATGACCTCATGTACCCAGCTCTTGCGAATGGCGCGATTCAAGCCGGGGTTGCCTATTCGACAGACGGGCGGTTGAAGAAACTGCACGAGGTCCCGCTGACAGACGACAAGCACTTCTTCCCGCCCTACCATGCCGTGATCTTGATCAACGCGGACGTCGAAAAGGCGTGGAACCTGGACCAGGTGTTGAAGCCGCTGTACGGGCTCATCACCACGGCTGACCAGACGGAGTTGAACTACGAGGTGGACGTGCTGAAGAAGGACCCCGCAACGGTGGCACACGACTTCCTCGTGCAAAAAGGCGTGTTGAAAAACTGACCCAACGAGCTCCGGGGACTCAACCCCGGAGCTCGCGGTCCACTTGCGCCCAGATCTCCGCGAACTGAGACAGCTGTTCACGGGTGCCGATGGTGACCCGCAGGCCTTCGTCGAGCGGTGCGACACCAGGTACCCGGATGAATACGCCCCTCTGCAAGAGCGCCTCGGCAGTACGCGCCGCGCGGTCTGCAGATCCCACCGGGATGAACAGGAAGCTGGCCGCTGACGGGACCGGTCGGTAACCGAGTCTGTGAGCCACTTCGGTCAGTTGCGCCTGTCCAGCGGCGACCTGGCGCCGCACATCGGCCAAGAACACGGTGTCCTCGAGGGCGGCCAAAGCGCCGGCCTGGGCGACTCGGTTCACGCCGAAGTGATTCCGCACCTTGTCGAATGCGGCCACGGTGTCGGGGTGCGTTACCGCGTAGCCGATGCGCGCCCCAGCCAGGCCGTAGGCTTTGGAGAACGTGCGAAGGCGAATCACGCGGTTCATGCAGTGGGACATCGGCAGCGTCTGCAGCCCGGCTGCAAATTCCACGTACGCTTCATCGAGGACGAGCGTGGTCTGCTCGGGAAGTGCGTCGATGAACGCCGCCAACTGTGCTGCGCCGAAAACGGTGCCGGTCGGGTTGTCCGGATTCGCCAAGTAGACCAGCTTTGCGGACGTGCGGTGCGCCGCTTCCGCCAGCCCGTCGAGGTCGTTCTGCCAAGCGTCGGTGTACGGAACGAAGTGCAGGGTTCCGCCATAGCCCGCGACGTGATAGTTGAACGTTGGGTAGCCACCCAGCGAGGTAACCACCGCATCGCCCGGATTCAGGAACACGCGCGCGATGAGGCCGAGCAGTTCGTCAATCCCGGACCCGACGGAGATGGCCTCAAACGGCACACCATGGCGGTTGGCCAGCACGAGGCGCAGGTCGCGGCTCTCCGGGTCGCCGTACCAAGCTGTGCCGGAGGCTGCCTCGCGCATCGCCGCGACCGCCTTCGGCGACGAGCCGAACGGACTCTCGTTCGCACCAAGGCGCAGGCGAATGGGTACGCCGCTCATGCGTTCCAAGGCTTCCGGTGCGATGAACGGGACGGTTGCCGGGAGTTCTGCCACCAAGCGCGCGTATCCGCCGGCTGGTGCGGTTCGTTCTCGTTGCTCGGCCATGCGTCAATCTCCTTTACGACTGTCCCTCGAAGCTCGGGTCTGCATACGGATGGGCGACCCACCCTGACGGGTCAATGAACAGACGCACGGCGACGACCTGGCGTTCGTCCGTGAGGGTGAAGAAGTGGGGTTGGTTCTCGGGGACCGAGATGACATCGCCCGCCGTCAGGTGGACCTCAAAGTAACCGACGTCCTCGCCGCCCTTGATGATGAACACCCCACTGCCGGCGGTGATGGCGCGAACCTCGTCCTCGGTGTGCGTATGCACTTGCTCAAACTTGCGCAGCAGGCTATCGAGGTCCGGCGTGGCGGAGGAGAGAGCAATCACGTCCCACTTGACGTAACCGCGGGTCTGCGCCAGGCGTTCGATGTCGTCCTTGAGGCTGTCGAGGATGGCCTCTTTATCTGCCTCCGTCAAGGTGAAGACGTTTTGCAAACGGGACGGCACTTTGTCCGTGTCCCAGTGCTCGTAATAGACGTTGTTGGCCGTCAAAAAGTCGCGGACGGCAGCTTCCCCTTCAATCCGCTCGCCAGTGTTGCGGATGGTCACAAATGCCATACGGCGTTTCCCCCTTTTGGGCGGGCGCTCCAAGGTCCACATCGGCGACGAAAAGCCGGTGCCGATGTGGTGATTTGACAACCTCTACGCACCTTTGTATAGTAACACTAATTCACAGGCTCCCAACAATCAAGAGGGAGACACGGTACACGGGACACCCTGTTCCGGCTTGGGCGACCGTGCCGTCCGCCAACAGGCGACGGAGGGCGCAAGCCAGGTCCGAACGGTGTTCCTTTTTGTGGGGTGACGGGAATGACGGGGCACGTGGTGGCGACGTACCGCGTGGTCGACAGCGCCGCATCGCTCGGGAAGCGCGCAGAGGGGATTGCCGTCGGCTTGACGGTCGGTAGTTGGACAGACCTTCCAGCGGCGCGCCAGGATGCGGTTCGCGCCTACGCGGGCCGGGTCGAATCGATTCAGGTGCTAGAGGACGCGGGACCTGGCCGCGTGGTGGCGGACATCTCCATCGGATACCCTGCGGCCACCTTCACGGGAACGTTCGCGTCGTTGCTGACCATCGTCTTCGGCAAGTTGTCGATGGACGGGGAGATTCGGCTGGTGGACCTGTCGCTGCCCGACCGATTTGCGAGTGGTTTCCCCGGGCCGAAGTTCGGAGCGGTCGGCGTCCGCCAGCGCACGGGAGTGGCGGACCGGCCGCTGTTGATGAGTATCTTCAAGGCTTGTGTGGGGCGGGACGTCGCGGACCTCACGGCGCACTTCCGGGCGCAGGCTGCCGGCGGCGCAGACCTCATCAAGGACGACGAGATCTTCTTCAATGAAGACTGCGCTCCTCCAGAGGCCCGGGTGCCTGCATTCGCGGAGGCGGCGCGCCAGGTGTACGAGGAGACCGGCCACCGCGCGCATTACGCGGTCAACCTGACGGGGCCGGTCTACGGTTTGCGCGAGCGAGCGAAGCGTCTCGCGGAACTCGGTGCCGATGCGTTGCTCTTCAACGCCATCCCGTACGGACTGGACGTGCTGCGCGAACTGGCTGAAGACCCGGACATCCAGGTACCTCTGCTCATCCACCCTGCGACATCGGGCGCTATCTACGCCGCCCCGCACCATGGCATGGCCGCGAACATCCTGCTCGGAGAGCTGTTGCGGTTGGCCGGGGGAGACATCGCCATCTACCCGTCTCCGTACGGAACGGTGACGCTCGACCGGGCGGAAGGGCTGAGACTGGTGGACGCCTTGCGGCGGCCGGGACCGCACAGGGCCGTGCTACCGGCGCCGTCTGCCGGCATCTTTCCAGGCCTGGTTCCGCGACTTGTCGAGGACCTCGGAGTGGACTGTGTGGTGAACGCTGGCGGGGCGATTCACGGACATCCCGGCGGAGCCACGGCGGGGGCTGCGGCGTTCCGGTCGGCGATTGCTGCGGTCGTCGCGGGCCAGGACTTGGCGGATGCGGCGCAGGCCAGCGAACCACTCGCTGTCGCTCTTGAGAAATGGGGGCGCGGTGTGTGACGAAAGCACCAGTTGGGGTGTTCTGCGACTTCGACGGCACCATCTCGGAGAGCGACCTCATCGTATCCATCGGCGAGGTCTTCGGCGGAGAGCCGGCGAGGGCTCTGATTCGCCGCGTGCAGACCGGGGACCTCACGGTGCGCCAAGGTGTCGAGGCGCTGTTCCGGTTGATTCCGTCCCACCGGTTTCCCGAGGTGGTGCAGTACGCGCGTTCGCGCACGTGCATTCGGCCAGGGTTTGCCGATTTCGTGGAGGACGTGCGTCGGCGGGGTTGGCGCTTTGCCGTTGTCAGCGGCGGCTTCGACTTCTTCGTGGAGCCCGCGTTGGCACCGTTCTTGGCTGGGTCGGCCGACCGACCCGGTTCATCTGTGGACGTGTACTGTAACCGGATTCGCACGGATGGTCCGTTCCTGCAAGTCGTCTGGGCCGTTCCCTGCGACGAGGATTGCGACGGGGCGTGCGGGCTCTGCAAGCCGACGGTGATGCGGCGGTACGATGGCCTGGTGGAACGGCGAGTGGTCGTCGGCGACGGTGTGACAGATATCAAGGCGGCGCGGCTGGCAGACCTGGTGATGGCGCGCGCATCGCTCCTGACCGCGTGCGTCGCCGAGGGCCTGCCGCACCGACCGTTTACGACGTTTACCCACATGGGCGACCGGATTGCGGACGCGCTAGGGTTCGGTTTGGGACCGGGAAGGGCGGGGTTCACGGATGTCTGAGCAAGTGGCAGTGGCGAAAGCGCAGGTCGTGGAGTTGGCGGATCGGTTCGCGCGAAAGGGCTGGCTCCCAGCGACGAGCGGCAACCTCAGTGTACGAGTCAGCGGGACCACGGACTTCTGCGTGACCCGCAGTGGCGCCGACAAACAGCGCTTGGCGACGGCGGACGTGCTGTGGCTGGACGCTTCTGGCCAACCCCGTGAAGCGACGGCATATCGCCCGTCCGCCGAGACCGTCGTGCATCAGCGACTGTATGCAGCGCTGGACTGCGGCGCCATTGTGCATGTACACACGGTGTTCAACAACCTCGCCTCAGAGCTGTGGTTCCAGCGCGGGGGCGTGGATCTGGCAGAACACGAGCTGCTGAAGGCGCTCGGGCACTGGCGGGAGGGTGCGCGTATCCGCGTCCCGATTGTCGAGAACTACGCAGATCTCGACCGGCTGGCGGAGGCCGTCTGTTCGGCCGTCACCGACGGTTGTCCGGCCGTGCTGGTGCGCAACCACGGAATCTACGCATGGGGTGCCGATGGGATGGCTGCAGTGCGTCACCTCGAAGCGTTCGAATTCCTGTTTGAGTACCGGTGTCGATTGGCGCAGTTTCGAGGAGAATTTTGCGGTTGATTGCCGCTCCGGCCTGCAGGAACGGGGCGGATCGTGTACACTTTTCACAGAACCAGGCGGTGGCAAGCTGACGAGATGGAGGAGTTTACGATAGCGCCCTTGCGATTCAAGGTGAGCGGACGGGCCCTGTTTCGGGCCTTGGGTGGGTATCGCACCGTGGTGGTCTACGGGTTTGTGGTGGCGCTCGCGGTATGGGTGCTGTACCTAGACCGGACCGGTGTCATCACTCAGGTGGTCCGCTCCTGGGGAACGGCCGGGATTGCGCTGGCCATCTTGTTGATGCTCCTGCTTTGCCTCACCCCCATCCCATCGGAAGGCTTGCTCGTCATCTACATGAAAGTCTACGGCGTCTGGTGGGGCGTGTTCTACTCCTGGATAGGCGCCGTCGGCAGTGCATTGCTCATCTTTCCGATTGCGCGCCGCTACGGGCAGGCGGTGATGCGCCGTTTTGTAACCGAAGACACGTTCTCCGAGATTGACCAGTGGGTGCAGTCGAAAGGCACCGGTGGCCTGCTGGTGGCGCGATTGCTCCCCGTTCCGGGCTTCGCCATCAACTACGTCGCGGGCGTGCTGCCCTCCATTCGCCTCTGGTCTTACACGTGGACCGCCGCCGTGTCGATGGTCCCGTACTACATCGCAGCCTCTCTGGTGTTCCTTGGCATTACAACACGATTGACCTCAATTCTGGTGGTTGGCGCCATCGCACTGGCTGTGCTGTGGGCCGCCGGCTACTGGTTTCGCCGGAGGTACAAGTGAGGGGGTGACGAGATGAACCGCACATTCCGCCGGATGTGGATGGCGTGGGAAGCCGTCTTCCGCAAGCTCGCGCACCTTGAGACCATCGGAGACGACCGCGAATACCTCTTTTACGTAGCCAAGCACCGATACATCGGCAAACCGTTTCAAGTCGACGGGGTGGATGTCCGCCGGTTTGACCCCGTGATTGAGATCCACATGAACAACGACCTGCTGGCGAAGGTGTTGAACGAGGAGCAGAGCTCGATGCGCCTCGGCGTTCGGCTGTTGAACGAGGCGAAGCAGTCGCTGCCGGCGCTGGCCCGGCATGTGAGTGGCCCCGAATTTGCCCGCGAACAGGTGCTGTACGGCGCGACATTCATCCATCGCAGCGTGGAGCGGTTCGGCTGGACGTCGTTCCCCATCCGTCAGCAGTGGATCTCCACCTACTTCACCCGCTATCTGCAGATTGTATTCAAGGTCGTCAATCCACACGCGGCCAGCATCCTGCAGACGCACGCCGAAGACTTCGTGCCCCGCGTGGTCGCCATCTCGAAGGCGAAGTTGTTGGCCCGTTACGCGGTACGTGAGGCGGCGGACCCGCAGTGAGGCTGCGACAGGACGGCGACTCGGCTCGCGTCTTGCTTTGCACCGCTCACTTTGGGGATGGACACCAGCAGGTGGCCGCCGCGCTGACGGCCGCTTACGAGGCAGAAGGCTGCGCGGTTCAGGTTGTGGACTGTCTGCGCTCCGCGCATCCCCAGCTGTCTCGCTGGAGTGAGACCACGTTCCATCTTCTCACGCAACACGCGCCGGTTGTATACGGATGGAGTCACAACTGGACCCGCCGCATCCCCAACGACCACTGGTTCTGGGCCTCCCTGGCCCACGGCGCGGCAGAGGCAGCGGCGAAGGCGGTTCAGTCGTTCCGGCCGCACATCGTGTTGCAACTCTTTCCGGACCAAACCCTGCGCGGGCCGTTTGCGCCGTGGCGCCCGCAGGTTACCGGGATGGTGTTGACGGATTTCAGCCTGCACGCGCGCTGGTTTTGCCCGGGTGTGGATGTGTACTACCTGCCGCACGACAGCCTGCTGTCTTCCGCGCGCCGATTTGTGAGAGACCGGCGCCGTGCATCGTTCCGGGCAACGGGCATTCCCCTGCGTCGCCAATTCGAGACATCTGCATCGGACGTGTCGCGCCCAGATACAGCTCCCCGCACCCGCGTGGTGATTGCCACCGGCGGTCGGGGCGTGTTTCCGCATCTGGATGACGTCCTCGAGCGCATTCTGGAAGCAGACGCCACATGGGCCGTTGAGGTCCTGTGCGGCCGCAACGAGGCCATGCGTGTACGCGTAGAGGACTTTGCGCAGGCATGGCGGGCGGGTGCGGCGGCAGATCGCGTGAAGGCGATCCCGTTTGTCGAACGGGTGGTGGATCACCTGCGACAAGCGCGGTTTGCGGTCGTGAAACCGGGCGGTGTCACCGTCGCGGAGTGTCTCGCCAGCGCCTGTCCGATGGTGTTTTGGCAAGCGGCGGCGGGGCAGGAGCGGGACAACGCGGCGTTTGTCGAGCGGATGGGTGCCGGCTGGATGGCGGACGACATCGCAGGACTGGAACGTGCGCTGGCGCGGCTGGCGCAACAGGAGGTAGCGCTGGAGGCCAGCCGGACCGCGGCCTGGTTGGGACGGCCAGATGCGACCGCCCGGCTGGTGGCCGACACCCTGGGGCGCCTGGCGGCGGATCGAACGTGACCGCCGCCACGGTGTCTGGCGCCTCCTCCCAGGTCCACACCAAGATGGAAGGTGTCAGGGCGTTGTTCCGGTCTTGGTGATCACGGTGCGGCGATGAGGGATTGCACCAACTGGTTGAACTTCGGCGTGCCGATCCCGGTGACCAGGTCATAGCCGGGTTCAGCAGGGTTGCCGTTACTGCCACTCGTGATGTCGTGGTAGTTATTGGTATAGCCGCTGCTGTTCGTGGTCCCGGCCACACTGTACAGCTGATTGAGCACCTGGGAACTGGACAAAGGTCCGGCACTGCCGCGGCCTTGGTCAGCAAGCGCGATGAGTGCTGCCCAACTCGGCGCACCGACACTCGTACCGCCGACTTCGAACCACCCAGCTTGCCCCTGGTCGCGCGTGCTGTCGTAGACGGCGACACCGGTGTTGGGGTCTGCATCCCAAGCGATATCTGGAACGCCTCTCTGGGTGCCGACCACGGACGTCCACGCGTCTTGGTAGCTCGGAGTGGATTCGTACGCACTCAGATCTCCCCCCGAACTGGACCAGGCCGACTCGCTTTCCCAGGTGCCACTGGATGTCGTCGTCAATGAGGTTCCACCGACGGATACGACGTAGGGCGATACGGCTGGCCACTCGGCTTGGGCGCCGCTGTCTCCCGCGGACGCGGTGTAGACCACACCCGTGTGGTTGAAGTGACTGTCATCACTCGTTTCAGAAGAGAACTCCGACCCGCCCCAACTGTTCGACACAACTTGGGCTCCATGCGCGGTGGCATAGTCGATGGCGGAGAGGAGGTCCGATGTGGACGCGGACTTGGCCACGACCAACAGGATGGTTGCACCGGGGGCGAGCGCGTGCGCCCATTCGACGTCGAGCGACGTCTCGAGGGCCCAGCCCCCGTCGCTCTTCGAAGGCTTACCGGACGGATACGCAATCTGCACCGTCGTCTGAGGCAGGCCGAATTGAGCGTCGAAGGTGTTCAGGTCGCTCTGAATGGTGGGACTGCCATAGGCGTCGACAATCGCAATGGTCTCTCCTTGCCCTGTCTGGCTCACCTGGTTCAAGCCGTACGCGGTTCGAATCTGCGACGGCTGGTAGCCATACTGGTACGTCGACGTTGCGTTGCCTTTGATGTGAATCGGCGGATGCGCCTCCCACACCGGTTTCCCGGCGAACGCGGTGGGCGTCAGAGCGACGCCCATGACGAGGACCGTCGAGCTTCCTGCAAGCCATGCCTTGCCCTTGTTCATCACCTTTTCCATCCGACCTCCCGGTGAAGACGTATGGTGCTGTCTGCGAAGCATTCGTTCGCCGCGATGACCGGCGATGCTGCACAGACAGCAAACAGTATGTCGTCCGCGCGCGAATCATGACGGCGAGGCCCGTCCTTCGTCGAACGCGCATGACACGGCTCTGCCAAGGCCACAACCGTTGCGGCGTGCGCCCTGCTGCCTTCCAATTCAGA
The DNA here is from genome assembly GCA_023511295.1 of Alicyclobacillus sp. Taxonomy (GTDB): domain Bacteria; phylum Bacillota; class Bacilli; order Alicyclobacillales; family Alicyclobacillaceae; genus JAIMBT01. The sequence continues at coordinate 95,130 of JAIMBT010000001.1, forward strand.
AAAAAGACTGGCCGTCTGTGCGGCCATACGGTAGGCTGGAACTGTACGCTTGCACAGACCGTATGGTCGAAGGAGGCACGGCCAGATGGCAGCACAAAACCGCATCCGCGTCGAGGACCTTGCTCAGCTTCAGGGCTTCTACGCCGTCACGGTCGCCTGGGACGGGCGGCAAATCGCCTACTACTCCGATGTCACGGGCCGAATGGAACTGTACTGGAAGGACCTCGAGACCGGCGACACCCGACAATTGACTCATGGGGAAGCACCGACGGCTCCGCGTGCGGGGCTCGTTTGGACGCGCGACAGCGCAGCCGTCATCTTCACGAAAGACAACGACGGCGACGAGCAGCACAACCTGTTCCTGGTGGCGGTGGACAGCGGCGGAATCCGACAACTCGTGGATAGTCCCAAGTCGCAGGAGTACGCCGTCCAGGTCTCGCCAGACAACCGCAGGCTGGCAATCACCTCCACCAAGACAGGGCAGATGAACCTGCACGAGCTCGACCTCGAAACGCTCGCGTGGAGGCAGCTCACCGATTTCTCCCGCCCGGTGCACGGTGTCGGCTACAGTCCCGACGGGCGGTGGATAGCCTGTAACAGCAACGAGACCGCCAACCTGGTGAATACCGACGGGTACCTTGTCTCGGTGCAGAGCGGTGCGGTGAAGCGGGTGTTCTCGGTGACCGACCACAGCCAGGACCACCTCGTCGCCTGGCATCCGGACGGCCGTCGTCTCGCCGTCACTTCGGACGCCGAAGGCCATGGCCGCGCCGGGATCTTCGACCTGGAGACTGGGCAGACCCGCTGGTTCAGCCCCCCCGGCGTGGAGGAATCGGCGCAGAACATCTCTCCCGATGGCGCGTATCTGGTGACTGTGCGCAATCGCGACGCCTGCTTGATGCCGGTTCTGTACCGGATCGACACCGGTGAAGAAGTGCCCGTCCCGTTCCCGCCCGGCGTCGCTATGGGTGCACAGTTCGCCGATGGCGGGCGGAAGTTGCTGGTGCAGTTCACGACGCCGACGAGCCGGGCCGAGCTGGTCGCCCACGCCATCGAGACGGGTGAACGACAGACCGTTATCCCGGCCGCGTACGGGAATCTGTCGCCGGCCTGGTTCGTGCCCTGCGAGCACATCCGCTACCCGTCGTTCGACGGTCAACGAGTCCCGGCGCTGCTCTACAAGCCGCGGGACGTCGCACCGGGGGAGCGGCTGCCCGCGATTGTCGCTGCCCACGGGGGCCCGACGGCACAGTGGTTTCAGTCGTTCGACCCCTACGCACAGCTGCTGGTCGACCGCGGGTTCGTCGTGCTGGCGCCGAACGTCCGGGGGTCAACGGGTTACGGCGTCGCCTGGCGGGATACCAACATCGGCGACTGGGGGGGCGGCGACCTGGAGGACATCGCGTCCGGCGTCGAGTACCTGAAGGGTCTGGACTTTGTCGACCCCGAGCGGATTGGCATCTGGGGCGGGTCCTACGGCGGGTACATGTCGTTCATCGCCGTCGCGCGGAAGCCGCGCCTGTTCAAGGCTGCCGCTCCGATTGTCGGAATCACCGACTTGCTGCTCCTGTACGAGGAGGATATGCCGCACTTCCAGTACTACCTCCGTCAACAGATGGGAGATCCGGAAGAGAACGCGGACCTGTGGCGGGAACGCAGCGCCATCACGTACGTCGACGACGTGCAAGCGAAACTGCTCATTGTGCACGGGGTGAACGACCCGCGCTGCCCGATTCGCCAGGCGCGCAACTTCCGCGACGCCCTGCTCGCCCGCGGCAAGACGGAAGGGACGGCGCCGGAGAACGACTTCGAATACTACGAGTTCGAAGATGAGGGTCACGGCGGCGGCGCGGATTCCGCACAACGGCTGCGGCACTACCGCCTGTTGGAAGACTTCTTCGTTCGGCGGCTGTGACAGGCCGTCTCCTGGTCCGCAGCACGATGCCGAAACGGACTGGGCGGACCGGGCAAGCCCAGCAGGACCTGCCCGGTCCTGTTCTGTTGATTTGTTTTGAACATTGATAATTGACCGTCGGATGGTCTCGATGTATCTTTGTATACAAACATACATGGGTACACGCCCGCGTATGGAATCGACGAGTGCCGAGGAGGTGGGACGGGGTGCAGGGACAACGAATACTCACTCGGGACTTGTTGTATCAGGCGATTCGCGACGCCGTGATTACCGGCGAGTTGGCACCTGGGCTGCGCGTGACCGAGACGACGTTGGCGGAGCGCTTCGGTATGAGCCGGACACCGCTGCGGGAGGCCATCGCACGGCTCGAAAGCGAGCAGTTGGTGATTCGGCAACCCAACGGTGCGCTCTCCATCGCACCGCTCGACATGGGTCAGCTCGCCGAGATCTACGACATCCAGGAGCGCGTGGAGGGCTTGGTCGTCTCCACCCTGGCGCGGATGAAAGATGCCGCGGTCGTACACCGGCTCGACCTTGTATTGCACACGGAAGAAGGATTGGTCGAGCTCGCGGATTTCCACGCCATCGCCGCACAGGACTTCGTGTTTCACGAGACCTTGTGGGACGCCAGCGAGTTGGTGCAGGCGGCGTCCATCTTGCGGGGGTTTGTCGGCCTGTTCGAGTGGTACACGCGACTGGCTCCACTGGTCGAAGCGGACCGGGGACGGATGCGTGCCATGCACGCAGAGCATGTCATCATTCGCAACGCGATTGCCGAGGGCGACTCCGTCTGGGCAGAAATGGCGTTGAAGACGCACGTCCGAAACTCGAAGCGCTTCTTGCTTCAGGTGTATCGCCGAGGGGAGGAGGGGTCACCGTGACCGGGGACCGTCTGCAGCCTTGGTTGGGTGACGAATTGTTGGTGGTGCCGGGTGTACATAACGCGCTTTCGGCGTTGCTCGCGGAAACGGCGGGCTTTCGCGCCGTCTTCGTCACCGGTGCCGGTGTCAGCAACAACTTTCTCGGCGAGCCAGACCTCGGATTGCTGACGTTTGATCAATTGCGCGCCCACGTTGAGCAGATTCGCCTGAAGGTTTCCATTCCGGTTTTGGTCGACCTCGACGCAGGGTATGGCGATGTCAAGCTGGTTTACCGCCAAGGTCGCCAGCTGCGAGACCTCGGAGTGAACGGGGTGTTCATTGAGGACCAGGCGCAGCCCGCCCGTTGCAGTTGCGGACGTGCTCCAGAAGTGGGGTCTCTGGCCGAAACGGCCGCCAAGATTCAGGTTCTTCGCGAACTCAGCGATGAGTGGTTGATTGTCGGACGGACGGACGCGCTGGCTGCGGAGGGGGAGGAGGGCGCCATCCGGCGAGCTCGCGCCTACCACGAGGCCGGTGCGGACGTGACCTTGATTGACGGCCCGGCGGACCTCGCGCAGATGGAGCGCTTTGCGGCGCTGCCGTGGCCGCAGGCTGCCAATGTGGTGGAAGGGAGTCGCGCTCCGCTGCTCTCCGCGTCCGAGATGGAGCGACTCGGGTTTCGCCTCGTGGTCTATGCGAACTTTGCATCGCGCATGGCGATGCGTGCGATGAAGGTCGCGTACATGAGCCTGCGGATGCAGGGCGACACCAGTGTACTGTTGGACGAGATGATGTCATTTGAGGAGCGCCAGTCCATCGTCGGTCTCCCACGCTGGCAGCGGTTCGAGGAAGCGGTGATGCGGCGACAGATTCCGGGCACATAGAGGCCGTCTGGCTGTATACAAAAATACATGGGTACAGGGTGTCGGCCCAACCGCGTGTCCATGGAACCGCTTTCGAGGCACGCCGAACTGGACGCAGAGAAGTCGGAAAAGGGGGAACAGAACGTGAGTTTGCTGCTCAGCGGCATCGTCTTTGGACTGATTACAGCGTCCGTGCTCTCCATCGCTTCCGTCGGGTTGACGATGCAGTTCGGGGTCACGAACTTCGTGAACTTCGCGTACGGCGAACTGTTGACCAGCGGCGCGTACTTCGCCTTGGTGTTCAACCAGTCTTTGAACATGAACATCTGGGTTGCGCTCGTCCTCGCGGCCCTCATCGTGGCGGTGGAATCGTATCTCGTCAATCGGGTGGTGATTCAGCCCTTTATCAAGCGTAAGGCGCGGCTCCTCATCCTCCTCGTCGTGACGATTGGTTTGCAATTGTTCTTGGAAAACGCCATTCAGGCCATCTGGGGGGCCGGCTTTCAGCAGTACAAGACCAGCCCTGGCTCGCTCCTGCACCTGGGTCCGGTGCTGATTACGGTACAGCAGCTCGTCATCATCGTTGTCGCCGCGTGCATCATGGTCGCGACGCACATGCTGCTGAAGTTCACGAAACTCGGCAAAGCCATGCGGGCGATGTCGGATGACCCCGAGTTGGCGCGGGTGAGCGGGATTGCGGTGAAGCGCGTCACAGATATCACATGGCTCATCAGCGGGTTGCTCGCCGGGGCCGCCGGCGTCATCCTCGCCATCAACACCAACAGTTTCACGCCGGCCCTCGGCGCCAACTTCCTGTTCGTCATTTTTGCCGCCGTGATCAGCGGAGGCATCGGCAACCCGTACGGGGCCATCGCGGGCGCGGTGGTGATTGGCGTGGTCATGGAGGTGTCCGCCTCCTACATCGACTCCGCGTACAAGACGGTCGTCGCGTTTGCCATCCTCATCCTCGTGTTGTTGGTGCGTCCACAAGGCATCTTCCGTTCAAGGGGGCGTGTGTAGGTGAACGGATTGCTCTACTATCTCTTGATTGCCGCCGTGTACTTCTGTATCTACTGCATCTATTGCTGGGGCATCAATTTGCAGTTCGGCGTTGCAGGCATCCTGAACTTCACGTTCATCACCTTCGTCGCTGTCGGCGCGTACTTCGCCGGGGTCACTGCGCTCGGCGCGCCAGACGGAGGCCTGTCCGGCCAGTACATTCTGGGATGGCACCTCCCGTTTCCCATCCCCCCGGTGCTCGGCGGCATCGCAGCGGCAATCTTGGCAGTGCTGGTCGGAATCGTTGGGCTGCGTCGGTTGCGCAGTGACTACCTCGCGATTGTGACGGTGTCGGTGGGGCAGATTGCTTGGTTCATCGCCGGGAACAACGTCCACCTCTTCAACGGATGGGATGGCATCAGCCAGGTCCCGCAACCGTGGAACTCGGTGTTTCACTTGAGCTTCACGAACTACGGCTGGGTGTTCCTCGTCATTTGTATTGTACTGGCCATCATCGGGTACATCGTCTCGCAGGCGTTGTACCGTTCACCGTACGGCCGCGTGTTGCGTGCCATTCGAGACGACGAGGACGTGGCCGCGGCACTTGGCAAGAACGTCTTCGCCTACAAGATGAGCGCGTTCATCATCGGGTCCGTCTTTGCGGGAATTGGCGGGGCGTTGACGGTCGAGTTCGTTGGGGCCTTCAACCCAAGCGGGTGGACGACGCCGGAGACATTCATCATCTGGGCCGCCATGCTCATCGGTGGACAAGGCAATAACAAGGGGATGATTCTCGGCGCCTTTGTCGTGCCGGTGGTGTTCAACGAGATTACGCGATTCCTCCCGAACATTCCGGGACATCCGCAGCTCATCGACTCGTTCCGCGGGATGGCGATTGGTCTGCTGCTGATCTTGGCCGTTCGCTTCCGGCCATCGGGGCTGCTGCCGGAGCGAAAGACCTTGTTTTCACTCGTGCCGACAGTGAAGGGGAGTGAGGGGGATGACCGTCATGTCCTTCAGGGGTAACCTCTTGACGGTTTCCGACGTACGCAAGGCCTATGGCGGTGTCCAAGCCGTGAACGGTGCTTCGTTCAGCGTACGCGAAGGCACCATCACTGGGTTGATTGGGCCGAATGGCGCGGGAAAGTCGACGATGGTCAACTTGATCTCTGGGGCGGAGCGAGCTCAGAGTGGCTCTATCCACTTCGCGAATCAAGATATTACGAGGCTGCCGACGCACCGGATTGCCCACCTGGGTTTGGTTCGTACGTTCCAAATCTCGCGGGAACTTCAGCGTCTCACGGTGCTCGAGAATTTGCTGCTCGCGCCGCAGCATCAGTTCGGCGAAAAGTCGTGGGCGGCGCTGTTCGCTCGCCGCCGCATTCAAGAAGAAGAACAACGTCATCTGCGCAAGGCGCTGGAGATGCTCGACCGATTCTCCCTCCTGCCGCTCAAGGACGAGTATGCAGGGAACCTCAGCGGCGGTCAAAAGAAGTTGCTGGATCTCGCCCGGGCCCTGATGGCGGAACCAAAAATGCTCCTTCTCGACGAGCCGATGGCCGGGGTGAACCCGACCTTGACCAGATCCCTGCAAGAACACATCGCGGCGCTCAACAAAGAGGGCATGACGTTTCTGTTGATTGAGCACAACCTGTCGGTCGTCGAGTCCATCTGCGACCACGTGGTGGTGATGGCCGAGGGCCGCGTGCTGGCGGAAGGCAAAATGGACACGCTCCGAGACAACGAGGCCGTTGTCTCGGCATACCTGGGAGGCTGAGGAGATGGACGCCGTACTGGAGGTACAGGGCCTGACAGCGGGCTACGGAAACGCGCCCATCATTCACGATGTGAATATGAGCGCCGCGGCCGGCCAGACGGTCGTGATTGTCGGCCCGAACGGGGCCGGAAAGTCCACGTTGCTCAAGTCGATTGTCGGCCTGTTAACGGTGTTTTCCGGGGTCGTCAAGCTCCAAGGTCAGGAGGGTCAAAGGTGTCTCGCCGGAGCGCCTGGTGGACCTCGGGCTCGGGTACGTTCCCCAGAATCGCAACGTGTTTCCGTCGCTGACCATCCAAGAGAATCTGGAGATTGGTGCCTACCTCCGCCCAAAGGCGATGAAAGAGCGGATGGAGCAGGTGTACCTGATGTTCCCAGACCTGAAGGTCGCCGCAAAGCGACAAGCGGGGACCCTCAGCGGTGGCCAGCGCAACATGCTGGCAGTCGGCCGGGCGTTGATGGCAGACCCGTCGGTGCTGTTACTTGACGAGCCGACGGCTGGGCTGTCGCCCGCATACACCAAGACGGTATGGGAGCACATCCTCCGGATTGCCGAACTCGGCAAGGCGGTCGTCGTTGTCGAGCAGAACGCGACGACAGCGCTGTCGTCTGCGGACTGGGGCTACGTACTTGTCGCGGGCCGCAACCGGGACGAAGGGCCCGCACAAGAACTGTTGCTGCGCCCTGATATTGGGAAAATGTTCCTCGGCCGCTGAGGTGGGGCGGATGCAGGGGAACCGTGTCGCGACTCGGCTTCAAAGGCACTGACATCATAGAGAACACGAATGGAAAAGGGGGAAAAGACGTTGAAACTCAACAAGTCGGTGATGGCGGTCGCTCTGTTGGTGATGGCTGGCGGCGTGCTCACGGCGTGCGGGAATACCGGTGGGGGGAACAACTCGGCGGGCCAGTCCGGGAATGCGGCCGGGAATGCCAGCAATGCAGTCGGAAGTGCGGCATCCAACGCAACCGGCGGATCGCAGGCGGGATCAAGCGGGAGTTCGTCCGGGGACATCGTCATTGCGGTCGCAGCGCCCTTCAGCGGCAACGAGTCGTTCATCGGGCCGCGGTTCTTGAACGGTGTCAAGGTTGCCGTCCAGGAGATCAACGCGGACGGCGGTGTGCTTGGCCACCAGCTGAAGATTGTGACCGCTGACACGGCCGGTGACCCAGTGGACGCAGTGCCGGCCATCAGTCAAATCATCAGCACGCAGCACCCGGCGGCGATGATTGGTCCGTCGTCTCTCACCATCACCAGCGTCATCCAGCAACTCAACTCGGACCAACTCGTCACGGACACACTCGGCGGTACGACGCAACTGGATAAAATGAACTTCAAGTACATCTTCCGGACCACGCCGTCGGACTCCCAGTTGGGCGTGGCGATGGCCTATTACGGCAACCACAAAGGCTACAAGAAGGTCGCCTTGGCGTTCACGTCGGACGACGCGGCGCAGACCTTGGTGCCGCCCATTGAGCAGGAGGTTCAGGCCCACGGCGGGCAGGTGGTGGCGAACGTTCAGTTGGCGCCCGACCAGAGCTCGTATCGCAGCGAGATTGAAAAGATCCTCGCCAGCAAGCCGGACGTCGTCTACACCCAGATGGACCCGCAGACGGCGGGCACCTTCATCTCGGAGTGGCAACAACTCGGGGGTGGCAACATCCCCTTCATCGGCAGTGACGTGACGGCAGCGGCGGACTTCCAAAAAGCGGTCACGCCCGCCTGGTCGGCCCAGCACCTGACCTCCATCCAGGGCAGCACACAGGGCGGCACAGCGGCCACGGAATACGCGCAGTTCTATGAACAGGTGTTCAATGGACAGCAGCCCGTCACCCTGTCCAACGACGCCTACGACGGGATGAACATCATCGCGCTCGCCATGTTGGAGGCCAAATCGACAGACCCGACGAAGTATGTGGACTACATCATGAAGGTGGCCAACGGTCCCGGGACCAAGGTGTACGACTTCAAGACCGGCGCTGCGGACATCGCCAAGGGAGAGTCCATCAACTACGAGGGCGCAGGCGGGCCGGACGACTTCAACCAGTACCACAACGTGACCGGTGCGTTCGAGGCGGTTCAGAACGACGGAAACGGCAACGAGAAGTCGCTGGCCCAGATCACGCCGCAGCAACTGCTCGGGTACTGACCGATTCGCGGCGGCGCACGGTACCTGCGCCGCCGCTGCAGAAATTGCGTCGGGGAGGGTTGGCTGAATGGAATCTGGATTGACGGTGAACCAACCCAGCGTAGACGAAGTGATGGACGAGATTGTGACGTATGCGCTGGACTCGGCCTCACCATCCGGAGCCGCGATGGAGACGGCGCGCCTGGCGGTGCTGGACACAGTGGGATGCGCCTTGGCGGCACTGGCCTACCCGGCGTGCACGCGGCTGTTGGGCCCGCCGGTACCCGGGACGCACGTGCCGAACGGAGCGCGAGTGCCCGGGACGACGGAGGTGGTGGACCCGGTCCAAGCGGCGTTCGACTTCGGCGCCTTGCTTCGGTGGCTGGACTACAACGACACCTGGCTTGCAGCGGAGTGGGGGCATCCCTCTGACAACCTCGGCGCCATCTTGCCGGTCGCAGACGCGCTGTGCCGAGGGTCGCTCGTTCGTCCGGCCGGCACTGAACGACCGCGGATGCAGGACGTCCTCGACGCGCTCGTGCGCGCCTACGAGATTCAGGGAGTGCTGTCTCTCGACAACAGTCTGAACCAGCGCGGTCTGGACCACGTGTTGTTCGTCAAGATCGCTTCCGCTGCCGCGTGCGCCCGGTTGCTTGGGGCCAACCGAGACCAGATGATGAGCGCGGTATCGAACGCGTTCCTCGACAACGCGCCGCTGCGGACGTACCGCCACGCGCCGAATACCGGGTCACGTAAGTCGTGGGCAGCAGCCGACGCGTGCAGTCGCGGCGTGCGGTTTGCCCTGCTGGCGATGCGCGGGGAGCCCGGCTATGCCCGCGCGCTCTCGGCACCAACCTGGGGCTTTGAGGACGTCGTGTTCGGCGGAAACCAGCTCACCCTGTCTCGACCGCTTCAGTCCTACGTCATGGAGCACGTGTTGTTCAAGGTGTCGTATCCGGCGGAGTTTCACGCCCAAACCGCCCTGGAGGCGGCGATTTTGCTTCATCCGGAAGTCGGACATCGCTGGGGCGACGTGGCCAAAATCCGGATTGAGACACACGCGTCGGCCATTCGCATCATCGATAAGCGGGGGCCGCTGCGCAATCCGGCGGACCGGGACCACTGCATCCAGTACATCGTTGCGGTGGGGTTGCTGAAGGGGGGCTTGACGGCCCTCGATTACGAGGACGCAGCAGCGGCGGACGAGCGGATTGACCGCTTGCGCGGCTGCACGGAGGTGGTGGAGGAACCACAGTATTCAGCGGACTACCTGGACCCGCAAAAACGCTCCGTCGCGAGTGCCGTCACGGTCCAGTTTGCGGACGGCACCGCGACGCGCCGCGTCGCGGTGGAGTATCCGCTCGGCCACCCGTTCCGCAGGGCAGAGGCTCTGCCGGCACTGCGGTCGAAGTTTCTCACGAACGCAGCGGGGGCGCTGGGGCATGACCGGGCGGTGGCGCTGGCGGATCGGTTTTGGGAAACGCGTGACTGGCTGGGAATGCCTGTATCCGAGTGGGTGGACGAGTTTCTGCCGATTCAGTGAGCTTCGGAAGGCGACCTGCAGGAAAAGGGCCGAGGCGTGGTTTCGCCGCCTCGGCCCTTCCCTCGATGATGGGCGGTTCAGGCTCTCGCACGCCAGGTGAGCGCCAGCGCCACCGAGACACCTCAGGCCAACGTCTCGGCGAGTTGCGCCCAGTCCTGGAATGCGGAACCCTCCAGGAACTTCTCGACGTCCATGGCCGCTTTGCAGCCGCTGCCGGCGGCTGTGATGGCCTGCCGGTAGTGCGAGTCCATCACATCCCCGCAGGCGAATACGCCTTCCACGCTGGTGGCGGTGGTGGTGCCAATGGTCTGAATATACCCCACGGCATCGAGCTTGACCTGGCCGTTCAGAAAACCGGTGTTCGGCTGGTGGCCAATCGCCACGAACACGCCTTCCGTGGGGATCACGCGCGTCTCCCCTGTCTCGTTGTCCCGTACCTCCAAGCCGCTCACCTTGCCGCTCTCGGACTGCACTGACACCGGCGTCACATTCAGGACCCACTTGATCTTCGGGTTGTTGCGCGCCCGATCTTGCATCACTTTCGACGCCCGCAACTCGTTTCTGCGGTGCACAATGGTGACCTCTGACGCGAATTTGGTCAGGAACGTGGCTTCCTCCATGGCGGAGTCGCCGCCGCCAACCACTACAATGGGCTTGTTCCGGAAGAAGAAGCCGTCACAGGTGGCGCAGGTGGAAACGCCACGGCCCAGCAGGTCGCTCTCACCTGGGATGCCGAGCATCTTCGCGGATGCTCCGGTCGAGACGATGAGCGTCTCGGAGACGTACGTCGTCTGTTCGTCCACGACCACCTGGAACGGTCGCTGACTCAAATCGACGCTGCTCACCCAACCGCGAACGAACGTTGCGCCGAACTTCTCCGCCTGTTTGCGCATACTTTCCATTAACTCGGGTCCCATGATGCCGTCGGGGAAGCCCGGGAAGTTTTCCACCTCGGTGGTCAGCGTGAGCTGTCCGCCGGGTTCATTGCCTTCGACCACCACGGGGTTGAGGTTGGCTCGCGCCGCGTAGATGGCAGCGGTCAATCCGGCCGGCCCGGTACCGAGAATCATCACTTTGTGTCGCTCCATGGCTATCTCACCCTTTCCACGTCCACTCCCCTTATTATACAACCCGCCGTCCAGCGCATGTTCCATCGGCGCAGGCACCGCGGTTCAATGAGATGTTGTGAAAAATCTGCCACAACTGTCGCCTTGACGTCCAACCATTTTAGATACTAAAATAAACCCTGTTGGATGAAGCGAAATCCGGACACCCTGTGTCCGAGTGAAACACATTGGGGAGTGGAGAAACGTTGGCAAACAGCAGCACGGCGGTGCAGCGCACCAACCAGATTACCGGGAGCCGCAAGTGGTGGGCGCTGGCGACCGTCCTGTTGACGATGTTCTTCTCGTCGATGGACCAGACCGTGGTTTCCACCGCGATGCCGACCATCATTGGCGACCTGAACGGCCTGAACCTGTACGCTTGGGTGTTCAGCGCCTACATGATGACTTCGGCGGTCACCGTGCCCATCTACGGCAAGTTGTCGGACGTGTACGGGCGCAAGCCGTTCTACCTGCTCGGTCTCATTCTGTTCGGGGCCGGGTCAGCGGTCAGCGGCGCGACGCACAGCATGCTGGCGTTGGTCATCGCTCGGGCCTTCCAGGGAATCGGTGCCGGCGCCATGATGAGCATGCCCCGGGCGACGGTCGGCGACATCTTCAATCCAAAGGAACGCGGGCGCTGGATGGGTGTCATGGGCGCCGTGTTTGGCGTGTCCAGCATCGTGGGACCGACCCTCGGCGGATGGATTACCGACTCTTTCAGCTGGCGGTGGGTGTTCTACATCAACCTGCCGTTTGCGGTGCTGGCCATCATCGGCGTGCTCGTCACCCTGCCCAAGGTGCGCGTAGATCATCAGGTGAAGATCGACTGGTGGGGGACGTTCCTCCTCGTGGTGGGACTCGTTCCCATCCTGCTGGGGTTCACCTGGGCCGGCACGAAGTACCCGTGGGGTGCGTGGGAGACCATCGCTCTGTTCGCAGGCGGCGTGGTGCTCCTCGCTGTGTGGATTTTGGTTGAGCGGAAGGCGGCAGATCCGGTCGTCGCACCTTGGCTGTTCAAAAACCGCATCTTCTCGACCTCTCTTATCCTCGGCGTGCTGGTCGGGATGGCGATGTTCGGGAGCCTGATGTACCTGCCGGTTTACGTGCAGGGCGTCATCGGCCTCAATGCGCAGCACAGCGGCCTCATCATGTCGCCGATGATGATTAGCTTCATTGTCGGCAGCATGGTTTCCGGCCAGGTCATGACGCGCACGGGCCGCTACAAGGTGCTCGCTGTGGTCAGCGCGCTGGTCGGCGTCCTCGCGCTGTTCCTGTTCACGCGGCTGAATGTGCACACGCACTACGCCACGGTGATGGTCGACATGATTGTCCTCGGCCTCGGCATCGGGTCCTTGATGCCGCTGCTGAACGTCGCCGTTCAAAACGCGTTTCCTTATAAAATGATGGGAACGGTGAACTCGACGCAGCAGTTCGTGGGGTCGCTCGGCGGCGTGATTGCCTCACCCATCTTCGGAAGTGTCCTGAACGCGCGCTTCTCGCACGTGATTGGCCAGCACTTGCCAAAGCAGCTCGGCCCGATGGCCGCGGCGATTCAGAAGATCAATCCGCAAGACCTCCTGACGGCGGAGGCGCAGCAGAAGTTGAGCGCGGCTTTCAGCCAGTTTGGCCAGGCGGGCCATCAACTGTACCTGCAAGTGCTGGATGCGGTCAAGATTGCCCTCACAGCCGGCGTCAATCGCCTGTTCTACGTCGGGCTGGCGTTCGCCATTGCGATGTTTATCGGGACGTTCTTCCTGCCGGAGTCGCGGCTCAAGGGCGAGGAGTACTTCGAGGAACACAGTGCCGATTCAGCGGGGGATGGGGCGAACCATCACGGCGAGTCCGCTCCTGGCGCTGGCGTGCACGCGGCTCCGGAGGGTTCGGGTCGCTGAGTCCCGCAGGTGTTGCGCTCGGTGGTCGACTCTCCTATACTCGTTCTTGTAAACCCGACGCCCGGCGGCATGCGCCGCAGGGCGTCGGACCAACTTCATGTGAACTGCGGCCTCACACGTTGAGTGCAGGGCCCGGTGTGGTCGCTCCGGCGAAGAGTGGGCGACGCGCCAGAGGCCTGCATTGGGAATCCGGTGGAAGTCCGGAACAGCCCCCGCTACTGTGAGTGAACACGAAATCTCAAGTGCCACGGCGGACGGCGGTCCGCGGGAAGGCGAGAGAGTAGGCCGAGGCGTGTCCGTCGCGCCCAAGTCACGAGTCAGGAGACCAGTCGCAGTTCCGAACGAGATCCACTTCGGAGGGAAGTGATGGGCACTCGTCACGGTCGGTCTCGCCCGCGAGCGGCAGACAACACGCCGGATGCATCGGCTTCCCCTTGCGGGAGGCCTTTTTTGCGCACGTTGACGGAACCGCGGAGGTGAAGGTCCTTTGAAGCCGAGGAACTGGCTCCGCCTTGGCCTGTTGCTGGTGGCGGTGCTGGCGGTCTGCTTCGGTGTCGCGCGGTACACGCACCGGGCGGCCACCCCTGCGCCCGCCAACTGGGTGGCGGCGGTCGACAACCGGGCTGGCGCCGGAGCGGCGGCGAATGCGGCGAACAACGTGGGGAACGCCGGAGGTGTCCCGGCGAACCGCGTCTCGAACAACGGGAGAGGAAGCGCGTCGACGAACGCGTCCGGACTGACCGCAGTCAACCGGACCGGCGCGGGGACGCAAGCGGGTGGCGCCACCCGTCCCGGCGCTGCGTCCGCCAACCGGACCCCTGGGCATGGCTCTGGCGGGTCGGCGCCGGCGGTGGACGGTAACGGGTCGCACGCCGCAACGAACGATGCCGCTCGCAGCGGTGCCAACGCGCGGAAGGCCGGTTCCACAGGCAACAGCACCTCCGACGGCGCAGGGACCCCGTCGTCCGCATCCAGTCGTTCGGACGCGTCGAACCGTGCTGCGGGACCGTCCGGTTCATTCGGGAGCGGGTCGACCAACACCGCGTCCAGCGGGGGGAGCGGCGCCAGCGGATCGTTCACCGTCGTCGTCAGTGAGAACCAGGGCGCAACCCTGCTCGAGAAGAAAGTGTTGCCGATTCACGCTGGCGAGAATCTGATGCAGTACATGGAGCAGAATTTCCAGATTGAAACCGCCTACGGCGGCGGCTTTATCGTGAGTATCGACGGAGTCAAGTCGCAGTGGACCGGTGTCCCGGTGAGCCAGCGTCAGCCGGTCGATTGGTTCCTCTACATCAACGGTCAGGAGGCGCCGGTGGGCGCTGCGAGCATCATCCCGCGGAACGGAGACGTGGACACATGGGACTATCACCGGTGGGATCCGAGCACGGGGAAGGGTTGATGAGCGGATGGAGCGGACGCCACCGGTATCGGCGCAAGGCCCGCGAGACACACCCAGTGACCTGGTTGGTTGCGATGGCGGCGTGGGTGTGGGCGGTGTACCGGTTGCAGAGCCTGTCGGCGCTCGCCGCGTACGCAGCGCTCGGCGTGGGGCTGCAGGCCCTGCTGAACCGTGATCCCCTCGGCCGGCGCGTGCTGATGCGGGCGCTGTCGGCAGCCTTCGCTGCGGCAGCGATGGTGGCTCTGTTCGCCCTGGTGTCGGCTCTGTTCGCGGACGGCGGCCGGGTCTGGTGGCGGGGTCCACACATCCCAGGCCTCGGCACGCTGCAACTCACGTCCAGCGGTGTGGCACTCGGACTGTCGCGGGCGCTGCGCATCTGGGGCCTGCTGCTCGGGGTCGCGGCGTGGGCCAGCCACGTCCGCCCAGACGACGTCACGGTGTGGCTCGGACGCCGGTTCGCTCGGGCAGGATTGACGCTCGCGATGATCTTCACGTTTCTGCCCACCGTCCGCCGCGAGTACCAGCGCCTCGGCGAGTACGTGCGGACGCGCACTGGTCTCGACGCAATCCGTTCCCGCCGCGCCCGCCTGCGCGCGATGGGGGTCATCCTGCAGGCCCTGTTGGCGAATGCACTCGAGCGGTCGTGGATTTTGGCAGAGTCGATGTACGTGCGCGGGTACTCCGCCCAAGGTCGGTCCCGCTACCGCCAAACTCGCTGGTCTGCGGTCGATGCGGTGTTTGCGGGGGCGCTCGCCGCAGCCCTCGCCGCGGCGCTGACGGCTGCGCTGGTCGCTCGCAGCTCGTCTGCGGGGGGCGTGGCAGAACACCCGACAGTGCAGGGTGCGGTGTCGGTGTTCCTATGGTGCATCCTGTGCGGATTGGGGGTGGTTGCGCGTGTGGGCGGTCGAGATGCATGACGTGACCTACACCTATCCAGAGGCGGAACAGCCGGCGCTGGTCGACGTGCAACTGCAGGTGCCAGAGGGTGCTTGGGTGCTGCTGCAGGGCCCGACGGGATCAGGCAAGTCGACCCTGCTCAAGTGCTTGACCGGTGCGTGTCCCGAGTTCTACGGCGGCCGCCTCGCCGGGCGCGTCACGGTGGCGGGCTTCGACACGGCGGCCTGGTCCCCGGCACAACGCGCCGCAGCCATCGGGTACGTCGCCCAAGATCCCGAGGCGGTGGCCGTTTACGACGTGGTGGAGCGAGAAGTGGCATTCGCGCTCGAGAACCTCGGCGTACCGAGGTCTGAGATGGCCTGGCGCGTCGCCGAGGCGCTGGAAATGGTCGGCCTCTCCGCGCACGCGCGCGACTCGGTCGAGACGCTGTCCGGCGGCGCGCGGCAGCGGCTGGCACTCGCCGGCGCACTGGTCCACCAGCCGCGTGTCCTGTTGCTCGACGAACCGGCTTCTCAGCTCGATCCGGTGGCGGCCGACGAACTGCTCGACTGCCTGCAGCGCCTGCACCAAGACTTCGGCCTGACGCTTCTCATCGCCGAGCACCGGTTGGACGCACTGTACCCGCGCGTCGACACCGTCGCCTACCTGGAAGCAGGCCGCATTCGAAAGACCGCCCCACCGCAGGAGATGGCCGAGTGGCTGCGCGAGGAGCGACCAGACCAGGTTCCTTTGCTCGCACGCCTGTTCCCGGAACACGCGCCGGTCCTGACGGTGCACGCCGTGCGCCAGCGGCTTGCGGAGGCCGTTTCACCGCGCCCCACCGCGGCGGCCGAAGCGGCCGAAGCGGCCGAAGCGGCCGCTCCCCGCTCGGCGACGGACGCGGCAGGGTTCGCTGGCGCAGAGCCCATCCGCACGGAGCGCGTTCGTGTGCACTACCGCGGGGCGCGCGATGCCGCGTTGGACCGCCTCACGGCCACCATCGCGCGCAACCGGTTGACGGCGGTGATAGGACCGAACGGATCTGGAAAAACCACCCTGTTGCGGGTGCTCGCCGGGTTGCAGCCGCCGGACGGCGGGCGCGTGGTGTGGCCGGGCAGAGCAGGCGGTCGGTTACGTGTGGGCTACCTGCCACAGAAGCCGTCCGACCTGTTCAGCCAGCTCACCATTCGCGACGAGTTGGCCTACGGTCTCGAGTTGCAGGGCGTTCCGCGGAGGGACGCCGCCGCCCGCGTGGCGGACGCGGCGCTGCGGTTCGACCTCACAAGCCAGATGGAACGCTCGCCGCGTGACGTGTCCGGCGGCGAACAGGTGCGCGTCGCCATCGCCAGCCTGTGGTTGACGTCTCCGGACATCCTCCTGCTGGACGAGCCCACGCGCGGCCTCGATGCCGCCCAGAAGCGAGGTCTCGGAGAGATGTTGGCGGGACTGGAGGGTGTGACGGTCGTGCTCGTGACACACGACCTCGAGTTTGTCGCTGAGCACGCGGGCCAGGTGCTGTTTCTGTACCGCGGCGAGGTGGTTCTGTCCGGCGCCCCGAAACAGGTGTTTGACAAAGCACTCGCGTTCGCGCCACTGTTCGCCCGGGCGTTCCGAGGGGTTGATCCGTCCGTGCACTGCCTCTCCGACGCGGTTCGGGCGGGGTGGGGGCGGTGAAGCGCTGGGTCACTGCGGGCGCGGTGCTGGCGGCGCTGGCAGTGCTCGTCGTCGGGAGCGCGCAGGCGTGGCCGTGGTGGGTGACCGTGATTGGCCTCCTCGCGCTCGGGGGCTATGCGCTGTTGGAGTGGTACGAGCGGTTCGCAGTGGACCCGAAGCGGATTGCCCTCGTCGCGACGCTCTCCGCCGCCGCCTCGATTGGGCGTACGGCGGTACAAGGGATACCTGGGGTTCAGCCGGCAACGTTCATCGTCATCCTCAGCGGCTATGCGTTCGGCCCCGCGATGGGGGCGGCGGTCGGGGCGTTTACGGCCGTCGGCTCCGACTTCTTTCTCGGCGAAGGCGGCTGGACGCCGTGGCACGTGGTGGCGTGGGGTCTCGCGGGCTGGACGGCCGGGTTGCTGCGCCGGGTCTTGCCGCGGTACCGCACACGGTTCATGGTGTCGTTCGGGCTGGCGTGGGGGTATGTGTTCGGGTGGATCATGAACACCTGGTCGCTGCTCGGCGGGTCCGTGCGTGATGTTCACGCATTTATCCTCTTGTGCGTTGCGAGTTTCTGGTTTGATACCCTGCACGCAGTCGCGACGGGTGGGCTGTTGTGGGTTGCAGGGAAGGCGGTGTTCGCCGTATTCGAGCGGTTTCGCCGCCGCATGGAGGTTGCGCGCGTGAACTCCGCTGGCTAAAGCTGGCAGCTTACGCGGGGTGGACGACCGGTGCGGCGGGGGTCGCATCATTCCGTCGGGCGTTGTCCGACGATGGGGGGAGAAACTTCGTGAAGAAAGCGATTTGGACGACAGGGTTGATGGTGTTGGTGAGTGTGTCGGCGGCGCCGGCAGCGTTTGCCGCGAGCAGCACCGGGGCGAGCGGTCAGGTGACCGGGGCGGTGCCGACCGTTTCCACGGCAAAGGTGCAGTCGGACCTCAAGGCGGCAGTCGCGTGGATGAACAAGAACGGCGCGTCCAGCCTGCCGTTTTGGGTGGACGTCGCGGACTTTGCGGCGACCGGATCGTTCACCAAAGAGACGTGGACGAAGGCCTCGTTTGCCAAACTGTCGGCCAGCACCGACTACGCGAAAGCCATCCTCGGCGTCCTCGCGTCCGGCCAGGACCCGCACGACGTGGCGGGCATCAACCTCGTGGCCAAGCTGGCAGCGTCGCAGCTGACCTCCGGCGACAATACGGGCAAGTTCGCGGACAACATCGACGGGACCGGCACCGACCTCATCAACAATCAGGCGTGGGCCATCATCGCGCTGGAGGACGCGGGCGGCGCGCACTACAACCGCGCAGCCGCGGCCATGTGGCTGCTGTCCAAACAGAACCAGGATGGCGGGTTCGGCTATTCGACGCAGTACAGCACGAGTGATCCCGATGATACGGCCGCCGCGTTGGTCGCCCTGCGGTTGCTCGGGTTTGGCCAAGGAGATCCCGCTGTTGCGAAGGCACTTGCGTACCTGAAGACGCAACAGGCGAAGGACGGCGGCTTTGAGAACGGCGCGACGACGTCCAACTCGGATTCGACCGGCGTGACCATCGACGCACTGACCGCGTACGGTATTCCGGCGTCCAGCTGGACGGTGGCTTCCGGCACACCGGTCACCGCGCTTCTCGCCGACTTCAACGCCGCGAGCGGCGGCTTCAACTACGACAACACCGGCGGCGAATACTCCGGTGTGTCTGCGATGTCGACCCGCGACGCCATCTTCGGGCTCGCGGCGTTCGCGACGAGTCAGTCGGTGTACCAGCGGCTTCAGGCGAAACCACTCACCTATCTCAACCCGTATTGGACGAAGATCTACGAGGCTGGCGGCGGCTGGGCGAACCACCACTGGGAGACCTGGGCCGAGCTGCGCCCGATGGCGATTGCCGGCAGCTACCTGTCCGACTTGACGCCCGCTTGGCAGAAGGTGGTCAAGGACCGCGGCATGTACGTGGAACAGGGTGGAAAGCGCGTCTTCGAGGCGTGGGATGCCAAGCTCGCAACGGAGGCGTTGACCGCCAGCTTTGGGCTGGACACGGCGCACTTGAACCAGATCTGACGGTGCGAAGACGGCAGAGAGTGGTCCGGGCGACACAGGCTGGATGAATCCCGGACAGCGCAACGGGCCGGCGAGAAGATCTCGCCGGCCCTTGACATGTTTCCAACGGTTTCCGCGCACCCTATCCGTGTAAAACGGGCGAAACGGGGTGTTGGGATGAAGCAGTGGCTGTTCCTTCCTGGGGTGTTGATCTGCACTCTGTTCACTGCGGGGTGCGGCCCGCGCGGGTCGATGCAACACGCGTACAACCAGGCTGGGGCCGCTGCCTGGAACGCGGTCAATGTCACGCAGTGGCCGGGGCGGGGAGCGGTCCCCGCCCGGACGGCGCCGGGGTATGCCGGGTCCATGCCGGAAGGTGTCACCGCCCCGCTGCCGCGCGCCATCGCTGGTCCGCCGCAAAACCTGGACCTCCCCCACAAGCGGGAACTGGTGCAGGTGATGGGGGAATACAGGGGGCGCGGCATCCACGTCGCGGCACACGTGCGCATGCGGGGCAGCCGGGTGACGGTGTACTACCTGCCGGCCGGGAACCTGGTGCACCGCGGGACGCATTATGATCTCGCCAGTGCCCGCGACGTCCAGTTCATCGGCACCTACCCGACGGATGCACGGGGCCATTGGCGCGCCTCGTGGAACATGCGCGACTATCCCCGGCCTGGCCACCAGCCGCTGTTCTTCATCGCCGTCAGCGACGGCGGAAGTGTCGTGCTCATCCGGACCGACACCATCAGCTGACAAGCGCCGCGTCCGCCGCGTTGAGGCGATTCAATACGATGCGGATGCTCATCTGCGGCTCACTGAATGACGCGCCGCGCAAACACGAGGTTTCGGCCGAGCCAAGTGCCGTTCAGCGGCTCGATGGTGACCTTGCCCCAGCCGCCGCCTTCCTGAATCACTTTGCCGTTCCCCATGTAGATGCCGACGTGTCCGCCTCCCGTCGGGTTGTTCGACGTGGCGAAAAACAACAGGTCGCCTTCCCGGATGTCACCGAGCGCAACCGGGGTTCCGACCGAATTTCGCTGCGTGACGGAGGAACTCGAGAACTGAATGCCAAGGGCCGTCCTGTAGCACCAAGACGTGAAGTTACTGCAGTCAAATCCGACGCCTGGAACCTGGTGTCCCCACCAGTACGGTACCCCCAGCTGCGACTTGGCTGCGGCAATCACCTTGTCCGCTTCCACCTGCCACGCGGGTTCTGCGTTCGCGCTGCCGGTTCCGGAAGTGCTGGTCCCGCTCGCGGTGGACCCGGCGCTGGATGCGCTGGTGCTGCCGTTGCTCCCCGTGCCGGTCGACCCGGCCGCGGTCAATCCGCCGGTGGTCGTTCCGCCCGCCGACACGCCCGTCCCGGCGCCTTGCTGTGGCGAAGTGGACGTCGACGATACGGGTTCGGTCACGACCTTCGTGTATTTCGGGTTGGTGGTGATGTATACGTCCTTGCCGTTCAGTTGGATCTCGTACCACCAGGCGTTGGCTTTTGCGATGAGCGGGGCCTTTTCACCCAGCAGCAGACGTCCGACAATGGGGCTCGAGAGCTTGGCAGCGGTGTGAACGGATACCCATCCGTGATCTGTCTCGACGTACGTCGCGGAGCTCGAGGTCGACGCGAACACGGAGGGCGTCGCGAGTGCCATCGCCAGGGTGCCTGCCATCAGGGTTCGGGCCATCTTGTTCACGGAACCATCTCCTTCATGTGGTGTCGAGCTTGTCCCATCGCAGTGCCAACAGGAGCTTGTCCGGTCTACCGTGGTCATGGCGGGGTTTCCAGCCGTCGACTGAAGCAGGGGGTCTTCCCCTGTACATGCACAATTCTTGCACCGGTGGGAGATCCCTTCCGGTAAAACTTACCGAGGCTTCCGGCATCCCGGGTGGAGGGGGTCCAGTAAGGCGAGGCAAAGGGGGGAGGTCCGTTCGCGCACAAACCGGAGAATGGCGGTTTCTGATGGATATGAAAGCGGATTCATTTCATGCCGAGAGGATGTCCGCTATCGAACGTGGATGGATGTGCGGATACAAGCGCTACAGCAAGATCCGCACGTCCAACCAGTCCGTCCCGCCAGACGCCGGTGGCGCGTGCGGGCCACTGGGAAGCCGCGCTGTGGGCCTACGCATCCGACGCGGATGAGATCTGAACGAGCGTTCCCAGGTGCATGTAGGGCCAGACCTGCTGCGCCGCGGAAATCGGCAGTTCCACGCACCCGAGGCTCTGCGGGTACCCGTACGCCGACCGCACAAACCCATGCACGGCCTCGCCGCCGTAGAAGTAGCTGACGTAGGGGACACCGGGATCGCGGTAGGGATGTCCAGATGGATCGACACCGGACATCGTCTGGGACCGATACTGCAGGTATACGGGATAGGTCCCCGTCACCGTGGGACTGGCCGGAATGCCGGTATTGACAGGGGTCTTGACGACCACTGCGCCATTGTGCCAGAGCTCCAACTGCTCGGGCAGGTGGGTCGAGACCATGACGAATGTGAAACCGTAGGGCGACTTGCGGTGTGCCGAGAGGTCGTGCATCAGCGCGCCGAGCACCTTCGGTCCGGCAATGCCATCCACAGCGAGTCCGTGGACCTGCTCAAAAGTCATGACCGCCGATTCCGTCAACACGGTGAACGTCGTCGGGTTCCACAACTGTGCCAGACCGCGGGGGATAGCTGGATAGGTCCACGTCCATCGCCCCCCGAGCTGTGTGGGTTCACCGCCCGTTGGCGGGGTATACGTCAACGGCAAATATCCCGTTTCTGCCAATTCAATCTGGAGTTGTTCCACCTTCTGTCCCGAACTTCCCAGCTTGTACATGGGTGGGGGTGGTGGAGGAGGTGGCGGAGCCGCCTGTACGCTGCCAGCTGGTCCGCTCAATCCGCCGACTCCGGAGGTACCCACGCTGTTGGACCCACTTTGGTCCCGCTGCGTCCTGCTCGATGCGCTCGTTTGGTTCGCTGAACTCGCAACGGCGACCGTGTTGTTGACGGGACTGGGGCCAGGACCCGAGCTGGCATCACCGGACGTGAACGGTGTGACGCCGCAACCGGTACACGCCAGCACGGCCAGTGTCAACGATGTTGCGACAACGGGCGCGTATTTCATGGCCGCCACCTGCCTTCCGGCGATGCAAAATGCCGCCGGTTTACCCTATGGTGGTGGCAGGAAAATATGACCGACCCGTGCCCAGAAACGGCGCATAAAAAAAGCGCCGACCGATTCGGACGACGCACTTTGCACAGCGAGGCAGCAACGACCGCCCCCTCGCGTCAAACCACGGAAATTGGCGCGTTGAACGGAATCAGTTTTCGTGGGTTCCGACGGGTACCCACTCGTCCGCCCACGACTGGACCGCATCCATGACCGGACCGAGGGCACGCCCTTTGGCGGTCAGGTCGTATTCAATCCGCACCGGCGTCTCTGGATACACTGTCCGCGTGAGGATGCCAGCCGCCTCCAACTCGCGGAACCGCTCCGCCAACATGCGGTCGCTCATGTTCGGAATCAGACTGGATATGTCCTTGAACCGTTTCGGGCCAGACATCAACACCCGAATGATGAGCCCCGTCCACCGCTTGCCCAGCAGTTCGAACGCGTACTCGAACCGCGGGCACAGTTGCTCCTGCTGGTTCATCTCCGATCATCTCCAACCCCATGGTAACACATATGTTTCGTATGCAGGAACCAACTTATCACGGGTGGTCGCAAAGGCGGCGTCCAAACGCGCCGACCCGGCCTGGTCGTACCCGGGCGGTCGATGACGGGCGCGGGCGTCAGGTCGACGCGTCTGCCGACAGTTCCTGACCCGCAGCGGCTACCTCTGCCGCCACCGCGCCCCCGCGGCGAATACTCGGGAACAGGAAGGCCGCAAACCCCGTCAGCATTCCACATGCCCCAATTCCAGAAATCAAGAATCCAGCGGGCAGGAGCGCCGCCATGGCACCGAAAAACATCTGCGACAGCGGCGTGACGCTGTCAAACACGGATAACAGCAGCACGGAGACGCGGCCGAGGGCATCGGACGGTACCATCAATTGGATGTTGGTGAAGAACAGCACATTGATAATTGTGATGCAGAATCCTGCGACGAACAGCAACCCGCCCATCACGTAAATCGAACGTGTGAAGTCAATCCAGAAGAATGCAAAGGACGCGACGAGCATGCAGAGTACGAACACGCGCTGGTCCTTGACGAATCGGTTCAGCAGAGACATGGCCAGCCCCGAGACCAGCTCTCCGACGGCGATGCACGTACTCATGGCGCCGACGGCGACGACTCCGAGGTGGAGTACGTTTGACACGAACTGCACAATCAACAGGTTTTCGAGCCCGCAGGCGAAAAAGTTGTACACCAACATCACCGGCGTCAGTGCGCGCAGCAGCGGGATGTCGACCAGGATCCGCGCGCCCTGTCGGATGTCCCGCATCACGGTGACCTTGCCGCTCACCCGCGGCGGCTCCTGGAAGTGGACGAAGAGCAGCGAGGCGGCCGATACCAGGAATGTTCCTGCGTCGACGGCGTACGCAGAGCCGAGTCCGCAGAATCCGATGATGAAACCCGCCAGGGAAGGGCCTGCAATCTGAGAAATGTTCGTGCTGACCTGGCGCAGTGCGTTGGCTTGAAGAAGTGCGTCCCCCGTGACCACGGCCTTCTGAGCCACGACGTAGGCGGGAGAGAACAGGGTCGCCGCCGTGGCCAAAACGAAACTCAGGAGCAGCACCAGCCAGGGTGGCGTGTGGTGAAGGAAGGTCAGGATGGAGAACGGAATCAGCAGGCCCGCGCGGACCAGGTCGGTCACGATAAGCGTCGTCCGCTTGGGCCACCGATCTACGAACACGCCGATGACGGGGCCAAAGAAGATTCGCGGGATGACCCCGACCGCCAGCGTCAAGGATAACAGGATGGCTGAATTGGTGAGGACGTGCATCATCCAGACCAACGCGAGCGTGTAGATGCCGTCCCCCAGCTTGGAGATGAGTTGTCCGCTGAAGAAAAAGATGAAGCTGCGGTTCTTCCAGATGGATGTTGCCCCCAATACGGTCACTCCTTGTTAACCGATGATGGGGTAGTGGAGCTCTGCGCCGCCGCTGTTCTGTCTGTGAACCCCTTCGGCGCATGGCGTCGAGCGGCGGGGTACGGCGCGGGGTGGAAGCCGTCTAGGCAGTGAAGGGTTGCGTTACGGCCAGCGGCTGGCCGAACGCTGGGTTTTGATACGTATCCATTTCGACACGTGCTGTCATTTCCCTGCACACAATTGTGAATCCGGTGAAGATGCGAAGCATCACGTGGCGGAAACTGCGTGTATACGCTCGTTCCAGTTGGGGGACCGAGCTGCATCAGCCGCGCTGGCTTTCCCGGGCGTTTCACTCAATGCCCCAGCCAAGCGTGAAACACGTTCGCGGTCGCCCCAGACGGGAAGATGACGTACAGCAGGAGAAACACGGTGAACCCGGTTGCGGCCGTGATAAACCAAGTGACGGCCGTCCAGGGGCCGACGCGCCGGTGCGTGCGGAACCGGCTCCGAAAAGCCAGGACGAGCGTGATGACGCCGAGGATTGCGGCCACCGTAGCGAGTATGGAGTGCACCTGTAGGAAAATTTGGTACGGTGTGCGCCAAAGCTTCGGCCCGCCAAAGGTCGTATCGCCGTAGAGAACTGTCTTCAGAATGTAGGAAATGAAAAACAAGGCGGCCAATACCGAACCGGTCAACATCAACCGCCTGTGAACCTCGACGTTTCGGCGCCGGATAAAGTACCAACCGAACGCCATCACAACGGCGCTCACGACGATAAAGGCTTCATTCAGGTAGGCGAGAGCAATCCCCATGAAAGCGCTCCTTCCGGCATGTCCGACTTGAGTCGAATTCTACCAAGAAGACACGGCTACCGCAATGCGGTTCCGCTGGGTTGTCGGAGCCACAACTGCCGTCGTTTCACAGCGGCCCGCACGCGTAGCCGCGTGTGCAGGCGACACACTACACGACAGCGCGATACCCAGCATCCTGGGGCGCGGGTGTGTACACAACGGCAGGAGTCCGCCAGGACCATCCGTTTCGACCACCAACGTGGGAGGGAATGAGCACATGCCGCTCAAAACACATGAAGTGTGCGAACTGAACGAGTTGCTGGCCAGTTGTACGAACAGCATCAACTGTATGGGCCTGTTTCTCAGCCAGGTGAAATGTCAGGAGTTAAAGGGCATCATCGAGAAACACATGGCGGCGCATATCCAAGACTACAACATGAAGGTCGAATGGGTGGAAAAGGGGACCAGTTCGCAGAAGCTCGCGGTTCCACCGATGCCGAGCAAGTCCTCCGTGGGGACGCACGCCTTGCCGCAGGCCGTGCAGCCCGATCCGCACCGCACGTCGCTCGATGACCGGGCGATTGCGACGTCTTACCTGTTGACGCTCAAACGCGCGGGGCGCGATTACGCGTGGGCCGCGTTCGAGACCACGGAACCGCAACTCCGGCAGTTTTTGGAGGATGCGTTTACGATGTGCTCGCGGCACGCGTTTGAAGTGAGCGAGTACATGATGAAAAAGGGCTGGTACCCGATGGAGGATGCGTCGACCACGTATCTGCAGAAGGTGGCGCAGACCTACACGCCGGTTCGCGAAATGGCCGCTGTGCACTGACCCCCAGACGTTCGAGATGCCCCGATGCCCCATCCGGTCACGGTCCGCATACGTGGCGGCGGTGGCAAGATCGGTTCTTTGTGCGGATTGCCGTTTCCCGCAAGCATGGGGCGCATACCACGCGCCCCTCGCGGGGTAACCTGAAGGGTGCGGGGCGGGCGTGTCGATGCCCGGAGATGAGGGGCGGATGGACGTGTTCCACTTTCGGCGAAGCGGCTATCGAAATCAGACGGCGGATCGATTGAAACCGAAGACCCCGGATTATCGCGATGCGCCGCACATCACCGGCGACCTCCAGAAGACCCTGTCTTACCTGAAGGACACCGCCGGGCGAAGTTCGGATTTCGTCATGCGTTACACCGACATCGCGGGTCGCGACGCAGCTTTGGTCTACTATCTCACGGTGACAGATCAGCACACCATTGAGATCATCCTGCGGGCGCTGCAGACGCACCGCTATCCGCGGAGAATGCCGCGACACCGCATGGCCGAATACCTGTCCCGGCATGTGCTGCCGAACTCGAACATCGTGTTTGTCACAAACCTCTGGGAGCTGCGCGAACTCGCTACTGGCGGTCAAGTGATCTTGCTGGTTGACGGACTGACGGTCGCCATCACCGTCGGCGCCCTGTCCGTACCGCACCGGACACCGGATACCCCGCTGTTGGAGGCGAGTACGCGCGGCCCGCAACTGGCGTTTGTGGAGAACCTTGAGGTGAACATCGGCCTGATGCGGCGCAGCCTGAACAGTGACAGCTTAACCGTGCGCCAACTGGTTGTCGGCTACCGCAGCCGGACGCGCGTCGCGCTACTGTATTTACACGACGTCGCCAACCCAAACGTCGTCGAGACCGCATTGAAGCGAATCGAAGCCGTGCACGTCGACAAACTCACCGGCAGTGCCACGCTCGAGCAGCGCATCGTCGACTCGCATTGGACCATCTTTCCCCTGTCGAGGTCGACCGCGCGGCTCGACAACTGTGTGAAGGAAGTGGGTCAAGGCAAGGTCCTGATTCTGGTCGACGGCGACCCGACCGCCCTCCTCATTCCGGGCACCATCATCGATTTCTTTCAGACGATGGAGGACGACCAGCACAACTACGTCGAGGCGACGCTCATCCGTTGGTTGCGAATCTTCTCGTTCTTCCTCGGCGCCTACCTGCCCGCGTTGTATGTGGCGTTCACAGACTTTACCCCGTCGCTGATGCCGCAGATCTTAGCGCTTCAGATTGCTCGGTCGCGAGAAGGCGTCCCGTTCCCGGCAGTGGTGGAAGTGCTGATTATGCAGACCGTCATTGAAATTTTGCGTGAAGCCGCGCTTCGGCTGCCCAAGGTGATGGGGCAGACCATCGGTATCGTGGGCGGTCTCGTCCTAGGCGAGGCGTCCGTGCAAGCTGGGCTGGTCAGCAACATCCTGATTGTCGTGATTGCCTTGGCGGCGCTGTCCATCTTCGTGATGCCGAGCATCGATTTCTCGGCGGTCATCCGCATCATCAGCGTCTGCAACATCTTGGTATCCGCCTTGTTCGGCCTGTACGGAATCGTCTTGCTCGCCGTCCTGGTGTTGTACCACCTCGCCTCGCTCAAATCGTTCGGCGTCGAGTACATCGCACCACTCGGAGGGCAGAACGTGCGCGATGCTGTGCTTGACGGTCTGCTGCGCGTACCGTTGCCTCTGCTCGACCGCCGCGCGAGTCACCTGCAGCCGCAGGAGGACACGCGAAGTGCGGACTACACGAACCCCGTGCAGCACACGATGCTCGAGAAACCTCGGCGGGGAAAACGGAGAAAGCGGTGATGACAGGCCGATCTCGATTCGCCTTCTCGTCCTGGCAAGCGGTTCAGCGCTGGGTGGTGACGGGGGTATCCGTCGGTACGTTGCTCGCTGTCCCTGGCTGCTGGGATTACCAGTCCATCAACACCCGCGCCACCGTGCTCGGAATGGCGATTGACCCAGCACCGAACCACCCGGACCAGATTCAAGTCACGGCTCAGTTCGCTGTGTTGCACGCGGACCCGTCCGGGGGCGGAGGTTCCGGAGCGATGATGGGGTCCCAAGCCAGCGGCAGCGTCCCCTTCGAGAACCTGACGGCGGAGGCTCACTCCATCACGGAGGGGATGCGGCGTCTGCAGCTCAACCTCAGCCGGAGTGTGGACTCGACGCAGGTGCGCTGCGTCGTGTTCAGCGAACGGCTGTCCCCCCTTCAGTTGCAGAGCGCGCTTCAGGAGTTAACCCGGCAGACGCAAATCAACCGAGCGGCCTACGTTGCGGCCGTTCCCGATTCAGCAGCGGATCTACTCGCGCAACCCCTGTCCGACGAAGCCCCGGCGGATGCCGTGGCCAAAAAGTTCGGCGTGGCCGTCAAACAATACGGCTACTACGTGCGTCGACAACTGTGGGAGTTTTGGCGGGACTCGGCGCAACTCGGGTTGTCTCCGTCGCTGCCGGAGCTCACCGCGACAGACGCTGTGCCGAGCGAGGGGAAGCCGCGCGTCGTGGATGTGTCCGGGCTCTGTATCTACAAAGGGGCTCGCGTCGCCGCGCGGTTGAACAGGAGCGACACGTTGATGTTCAACATCCTGAGCGGGCGCGTGCGGGACATGGGTCTCGACATCCCCGTCCAAGAAGGTCTGGTGTCGTTGGGTGACGTGCGTGTGAAGAGCCGACTGTGGACGATGGCTGACGGACACCGCGTTCGCATCGTGGCGCGGATACGGCTACAGGGGACGATGGCACGGCGGCCTGATGCGGATCAAATGGCGGACGACCCGGCGCCGTTAACAAAGATGGAGGAGCAGGCCAACCAGTATCTGGAGCAGGCACTGCTGTCCACCGTGCGGAAGATGCAGCAGGCTGGCGTGGACCCATGGGGGTTTGGCCGATTCTACCTGCACGCCCACCCCGAGCAAAGCGAGCTCGTGAAGTATCACTGGGCCGATGTCTTTCGCACAGCGACATGCGACACACACGTCCGCGTCCGCATCATCAGCCGGGGTGAGCTGGTGTAGGCAGGCGCGGTCGACTCGGCGGCCCCTGCAGTCTGGGGGGTCTGCCGAACTCGTCGGAGGATGCGTGAACCCGCACACGGTTGCGGACGAGAGTGGAGGGGCAGAGGTGCGGAAGCTTTCCATGTTTCAAGTCATCATGTTAACCTGCGGCAGTTACGTGCCGCTCTTGTTCTGGGTGTACCCGCGGTACGCAACGCAGTATGCCGGCATCGATGGACAGTGGGCAGTCCTCGGCACGTGCTTGATTGGGTTGGTGATAGCGTGGCTGCACGGACAGTTGTGCCGCCGACTGCGCCGAGTGCCAGGAGAGTATATGGCCGACGTCGCATTCGGGCGCGTGGTGGGGCGCGTCACAGCGTTTCTGTTCCTTCCGGGCTACCTGCTGTTTCTCGGCGTGAGCGTCTATTCGTTCTCCATCACCATGCAGTCCGTGTTGCCGGCGACGCCGAGGCTCGCCACCGTGACCGCCTTGACCTTGGTCGCCGTCGTCGGCGCCCTGTACGGTCTGGAGGCGTTGGGCCGTGTCGCGGTTCTGATTCTTCCGCTCACGTTGGTCATCCTGTACACCACCTGTCTGTACATGGTGATCTCGGGCAACATGGTGGGCATCTACCTGCACCCTGTCGACATCGGCGCGTCTGCTGTCGCTGCGGTCCGTCTCGTCCCCATCTTCTTTGGAATCAACATCTTCCTGATGTTCAACACGCACTTCGACCACCGCGGCAACAACCCTGTGACATTGGCTGTTTTATCCATGGTCTTCTCCAGTGTGAGTCTGTTGCTGGTGTACGTCACGGTCATGATGTCGGTCGGTTGGGAAGGCACGAGGACCTTGGCGCACCCGATTGAATTCGTCCTGCAGGCAGCTCAGGTCCAGGGCAACATCGTCCAGCGTTTCGGCATCCTGTTTGTATTCCTGGTGACGTCGTTTGAGACGCTGTTCCTCAGCAACCACCTGTGGGCGCTCTCCGAATTGACAGCGGGTGTGTTTGGTGCCGGAGACCAGCGCCGCGCTTGGCCGACCTTTCTCTTGGCGCTGTTGGTCATCTGCATTTACCTGTTCATCCCCAACCAACAAGCGGCGGACTGGATGGTGAACTGGATGCTGCTGCCGCTCTCCTGGCTGTACCTGTTTGTGGAGCCGGCCGTCAAACTGGCGACCATCTGGCTCCGTCGGCTTGACCCAGAACGGACGGTGTATCGGTGACGGTGTCAGGTTTGCGTCCATGGGGGGCTGACACATGTATGGCGATATCTCTTCAAAAAAAAGCCGGCTTCCCTCCTGACATCTCAGGGGAACCGGTTGTTCGTGTCCACAGGTGCCGCAGCACCTCGCTTGAGCATCTCACGGACGAAACGCGTTCACGTTGCTTTACAAAGAAACGATGGTCGGAATGACAGGACTCGAACCTGCGACCTCACGGTCCCGAACCGTGCGCTCTACCACCTGAGCTACATTCCGATGAGAGGTCGTCTGCGGTAAAACCGGGCGGTGCAACCGCCACCGTCGAATTCGACAGGAGCTACTATACCACGGCGGAAAATCATCCGTCAACCGCACAGCCCGGGCGCCCAGAACTTTACATCCATCGGCGGCGGTCAGCCGGCGGGATCAGACGTACTTGAATGGACTATAATGAAAAGACATCAACCGGAGGGGTGGAGGCACGGGTGGAGTTCAGAGCGTACGCGGACACTGGACAGGCCGCGACCGAGATTGTCGCGGGTCTGAACCCGCAGCAGCGGGCCGCTGTGGAGCAGACGGAAGGCCCACTGCTGGTGATGGCCGGGGCGGGCAGCGGCAAGACCAACGTCTTGACGCGCCGGATTGCATACCTGATTCAGGTCCGCCGTGTCCCGCCCTGGGCCATCCTGGCCATCACGTTCACCAACAAGGCGGCCCGCGAGATGCAGGAGCGGATCTCCCGGCTGATTGGGCCCTCCGCCATGGACGTGTGGGCGATGACGTTTCACGCCATGTGCGTCCGCATCTTGCGCAGGTCAGGTGGGGAAATGGGGCTGGATCGAAACTTCACCATCCTCGACGACACCGACCAACTGGCGGTCGTCAAGCGCGTGATGGAGGGGCTCAATGTCGACCCGAAGCGGTACGACCCGCGGGCCGTCCTGTACGCCATCGGCCAGGCGAAAAACGAGCTGGTGACGCCGGAAAAATACCTGGACCGGGCAGCAGATCCGTTCCGCAACGTCGTGGGCCGTGTCTATCAAGAATATGACCGACGCTTGGCAGCGAACCAGTCACTCGATTTCGACGACCTCATCTTCAGAACCGTCCAGTTGTTCCAAAGTCACCCGGAGGTCCTCAAGGACTACCAGATGCGGTTCCAATACATTCACGTGGACGAGTACCAGGACACCAACCACGCGCAGTACCGGCTGGTCTCTCTGCTCGCCGAGCGGCGTCAGAACATCTGTGTGGTCGGTGACTCGGACCAGTCCATCTACGCGTGGCGAGGGGCGGATATCCGCAACATCCTCGAGTTCGAGCGAGACTACCCGAAGGCGACCGTTATCCGCCTCGAACAGAACTACCGGTCCACCAAGACCATCCTGGAGATTGCGAACGCGGTCATCCGCAACAACCAGCAGCGGCGGGAAAAGGTGTTGTGGACCGACAACGCGGCGGGGGAGAAAGCCAAGCTGTTTCGTGCGGACGATGAGCGTGGCGAGGCGCGGTACATCCTGAACCAGATTGAACAGCTCCGACGCTCAGGCCGACCGTACGGCGATATCGGCGTTCTGTACCGGACCAACGCCCAGTCACGCGCGATAGAAGAGGCGTTCCTGCAGGAGGGCGTCCCGTACCGCATCTACGGCGGGCTGCGTTTCTACGAGCGGCGCGAGATTAAGGACCTGTTGGCGTACCTCCGGCTCGTCCTGAACCCGAACGACGACGTGAGCCTCCGGCGGATTGTCAACGTTCCGAAGCGCGGCATCGGGGACACTTCACTGGCGCGCCTGGACGCCCTCGCTTTGCAGTACGGGACGTCCCTGTACGGCGTGCTCGGACAGGCGGACCAGGCAGGCATTCGCGGCAAGGCGTTGCACGCCCTGACGGAGTTTGCACAACACCTTGACGACTGGGTTCAGATGCGGCCGTTCCTTTCTGTGACCGACTTGGCCGAACAGGTCCTGGAACAGTCCGGGTACCGGGAGGCTCTCCGGATGGAGAAAACCCTGGAGGCGGAGGGTCGCTTGGAGAACCTCGACGAGTTTCTCACTGTCACGCGGGAGTTTGACGCCCGTTGGGACGAGACGTCGGCAGACGACCGGCTGCAGGCGTTTCTGACGGAAGTCGCTCTGGTCGCTGACACGGACCTCGCCGGCGGGAAACCGGACGCCAACGCCGGGGCATCATCCGAAGGCGCGGACCAAGTGACGATGATGACGCTCCACAGCGCGAAGGGGTTGGAGTTTCCCGTCGTCTTTTTGGCAGGGCTGGAGGAGGGGCTCTTCCCTCACAGTCGGTCGCTCGACTCGGAAGCTGAAATGGAGGAGGAGCGGCGCCTTTGCTACGTCGGCGTGACGCGGGCGCGGGAGGCGCTGTACCTGACCACGTGTCAGTACCGGACGATTTTTGGGCAGTTCCGCCAATCGACGCCGTCTCGGTTTCTGGCGGAGATGCCGGCTGACTGCATCGAGGTGGAACGGCACATGGCGCCGACTCGTTGGGCTCCTCGCAGCGACGCATCCTCACGCGGGGTGTACGGGACAGACAAGTCGTTCGGCCTCGACGTAACGGGCGAATACCGCGCAGGCGACAAGGTGGAGCACCGCAAATGGGGCGTGGGCACGGTGGTCGCGGCGAGCGGCGCCGGTGCCGACCTCGAGTTGACGGTCGCCTTCCCAGCACCCATCGGTCTCAAGCGTTTGGTGGCACAGTTTGCGCCCATCCGAAAGGTGGAAGGAGCGAAGTCGGAGTGACGCAGGGTCACACAGAGGCAGAGGCACAACGGCGGATTGTCGCGCTGCGCGACGAGATCAACCGCCACAATCGTCTGTATTACGAGCTGGACCAGCCGGAGATCAGCGACGCGGCGTGGGACGCGCTGATGCGGGAACTTCTGGCGCTCGAGGCGGAATTTCCACACTTGGTCACACCCGACTCGCCGTCGCAGCGGGTCGGCGGCAAGCCCGCAGAGGGATTCGTGAAGGTCCGCCACGAGATTCCCATGCTGTCGCTCGCGAACGCGTACAGCCCGGAGGAGATGCGCGAGTTCGACAGACGGGTGCGCGAACTTGTGGGCGATGCGGTGACCTACGTCTGCGAGTTGAAGATTGACGGGCTTGCGGTGAGCCTGCGCTACGAAGACGGTGTCTTGGTTCGTGGTGCGACCCGCGGGGACGGCGAGACGGGCGAAGACATCACCGCCAACATCCGCACCATCCGCTCCGTTCCGCTGCGCCTGTCGCAGCCCATCACACTTGAGGTCCGCGGCGAGGCGTACCTCCCGAAGCCGGCTTTCGAGCAGTTGAACGCAGCCCGCGAAGCGCGCGGTGAGCCGCTGTTTGCCAACCCCCGCAACGCAGCGGCCGGTTCCCTCCGGCAACTGGACCCGAAGGTCGCTGCGCGCCGTGGACTTGCCGTCTTCGTGTACGCGCTGGCCGACGCGAGCGTGCCCACGCCGGAGACACACTCCGAAGCGCTGCGTTGGCTCGCCTCGCTCGGCCTGCCCATCAACCCGGAGACCGCGGTGTACACCGAGATTGAGTCCGTCCTACACCACATCGAATCCTGGGCGCAACGGCGCCACGAGCTTCCGTACGCGACGGACGGCATGGTGGTGAAGGTCGACCGCTTCGCAGCGCAGCAGCGGCTCGGCTTTACGGCGAAGAGTCCGCGCTGGGCGATTGCGTACAAATACGCCGCGGAGCAGGCGGAGACCACCTTGCGCGAGATACTTTTGACCGTCGGCCGCACGGGTGTGGTGACGCCGACCGCTGTATTCCATCCGGTCCAGCTCGCCGGCACCACGGTCAGCCGCGCGTCGCTGCACAACGAGGACCTCATCCGCGAGCGCGACATCCGGGTCGGCGACACGATTGTCGTGCAGAAGGCTGGCGACATCATTCCGGAAGTGGTGCGGTCGCTGCCGGAGCGAAGGACGGGGGCGGAGGTCCCGTTCGCCATGCCGTCCGCCTGTCCGGCGTGCGGCGAGCGGTTGCTGCGGCTGCCCGAGGAAGCAGCCTGGCGCTGTGTCAATCCGTCCTGCCCGGCGCAGGTGCGCGAGCGCATCATCCACTTCGCCTCGCGCGACGCCATGAATATCGAAGGTTTGGGCGAGCAGTGGGTCAGCCAGCTGATGGACGCTGGACTGGTCCGCGATGCCGCGGACCTGTACCAGCTCACGGCTCCACAATTGACGCAGCTGGAGCGGATGGGCGAAAAGTCAGCGGCCAACCTGGTGGCCGCCATTGAACGTTCGAAGGGCAACTCGCTGGAACGGTTGCTGTTCGGTCTCGGCATCCGGTTGGTCGGGGAGAAGGCGGCGCGGACGCTGGCCAGGCACTTCGGCACCCTCGACGCACTGGCGTCCGCGGATGTGGCTGCGCTCACCGAAGTCCCAGACATCGGACCGAAGATGGCAGAGAGCATCCGCGGGTTTTTTGCCAACCCAGCAGCAGCAGCTCTGGTCGCTCGTCTCCAAGCGGCTGGGTTGAACACGCGCTACCTCGGACCCACCGCCGGGCCGGCCGCCGCGGCGGACGGAGGGGCGGGGACCAGCGAGATCGACAGCCCGTTTGCCGGGAAGACGGTGGTCCTGACAGGAACGCTAAGCCGCTTCGACCGCAAGCAGGCGAGCGAGTGGGTGGAACAGCTCGGCGGCACGGTCACGGGGAGTGTCAGCAAGAACACGGACATCCTGATTGCTGGGGAGAAGGCTGGCTCGAAGCTCGCGAAGGCGGAGCAGTTACAAGCAACCGGTGCACCGCTGGAGGTTTGGGATGAAGAGCGGTTTGTCGCGGCGCTCCGGAAGGCGGGCATGGCACCGGACGGAGCGGAAGGGGCTGCAGACGCCCGCGGGGGTGACTGAGCCGGCGGTTTGAGGAACCGTCGGCTACCGACGGGTGTGGGTGATGGCCAGAAGGGGGGCCGTTACTCCCGGCCCCGTACAAATTCTGGCAGTGTGTAGCGCTCTTCAGACTTGGCGTGGAACCAGGTGACCCGGGTCGACAGACGGCCGAGGGCGAACACAATCGGGATGCCAATCACGATACTGACGATGAGTTCATTGTGGGTCATCCAGCTACCCCCTTTCCACCATCATCGGCGCCGCACGGGACGGCCCGCAACTGATGTGTATGCGGTGGCCGTGCCAGACATGCCCGAACAGGCAATGGCGTTGCATGCGAGGTGGCGTGCTGGCCGATGCTACATCCAACGGCCCCCGTGCTATAATGGGAGTTAACTGCTGCGGGACGGGCGACAGGTGGGCTGTGTGCACGCGGGCACAGCCTGTCCACCCCCGGAACGACAGTACAACGTGCGAACCCTAACAGGAGCGTCCCGCCTTGAACGGGGGCGAAACGCACAAGCCGCAGCCGGCCCCACGCGTTCCCGTGACGGGAGTTGGTTCGGCGAATCAGGAAGGGTGACCTCGGTGCACGCGCACAGCGCCTTGTACTACGTCCTATGCTTTGCACTCGCGTTCGTATTCGTCTATGTGACCGTCCCGCCCATGCGCAAGCTGGCGATTCGATACGGTTTTGTCGACCGACCCAATCAGCGAAAGATCCATACGGAGCCCATCCCGCTCCTCGGCGGGTTGCCGCTGTACGCGGGCTTCGTACTGACCGCCGGCATCTTTGGCCAGGCGGGTCGGACGTTTTGGGGCATTGCGGTGGGCGGCTTCGTCATCCTCGCCATCGGCGTGCTGGACGACTACTACAAGACCCGCGGCCGCGACTTTAAGGCCTGGCCGAAGTTTTTGATGCAGATTGTGGCGGCTGTGATTCTGGTTTGCTTCGGCGTGCAGATTGGCGGTATCACCTTGCCGCTGCACCACGGGTTCTACGTGTTCCCACTGTGGTTATCCGTACTCACCACCGTGCTGTGGGTGGTCGCCCTGACGAACATGCTCAACTTTCTCGACGGCGTCGACGGACTGGCAGGCGGGATTTCGGCCATCTCCGCCGTGACGTTGTTCTTCATCGCGCTGCTCAAGGGGCAGCCCGCCATGGCGGTGTTCGCCATTGCCCTGATGGGCTCTGCGCTGGGGTTCCTGCGCCACAACTTCCATCCCGCCCGCATTTTCATGGGCGATGCGGGTGCCACGTTCCTCGGCTTCGTCCTGGCGGCCGTGGCGGTGGAAGGTGCATTCAAGAGCGCCACGTTGGTTTCGCTGGTGGTGCCGGTGCTCGCGCTCGGCGTCCCCATTCTCGACACGCTCTGGGTCATCATTCGCCGGTTCAAGGAGAACCGGCCCATCTACGTGGCGGACAAGGGGCACACCTTCCACATGCTGATGAAGTCTGGGCTGACCCAGATTCAAACCGTCGCGTTCTTGTACCTGCTGGGGCTGTGTTTTTCACTCGCTTCGATTGTCGTGTTGTTGGTCAGTTAGCGGCGCCGCAGGCACATCTTGGTACGGCTCGCCGCCCCATGGGTAAGGAGGACAAACGTTGCAGATCACGCATGACACCGTTCGCGACGTGGCGCGACTCGCCCGCCTCGCCGTCAGCGAGGCCGAGGCGCACGCGCTCGCGCCGCAACTCTCGGCCATCATCTCCTACGCGGAGCAACTCCAGTCCGTGGACCTCACCGAAGTACCACCTACCAGTCATCCACTCGCTCTCATGAACGTCTTTCGGGCGGACGAACCCCGACCCAGCCTGCCTCGCGAAGTGGCGCTTGCCCAGGCGCCGGACAGCGATGGGGGGCAGGTCCGAGTGCCTGCGGTATTGGAGGGATGAAGCACGTGTTGCCGACCATTCGTGAAATCGCAGATTCGCTGCGCCGAAAGGAGACCCAGCCGTCCGAGTGGATGGCGCAATCCCTTGCGGCCGTGCGCGAGCGGGACGGGGCCATCGGCGCGTTCCTGACCCTCGACGCAGACGGTGCCGTCGAGCGGGCTCGCCGATTGGACGGGCAACCGCAGACGAATCCGATGTTCGGCGTGCCGTTCGCGCTGAAGGACAACATCTGCACGGAGGGACTGCGGACGACCGCCGCCAGTCGCATCTTGGAATCGTACATACCCCCGTACTCCGCCACCGCCGGTCAACGGCTCGCCGACGCGGGCGCGGTGCTGATTGGGAAAACCAACCTCGACGAATTCGCGATGGGTTCGTCCACAGAGAACTCCGCATTCCAAAAGACCCGCAATCCGTACCACTCGGACGCTGTACCGGGCGGGTCCAGCGGGGGGTCCGCCGCCGCGGTGGCGGCCGGACTCGTACCGTTTGCGCTCGGTTCGGACACAGGCGGTTCCATCCGTCAACCCGCCGCCTTCTGCGGCGTGGTGGGCTTGAAGCCAACCTACGGCCGCGTCTCGCGCTACGGGCTGATTGCGTTCGGCTCCTCATTAGACCAGATTGGCCCGCTCACTCGCACGGTTGAGGATGCGGCTTTGGTCCTGCAGGCCATCGCCGGGCATGATCCCAACGACTCCACGTCCGCACCGCAACCTGTGGACGATTGGATGGCTGCGCTCGAGCGCGGAGTCCGCGGCCTGCGCATCGGGGTCGTCCGCACGGGGGAAGAAGAAGGAGTCCATCCGGGCGTCCAAGCCGCGGTCGACGCTGCCCTACGCACGTTGGAGGGCGCCGGTGCGGAGATTGTCGAAGTCGCGCTGCCGCATGCGCAGTACGCGGTGGCATCGTACTACCTGGTTGCGCCAGCCGAGGCGTCGGCGAACCTTGCGCGCTTCGACGGGGTCCGCTACGGCCGCCGCGTCGTTGGCGAGACGCTTACGGACATGTATGAGCGCAGCCGCAGTGAAGGCTTCGGCCTCGAGGTGAAGCGGCGCATCATGATTGGCACGTACATCCTCTCGGAGGGCTACTACGACGCGTATTACAAACGGGCGCAGCAGATGCGCACGCTGATACGTCAGGACTATGAAGCGGCGTTCGAGAGATGCGACGTCGTGGTCACCCCGACCGCACCCACTCCGGCGTTCCGGTTTGGCGAGAAATCGGATCCGCTGCAGATGTACTTGACCGACCTGTTCACCATTCCGGCGAACCTGGCGGGCCTGCCAGGCCTCAGCGTGCCGTGCGGGATGGTGGACGGCCTGCCTGTAGGTATTCAGTTTGTCGGGCGGGCGTTCGACGAGGCGACCTTGTTGCAAATTGGGCACGCGTACGAACAGGAGCGCGGCTTTCCGATGCCCACACCGGAGGTGGCAGGGCAGTGAGTACACAATCCGTTTCCACATCGGCGCCGTTGTTCGAAACTGTCATCGGCCTTGAAGTCCACGTCGAGTTGAAAACCGAGACGAAGATCTTTTGCGGCTGCAAGACGACGTTCGGCAGTCCGCCGAATACCAACGTCTGTCCCGTGTGTCTCGGGCTGCCGGGCGCACTACCGGTGCTCAACCGACGGGCGGTGGAGTTGGCAGTCAAAGCAGCGATGGCGCTCGGGTGCCACATCAACCAGGACTGTAAGTTCGACCGAAAGAACTACTTCTACCCAGACCTGCCGAAAGGATACCAGATCTCGCAGTACGACCGACCCATCGGCGAACACGGGCACCTGGAGATTGAAGTTGGCGGGGAGCGCCGGCGGATTGGCATCACCCGTGTGCACCTCGAAGAAGACGCGGGTAAATCTTCCCACGCAGCGGATGGAACGCACACCCTGGTCGACTACAACCGCACAGGCGTGCCGTTGATTGAGATTGTGTCCGAGCCGGACATCCGGTCGCCGGAAGAAGCGCGGCTGTACCTGGAGGGTATCCGCGCCGTGATGCAGTACTGCGACGTCTCCGACTGCCGGATGGAAGAAGGGTCCCTGCGGTGCGATGCGAACATCTCCCTGCGTCCGTTTGGCCAGACGGCGTTCGGGCAGAAGATTGAGTTGAAGAACATGAACTCGTTCCGCAACGTGCAGAAGGCCCTCGAGTTCGAGGTGGAGCGCCAGACGGCGATGCTGCAGCGTGGGGAAGCAGTGGAGCAGGAGACTCGGCGCTTCGACGAGGCGACGCAGACCACCGTGCTGATGCGAACGAAGGAAGAGGCCCACGACTACCGGTACTTCCCAGACCCTGACTTGGTCCCACTGGCCATCGACGACGCCTGGTTGGGACAACTGCGCGCGGAGTTGCCGGAGCTCCCGGCAACCAAACGCCGACGGTACGTGGAGGAGCTCGGCCTGCCTCCGTACGACGCGGGTGTTTTGACGAGCGATCCGGCCCTCGCCCATTACTTCGAAGCGGTCGTGGCGGCGGGTGCCGACGCGAAGCAGGCGAGCAACTGGGTGATGGGGGACCTCCTGGCGTACCTGAACAACCGCGGACGCTCGGTGGCGGACGCTCCGCTAGCGCCGGAACACCTCGCTGCACTGATTGGCGAAGTGGCACGCGACACCATCTCCAGCAAACAGGCCCGAGAAGTATTCCAAATCTCGTGCGAGACGGGAACGGACCCGCAGACGGTCATCCGCGAGCGCGGGATGGCGCAAATCAGCGACGCGGACGCCCTCCTCCCGGTGATTGACCAGGTGATTGCGGAGAACCCGAAGTCGGTCAGCGACTATCTCGGTGGCAAGCAGAAAGCCATCGGGGCGCTTGTCGGCCAGGTGATGAAGGCAACGCAGGGAAAGGCGAATCCCGGAATGGTCAACCGCCTCATCGCCGAGCGGATTGCGGCGGCGTCGGAGTCGTGAGCCCGGCAGGTCAGGGGCCGTCGCATCGTCGCCGCCCAGCTACGGACCGCAGGCTCCAGCGCAGCGCGGTTGGCGGTCGCGATGGGAAGCGTGATGGCCACGCCGCGACAGCGGCGAACGACGTCGGCCCGGACGTGGCGGTGGGCGAACAGGGGACCATCCTGGTGGAGCGCTTGAACGACGATGGCGACGGGGTCGGCCGGTTTCGCGGATGGACGGCGTTTGTGCCTGGCGCACTGCCGGGAGAGACCGTCACGGTGCAGGTGACCGCGGTGCATCGGCGGCATTTGGAAGCTGTCGTGATGGACGGATCAGTCCACCCACGGTCTCCACTCCGGGCTACGCCGCTGTGCGGGGTGTTCAGCCAGTGCGGAGGCTGTCAACTGCAACACCTCACGTACGACGCCCAACTGCGACAGAAGCAGGCGGTGGTGGTGAACGCCCTTCGCCGCATCGGGCGGTTTGCAGTGGTCCATCCCGATGGGACCACAAACCCGGCATCAGATCTGGCGCCCAATGAGGGCCTCGAACCCTTGGCTATCCGTGTGCGCCCGACCCTCGGGATGGCGTTTCCGTGGCGGTATCGCAACCAGATTCAGGTTCCTGTGACCTGGGATGACGCCACCAAGCGCTTGAAACCTGGCTTCTTCGCAGCCCGCAGCCACCGCCCAATTCCGGTGTCTGCGTGCCACCTTGTGCCGGAAGACGTGGAGCGCAGCATGAACGACGTTCCCGCTGAACTCAGCCGTACGCTCGGCACGGGGGCTGCCGACATTCACCACCTCGTGTTCCGCCACTCCCGCGCGACTGGCGAACAGATGCTGATTGTCTGCGCCCGCCGCGACACCCCGGCGCTGCGGGCTGCCTGCCGAAGCTTACAGCGAGACCCCATCGTATCCGTCGCGCTGACCATCCAGCCGCAGCCGACCGGACCCATCTGGGGGAACGAGGTAGACGTCCTGGCCGGCAAGTCGGCGCTCACGGAACGGCTCGGTTCCGTGGAGTACCTGGTGTCCCCGCGGTCGTTCTTTCAGGTGAATACGGAACAGGCAGAGGTCTTGACGCAGTTGGTGCGGCAGATGGCTGGGTCGGCTCTGTTGCACTCCGTATTGGATGCATACTGCGGGACGGGAACGTTCAGTCTCGCCTTGGCCCCGTGCGCGGAGCAGGTGATGGGGATTGAGGCCGTGGCCGCCGCCGTCGCGGATGCCCGACGGAACGCGGTGCATAACGGCATCGGAAACGCCCAGTTCACCGCGGGCGAGGTGGAACACGTCCTGCCGCGATGGGCGGAGGAGGGGCGGACGTTTGATCTGGCCGTGATCGATCCGCCCCGCAAAGGATGCCGCAAGGAGGTGCTACAGGCCCTTCGTCACGCGCGCATCCCGCGCATCGTGTACGTCTCCTGCAACCCGTCCACACTTGCCCGCGACCTGCGGTGGTTGGTCGACGATGGCTACACCGTCTCGGACGTGCAACCTGTCGACATGTTCCCCCAGACGGCGCATGTGGAGTGCGTGGTGGTACTGAATCTGGCTGTTGTAGCCAAATAACAATCTCCTGCAATCCCAAATAAACCCCTGCTCCAGACATCATAAACACCGGATACAAGCCAGATTGAAAGCACTTTGGAGAGGGGATGTTAGACAGCGTTTTGGACTTGATCTGCCCAGGGGGTGGAGACGGGATGCAAATTCACAGGATGAAGTCGTACTCAATGTCGATCTTGGGGATGTTGGTTGGTCAATCGGCAATCGTCTTTGTACTTTACTTAATATGTAACGTGATTACTTTGTTTACATTCCCATTTGCAGGCTACCTTGTTGGGGGATTGGTTACGTTTTCCTTGTATGCGCTTGTCTGGTCGCTGATATGGTGGATTCTTTATATGAAACATGGTATCAAGCAATTCTCTCTTCAATTAACCTTCGCCACGCTCCCCCTCATTGGTTTCACAACGTGGTACATCTGGATGCACCCTACGCCAAACTATCAAATGATGATTCCTCTATTGCCATCGGACATTCATTGTTATTTTGCGACCGCTGTAACGGGTACATTGTTATTCCCTTGGTATTCAATAGCTCTAAGACAATTTTTCTCGAAAGAGCATAAGTGGTTGCGATTTCTCTGGATGATGTCGCCTGTGGCAATCGGAGGACTTATCAGCTTTACGTTGTGCTTCAAACTCCTTCCTGCTCAGTGGTAGCGATCACCCAGGTGGTGTCTGAACAGCTTCAGGGGAAACTCCCAATGGGAATGGAGGTCTCCGATGGAACTGGTGTCTCAACCCATGGGCACGACGGATGCTCGCGTGGTCGCTGGGTGGGTGTACGATCCCCCGTACGATTTCTACAACGTGGGCGGAACTGACGAGGCAATCGCCGAACTCGTTGACGGGTCGTATCGGCTCGTTCAATCGACAGATGGAGACGTCATCGGATTCTACTGTGTCGGCCAATCCGCCCAAGTTCCGTCCGGTGTGGGGGCTGGGGTCTACGCGATGGGCCGCGATGTGGTGGACGTCGGGATTGGCATGCGGCCGGAGTTGACAGGACGGGGACTCGGTACCACATTCTTCGCGTTTGTGGTTCGCGAGATCCTTCGACATCACCCACGTGCTCAGCTTCGGCTGACGGTCGCCACGTTCAACAAGCGGGCCATCCGGCTATACGAGAAGTTTGACTTTCGGGCGGTGGCGGAGTTTGAACATCAGGGTATGAGATTTCAGGTCATGACGAGGTCAAGCGACGTCTTCGCCCACAACGCGAACGAGAGCTGAG
This sequence comes from Alicyclobacillus sp., assembly GCA_023511295.1. GTDB lineage: Bacteria > Bacillota > Bacilli > Alicyclobacillales > Alicyclobacillaceae > JAIMBT01. The sequence continues at coordinate 137,460 of JAIMBT010000001.1, forward strand.
GGTCTTGACGGACGGCGAGTCAGCGGTTCATCATCGGTGATGGCCGCTCCTATAGGAATATTCGTGCGATGACGAGAGCGGAGGAGAACGCTGTGTACATTCCAAAGCTGTATCGCTTGGACCGCGATGAAGCCGTGCAGATAATGAAATGGTACCCGTTTGCCATTCTGGTGACCGTTGACCGTGGGACCCCCATCGCCACCCACATTCCTGTCGAGATTCGTGAAGCAGGGGACAAAATTTTCGCTTTGGGGCATATCGCTTACGGCAATGCGCAGAAGCACACCATCCCGCACAACGACAAGGTTCTCCTCATCTTCCAAGGGCCCCACACCTACATTTCATCCAGCTGGTACGAGGCAGAGAACGTGCCGACGTGGGATTACGTGGCTGTTCACGCGTATGGGACGTCGCGTGTGATCTCCGGTCACGAGTTGGAAGACCACCTGTCCGCTCTGCTCGAGCGATACGAATCGAACCGACCGAATGGGCGACGTTGGGACACCCTCAGTTGTGAACTGCTCCAGGGTCAGATGAAAGGCATCGTGGCGTTTCAGATAGAGATCACCGCCATTGAAGGCTCAGCCAAACTCAGTCAGAATCGGAACGACCGAGACTACAAAACCATTGTCGGCAAACTGGAAGAGTCAGGCGAAGAGAACGCGCGTCACGTTGCAGAGTGGATGCGCGGTCGGCGCCCTCATCTGTTCTGACAACCGGTTGAAACGGAGGTGGGATTCAGCGATGCTGGCGCTCGTCATCACCGCTTTTGGAATGGGGTTCGTCTACAGCGCGGCGCCAGGGGCGGTCAACACTGAAGCGCTGAGAAGAGGGCTGCAAAGAGGATTTGTGCCGGCTTTTTTGGTGCAAGTTGGCGCCTTGATTGGAGATCTCATGTGGGCTGGGATTGGTTTGACAGGCGTGGCGCTGGTGTTTCGGTTTTGGCCCGTTCAGGTCATTCTTGGAATCGCTGGTGTGGCGTTTCTGCTTCGGATGGCCTGGCTGTCTTTTCTGGATGCTCGGAAATCCATCGCTTGGACCACGGACGCCAAGCAGCGGGAGCAACGGCATTTCGTCACTGGGATGATCTTCTCTGTCGCGAACCCGTTTGGCTTCGCGTTTTGGGGCGGGATTGGCGGAAGTTTTGCCACGCAGATGGCCAGTCTGTCGCTCATCGATAAGTTAGCCACTTTGTTTGTCGGCTTTGCCGTCGGGGCCTTCGCGTGGTGTATCGGCATTTCCGCGTTGGTCGGATGGTCGCGCCAATTTGTGGGTCCTAAGGTGTTGCGCGGTGTGTATACCGTGTCGAGTCTGGCGATGGCCTACTTCGCGCTGGAAATGTTGTGGACACTCGTCCACCACACGCTCTACCCTCTGTTTGTACATCGTTGGCGGTTTCGGGCGTCCTCGTAGAAGTGGCTGATGGTGGCTGTCCGTCACCGGTTGAGGAGTTTTAGGGACATCCCAAACGGTGGTCGGGCGCAATTCGTACCCGGAGCTGTTCCAGGTTTCGCGCGTCGATTTTGGTGACTACGATGCCGTCATTGACAACGTGGCGTACACCCCGGAAGACTGCCGAATGCTCCTCGAGTCTTTACGGGGTCGTATGCGCCACTACTTGGACGCGTTCTACCAGCATGCGGCGCCAGGCTGGTAAACGTCCAGAGCACAAGAACTCACCTGGCAACGTCGCCTACGTTAAGACTCTGCACCAAACGCCACCTGCTCGACGCCGTCAATCTCGGCAACGCGTTCGACCACGCGCGCCATGCTGACGGCCTGCTTCTGAAACCGCAGGTACAGCTCGATTTCCATGACCTCTCGCTCTTCGTCGGCCCGTTCCACAGAGACCTGTTCGATGCTGAGACCCAACTGTTCGAGCTCAGCACTCAGTCTGCCAATCAACCCCGGCTTGTCGTGCGCCGTGACGAGGATTGGCCGGATGTTTCGAATAAAGCGCTGTTCCAGCGGCTTGAGCGCGATGAACCCAACCAGGACGAGGATGGTGCACGCGATGCCAATCATGTATTGGCCCGCCCCCACGGCGAGGCCAATTCCTGCTGTCGTCCACACGCCTGCCGCCGTCGTCAGTCCGCGGATGGCATTTCTGCGGAAGATGATGACACCCGCGCCGAGGAAGCCGATCCCGCTGACGACCTGAGCAGCGATTCGACTCGGGTCGAGGACGGCAGTGTGGCCGTCGATAATATCCGCAAACGCATACTTCGAGACAATCATGATGAGGGCACTCCCCACGGCCACGACGAAGTGCGTCCGAACGCCCGCCTGCTTGTAGTGGGCCTTCCGCTCAAAGCCGATGGTTGCTCCCAGTATGCCGGAGACGACCAAGCGCAAGATGAACTCCCAGTTCTGACCCACAGCATCACCCCACACAGCTCTTTGGCATCCCATCATAGCAAACTTCAGCGGAGATGGACACCAGCCGGGACGGGGGGACGGCCGCCGACATACCCTGCATCATCGCGCAAGGGGAGGAGGTGCGTGGCATGTACGGATGCTTCGGAGGGTACACCCGCTGGGCGGTGGTGTTCCTCATCATCTTCGTGCTCTTCTTCCTGCTGGTACCGGGCTACGGTGCCGCCGCGGGTGCAGCTGCTCCCGCGTATTGAGGATGACGTGACGTCGGCGCCCATCAACAGGTATCGAGTCGCTTTGATTGAACAACGTGCAGACAGGGAGGTTATGCAGCATGTACGACGGCGGTGCTTTCGGAGGGTACACCCGCTGGGCGGTGGTGTTCCTCATCATCTTCGTGTTGTTCATCCTGCTGGTTCCGTATTACACCACCACGTGCACGACCACCCCGGTGTATTGATGGCGTGTATCGTGGAAGGAGGCTGCGGGTTCTCCCGCAGCCTATTCATTTACGGAGGGAGTGGACGCTGTGTGTACGAGGGCGGAGTGTGCGCGGTATATCGGACAGTACGTGCGTTTCCAGACGACCTACGGTTACCACGAGGGGATTGTCGAAGGCGTTCGGGGGAATCGGGCCATCATCTTGTCGCCGCGCCGGTTCATTCCGCCGCAGTTGGCCAGTCAGTCGACGGAACTCGACGATGAACGCCGGCTGGACCTGGCACTGGCCTGGGGCCGCGGCTATGCGCCAGCCTACGGTGGGTATGGTGGATATGGGGGATATGGGGGATACGGCGGTTACGGCTGGGGTTGGGGGCGTTGGGCCGTCTCCTTCCTCATTATCTACGCGCTGTGGGGGTTGTGGTGGTAGTCGCCTGGCAGCCGAAGCGACGCACGCCGCCAGGGAATCAACCGTTCGACGGAGGCGCCCAGCCGCGGCGCCTCCGTCCACTTCAGCGGTGCCTCCAGCCCGTCGGGGGGTGATACGGCATCGGGCCAGGCGGCATCGGCGGGACAATGGGCGGATCAAACAGTCCGCGCCGCTTCGCACCGTTGTGTGCAAGTTTCAGCAGCTCCCGGACCTTCTCGTCCTGCGCGACGCTAAACGCAAGGGAGCCGAGCTTAATCACGGTGTCCAGTTTCACTCCGCTCACCTCCTCACCAGCGCTTCCGACGTGGTCACTTTCAACGTATGGCAGTGCGTTCTGGCGATGGTTCGGACATTCACCACCGGGCGGTCGCGGAAATGGCTCGTCGCCTGTAGGAACGTCTCTCCGCCCGCTTCTGTACATAGGATGATGTTGGACAGGTCAGATCGGGAGGCGGGCGATGCGAGACTTCTGGACCATTTTCGTACTCAGCGTGCTGACGAGCGTCGACAATGCCGTGATTGTCAGTGGGATTGCACGCCGATCTCGGTACAACCTCGTCCTGGTCGGCCTCCTCGCCGCATTGATTCTCTCGGCGCTGCGCACACCAATGGTACTTGGCGTGGTCTCGGTTCGACACCTAACCGGGCTTCGGCTTTGCCTGGGTATCGCCGTGCTGTGGGTTGCCGTTCGACTCTGCCGCGTAGAGCCGGATGCCCGCGACGAAATGTCCTTTGGCCGCCTGCTGACGGTGATTGTCGTGACCGACCTCGCGCTCAGCCTCGATACGGTCCTGGGCCTCGCGGTCGTGGCCCGGAACCCGCTCTTGGTATGGCTCGGTGTGGCGTGCAGTTTGCTGCCGCTGTACGCGCTCTTGCCGGTGTTCGCAGAGGTGATGGAGCGCGTGTGGTGGATGCAGATCCTGACTGCCGGGTTCGTTGCAGAGTTGGGGATTGACTCCATCACGGACGATCCGCTCCTACCCCTTCACCTCTCGGGGCGGCCGGAGATCCTCGTTCGCGCAGCGGCCGCGGCTGTCACCATCGCCTACGGATTCTGGCGAGCCGGGCGGAGGCGCATTTGACATCGCAGGGGACGCACAATACGATAAAAGTGTAAGTAACCTACGGGTTCAAAGTGAACTCTTCCCCCGCTGGGATTGCGCACAGGTGCGGGCGGCAGCGCCGGGCCGACACCACGATTGAAAGGAGCCCACCAATGGCACACCTGTTTACCCCGTTTTCTTTGAAAGGCCTCGAGTTGAAGAACCGGATTGTCATGGCGCCGATGTGCCAGTACTCCGTGACTGCGAAGGACGGCAAGCCGAACGACTGGCATTACACCCACTACACCAGCCGCGCAGTTGGGGGTACCGGGCTCATCCTGATGGAGATGACCAACGTCGAACCGGACGGGCGCATCACCGATTTCTGCTTGGGACTGTGGTCAGACGACCACATCCCGGCGTTTCAGCGGATCATCGAGGCGTGTCACCACCACGATGCGAAGATTGGCATCCAGATTGCCCATGCCGGCCGGAAAGCGGAGGATGCGGCCGTGCCGGTGGCGCCGTCGCCGATTCGGTTTGAAGGTGCGCGGTACAAACAACCGCGGGAACTGTCGGTGGACGATATCCACCGGATTGTGGACGCGTATGGACAAGCGGCGCGGCGGGCGGTGGCGGCAGGCGCGGACACGGTCGAGCTCCACGGCGCGCACGGGTACCTGATTCACCAATTTCAGTCGCGGTTGACCAACCAGCGCACAGACGTGTACGGTGATGACCTCTCGCGCTTCGGTGTCGAAGTCATTCAGGCGGTGAAGAGCGAGTTGCCATCGGACATGCCGCTGTTGATGCGCGTCTCCGCGGTGGAGTACGCGGACGGGGGGTACGGAATCGACCATATCATCGACCTGTGCCGGAAGTACCGGGCAGCCGGCGTCGATATGTTTCACGTCAGCTCTGGCGGCGAGGGACGACCTGGCGCGCGGCGGCCGGGAAACTTCCCGGGTTACCAGGTGCCGTTTGCACGGGCGATTCGCGAGGCGCTGCAGGTGCCGGTGATTGCCGTCGGCATGCTCGAAGACTATCATCTAGCGGAATCCGTGGTGGCCAACCAGGACGCAGATCTGGTCGCGATTGCACGGGGCATGCTCCGCGACCCCTACTGGGCCATCCACGCGGCCCAGGCGCTCGGCGCGGAGTTCACGCCGCCGAAGCAGTACGCCCGCGCCTACTGATCTCTCTGCGACCGTCTCCCGGCGCAGCCACGCAGCAGAAAACTCGGTCCCAGTACGGGGCCGAGTTTTCTTACGGTAGCCCTCCCGTATCCACCTACGACGGCTGCGACGGCCGCTGCCCCGACGGTTCAGACGGCGCCTGCGCCGGCGGCGACGACGGTATCACCGGCGGCGACTGAATCAGCGGTGGTGGCTCGGTCGGGAGCTGGACGGCTTTCGGCGTGGTCGACTGCGCCGCCGGACCGGCCCCGGAATGGCCGTCCATCCCGCCGTTGGTGGGTGCGCTGCCTCCGCCCGACCCCGTTTTCTTGTCCTGCCGGATGTGGGTCATGATCACGCCAATCACGGTGATCAACGCAGCCACGCCGTTGCCAATCGCGTCAATCTGCTGATCTGTGATGATGTTCACGCCGAACGCCTGCAAGATGAGTTTGACTGCGCCGAGGATGGCAATCGTCAGGGTCACGTAGTTGCGGTTTTGTCCCATCGCGGTCCTCCTTTCCCGGACCTTCGGTCCTCTCTTCAAAACATGCACGGTCCAAGCCAGATGTGAGGGACCGACGTCGCATCGGACAATAGTCGGCCGAGGTGCCCGCCATCGGTGCGGCCTGGATGCGGGGCCGCGAACGAACCGGCGCGAGCGAGCAAGGGACGCCTGCGCTCTGTACGAAACCGATTTCATGGCTGAATTTGCGCGTTGATGTGGCCAGATGGGGGACTATAATCGGGGTTGCAGATGGCGGGCGGCACGCGTCGTGCGCGCCTGAAACCTGCTCGGGACATTCCGTTTCGCGTGGAGGGTCATGGATGGCACAGATTTTTGCGGAGGGCGACACACGGGTTCAGTGCGAAGCGGACACCCTCGTCGTATCCTGCAAAGGAGAGACGATGTCTATCCCGGTGGGGCAGTTGGAGACCGTCACCGAGCTGTCACCCTGCGCGACGATGGGAAAATTCCTCGACATGCGCGTCGTTGCCCTGAAATCGTCCACGGGTGCGATGATGTTGGTGCCCCTGTCCCGAGGGGGCGCGCATAAACTGCTCACCGCGCTCCAGCAACTCCGGCTGCAACGCGCCTTCTCGCGGCCAGTCGGCGCACACAGCACTGCAGGGGGAGCGGTTGAATCGTTGAACACGGCGCGGCCATCCGCGCTCGACTCGACGGACCGTCGCGGGACGGGAGGGATTCCAAACGGAACGCGCACCCCGATTTGACTATCAACCCTACTGGGAGGCGGCAAGGGCGGCCTCCCTTTCTGATTCTGCGCACGACTTTCAGCACGTCGCGCGGGTATTCCGAAACGCCGAGGCGCTGCTCGCAGCGGAAGGCGGCCGCGCGCACGTGGTGCTCACGGCGGTGCTATTGCACGAATTGTTCAACTACCCGAAAGGTCACCCCCTGTCCAGCCGGTCGGGAGAGGTGTGCGCCGAACGCGCAGCCGCTGTCCTTTTGGCCAACGGTTTTCCGGAGCCAGATCAGCCGCTCGTACTGGCGTGCATCCGGGACCACAGCTTCTCGAAGGGAGTTCGGCCAGAGACGCTCGAAGGGCAGATTGTGCAGGATGCAGACCGCTTGGACGCCGTCGGTGCGATTGGGATTGCTCGGTGTTTCGCGACGTCGGCGGAGATGCGCCGGCCGTTTTACGACCCGGCCGATCCATTTTGTTCCCAGCGTCCGCCCGACGACAAACGCTGGGGTGTCGATCACTTCTATACCAAACTGCTCCGGATTGCCGAACGCATGAACACGCCAACCGGCCGACGTATGGCTGAGTCTCGAATTGCGTTCATGCGCGTCTACCTCGAACAACTGAGATCTGAACTGGGTTGAACGCCTTGAGAGCTGAGGGCAGGAGCCGACTGCAGCCGGGACAAAACGCCTGGTTCGAACGCCGCTTTTCCGCCGGATGCGGGCGAGTATCGTGCCCTCGTCCGGCGTCGCTGTGTACTGTGCAGTATCCGGTGTTCAGAAGGGAGGCGCGTACGATGTATGGAGTATTTGGCGGATACACCCGGTGGGCGGTGGTGTTCCTGATCATCTTCGTCCTGTTCTTCCTGCTGGTTCCGGGCTACGGCGCGGGCGCAGCCTACTAATCGGCGACCATTCCATCTGACAAACGGCGGCTCCCTCCTCCTGTTGCCGCCGTTTGTCAACCTTGTGGAAGGGAGGGTTTGCGGATGTGTCGTCGCTGCGATGCAGAGAAAGCCTTGGGCCAGTGGGTCCAATTTGGTACGCCTTGGGGAACGCACCGCGGCATCGTGGAACAGGTCACCCCGCGGGCCGTGTTGGTCCGTGTTCCGCGTCGGTATGCACCGGCCGGATTGGTCAGCTCCGAACGCCAGGGGACGACGGACGAGGAGAAGCTGGACCTTGCCTTGGCCTACGGCGGCTACCCTGGCTACGGATACGGGTATGGAGGCCGTTGGGGCTACCCCGGCTACGGCGCCTGGTGGGGCGGCTGGTGGTGGTGGTGGCTCGCGTTCGCGTGGATTTTCTGGCTGGCGTTCCTCTGGTAGTCAACCGCATCCAACCGGCCAGCGATGGGGCGGCCTCAGCGCCCCATCTTCTTTGCGTTGCGCGACCCGCGGCGCATGCTCTCCGGACCGACTCCTCCGAATCGAACAGCAAGACTTCGAAAGATCTGCCCTGGATGGGCCTGGTATACCGAGATCGAATCCCATCTGGAAGGAGTTCGTCTCGTGCACAAAATCGTCCATCCGAAAATCTTCTATTTTGGTACACCGGTCGTCCTCATCAGCACTCGAAACGCAGACGGGTCCGCCAACCTCGCTCCAATGTCATCCGCATGGTGGCTGAACGAGTCGTGCATGCTTGGAATGAGCACCCGCTCGCAAACGGTGCAGAACGTGCTGCGCGAGCGAGAATGCGTGCTCAATCTGCCCTCGGTTGATTTGGTGGGGGCGGTGAATCGGCTGGCGCTGCTGACCGGCCGGAATCCGGTGCCCGACTACAAGGCCCAGCAGGGATACCGGTTTGAACCCGATAAGTTTGGCGTCGCGGAACTCACGCCGGAGCCTTCCGACATCGTGAAGCCGCCGCGCGTCGCGGAGTGTCCCGTGCAACTGGAGGCCGTCGTTCAGCAGGTACACGGTTTCGACGAGCCGAGTGCTTGGCTGGCCGCCATCGAAGTGCGAATTGTGCGGTCGCACATCGACGAACAGATCTTGATGCCGGGTGAGAAAGACTACATCGACCCGGAAAAGTGGAACCCTCTCATCATGAACTTCTGCGAGTTTTTCGGGTTGTCCCGGAAAGTGCACCCCTCTCGCTTGGCGACCATCTTCGCCCCGCCTTCGCGGCACGTGCAACCCCAGTGACCGCTCGCGCGTCTAATGAAGGGACAGCAGCTGTCCGAGAGGGGTTGAAACATGACCCAACAGGGGGATTTGGCCAAATCCATCGATGACCTGTACGACCGATATGCGGACGAACTGTACCGGTACGCCCGTTTTACACTTGGGGACGCGCACCTGGCCGAGGACGTGGTGCAGGAAGTGTTCATCCGCGCCATCCGCGGCTGGACGTCTTTCCGCGGCGACGCGGCGGCGCGAACCTGGTTGTGGCAGATTGCGCGCAACCACATGCGCGACCTGATGCGCCGGAGACAGGTGCGAAACCGATACAGCGCTCCGAACCCAGTCGAGGACTACGACGTCGAAGCGCCCTTCGAGAGCCTGGTCGAGTTGGAAGATCAGCTCGCCAGGTTGAAATCGGACCAGCGACAGGTGTTCGTCCTGCGCTGCATGCAGGACCTGTCGGTCAAGGACACGGCGGAGATCTTGGGCTGGAGTGAGGCGAAGGTGAAGACGACGCTGAGCCGCGCACTGGCGAAACTGCGCGCCGACCTCGCAGAGATGGGGCGGATCTCGGCGGCGCCTGTGCGCAAAGGGGGTGAACCGCGTGGGGTGGAGTGACGAGATTAAACCGTTGTTTGATGCGCTGAATCAACACGTTTCCTTGCGCCCCGATGCGAAACGTCGCATTCGCGAGCGGTTGCACGAGGAGATGGATGCACGCGTTGCGACAAGCCCCGATGCGGGCGGAGAGCGGGTGCGCCAGCGCCGCGTGCGGCTTCGGGTTGCACTGCCGACGGGTGCGGCCGTCGCTGCTGCCGCTTTGGTGGTGGCCGTCCTGCAATGGCCAGGTGCACCGTGGAAGAACGGGCCTGCCGGCGGAAGGCCAGGCGTGGCGGTTGGTTCCGGATCGGTCTCCGGCCCCGTCCAGTCCGTGCAAAAGGGTGGGAGCACCAATGGGCTGACGAACGTGTCCTCGGGTTCCCAGGGAATCTCCTCTGCTGGCCCCAACCAGGCCATCTCCCTGCAAGCGCCGCAGTTGTTGACGCTCACCCGTCCGCTCGCGATGTTTGGGGCCGACGGGTGGCGAATGCAACCGGGCGCGTTGCAGCACACCAGGGATGGCGGCCAGACGTGGCGGACCGTCCAAACCTGGACGGTGAGCGCGGGCACGCCCGCCGTCGGCGCGGCCATCGATGGCAACGAATTGCGGCTGGCGTTGGGTCAGGTGACGGCGCAGGGGGGCGGTCGAACGGAAGTCCTGCGCACCGAAAACGGTGGTCAGACGTGGGAGTCGGCGACGGTGGCCGATACCCGACCGAGCGACCCCGCGGGCCACATCCCCGCTTCCATCGCATTCAGTGACGCGCGTCACGGGTGGCTGACGACCTCGGCCATGAATCCAGGCATGGGGGGAACCGTCCCGGGTGGGTTGTACCGTACGACGGACGGTGGAGCGACGTGGCACCTTGTGCCCAATCCGTTTCCAACTGGCCTCGACGCGTTCCCGTGGGTGCAGTTCACGTCAGGGACGCTCGGTTTCACGGAGGCCGCCCCGCAGGCGGCTGCGGACGTCGGTGTCAGCACCGGTCAGTACCGCCTCTTCCGCACGACGGACGGCGGCGCGCACTGGCAGCCGGTCACCCCTGCTCCGTCAGGGGCGGAGAAGGTGGACTGGTTGCCGCCACAGGTCGCGGGGGGGCAACTGTACACCGCCGCGCTGGAGTCTGTGGCCGGCGGAGCTCGAACCTTGGTGGTTTACCGGTCGGACGACGAGGGCCGGACCTGGCAGGCGATTCACACCTTTCCCGCAGCGTCGAGCCTTGCCGCACTGGCGGCCGACCGCCAGGGTATCTGGGTGGACTGGGCGGGTGAACTGTGGACGTCCGCCGACGGCGGCCAAACGTTCACGCGCACGCCCGCGCCGCCGGGCGCCGTCACCGGCTTGGCGGTGAACCAGGCGGTGCTCTACGCCTTCGTCACACCGCGCCATTCGTCGGCGCAGACGGCTGCGAGCGATGTCTACCAGACGGTGAATGGCGGGGCGACCTGGCAGAAGGTGAAGTGACGTTGGCGCATCGGGGCGGCCCGTTCGCTCAAAAACGGGCCGCCGGATGTCAGACGGCACCGGGCGCCAGGCCGGGCCGCGTCCGCCGGTGCCGGGCCGTCGACCCGCCAGCGGCCAACCCTAGACGCTGGTGGGGCGCACCTGGAGCGCGCGGCCAATCCGGCGCGCGGCTTCGCGCAGCCGCGCTTCCGGTTGGACGAGGGCGATGCGCACGTACCCTTCGCCTTCTCGGCCAAACGCGTCGCCAGGTGTGACCACGACGCCAGCCTCCTCGATGAGGTGAATGGCGAACGCCTGCGACGTCCAGCCCGCTGGGATGCGGGCCCATACAAACATGGTCGCCGGTGGGCGGTCCACGTTCCAGCCTACCGACTGCAACGCATCGGTGAGCGCATCGCGCCGCGCCTGGTACACCTCGGCCTGTGCAGCCAGCGAGTGATCGTCAGTCTGCAATGCGACGCACGCCGCATGCTGAATGGGCAGGAACACGCCGTAGTCGATGTGCGACTTCAGTGTCGCGAGGGCGGACAAGACCTGCTCGTTGCCGACGGCGTAACCGATGCGCGCGCCGGCCAGGTTGAACGTCTTCGAGAGGGAGTTGAGTTCTATGCCGACCTCGTTCGCACCGGGGATGGACAGGAAACTCACCGGCCGCCGTCCATCGTAGACCAGTTCCGAGTAGGCGAAGTCGTGCACGACGACGATGCCGTGCTGCCGGGCGAACGAGATGGCTTGCTCGAAGAATCCACGTGTCGCCATGCTGGGGACCGGATTACCCGGGTGGTTCAAGATCATCAGCTTGGCCCGTGCTGCAATTTCCTGGGGAATGATGTCGAATCGCGGCAAGTTGCCGTATTCTGGGCGGATCGGCATCAAGAACAGATCTGCGCCGGCAATCTGCACGCTGCTGTGGTAGATGGGGTATCCCGGGTCCGGCGCGAGCACCACTTCCCCGGGGTTCACCAGCGCCATGGCCAAGTGCGCCAGGGCGTCCTGGGAACCCGCCACCTGCAGCACTTCGCGATGGGGTTGAAGCGCCACCCCGTACCGCCGCCGGTAGAAATCGGCGACCGCCTGATGGAACGCGGCGGTGCCGCTGAGGGCGTAACCGTACTGCGCAGGGTCGGCGACCGCCTGAGCCAACGCGTCCCGTACAGCCGGTGCGGGCGGCAGGTCCGGGCTGCCGATGCTGAGGTCAATCACGTCGACGCCGCGTGCCTGTGCCGCCGCTCGTCGCCGGGCCACTTCGGCGAAGACGCTGGTTGGGAGTTGCCGGAGTTTATCCGACGGTGCAATCTGCATGTTCTGCCATCCTTCCCCGAGCATCTGGCTGGGTCCGCGTGGGCCCAGCCAATTGATTCTCTGCATGAATGTACTACTATGATAAAGCAGGCGGGCGCAGGCGTATAGCGGCGCCTCGGGGGCAATTGCGGAAGCGGGAGTGGAGACCATGCAGATGCAAATAGAGACGCCGGTGCGCGGACCGTGGGGGACGATGCGGGTAGACGAAAACGGCCATCTCTCCATCGGCGGGTGTGATCTTGTCGATCTCGCCGCGCGCTACGGCACGCCGCTGGTGGTGTACGACGAACAGTGGCTGCGCGAGCGTATCCGCTGCTTTCGCGCGGTTCAGCGGCCTGGTTGGACGGTCAAGGTGTCCTACGCCGCCAAGGCCTTCTGCACGCTGGCGATGTGTCAGCTGGTGGCGGAGGAGGGGCTCGGCCTCGACGTGGTTTCGGGGGGCGAACTGTTCACAGCCTTGAAGGCGGGCGTCGAGCCAGCACAGATCCACATGCACGGCAACAACAAGACGTGGCAGGAACTGGCGTACGCGGTGGAGAGCGGAATTGGCCTTATCATCGTGGACAACGCGGTAGAACTGAACATGTTGGCGGAGATTGCGGAGCGCGCCGGCCGGGTCGTCGACATCCTCATCCGCGTCGCGCCCGGGGTCGAGGCTCACACGCACGACTTCATTTCGACGGGTCAGCAGGATAGCAAGTTTGGGTTTGACCTCGCGAGTGGACAGGCGGACGACGCGCTGCAGCGTTTGGCAGTGGAGCCGCGTCTGCGCTGTGTGGGGCTGCATTCCCACATCGGATCGCAAATTTTCGAAGCGGATGGGTTCACGCTGGCCATCCAGCGGATGGGACAACTCTACGCGCGCGGGTTGCGCCTCGGACTGCCCCTGCGCATTCTCAACGTGGGGGGTGGATTCGGCATCCGGTACACGGAGGAGGACCAGCCACAGCCGATTGTCGACTCGGTGGACGGCATCCTCGACGCGGTCGCGGCGGTGGTGCGCGAGACCGGCATCCCGCAACCGGAGGTGTGGTTGGAACCGGGGCGCTCCATCGTCGGGCCGGCGGGGACGACGCTGTACACGCTCGGCACGCAAAAGCGCGTGCCGGGCGTGCGCAACTATGTGTCCATCGACGGGGGCATGTCTGACAACCCGCGACTGGCGTTGTACGGCGCGAAGTACGACGCCGTACTGGCCAACCGCGCGAAGGACACGGGCGGGGACGCCTGGGCGGTCGCGGGCAAGTGCTGCGAGAGCGGCGACATGCTGATCTGGGACGCGGAGCTTCCGAACCCGCAACCGGGCGACTTGCTGGCGGTGTTTTCGACGGGTGCCTACACCTACTCGATGGCCAGCCACTACAACCGAAATCCGAAACCGGCGGTGGTGTTCGTCCGCGACGGGCAGGCCCAAGTCGTGGTGGAACGCGAGACGTGGGCGGACCTGGTGCAGCACGATCGGCTGCTGCAGCCGTGGAGGTCGTGAGGTGATTCGGCCGATGTTTGCGCTGCTCTTGGTGAGTGCCATCTGGGGCAGCCATCCGGTGGTGGGGAAGTTGGTGGAGGGCCAGATGTCGCCCCTCACGCTGACGGTATGGCGGTTCACAATCGGTGCCCTCTGTTACCTGCCGTGGTTCGGGCGAGCGCGGCGCATCGTTCGGCAGCCTGCCCCGGTGCTCGGCCGGCTCGCGGCCACGGCGGTCTTCTGGTGCATCCTCTACCCGCTCCTCTACTACCAGTGCCTGCGGTTTCTCCCTCCGCTCGACGCCCTTCTCATTGTGAACACGGCGCCGCTCCTTGCGGCGCTCCTCGCTTGGGTGTTCCTGCGGGAACAGATTGCTTGGCGCGAGTGGGCCGGCATCGCCCTGGCCATCGCGGGGGTGGTCGTGCTCACCGGCCGGCAGCTGAACCTCCACGCATCGTGGGTCGGTGTGGTGTTGGCGGGGCTCGCCGCGGTGTCGTTTGCGGTCTACACCGTACTTTCGCGCCGTCTGTTTCAAGAGCTCGCGCTGTTTGACGTGCTGTTGGGAACGAGCGTCATGGGCGCCGTCGGACTGTGGTTGGTCGCGCTGTGTACAGGTTCCATCTTGCAGGTGGTTCCCGCCATCGGTGCCCTCTCGGCAGGGGGATGGTGGCAGTTCCTCTACATCGCCGTCGTTGTCAGCACGGCCGCCTACGTGCTCTACGGATACGGGCTCGGACGGCTGCCAGCGGCCATATCCTCAGCGGTCACGTTCTATCCGCAGGTCGTGTTCGCGGGCCTCATCCAGTGGCTGTGGCTCGGTGCAGCCCCGCCCGCCTTGACCTGGGCCGCCGCGGCGTTCATCCTCGCCGGCACCTTTCTCATCAGTTGGAAACCCCGCCGGAAACACCAGCCAAACCATGCGTCAGCGGCCAGCGGCCGAGACGAAGTGTTATAATGTCCGTTGGACCACAGTTCGTCGAGCGTCCGAACGGGAGAGGAGAGACGACGAATGAATGCGATGCAGGAGAGCCTCTATCAACTGATTACCGAGACATCCACCAACTTGCCGCCCGACGTCCGTCGGGCGATTAAACGCGCGGAGATGCAAGAGGAATTCGGCACGCGCGCCGCACTCGCGCTGCAGACGATTGTCGACAACATCGTTTCGGCGGAAGAGGACGTCCAGCCCATCTGCCAGGACACCGGCATGCCGACCTTCATCATTCACTGCCCCGTTGGGTTCAACCAACTGGAACTGGAGCGCGATATCAAAGCCGCGGTGGTTGAGGCGACGAAGGCGGGCAAGCTGCGCCCGAACTCGGTTGATCCGCTGACGGGCAAGAACAGCGGGGACAACCTGGGCCCCGGTACCCCGGTCATCCACTTCCACCAGTGGGAGAAGGATGAGCTCGACATCCGCCTCATCCTGAAGGGCGGCGGCTGCGAGAACAAGAACATCCAGTACGCCCTGCCGACGGAACTGGAGGGCCTCGGCCGCGCGGGGCGCGACCTCGAGGGAATCCGCAAGTGCATCCTGCACGCCGTGTACCAGGCGCAGGGTTACGGCTGCAGTGCCGGCTTCATCGGCGTCGGCATCGGCGGCGACCGCACCACCGGGTACGAGCTCGCCAAGGCGCAGTTGTTCCGCGAGCTGGAAGACACCAACCCAAACCCGACGTTGGCTGAGCTCGAGAACTACATCATGGACAAGGCGAATCACCTCGAGATTGGCACCATGGGCTTTGGCGGAAAGGTGACGTTGCTCGGCTGCAAGATTGGCGTGATGAACCGGATTCCGGCCAGCTTCTACGTGTCAGTGGCTTACAACTGCTGGGCGTTCCGGCGCCTCGGCATCGTGGTTGATCCCGCTACGGGCACCATCAAACGCTGGCTGTACCGCGATAAGCCCGAGCAGATGGTGCGGCCCGAGGGCGGCTTTGACACCGACCACGCCATCGTCTTGCAGGCCCCCATCTCAGAGGAACAGATCCGCCAGCTCAAGGTCGGCGACGTCGTGCTCATCAAGGGTGAGATCCACACAGGGCGCGACGAGATCCACAAGTACCTGATGCACCACGATGCTCCGGTGGACCTGAGCGGCGGCGTGCTGTACCACTGCGGCCCAGTCATGCTGCAGGACGACGCCGGTTGGCACGTGAAGGCGGCTGGCCCGACGACGAGCTCCCGCGAGGAGCCGTACCAGGCGGACATCATCGAGAAGTTCGGCATTCGGGCCGTGATCGGCAAAGGTGGAATGGGGGCGAAAACCCTGGCCGGTCTGCAGAAATCCGGCGCTGTGTACCTCAACGCGATTGGCGGCGCGGCGCAGTACTACGCGCGTTGTGTGAAGGCGGTGAACGGCGTCGACTTCCTGGAACAGTTCGGCGTGCCGGAAGCGATGTGGCACCTGGAGGTCGACGGTTTCCCGGCCATCGTGACGATGGACGCGCACGGCAACAGCTTGCACAAGGAGGTCGCCGACGAGTCACTCCTCAAGCTGGAGGATTTGAAGGAACCGGTGTTCAGCTGAGGCGAAACGCGACCGCCCGCCTTCGGGGGCGGATTCGGCGCTATCCTTTGCCACGGAGACGGCTGGCGAATGGCGCGCACGGCAAGAGGGTCCAACCCGCCACGCACGACGGCGGATTGGACCCTCGCTCTATCGGCCGGAGACGTTGTGGAAGACGTTCAGCAGTGTCTCCACGCACGTGTGGACACTCCAGCGGTCCGTGGGAAGTACCACGTCCGGCTGCGCCGGCGCCTCGTACGGCGCATCGACCCCTGTCATTCCGCTTATCAATCGCTGCTTCACCCGCTCGTACAGGCCTTTCGGGTCCCGCTTCATACACGTTTCCACTGGGCAGTCGACGTACACCTCGACAAAGCTTCCGGGTTCAAACAGGGATTTGGCAAACGCCCGACTTTCTGCGAACGGTGCGATGCACGTGACGAGGACGTGAATCCCCGCATCGCATAACGTCTTTGCAAGATAGGCGATGCGTCGTACGTTCTCCTTTCGGTCGACGTCCGTGAAGCCGAGGTCGCTGTTCAATCCGTTCCGCACGACATCCGCATCGAGCACGTACGCGTGCACACCGGCAGCCTGCAGCCGCCGTTGCAGTGCCGTCGCCACCGTCGTTTTACCCGCACCGGAGAGCCCAGTGAACCAGAAGCACACGCCGTGCCGTGGCCGGACTTCCACGCCATCGCCGTCGATGTCGCGCAGGAGTCGTCTGCGTACGTATTCGTACAGCACCATGTCCAGCCGGTTGTGGTCGAGGATCTTTTGAATCACGCGTGCCGGCAGGTGCTCGAATCGCGGCCGGGTACTGACGTTGAGCGGCGTGTATCCGATGTTGCGCCAACCCAAAACCTGCTGCATCCGCGCGATGGATGCATCGAACCACTCCGTGACGCCGACCGCAGCAAAGTCCGATTCCACGTGCCGTATCGCGAGAGACAGGTCTGGTTCGGCTCGCCCGCTGAGGAACCGCGTCTGGACGTTGGAGTGCTCCAGGGTGTAGGCGGGATCTGCGAGGTACGCTTCGATATCCCCGCGATACCGGGGATATCGAGGGTTCTGATAGCGAAAGTTGAACCACGATAGAACCTGCTCCACGGGGTGGCGGAGCACCGTGATGTAAGTGTACGGGCGCGACGTGTAGCGGTGCACGCCGTACCAGAAGTGCCCGCAAAACGCGTCTGCGGCGTCCATCTGTACGCCGAGCGCGGCCGCCCCTTCGGGTTCAATCCCGTAGCGGTCGACGTCGTACAGCAGGGTGCGCGGATAGTGGCGCATGAGGAGATCTGTCAAGGTCGTACCGCCGGTTTTCGGGATGTGTAGAAAAATCACCAGCGGGCGCATCGCCCGGTCTGTCTCTGAACTCAACGCATACCCCTCCATTGGTCCTTCGCTACGATGCCCTGCGACGAACGCCGGACCGTCTCCGCAATCCATTGGACGTCGGGTTCGGTCAAGTCCGCATACGTCGGCAGGTTCAACCCAGATGCAGCGACCCGGTTCGCCACGGGGAAATCCGCATCCGGTTGCAGTCCGCGGTACGGTGGCAGGACATGCATGGGGTAGAAGAACGGTCTCGTTTCAATCCCATCCGCTGCGAGCGCGTGCATGAGTTGATCTCGCTCTCGGGTTCCCCCGTGAGCCAGGAGGATGCTGAACATCCAGCAAGCACTCTTCGCCCACGGACGTTCCACCGGCAAGACGATGGCGTCACAGTCCTGCAGCGAGCGGACATACGCCGCCGCGACGCGTCGCCGCTGTGCGATGTGCCAGTCCAGATGTTCCAACTGGCCGACGCCGATGGCGGCTTGCACGTTGGTCATGCGGTAGTTGTAGCCAACCTCGTCATGCCAGTATCGACGCGACGGATGCGATGCGTGCGCGCGAAGTCGACGCATGCGCTCCGCCAGCTCGGCCTGCTGCGTCGTGACGGCACCGCCTTCGCCGGTGGTGACAATCTTGTTGCCGTAGAAACTGAATGCGGCTGCGTGGGCGAGTTGTCCGACGGGCCGGTTTCGGTACAGGGCGCCGATAGCCTCGGCGGCATCTTCGAGGACGAACAGTCCGTGACGGTCCGCAATCGCGTGGAGCGCGTCCATGTCGGCCGGATGACCGAACAAGTGCACGGCAATCACCCCCTTCGTCTGGGGAGTCACCGCCGCCTCGACGCGTTCCGGGTCGATGTTCCACGTCAGCGGATCAACGTCGACGAACACGGGCTTCGCCCCGCAATAGATCACGGCGTTGGCCGTGGCCACAAAGGTCAAGGTCGGCAGAATCACCTCGTCACCCGGGCCCGCGCCGAGGGCGACCAGGGCCAGGTGCAGCGCGGTGGTGCCGTTGCTGCACGCGACGGCGTACGACGTCTGGCAATGCGCGGCCAGGGCTGCCTCAAACCGCTCGACGTACGGTCCGTTGGAAGACACCCAGCCAGAGTCGAGGCAGTCGAGCACATATCGACGCTCGTTACCCCGAAGTGCGGGACGGGACACGGGATACCGGAAATTCATTGCACGCGTCCTCCATTCATAAACAGGTTTACGTGAACCGTTTCACCACACGGGCGGGGACACCGAGTACGAGGGCGCGGTCCGGGACGTTGCGGGTGACAACCGCTCCGGCGCCCACCACGGACCGACTGCCAACCGTCACGTTCGGCAGGATGCTCGCCCCCATGCCGACAAATGCTCCGGGTCCGACCTGAACGCCCCCCGCCAGATGCGCACCGGGTGCGATGTGGCACGATGGGCCGACCGAAGCGTGGTGGTCAACCGACGCACCGGTGTTGACGATGGTATTGTCCATGACGTATGCTGCCGTCCCCACCACCGCGCCGGGCATGACCACCGTTCCGTCACCCAATCGGGCAGACGGGGCCACAAACGCAGCCGAACTGACCACCGTAATCAGCCGGAAACCGATCTCCAACAACCGCTCCGCCAAGCTGGCCCGCAGAGCGTTGTCCCCAACGGCAATCAGCGCATGTTGGGTGCCTTGGCTGTAGAGGCTCGGCAGGATGTCGTCGCCTCCGAGCCACGGGACCCCCAGGTCTCGCCGCACCGTCGGCCCTACGCACCCAAGGACCCGATACCGCGAATCCGCATCGAGCAGCTCCGCAACGGCGGCTGCGTGACCGCCCGCTCCGACCACCACGACGTCCAAACCGCTATCTTGCATGTTCTTCCACCTCGCATGTCTATACGTCTTCAGCAGCGCTCGAATATCTATAGGTCACTCGGGACGGCGTCTGCCGCGCGCGTTCCGCCGACAACGGTTTGGGACATACCCTTCAGGAGGTAGAGTCATGGACATCGGCATCTTGCTCATGTACGACACACGGGTTCCAATGGACGGGGAGGGCATCGGCCGCTACGTCGTCCGACTCACCCACGGCCTGCTGCAACACCCCGGCATCACCGTGCACGTTCAGACCACCCCAGAAAACCTCAGCGAAGTGCACAAAGTCCTACGCAACGAACTCGTCACACATCCGTCCCGTCTGCTCGTGCATCACGAAAGGACCATTCAAGCGGTGAACCGAAATGTCCGCGTCAGCGCGTGGATTGTGCCATACGTCGGCATGGCAGCTGCCGCAGAACTGACGCAACCGTTCATCGTGTGCCTGCACGACCTCATCCATCGGCACTTTCCAGACCTCTATCTGGCGAATTACGGAGCGTTCTTTCGGCGCATTGACCAAATTGCCGAAGACGTCGTGCGGCGCGCGGCCGCCGTCGTGTTCTCGTCGGAGTTCACACGCAACCACGAGGGGGCGGCGTTTCTGCACCTGCCGGAGACTCAGATGCACGTCATCCGCCCTGCCTCTCCGACGGAGGAGTACAGCGAGTTTCCGCTTCCGCCGGAGCCGACGTTCCGCGCCAAATACCAGCTTACGGGCGAGTATTTTGTCTTCCCTTCTGCCATCCGCCTGCAC
The DNA here is from genome assembly GCA_023511295.1 of Alicyclobacillus sp. GTDB lineage: Bacteria > Bacillota > Bacilli > Alicyclobacillales > Alicyclobacillaceae > JAIMBT01. The sequence goes on from JAIMBT010000001.1 coordinate 157,551, forward strand.
AAGAACCACGACCGACTGATAGAGGCGTTCTTTCAGTTTCGCCGCACACCGCTGGGCCGGGCCTCCAACCTGCAGCTGGTGTTCACGGACCACCACACGCCGGGACCAAAATCCGCCGAGATTGTCACCCTGCTCAACCGCTGCCCTGAACCAGAGATCCGCAACAGCGTGCGTTTTATCGGGCGCCTTCCGGCGAATGATGTTCCATCCTTGTACCGGTACGCAGCGGGAACTGTCGTGCCGACCTTGTTTGAAGGCAGCTGCCCATTCCCCATCTTGGAGTCGCTCGTCATGCAGACCCCGGTGGCGGTCAGTGACATCGCCGTCGCGCGGGAGGTCATTCCGCAGATGGACGCGTTTCTCCCGTTCGACCCCTACGCAACGGACCAAATGGCAAGGTCCATCGCCGCTCTCTGGAGACAAGGCCGCCAACTGGTGACGCGCCAGTTGCAGGTGCTGGCTCCCGCGCTACAACGCTCATGGACGCTCGTGGCGCAAGAATTTCTCGACATCGTCCGGATGGTTCAGGACCGGGGATGACGCGCGTCACCCCGCCGTGCCCGTTTCCCGACGAGTATCGAGGGATGCGTCACGGCGCGCGGCCAACTTCGTTCGCCAGTAATGGAGCGTGTCTTCGAGCGTCCGCTCCAGCGGGATCTGCGGCTTCCACCCGGTTTGCCGGTGAAACCGGGTGGGATCTGCGCACAACAACTCGACGTCGGACGGGCGCAAGCGGCTGGCATCGACACGGACTTCGACCGACAAGTCCGTGAGCTGCAACAGCCTGTCGACACACTCCGAGATGCGCCACGTGACGCCGCTGCCGATGTTGTAGACCTCGCCTGGTTCGCCCCGTTCCAGGGCCAGCCAGTATGCGCGCACCATGTCACGAACATCGGTGAAATCCCGCTTCGATGCGAGGTTCCCGACATGGAGCACGGGCGGCCGGAGCCCGTATTCCATCTCCACAATCTGCTTGGCGAAATTGGAGAGAACGAACACCTCCCCGCGCCGAGGACCTTCATGGTTAAAGCACCGTGTGCGGACGATGTGCAACCCGTAGCTTCTGTGGTACTGGTACCCGAGCAGGTCTTGGGCCACCTTGCTCACGGCGTAGGTGCTGAGCGGCCGCAGCGGGTTGCTCTCGGCAATCGGGGTCTCTTCCGGTCGTACAAGTCCGTATTCCTCACTCGAGCACGCTACTTGGATCTTGCACGGCAGATCCGCCTCACGGACAGCCTCCAAGAGGTTGAGTTCGCTCACGACGTTGTTGTGCAGCGTGTCCATCGGCGAATTCCACGACGTAGGGACAAAGCTCTGCGCCGCGAGGTGAAAGATCCAATCGGGTTGAACCGTGCGGATGAGCCGACGGACAGAGTACGGGTCTCGCAGTTCGCACTCCACCAACTGCACTTGGTCGAGCAGGTGTTCGATGTTCTCCAGTGGGCTGCGGATGCGGCGGGTTCCATACACTGCGATTCCCTGGCGCAACAGGAATTCCGCCAAATGACTGCCGGCAAACCCGGTGATGCCCGTGATCAATGCTTTCACGCCTGCCACTTCCTTCGTCATCGGATGCTGCACACATCGCCCGTCGCGCAGTGTCTTCAAACGGGTTCTGCACGCCGTTGCCGGTGTACAAGGTGTGCTTGTTCGTTGCTATCGACGGTATGCGGACTGGAGGGGATGCGTGTGGGGAGGAGCCGAGGGCCTGTCAAGGTTGTACCGGATGGCTGGGGGGGCAGAGGTGCCCGGCGCAAAAGAGGGGCGGACAAGATGAACAATTTGTCCGATGCGAGCGGTCAAGCCTCGACATACAGTGGCGCGTAAGGAGGGAGATGGAGATGGCAAAGAACATCCGAACCATGCGCGTTCGCACACTCACAGCGAAGAAGTTGGAAGTTGGGCACATCGTTCGCCACGACCACCATCATGAGGCGAAGAAACTGCATGAGCTCCGTCGGAAGCTCCGCCACTTGCGCCACGAGCTCAAAGAGGATAACCGCGAGTTGCGGCGGCTTGAGCGAATCTTCGCGGGTCGTGTGGCGACCCTGCAGGGCGAGATTGCCGCGTTGCGTCGAGTGGTTGAATCCGGCTTGGCCCCAAACCCCGCATTGCAAGCGACGTTCACGGCTCGTATCGGCCAGACGGTCACCGTCACGACCCCGGCTGGCGCCGTGAGCGGCACGGTGATTGCGGCGGGTACGGATGCCGTTGAGCTTCGCGAAGCCAGCGGCGACGTGGTTGTGATTCCGTATGCGAAGATCACGGCGGTGCAATGACCAGACCGTACCGGGATGGAAGAACGGAGGGATACGATGAACTTCGAAGGGTTTCTCACAGCATTTGTCGGCAGAACGGTGGAGGCGGCGACCATTAGCCAGTCGTTCACCGGGACCCTTCAACAGGTGACCACGACGACGCTGCAACTGGCGGAGGCGCCGACCCCGTACGGCCCAGGTGCCACTGTCATCGTCCCCACCGTCAACGTGGACTACGTGCGCGCGTACCTGTAAGTGCGCTCTGTATCGCGTGAACGGACGACCGCATGCAGGCGGCGATGGAATGTCGCCGCCTGCCGCGCGTTCGCACCTACCTCCGGCGCCCGAAGCCAAAGAAGTCATTCAACACCACGCGGTAGGGTTCAAAGTCCGAGGCGCGGATACGCAGTAAACCGCTGGGCCCCACCTGGTTGCCTCGGCAGAACCACCACACATACCCGAAAAACGACAGTACGTAAGATCCCGTCGACGCAATCGCCCCGCCCATCATCCCGATGGTGGGTAACAAGATGCAGCAGAGGATGGCGTTGATGACGGCGGAACTCCCGTTCATCACGATGGTGGTCTGGGGTCGCCCAAGCTGGTTTGTATAGAATTGCAGCAGCACCTGGCTGGCTGCCTTGAACACCAAACCCGGCAGAAGCACGTAGAACGGGGGCAAGGCACCGGCCCACGCGCGGCCAAACGCAGCCGGAATCAGCCACGGGAAGACGATGTACATGAGAACGGCCACCAACGCCGACGAGAGGAGTGCCTGCCGCGTCGATACCTCGGTGATGGCCACCGCCTCGCGCCGGGACGCGGCGGACATGCGGGTATACACCACAGACGTGATGGACTGCGAAATGTTGAGCAGGACCTCGGATGCCACGACGGCTATCGTGTAGTCCGCCGCCCGGTTCCCGGGAATGAACGCGGCCACCAGCCAGAAATCCATCCGGTAGTTCGCGTAGTTGACGAGGTTCGAGATGGACAACCACTGTCCGTATCCCAGGATACCGCGCCACTGTTCTCGCCAGAACCGCCACTGCCAGACGGCGTTTCGGCGAATCGTCCGGTAGCCAATCCAGAGTCCGCCCGCAGCGGCGGCGACGAAGCTCAGGGTCCAAGCGGCGTACGTCACAGGCAGGCGCTGCGCCAACGGGACTCGGCCCGCCAGGAACAGCGGCAGGTACAGGAGGAGAAAGACCAGTGGCTGCGCCATGTTCAGGCGGTTCAACCAGCTGATTTCGTTCATCCCCTGCAGCAAACGCGTGGCGTAGTTGACCATGAAGCAAAACGGCATCGCTACGCCGGCCCACATCCAGGCGTGGAAGGCGGGTCCCAGCGCGACGCGCAAGCCGAGGGTCACCAGCCAGATGAGCAAACTGGCGAGGAACAGGAACAAGTTCCCCATCTGCACCGTGCGCACGGCGTCCTCCGGTCGTCGCGCGAGGGCGTAGGAGATGTAGCCGTTGTACCCGCCGAGGAAGGTCATGCCCGTATTGCTGATGCTCGATGTGAACTGAAATTCAAGCCGGTCGACGCGCACCGCCTGAAAGTAGCGCGCGGTCAGCACGCTGTTGATGAAATTGATGAGCGATAACACGCCTTTGTTGAGAAAGGTCAGGAAGGTGGTGCGCGACCGACTCATGCGTTCAACTCCATTCGCCGCATCCCCCCGTAGATCCCGTTTCGACAGTACCACGCCCGCATGGCGCTCGCAATCGCGAAGGAGCATCGGTCCGCGAGATGTGGTACCATGTTCTGTACGAATGCGCCGCCCACAGCCGGCCGAATCGGCGCCTGGGGACTGCTGGCGCACGGACACGTCGGAGTTTGTGGGAGGGTGGCCCATGCGGACAGTGGATTTGATACATAAGAAACGGCTCGGCGAGCCGCTCACGGCGGATGAGATCACCGGGCTCATTGCCGGCTACGTGGCGGGCGAAGTGCCCGACTACCAGATGAGCGCCTTCGCGATGGCGGTCTGCTTTCAAGGTATGACAGCGGCGGAGACCGCGGCCCTGACGCAGGCGATGGTGGCGTCCGGAGAGCGTGTGGACCTCAGTGAGATTGCCGGGACGAAGGTGGACAAGCACAGCACCGGCGGGGTGGGCGACACGACGACGTTGGTCCTCGGCCCGCTGGTGGCCGCGCTCGGCGTACCGGTGGCGAAGATGTCAGGCCGAGGTCTCGGCCACACCGGGGGAACGCTGGACAAGATGGAAGCCATCCCGGGCTTGCGCACAGACCTAACGGTGGAACAACTGGTTGCCCAGGTGCGCGACATCGGGCTGGCAGTCGCCGGCCAGACGGCGGACCTCACACCGGCGGACAAGAAGCTGTACGCGCTGCGCGACGTGACGGACACGGTGCAGTCGATTCCACTCATCGCCAGTTCCATCATGAGTAAAAAACTGGCGAGCGGGGCGGACGCCATCGTGCTCGACGTCAAGGTGGGCGACGGGGCGTTCATGAAGGACCTCGACGACGCCCGCACGTTGGCCCGGACCATGGTCGAGATTGGACGGCGGGCGGGTCGCAAGACGGTGGCGCTGCTCACGTCGATGGAGGAGCCGCTCGGCCGAGCCGTCGGCAATGCCCTCGAGGTCCGCGAGGCCATCCAGACGCTGCGCGGCGAGGGGCCAGAAGACCTGACGGAACTGTGTCTGGCCCTCGGGGCGGAGATGGCGGTTTTGGCTGGGGCCGCCCACTCGCCCGAGGAAGCCCGGCGAACGTTGCTGGCGGTCATCGAGAACGGGCAGGCGCTCGCCAAGCTGAAAGCGTTTATCGCGGCACAGGGAGGGGACAGCCGCGTGGTGGACGACCTGTCGCTGCTGCCGAAGGCGCCCGTGGTGGCGACGTGGACGGCGCCGCGCGCGGGCTTCGTCGCTGCGCTGCACGCGGAGGAGATTGGCCGGGTCGCGATGCGGCTCGGGGCCGGGCGCGCGAAGCACGACGACGTGATAGATCCCGCCGTCGGCCTGGTTCTCTTGCGCAAGGTCGGACAGACCGTGCAGGCGGGGGAAGCCGTGGTGGAGGTGCACGCCGCGCGGGAGGCGGACGCGCAGCGCGCGCTCCGCGAACTCGATGACTGTGTGGTCCTCAGCGATGCCGCGGTCTCGCCCATCCGACTGATCTTGGACACCGTCCGGGACGTTGAGACGGCGCCTGAAGTAGGCCCGGCGGCCAGTGAAGCGGGCCAAGCAGCGAGCGAAGCGCGCCCGGCGAACGCGCCGGAAGCGGACCCGGACGGGCTGCTGGCAGCAGCGCAAGCGGCGATGGTACACGCGTACGTGCCTTACTCTGGCTTCGCGGTCGGCGCAGCGCTGCGGCTCTCGAACGGCGAGATCATCACCGGCGCGAACATCGAAAACGCGTCCTACGGACTGACCAACTGCGCGGAACGCACGGCGCTCTTCCGCAAGCGCATGCAGGTCCCGGAGGACGTGGCCATCGTGGCGGTCGCGGTGGTGGCGGACAGCAGCGATGGCCCCGTTTCGCCGTGCGGCGCCTGCCGGCAAGTCCTGGCGGAGTTCTGTCAACCGGACGTGCCGGTGTGGCTTGCGGACCTGAACGGGCACCGCATGCAAACCACGGTCGCGGAACTTCTGCCGTACGCGTTCCAGAAGGGGCAGATGGACGGGGCGCGGGTCTAAAGCCGATGGATGGGTCGCGGGCCTAAAGCCGATGGACGAGGTGCGCACGTGAACGAGTTTCGGACTGCGCCGGTGGCGCGACGTACTTTCAGAAGGAGGAAGGACCGTGTTGAAGAAGGACTGGAACGGACTGCAGCATGCAGCGGAGGTCGGCTTTGGCCGCAAGACGGTGCGGTGGAGTGCGGATGAAGGGGCGGCGGGAGCTGCCGTACACGAACTGCCCACTCGAGACCAGATAGACCCGAAGTACAAGTGGAAGCTGGAGGACATTTATCCGTCCATGGAGGCGTGGCAGCAAGAAGCAGAGGAGGCGCAACAACTCTGCAGGGAACTCGCGGGGTACCAAGGCCGCCTCGGAGAGTCCGCGGAGACGTTGCTCGCCGCGTTGCGGCTGCAGGACGCGGTCGAGGAGCGCGTCGCGCGACTGGTCGGCTACGCCCGGATGCACCGGGACGAGGACAACACGAACGCCACCTACCAAGCGCTGACCGACCGCTCCATCTCCATCGCCGTGCAGGTGGCGAGCGCAAAGGCGTTTGTGGTGCCAGAGCTGCTGCAGATTCCACAGGACACGCTGTGGGGCTACGTGGAGGCGAACGCGGAGCTCAAGGTTTACGAGTTTGTCTTGCGCGACCTGTTCCGCCAGCAGGAACACGTGCTGTCTGCCGAGGAGGAGCAGCTGCTCGCCGCAGCTGGTGAGGTGTTGGAAGCGCCAGGCCAGATCTTCACGATGTTCAACGATGCAGACATGCGCTTCCCGACGGTCCGCAACGACGAGGGCGTAGAGGTGGAGCTGACGCACGGCCGCTACATCGAGTTGATGGAGAGTCGCGACCGGGCGGTGCGCAAGGCCGCGTTCGACGCGATGTACACCACGTACGAGAAACACCGCAACACGCTCGCGGCGACGTATGGGGCGAGCGTCAAGAAGGACGTGTTCTACGCGAGCGTCCGCGACTACCCGTCGGCTCGGGCGGCAGCCCTCGACGACGACAACATCCCGATGGCGGTGTACGACAACCTTCTCGCGGCCGTGCACGACTCACTGCCCGCGCTCGACAAGTACCTGAAGTTGCGGCGCCAGGTGCTCGGCGTCGACGAGCTTCACATGTACGATATCTACACCCCGCTGGTACCGGAACTGCACGTGAAGATCCCGTACGAGGAAGCGGTGCAGACGGTCATCGAAGCCGTGGCGCCGCTTGGCGAGGAGTACCAGAGGATTGCGCGAGAGGGCCTCGCCTCGGGCTGGGTTGACGTGTACGAAACCAAGGGCAAGACAAGCGGCGCCTATTCGTGGGGCGTGTACCCGGTGCACCCGTACATCCTGCTCAACTACCAGGACTCGCTCGACAACGTGTTCACCCTCGCGCACGAGCTCGGCCACGCGATGCACACCTACTTCTCGACGCGCACGCAACCCTTCGTGTACGCGGGGTACACCCTGTTTGTCGCTGAAGTCGCCTCCACCTGCAACGAGGCTCTGCTCACGGATTACCTGCTGCGTCACACCGATGACCCGCAGATGCGCGCGTACGTGCTCAACCACCACCTCGAGACCATTCGCGGGACGCTCTACCGCCAGACGATGTTCGCCGAGTTCGAGAAGCTCACGCACGAGCACGCGGAGCGGGGCGAAGCCTTGACCCCGGACTGGCTGTCGGAGACGTACTTCAAGCTGAACGAGACGTACTATGGTGGTGCCTGCGTGATTGATCCGCTGATTGCCATGGAGTGGGCGCGCATCCCGCACTTCTACCGGGCGTTTTATGTGTACAAGTACGCTACGGGGATCTCCGCCGCAACCGCGCTGTCGCAGAAAATCCTCCGCGGCGGGCCGCAGGATGTGGCCAATTACCTCGGCTTCTTGAGTGGGGGCGGATCAAACTACTCGATTGAACTGCTGCGCGGCGCCGGTGTCGACATGGCGTCGCCAGAACCGGTGAAGGACACGCTCCGCCAGTTCTCCGATATGGTCGACGAGCTGGCGGATATCCTCGGCAAGCGATGAACCGGCGGGGTGCGCGGACGGCCGTTATCTGGTTCACCGCGCTCGCGAACGCTGTCGCGTTGGCGGTGTTGGCGTGGACACTCGCGCACCACACGGGCGACCCGCGTTGGAACCAGGTACTGATAACGTACGGCATCGTCTTCTGGCTGTTTCTCGGGTTTGATCACGTCGGTCGGTCGCTCGTGGTCCACAGCAACGCGAAGCGGGCGACCGTCGTGCCGCGCCCGCGTCCGGCTGGAGACGCACTGCCGCTGCCGGGGCCGGTTCCCGCGCGGCCTGAGACGTCGCGCCCGACGGTCCAGTTGCAACGCCTGCAGGTCGCGGACGCGGCCGGACTGCAGCGATGGCTGGACGCGTGGGCGGCGGAGGTGTGGGCCCTGGAGGACGTCGCCTGGCCGACCGACGCGGCGGGGCACGCAGTCGACTACCAGGCGGCGGACTGGCTGGCATGGCCCGGGATGCACGTGTTCGCCATCCTCGCAGACTCGCTCCGCGATGTGGGTGAGGGGGACGTGATCCAAAGCCGACGGGACGCGGAAGTGGGATTTGTTGCGGCTGTGCAACGCGACGGGTGCCTGGAGTTGATGGCGGTGTATGTAAATCCCGCTGTCCGCCGCACCGGCGTGGGCACCGCAGCCCTGGCGGCCTTCGGACAGTTCGCCGGCCTGTTGGTGGGGCACGTCTCCGTGACGGCCTACGTCAGTCGGCGTAACTGGCGGGCGGCGCAGTTTCTGCGGGAAGTCGGATTCCGTCCTGCGGCTGAGGGTCGCCTTGACGGCGGCGTCAGGCTGCAAGATGGACAGGTTGCGGCCACACTGGCGGGTCTACCGGAAACCTCGGCGGGCCTGAAGCCGGTGGGGGTCGATGGGCAGTGGTTGGTTTGGGAGGAGCCGACACGGCGGTAGTGCGGGACAGCGCAGTGGATGGCCCGGCGTTCAGCCGGGAGGCCGACTCCTCGCCAGCGGAAGGACCAGGCGGACCGTCGTGCCGGTTCCGAGTTCACTCGACAGCTCGATGGAACCGCCGTGTTCTTGCATGATTTGTCGCGAAACAGCCAGGCCAAGGCCCGTCCCCGTCGGCTTGGTGGTGTAGAAGGGCTGAAATACTTTCGCCTGCTGCTCCGGGCTGATGCCGCGACCTGTGTCGCGGATGGAGATGACGACGGAAGCGGAGCGAATTCCCGTCGACACCTCAATCCGGCCCCGGCGGTCGCAGGCGTGCAGTGCGTTCTGCAGCACGTTCAACAGCACCTGCTTCATCTGGTTCGCGTCCGCGTGGATGTACACCGGTTCATTCGAAAGGTCGTGGGCGAGCGTCACGTCGTTCAGTAAGGCTTCTGGGTGGAGGAAATCCAGCACAGTCCGAATCAAGGCGTGCAGGTCGATATCCTCGTAGAGCGGCGGCACGGGCCGGGCCAACGTCATAAAGTCCTTCACCAAGTCCTGAATCCGGTTCAACTCGCGAATTGTCAAGTTCAAGTAGCGTTTGTCTGCGTTTTCCCCCTGGCGTTCTGCGAACAACTGCAGGAACCCTTTGGCTGTCGTCAGGGGGTTGCGGATTTCATGGGCAATCCCCGCTGCGAGCGACGCCAGGATGGACAGCTTGTCCGCGTCCCGAACGCGCGACTCCAGGAGCCGCTGGCTGGTGATGTCCCGGAACACGGCCAACCGTCCGCCATCTCCTTCAATCGGGTCTCGCAAGACCCGCAGGTTGCAACTGTAGAGATGGTCGCCGACGACGAACTCGCTGTCCCCGTCGCTTCCCTCCCGGGCGTACTCCACCATCTTCCGGCGGACCTCCTCTCGCACCGGGACAGGGTGATGCGCCTCGATGTGACCGTCCGGGGTCACGCGCACGACGTGGTAGTCGAGGTGGCTGAGCAAGCTCTGGTGCACGCGCTGTGCGTCGCGGCGGTACGCCTCCAGCTCCATGTGATGCGCTGCGGCAATCGCACACGACTGAACCAGCGGGGCCAGCAGCGGATGGACCTGCTCATCTCGCTGGATAAACGTCACGGCACCGCGCATATCCCCCGCCTTATTCCGAATCGGGCAGGCGGCGCTCGCCAGGGGCTGAGGGCTTGTAACGGCGTGCGTACTCAACCTCCCGCACGCCAGGGTTGCCGCCAAACTCACCATGGCGGGGCAGTCGACCGTCGCCAGGGCGCCGCGGCACAGGCCGAGCGCCTCCAGCTCGCCCATCAAGCTCCGTGGCCCGACCACGTCCAGGAGGTACCCGTCCACACCTGCGACGGCCACCGCGCAGTGCAGGGAGGGCATGCCCTGAAACAGGTCTCGAACGTGCTGGCGAACCGCTTTCGTCAGTTCGTACGCCGCCCCAATGGACCCGTTGAAGTCCACCCACGTATCGTTGCAATGTGCCTGCTCAGGTGCCGGAGAGCTGGTGGCGGACCCAAGCGCGGAACGAGATGTCGGCCACCGGCTCTGCTCATCCGCATACGCGACATCTGTCATGAGGAACCACCCAATCTACGAGCCGCAATTTCCTCTATTATCGCCTTGGTCTGAGGGGGAAACAAGCGGCTTCCCCAAAACCTCCCGCCGTTCGACAAAACCTGTTATGATTTGCCATTCTGCGGATGCGCCGACGAGACCACGGAAGACTCGGAGCGATGGGCCCCGTGCCGGGCCGTGGTGGCGTGAAGGTGGTCAAACAGGATGGGGCCTTCCGCCCGCAGCTGGGCGAGGCCGGCTTCCGTGACACCGCCTGGCACCGCCACCTGTTGAACGATGTCCGTGAACTCGTGGCCGGCGCGCAGCAGCTCGGCGACTCCGACCAAGGTGTGGGCCAAGAGCGACGTCGCTTGGTCCACATCAATCCCGCCCGTTCCCGCAGCGGCCACCGCCCACAGAGTCATGAGTTCCGCGATGAACGCCGGTCCGCAACTGGTCAAATCGCTGCACACGCGCAACTGGCTCTCTGCGACGGGCCAGGGCTGCCCAATGGCCGACAGCAGCCGATAGAGGCGTTCCTTGGCTTCCGGACCCATCGACGGACCGGGAACGAACAGCAGCACGCCACTTTGCACGGTTTGCACGATACTTGGAATCACCTTCGCCACGCTGGCCGACGTCTGTTCTTCGAGCACCGCCGCCGGGATGGAACTGATGGTGGTCACGAGTGTCTGTTGTGGGGTCATCTGCGGCCCAATCTCGCGAATCAAGCCGTCCCCATCCCCGGCCTTGGTGCACACAAACACGATGTCCGCCTCGCGAACACAGCCCATCGCGTCCCGCGCGACCAGGATATTGGGGTACCCGTCCGCGACCTCCATCGCCTTCTGGACCGTCCGGTTGTACACGTGCAGCTCCGCGTCCGCAGTGGTCGCGGCGAACGCGCGCGCCAACATGCCGCCCATGTTCCCTGTGCCGATGACGCCTATTCGCATGGGGGTTCCCTCCCATCTGGGCTCATGTTCCTAATGTATTCTACGCAGCGTCTCCCGTGACTCGCCCCGCTTTTCTGGGCTCGGCCGATACGCGCGTGAGCGCCGGTGGAGACGGGCTTGCGCGGCTGTGGGTGCCAAGCCGCGGGCGGGCAGATGGCCATGTAGCCGACTGGATGCGGGCATAAGCTGAGGAAGGAGCGGCGAAAGCAGGGGCACGGGCAGGATGGCCAAGCAGGAAAACAAGCCGTGCGCGTCCAATTGTGCAGGTGACGAATCGGTGAGACGGGCATGGCGGGAGGTGACCGCGGTGGATCTGTCGTTCTCGGTTCAACAAGTGCAGACACAGCGGCTCGCGATGACGGCCCAGATGCGGCAAGCGTTGCACGTGCTGGAACTCGACCGAGAGGCGTTGGCCGAATACCTCTCTGAAGCGGCGACCCGCAACGTGTTTCTCGAGCTGCGCGGCAGCCCTCGCGCATCGGGCGGCGCGGGGCATCGCAACGGCCCCGCGCTGGTGGAAACATTTCCGGCGGCGCCGAGGACCTTGGCAGAGGTGGTTGGACAACAGCTGCGCCTCGACTTTGCCCGGCATCCCGCAGTTGCGTTGGCGCTCCGGCTCGCGGATGACCTGGATGACCGCGGGTACTTGGACCCGTACTCGGCGGCCATCGGGGCGCGCTTTCGCTGCACGGCGGCCGATTACGAGGCCGCCGTCCGCTTGATTCAATCGTGTGATCCCGCCGGTGTCGGCGCGCGCAACCTGGAGGAGTGCCTGCGCCTCCAGGTCCACCGCGTGCCGGATGACCTGCGGGCGCTGGCGGAATACCTCATCCGGCATGCTTTGCCGGCTGTCGCGAAAGGGCAGTGGAGCCATCTGGCGCGACAGATGCGAGTCCCGCAACCGCAGCTGCAGCGCGCGGTTGATGCCATCCGTCAGCTCAATCCGTTCCCTGGCCGCGACTACCAGATGGACCTCGCGCCGCGGCTTTGGCCGGATATCTGGATTCAGCGGACGGACGACGGCTACGCGGTCGCGGTGGCGGACACCAGCGGCGGGCTGACCTTCACGGCGGGCGAATACCTCCACATCGGCCGGGAGACGGAGGATGGCGAGGTCCGCCAATACCTCTCCCGCATGTACCGCGAAGCGCGTTGGCTGCATCGCTGCATTGTCCAACGCGGGGCGACACTTCAGCGCATCGGCCAGGCGCTGGTGGAACTCCAGCCCGAGTTCCTGGAGCGCGGCCGCAGTGCACTGCGGCCGATGACGCTCCGAGACCTGGCGGTCCATCTGGGGATGCACGAGTCGACCATCAGCCGGGCGGTTCGGCACAAGGTGGTGGCGGTTCCGGCCGGTACGTTTGAGCTGCGCAGCCTGTGCTCCGCCGCCTTGCCAGCTCTCGGCGGCACGGCGCCGGTATCGGCCGAAGCGGTGAAACAGCAAATCCGCCAATGGGTTGCGTCGGAGGACCCCGCCCACCCGCTGACCGATGCCCATCTGGCCGAGAAGTTGGCAGCCTCCGGCACGAAGGTGAGCCGCCGCACCGTCGCGAAGTACCGCGACGCGCTCGGCATCCCCGGCGCACCCGTCCGAAGGCGAGCCGTCTCCTGCGATGAAGGCGGATGAGGCGCCGCGGGTGACCGCGGCCCGCAGTTGCGGGATCTCGGGTTGCCAGCCATCGGTTGCGCGCTGGGCGGCTATGGGTGGTATTGTTCAGCCGGTTGATCTACAATAAACGTGCAAAGACGCTGTGGGTGTGACTTTGCCGCAATCGGGACATCATTTGTATGAGCGGGACGTATTAGGTCCCTTTGGGTTGCGGTCGCACGCATTCCTGGGATACCGGGCCTGCGAAGGAGGTGGCCACCATGGGGGAGGCAAGCCGGCCGATTCCTGCGCCGGCCGGGCCGGGGCTGGAGATATCGACCGCCCAGCGCATCGTGCCGGAGCTGTTGGATACGCTCCGTGCGCGCATGCGCATCCTGCACCGCATCCGCCTGTTGCAGCCCATCGGGCGGCGCGCACTCGCGGCCGAGATGGGCGCGACCGAGCGGGTGCTGCGGGCGGAGGTGGAGTTCCTCCGACAGCAGGGGCTGCTCACAGCCGGGCCAGCTGGTATGGGGCTCTCCGAAGAGGGGTACGCTCTGCTTGATCAGCTAGATCCGGTGCTGGCTACACTCGAAGGCCGGACGGAACTGGCCGCCTCCTTGTCGCGCGCGCTCGGTATTGCGCGGGTGACGGTGGTTGTTGGCGACAGCGACGAAGAACCGTGGGTGAAGGACACCCTGGGGCTTCAGGCAGCGTCCTTGCTACGCGAGGAACTGACAAGTGGCGACGTGGTGGCGGTGACGGGCGGCACGACGATGGCGACTCTGGCTCGGATGATGCCGCGGCGGGGGACGCACCCCGACGTCCGCGTGGTCCCGGCGCGGGGCGGACTCGGCGAGTCTGCGTCCGTGCAGGCGAACACCATCGCAGAACAGTTGGCGCAGGCCATCGGCGGCTCGCACACCGTTCTCCACGTCCCAGATCGGCTCGGTGAAGACACGCTCGAGCACCTGATGGCCGAGCCGATGGTCGAGGCGCGCTTGCGGGAGATCCGCTCGGCCACCGTGGTGGTTCACGGGATTGGCAGCGCACTCGAGATGGCGCGACGGCGGCAGTTGAGCGAGGCGGAAGTGGCGCTGCTCAGGGAACGCCGCGCGGTTGCCGAGGCGTTCGGGTACTACTTTGACCAGCAGGGGCAACCGGTGTACGCCATGACCACGGCGGGCTTGAAATTGGCAGACCTCGACGGGGTTCGGCTGGTGATGGGCGTGGCTGGCGGGCACAGCAAGGCCGAAGCCATTGCGTCGGCGGCGCGGGCGTACCGAATGGACGTGCTCGTCACCGACGAAGCAGCCGCGAAGCGCATCCTCCATGCACAGAGTGGAACCCGTGCGGGACGGTAGACACGAGGACAATTCGCGGCGCAAGCCGCATGGGAGGAATCGAACATGACTGTACGCGTCGGTATCAACGGATTTGGGCGGATTGGGCGGAATGTGTTTCGGGCGGCGTTGGGGCGCGGCGAGATGGAGATTGTGGCGGTGAACGACCTGACCGACGCTGCGACGCTTGCGATGCTCCTGCAGTACGACTCTGTGCACGGGCGGTTTCCTGGCGAGGTGCGGGCCGAGGGCGACAGCCTCGTCGTGAACGGCCGCAAAGTGCAGGTGTTGGCGGAGCGAGATCCGGCCAACCTGCCGTGGGGGAAGCTCGGCGTCGACGTGGTGATTGAGTCGACCGGCCGGTTCACGGACAAGAAACAGGCGGAGGTTCACATCACCCGCGGTGGAGCGAAAAAGGTAATCATCTCGGCACCCGCGAAGAACGAGGACATCACGATTGTGATGGGCGTCAACCACGACCAGTACGACCCCGAGCAGCACCACGTCATCTCGAACGCTTCCTGTACCACCAACTGCTTGGCGCCGGTGGCGAAGGTGATTGACGAGAAATTTGGGATTGAACGCGGCCTCATGACGACCGTGCACTCGTACACCAACGACCAGCAGATCCTCGACCTGCCGCACAAGGACCTGCGTCGGGCGCGGGCTGCAGCCTTGTCAATCATCCCGACCACGACCGGCGCAGCGAAGGCGGTCGGGCTCGTCCTGCCGCACTTGAACGGCAAGTTGAACGGCATGTCGATGCGCGTCCCCACCCCGAACGTCTCCATCATCGACCTGACCGCCGAAGTCCGCACCCCGACCCGTGTCGAAGAGGTGAACGAGGCGCTTCGGCAGGCGGCGGAACAGCAGTTGAACGGTATCCTGGCGTACAGCGAACTGCCGCTGGTCTCCCGCGATTACAATGGCGACCCGCATTCGGCCATCGTCGACGGGTTGTCCACGATGGTGATGGAGGGAACCCTGGTGAAGGCCGTGGCGTGGTACGATAACGAGTGGGGTTACTCGAACCGCGTCGTCGACCTGACGGCGTTCATTGCGGCGAAGCTGCCGGTCTCCGTTCGCTGACGGAGCCGGCAACCACGCGCCCATCCGGAGAGGGACAGCCCCTCTCCGGAGACCTTCAGCGCAGAGAGGGATGGTGTGATGCGTCGACAGTCGCTCGCCGACGTGGATTGGGCAGGCAAGACTGCGCTCGTCCGCGTCGACTTCAACGTGCCCATGGAAGGTGATTCCATCACCGACGACACTCGCATCCGGGCCGCCCTGCCGACGGTTGAATACCTGCTCGGCCAGGGTGCGAAGGTGATCTTGATGAGTCATTTGGGTCGGCCGAAAGGGGAGCCGAACGCGAAGTACAGCCTGCGGCCGGTGGCAGATCACCTGCAGAAGCTGTTGCCCGACCGCGTCGTCCGCTTCGCCGAGGACTGCGTCGGCGCGGGCGCCGAGGCTGCGGCGCGCGCCTTGGAACCGGGGCAAGTGTTGCTGCTGGAGAACCTCCGCTTTCACCCGGAGGAGGAGCGGAACGACGCCGGTTTCGCCCAACAACTCGCGGCGCTCGGCGACGTGTACGTGAACGACGCCTTCGGCACGGCACACCGGGCGCACGCCTCGACAGCGGGTGTAGCGGCGCACCTGCCCGCGGTGGCCGGTTTCCTGATGGAGAAGGAGCTCCGGGTGATGGGCGACGCGCTGGCGAACCCGACGCGGCCATTTGTCGCCATCATCGGCGGGGCCAAGGTGTCCGACAAGATGGGCGTCCTGAAAAACCTGTTGCCGAAGGTCGATACCCTGCTGATTGGCGGGGGGATGGCGAACACCTTCCTCGCGGCTCAAGGGTACGCGCTGGCCGACTCGCTGGTCGAGCAGGATACCATTGACCTGGCCAAGGGGCTGCTCGAGCAAGCGACGAGGAGCGGGTGCCGGCTGCTGCTTCCGGTGGACCTGGTGTTTGCAGACCGGTTTGCACCGGACGCGCCGCACCAGGTTTGTCGCTTGAACCAACTGCCAGATCACGGCATGGCACTCGACATCGGCCCGGAGACGGCGGCCTTGTACGGTGGCGAGATTCGCCGCGCGCACACGGTGGTGTGGAATGGCCCAATGGGGGTGTTCGAGATGCCCACCTTCGCAGCGGGCACCGTGGCCGTGGCACGGGCGGTTGCTGAGGTCGACGGTGTGACGATTGTCGGGGGTGGCGACTCGGTGGCAGCGGTGGAGCAGGCGGGCCTTGCGGACCGGATGACGCACATCTCCACCGGCGGCGGCGCATCGCTTGAGTTTTTGGAAGGCAAGCGCCTGCCGGGTGTCGAAGCGCTCGCGCCAAAGGAAGGAGCGTGACGGAGGTGGCTCTGCGAAGGCCGCTTTTGATGGGGAACTGGAAGATGAACAAGACCGTGGCGGAGACGCGGGCGTTTGCTGAGGCGCTGGCACGTGAGACGAGTGCGCTCGATGCCTCTGCGGACTACGCCGTCTGCCCGCCGTTCACCGCGCTGTCCCTGGCCAAGGTGGTGTTCCCGACGCGCGTCGCGGTCGGCGCGCAGAACGTCCACGAAGCGGCTTCCGGGGCGTTCACGGGCGAGATTGCAGCGGCGATGCTCAAAGAGCTCGGCGTTACATATGTATTGATTGGCCATTCCGAGCGGCGGCAGTACTTTCACGAAACGGACGCGGCGTGCGGTCGCAAGGTGGCAGCGGTCCAGGCCGCCGGGATGATTCCGGTTTTGTGCGTGGGCGAGAACGAAGCCGAGCGGGACGCTGGCGAGACGGAGGCGGTCGTCGAGCGGCAGACCGAGGCCGGGCTGGCCGAGGCGGCGGAGGGATCTGCCATCGTGATTGCCTACGAGCCGGTATGGGCCATCGGGACAGGCAAGACGCCGACGCCCGCAGATGCGGAGGCCGTCATCGCCCACATCCGAGCGGTGGTCGAACGCGTCAAGAGCGTGGATTTCGCGGCGTCCGTCCGCATCCTCTACGGCGGCAGCGTGAAGCCGGAAAACATCCGGTCGTTTACGGATCAGCCGAATATCGACGGGGCGTTGGTCGGCGGCGCGAGCCTCCAGCCCGAGTCGTTCGTCGCGATGGCCGTCGCGATGACAGGAGGCGAGGTCGAGTGAGCGGATCGGACTTTGCAGCGCGCGCAGCAGCCGCACCGACACCAAAGGTATCGCACGCGGAAGGGGCGTTTACTCGGAAGGAGCGGCCGAGTGGGCGCGGGCCGGTCGCGCTCATCATCCTGGACGGGTTCGGCCTTCGCGAGGAGACCGCTGGCAACGCGGTGGCGGCGGCTCGCAAACCGGTGTTTGACGACCTGTGGGCGCGCTACCCGCATACCACGCTCCGCGCGAGCGAAGAGGCCGTGGGGCTCCCGCATGGGCAGTTTGGCAACAGTGAGGTGGGGCACTCCAACATCGGTGCGGGGCGGGTGCTGTATCAGGACCTGACGCGGATTGACAAGGCGATTGACGAGGGAGCGTTCTTCGAGAACGAGACCCTGCGGGGCGCGATGCAGCATGTGCTCGAGCACGGCACGGCGCTTCACCTGTGCGGCCTTGTTTCCGAAGGTGGGGTACACAGCCACATCCGGCACCTGCTGGCGCTCCTCAAGATGGCGGCACAGTACCGGGTGCAAAACGTGTTCGTGCACGCGTTCATGGACGGACGAGACGTGGCACCAACCAGCGGTACGAAGGACATCGCCCGGCTGCTGCAAGCGATGCGCCAGTTGCACGTCGGTCAGATTGCGACCATCGAAGGTCGCTATTACGCGATGGATCGGGACAACCGCTGGGAGCGGACGGAGAAGGCGTACCGCGCGATGGTGTACGGAGAAGGTGAGCGCGCGACGGACCCGGTACAGGCGCTGGAGGACAGCTATGCGAAGCATATCACCGACGAGTTCATCGTCCCGACCGTGATGGTCGACGACGCAGGCCAGCCCGTCGGCTTAATCCAGGACGGGGACGCCGTCGTGATGTTCAACTTCCGGCCGGATAGAGCCATTCAGATCTCGCGCGTGTTCACCAATCAGGACTTCCGCGAGTTCGACCGCGGCCCGCGCTTTCCGCAGGTGTACTACGTGTGTATGACCAAGTTCAGCGAGACGGTTGGCGGCTACGTCGCTTACGCTCCGACGAACCTCGACAACACCCTCGGGGAGGTCCTGGCGCAGCACGGGCTCACCCAACTGCGGATTGCGGAGACGGAGAAGTACCCGCACGTCACCTTCTTCTTCTCCGGCGGCCGAGAGGCGATGTTCCCCGGCGAGACGCGGGTGCTGGTCCCCTCGCCGAAGGTGGCGACGTACGACCTGCAGCCGGAGATGAGCGCGTACGGCGTCGCGGCGGCGGCGGCGGAGCAGATTCGCAGCGGCAACATGGATGTCGTCATTCTGAACTTCGCCAACCCGGACATGGTCGGGCATACGGGCGACTTCAACGCTGCTGTGAAGGCGGTGGAGGCGGTGGACGAGTGTCTCGGCGCCGTTTGGGAGGCGCTGCAGGAGCAAGGTGGTACGGCGCTCGTCACAGCCGACCACGGCAATGCGGATATCATGGTCGATCCGGTCACAGGTGGGCCGTGTACGACGCACACCTTGAGCGTGGTGCCGTTGATTGTGACAGATCCGCGTGTTCGGCTGCGCTCGGACGGCGTGCTGGCCGACCTGGCCCCGACCATCCTCGACCTGCTCGCCGTGCCGCAGCCCGCCGAGATGACAGGGCGGACGCTGATTGCCTCGGCGGATTGACCGGATGGGAGCGCCGCTTTAGCGAACGCATTGCGAATGAAGAGGAGGAAACGTTGTGGCAGAGATCTTTGACGTACACGCCCGCGAAGTATTGGATTCCCGCGGCAACCCGACCGTGGAGGTGGAGGTCACGCTGGATTCCGGTGCCGTCGGCCGGGCGATTGTTCCATCCGGCGCATCCACGGGTGCACACGAAGCGGTGGAGCTTCGCGACGGAGACAAGTCGCGATACGGAGGCAAGGGTGTCCACACCGCGGTGATGAACGTGATTGAGACCATCGGACCGGAGATCATCGGCGAGGACGCGGAAGACCAGGTCGCCATCGACCAGGCGCTGCTGCGCCTGGATGGCACCCCGAACAAGGGGAAGCTCGGCGCGAACGCCATCCTCGGCGTCTCCTTGGCGGTCGCACATGCCGCCGCGGCGGACCTGAACCTGCCGCTCTACCGTTACCTGGGCGGCGTGAACGCGCGGATGCTGCCGGTGCCGATGATGAACATCCTGAACGGTGGCAAGCACGCGGACAACACGGTGGACATCCAGGAGTTCATGGTCGTGCCGCACGGCGCGCCGAGCTTCAAGGAAGCGCTGCGGATGGGCGCAGAGGTGTTCCACAGCCTGAAGTCCGTGTTGAACGGTCGCGGCCTGTCGACCACCGTCGGCGACGAGGGTGGGTTCGCACCGAACCTGAAGACCAACGAGGAAGCCATCTCGGCCATCGTCGACGCCATTGAGAAGGCCGGCTACCAGCCGGGTCGACACGTCTCCATCGCACTCGACATCGCCGCCAGCGAGCTGCTGCAGGGCGACAAGTACGTGTTCGCCGGCGAAGGAACGACGAAGACCTCCGAGGAGCTGATTGCCTATTACGAATCGCTGCTCGGCAAATACCCGATTGTCTCCATCGAGGACGGCTTGGCAGAGGACGACTGGGCGGGTTGGGCGAACCTCACGCGGTCGCTCGCGAGCCGGCTTCAACTGGTTGGCGACGATCTTTTCGTTACAAACACCGAGCGACTCGGCCGCGGCATCGGTGAAGGCGTGGCCAACTCCATTCTCGTCAAGGTGAACCAGATTGGCACGCTGACGGAGACGTTCGCGTGTATCGAGATGGCGAAGACCGCGGGGTACACGTCCGTCATCTCACACAGATCTGGTGAGACGGAAGACGTCACCATCGCCGACATCGCCGTGGCGACCAACGCCGGACAGATTAAGACAGGCGCGCCGAACCGCACGGACCGCGTGGCGAAGTACAACCAACTGTTACGGATTGAAGAGGCGCTCGGGACGGCCGCCGTCTACGCCGGCAGCCTGCTGTTTGGCGCCCGCGCGTGATGCATCGTTTGTCGCCCCACCACATACATGGTAGACTAGTGGGCAGGACACGCGGTATCGTGCGTCCCGTTGTTGACCCACGCGGGTGGGGGTGAATAAGATGCTTGCAGCGGCCAAAGTGACACTGGTCGTACTGTCCGTGCTCCTCGTCGTGGTGATTTTGTTCCAATCGGGGCGCAGTGCGGGACTGTCCGGTGTCATCACCGGCGGCGGGGACCAAGTGACCAACCGCCGACCGAAAGGAATCGACTCATTTCTGGCCAAAGTCACGGTGGTTATCGCAACGTTGTTCCTGTTGGTCACGTTGCTGATTGCATACCTGAGTGCGAACGGCCTGGCGTGACGTGTGCGGTGCCGCTGACGCGGCACCGTTTGTTTTGCAGCACGACTCGCAGCGCGGAGCGTGAACTGCACCGCTCCCTCCGGTAGTGAACGCGCGCGTCCGGCCCAGTTCTGGGAGGGACCATCGGCATGTCGAAGGGCGTCTGCATCCTCATTCACGGCTTCACCGGAACTCCGCAGGACCTGGAACCGCTAGCGACCGCGTTGCGGGCGCAGGGGTACACGGTGCACTGCCCGCTGCTGGCGGGTCACGGCGGCACTCGAGAGGACCTCGAATCCGCGACCGCGACGGCCTGGGTGGACTCGGTTGGTCCGCTCGTGCGCACCGCCCTGACCCAGGGCCCGGTACACCTCGTCGGATTTTCCATGGGCGCCATGATAGCCGCCATCCTCGCGGCGTCCTATCCCATCGCGTCGGTGACGATGCTCGCCCCTGCCGTCTTTTACGTGGGCACGCAGAAACTGTTTCGCCAGATTGCCGGCGTGATTAAGGAGACCTGGGATGCACCACGGCCGTCCGCATACCTGAAGGACCGCATCAACCGGATTTCGCAGATGCCGCTCTCCAGTGTCAAACAGTTTCGACGAGTTGTCCTGATGGGCAAGGCCGCCATCCCCAAAATGGTAGCCCCGCTGTGCATCGTGCAGGGTTTGCTCGACGAGACGGTGGAACCGCGGGGGGCGAACTGGGTGTATCAATATGCCGGCAGCGCGGAGAAGTCGCTCTACTGGTTGCCGGCGTCGCGGCACCTCATCTGTCACGGACCGGAAGCGGACAGAGCGGCGGAGATGGTCTGTACCTTCATCCGGTCGCACCCGGCACCACTGCAAGATCCCGGGATTCCGCAGGAGAACGTGAACGCGTAGCCCACGCAGCCAACCCCGTGGCCGGCGCGACCGGAGATGGCCGCAGGCGACAATCTCGAAGGCCAGGGACATGGCCGACGGGGCCGACGGCCCGCGCATGGGTCGCTGCGACCTTTGAATCTTCGCCGATTCGTCCATACTAGGAGCGGGGCGGTCGGCGACGAAATGAATCTCCATCGCCTGTGATGAAAGGGAAGGGAAGTGTTGAAGTGGAGATACGGCGCGAAGCGCTGATTGAATTTATGGAACGGGATGCGTACCGCCCGCTGACGGTGCAGGAGTTGTGCGAGGCGTTCGACGTCGTGAGCGGCGACGACTTTCGCAGGTTCGTGCAACTGCTCGCGGATATGGAAGAGCGCGGGGACGTCGTCCGGACGCGGGCCAACCGATACGGGCGACCGGATCGAATGAACCTTGTGGTGGGGCGGTTACAGATGAAAGCCCGTGGGTACGGTTTTGTCCTGCCGGAGGCCGCCGGAGAGCCGGACGTGTACGTCGCCTCTGGCGACATGGACGGCGCCATGCCGGGCGACAAAGTGATGGTGCGCGTCGAGCGCGTGGCCAGCGGCGCCCGCCGGGAGGGCAAAATCATTCGCATCCTCGAGCGCGCGGTGAACCGCGTCGTCGGAAAGTTCACCCGGTACAAGGACTACGCCTTCGTCACTCCGCTGGACAAGCGGTATACACAGGACATCTTCGTCCCGCAGGACCAGATGATGGATGCGCATGACGGGTACGTGGTGGTCGCCGAGATCACCGCCTTTCCAACGCCCAACCGCGGACCTGAAGGTCGCATCGTGGAGGTGCTGGGGCATCCGGACGCGCCTGGCATCGACATTCTGTCCGTGGTGCGCAAATACGGGCTGCCCGAGACGTTTCCGGAGGACGTGCTGGCCGAGGCGGAAGCCATCTCTCTGGAGTTGTCCGAAGCGGACTACAAGGGGCGCCGGGATCTCCGTCACGAGACCATCGTCACGATTGACGGCGAGGACGCCAAAGATCTCGACGACGCTGTACACGTGAAGGAACTGGCAAACGGGAACTTCGAGCTCGGTGTGCACATCGCGGACGTCGGTTACTACGTCCGCCAGGGGTCAAAGCTAGATCGCGAGGCGTTCAACCGAGGGACCAGTGTCTACCTGGTGGATCGCGTTATTCCCATGCTGCCACAGCGGCTGTCAAACATCATCTGTTCGCTCAACCCGCAGATAGACCGGCTGACACTCAGTTGCGTGATGGAGATCTCCCCGCGCGGGCAGGTGGTCAACCACGACATCTTCCCGAGCGTCATCCGCACCACGGAGCGTATGACGTACACGAACGTACGCAAGATCTTGGTCGACAAAGACCCCGAGGTACGCGCGCGGTACGAGCGGCTCATCCCAGACTTCGAACGCATGGAGCGGCTGATGGAGATTCTGCGCCGGCGCCGCATGGAGCGCGGCGCAATTGACTTTGACTTCGACGAAGTGAAGGTCGTGGTGGATGATCTCGGCCATCCGACGGAGATTGTGCAGCGGGTGCGGTCGGTCGCCGAGCGCATGATTGAAGAGTTCATGCTCGCCGCGAACGAGACCGTGGCGGAGCACTTTCACTGGCTCGGCGTGCCGTTTGTCTACCGCATCCACGAAGAGCCGGACGCGGGTAAGATGATGGACTTCAACGAGTTCATCCACAACTTCGGGTACCATGTGAAAGGCGCTGGCGGATCTGTCCATCCGCGCGCCCTCCAGGACGTCCTGCGCCGCATTGAAGGGACCCGCGAAGAGACGGTCATCTCCCGCCTCATGCTGCGCTCGATGCGGCAAGCCCGGTACGCGCCGGAGTGTGTCGGCCACTTTGGCCTCGCGGCGAAGTACTACACGCATTTCACGTCGCCCATTCGGCGCTACCCGGACCTCGTCATCCACCGCATCATCCGAGAAGCCCTGAAGGGCCCGCTCCCTGAAGCGCGGGAGGCGACGCTCACGGAGTTCGTCGCGGATGCCGCCGCCAGGTCGAGCGAGCGAGAGCGCATTGCTCAGGAGGCGGAGCGCGAAGTCGACCAGATGAAGATGGTCGAGTACATGCTCGACCACATCGGCGAGACGTACGAGGGCATCATCAGCGGCGTGACACAGTTCGGCCTGTTCATCCAGTTGGACAACGGCGCGGAGGGTTTGATTCACATCAGTTACCTGACGGACGACTACTACGTCCTGAACCAAAAGCAGATGGCACTCGTCGGCGAGCGCACGCGGCGCGTTTTTCGGCTCGGTGACCCTGTGGCCGTCCAGGTATCGGCGGCGAGTAAAGAGGACCTGACGATTGACTTCCAGCTCGTCGAACATCGGCGCGAAGGGACGATGGTTCGACAAAACGGCGTCGAGTCGGTGGTGTACGACGAAGACCTGAGTCCCAAGGCTCGGCGCAAACAGGTCAACCAACGCCGCTTCCTCGCCGAACAGCGCGCAGCGGAGCGCAACCAGCGGAAAGGCCGGGGGGCGGCGCCTGCTCGACGAGCGAGCCCAACCTCGGAGCGCGGTGCAGGCGACGGGACACGCGGAAGCGCACGCTCGCACCGGGGCACCGGGCCCCGAGCGGGGCGCAAGGCAGCAGCGCCGCCCCGCGGCAAACGCGGCGGCCGGCGCGCGGCAGGTGTGCGGTAGGCATGGAGTGGTCAGGGAATGGACTGGAATCCCGTTGAAGACCACTTCGCGATTTGATACGATAAGAGGTACGCGGTGAAGCCTCGGCGGCGGACGGCCTTGGGCGGATGCACACACCGTGGCAACTGGAACGGGGAGTGACAAGCCGATGGGCGGCAAGGGGCTGGAGGGCAAGGTCCTCGCACAGAACCGCAAGGCGTACCACGACTATTTCATCGAAGATACTCTGGAGGCCGGTATCGTCCTGCAGGGCACCGAGATTAAGTCCATCCGCCGCGGTTCGGCCAACCTTCGCGACGCCTACGCTCGCGTGGAAAACGGCGAGGTATGGTTGTACAACATGCACGTGAGCCCGTACGAGCAGGGCAATCGGTTCAACCACGAGCCGCTCCGGCCGCGCAAGCTACTCCTGCATCGGCAACAGATTGCGCGGCTCATCGGCGCAGTCCGCGAACAAGGCCAAACGTTGGTGCCGACGAAGCTGTATTTGAAGAACGGCTTTTGCAAGGTTGAGCTCGGCCTCGCGAAGGGCAAAAAGCTCCACGACAAGCGCGAAGCCGCGAAGAAGCGCGACGCACAGCGGGAGATTGCGAAGGCGTTGCGAGATCGAAACCGGTAAGCGCCCGGCGCCGAGCGGCGACCGAGCGGGAATCGCCGGATGACAACGCGGGCGGACCGCAGCAGACAGGGCGATGCGGCAAACGGACTACCGGGAGCCGTGTTGGAAACGGCACCACGAAGCTGCTATTGTGTATGACGACAAACCGACGTATGATGATGGTGTAGCGATGCTTGCCAGTCTTCCGGCGGATGTATGCCGTGATGCACCTCACATGGGGGCGTTTTGGATTCGACGGGGATTGTTCGAGCATGAATAGCGGGTCGTGGGGCTGCGAGGCCACGTTAAAAACGCGGACCTAAGTTTAACTGGCAAAGCAAACCGCTTTACCTCAAACAGCAAGCTCGCCCTCGCTGCCTAATTAGGCTCGAGGCCGTTATCGGGCGTGTCGCCCATGCACCTCCGGTAACGTCACTCTAGTGGGCTAGCCGACGTCAGGGCTCGCGGGCCGTCGGCGAAATCTCGCGAGCTCGCCTGCCCGCAAGCGCGTGTGCTCGCGTGCGGCAGGGACATCCCGTAAGCACACTACACCCGTAGAAGTTCATGTGGCGAGGTCTTCGGACGCGGGTTCGACTCCCGTCGCCTCCACCAATCGATTTAACCCGGTCGAAGCATAAAAAAATGTGCTTCGACTTCTTTATGTAGTCGTCCGAGTCCAATAGTGGGCTCGGCCACAGGTATACATCAATCTGCCGTGTCACAGGGTCCAATTCCATTTTGGCAACGAATGCTCGAATCATTTCACGCTTTTGCTTATTGGTGCCGTACTTCATCACGGAAGCAAGGTCATCCAACAACGCCGTCAAATACTTAATATCAATTGGCTCAATGGGTTTTAATTCATGAGCGAGCCTTATGCGCTTATCTTCGAGGTTTTTGATTTCCTGTTCTGCGGCTCTCAGTTCCTGCGCCAAAGCGATTGATGGTCCAGTTAGTTTGACCGTTTCAATGAGATTTTGAAACACCTTTCGCTGTTTAGCGATTACTTTGTCCAAGTGTTTGAGGTCATCACTGCCATTGCGATTCGCATCTTCTATGGTCGCATTCACATTTTCCAAGACCGCTTTGACGAACTCATCGCTGCTGTATCGTTGTATTATGGTATCCACAACATACTTCTCCAAAAAATCCTTGCCTGTTAAGAACAGCGATCCGCATTCTCCAAACTTCCCCTGCGTTATTGCATTGTGACACCCATAGAACTTTTGGTCTTTACCTTTTTGATGTCCACGTACATGTCCACCGCACCGTTTACATGTAAACAATGTCTCCCCGTTCCAATTATCTCCGGAAAAAAGGTATGGGGACTCGTCAGTTCTAGAAACCCCTCCCCATGGACCACGGGTTTCAAGGATTTTGATTGCCGCATCTGCTTCTTCTGGTGTCAATATTGCCGGATGAGCATTTTCGACCCAGATCCACTCTTCTACCGGCTTGAATTTGCCTGTCTCTCTGCGAAGCACAGTGTCCTTTACGTTTTCCCTATTCCAGCAGGCCCACCCGGTAGCAACTCTGAGGCGATCCGGTCGTAGCAACTCATGGATTGAGGATTTTCCCCACTTTTTACCGGTAGATGAAGGGATGCCACGTTCATTCAGCCAATCTACGATTTGCATAAACCCATATCTCCTGCCAATATACAGTTCAACTACAATATGGCGGAAGATTTCGGCCTGCTCCTCATGCAGTAACCAAATCGAGCGCTCCGTTGTGTGTCCATTTTTGGTATTGTTCATTTTGACTTTCTGAACACGGTAGCCGTATTGAGGACGGCCACCATTCCGTAAAATGTACCCCGTTTCAGGGTCACGTTGGCGAAAGTTTGCCTTCATTCTGCTATGGGTATTTTCTGCAGTCCTCATACTCTCTACATGGGAAAGCCCAGTTTCCACGCTATCCATCAGGACTCCAGAAGGGGTATTCAAATCGTGATCATTGAGAGCATAATGAATACGAGCCCTGAACTCCTCACTCAGACGATGTCGTACATAACCAAGATGGTCAAGGTTACGGCCGAGCCGACTTCGTTGTTCAACGACAACATCACGGATGTGAGGGTTGTGCTCGAGAGCGTCAAATAAATGATCAATGCCTTGGCGTCGGGATGAGTAGCGAAAGCTGCTATGTTCATCTTCAAACCATTGAACGATTTTCAGCCCTTTTTCAGCCGCTTTTCGTTCAATCGCCTCACGTTGAGCGGCGAACGAATTTCCAGTCTTGTCTTCTTCACTGCGGCGAAGGTATCCAAAGGCGGGCTTCAGTTCAACGTTCATTTGTGGATTAAGTGCAATATCGACTTGCTGACTCGCATTGAGTGTTCTACGCAACTTCGGCATTTGCAACCGCCTCCTTGTGAGATTGAAGGTATCTGAGTACCAAAGTAGCAACGAGGTTGACTTGTTTAGCCTGGCTTGGCAGTATGGAGACATCCTCGTGAATATGAAAAATGATCGTTGTCTCCAATGATTTTTTCATGTTTATCACCCCTCCCAAGGCATCCAAGTTGAAAACATTGGCCTTAGTCAACCTCATTACTCTAGGCGACAGCTCTTCGCAGATTCGATGCGGCTATCCTTGCGGTGATAATTTCTACTCTGACGAATGGATACGGCCTTCCGTTTAGTAGCCTCATGGTACGGAAAACATTTTCCACAAGTCAAAAATTACGAATCACGAGAAAGAGACGCCCGAGTCAGCAACTCGGACCAGTTCGACTCCTTGTGTGTCACACAATTTCCGGATAGCAGCACTTTCTTCAGAGAGGCGAGACAGCCGGGTGATATCGGTGACAACCACAGCGGCAATCCTTCCATTGCGGATGTCATCGATCACTTTTTGAAGAGCGGGCCGGGTCGCATCATGAGCATTCGGGCATTCATCATGGTAAAGCTTGACCGTAACTGTTTCGCCGTACAACTCCTTTGCACGAGCGAAGCATTGTTGAATCTGATCTGGAAATGATTTGCCAAATGATTTGTTCAGCGCCGTGCTGTTTGTGCGAGTGTAAATTGCCACCGTCTTTGTCATGTGAACCACATCCTTTCTGCTTTGTTGCCCCCATCCTATCTCATACGTTTTGGTAAAGTCCAAATTTACGAGCACATTTTTTGAGGAGGCGGATTTGGCAGTTCAACCAGCGTGTATAGTTGGTTTACCGCCGTTGGAACTATGCTAACAAGCGGCGCCTTGATAAGTCCAAAATTACGCAAAATTTATTTTCGATTCCTTATACGTGCGCCACTTACTAATCATCCTTGTTGTATTTCCACGACTTCCTGGGGCTTAGAAAGTGGGTTGTTGTGCGCTCGCACAAGCACGGATATAAGCGCAGGCTTCAATGGATATGTGTGCTACATTCATCTTCCAGCCGCAAACCGCATGTCACCACTCATTCATGTGACCGCAATGGGAAACTTCGCAAGGTGCCTGCTTCACCCCTAAACATGGCTGGATGACAGCCGATAACGGGATGATCCGCTAAACTTATCTGAGATGAGTTTTTCCAAAACGATTGACAACCCCAAACCTTGGTAGTACAGTAGTTGTCACTACACAAGAGAAGTGGTCAGACATTTCTATCGGAAATCATCGATAGGGGTGGATCTGACCACTTTTCGTTTTCCCTACCGATGGGTCCACAGTACCTTGATAACTTGATAGCGAGTGAGCGGAACCAGCCGGGTGCTGAGATGCATGCGGAACGCCTGTCAGGCTCACTGCAATGAGAGCGATGAATTGGGAATGCAAAATCCCGGTGGACAACGACTTTGACCAAACAACTTCCATGTACGGTAGGAGAAGGAGATGGATATAGAATGGAAAACAAGGCGACGCCGATGGAACAACAGTTGGTAGAGGGCATAGCAAGAATTATGTTGTCTCTTTCCCAACGCTACAACTTTGCCCACGTTGAATACCCAAAGAGGAGATACAGCGAGGGAACCGATGGCGCAGCAGGTGAGTCCCTGGCGACTATGGTGATCCTGGAACTCAAACAGTGCCGGACATCCTCACTCAAGCACATTGAAAAACCCATTAGCAAGTGGCGGGATGTCTATTCACGCTTCTTCCATTCCAGTGAATTCCGTCAAGCAGCCAAGTTGTATGGATATACCTGGGCCGTCGAGGAAGAACGAAGACAAGGACGTTACCAAGGTGAACAATGGCTGATGCATTCCATGAATTATTTGCTCAACGAGGTCATGTCACCCATCGGACTATTGAATGACCTTAGCGAAATCTGGATTCATGGACGATATCTGAGAGTAGGTTCCATCAACGACGTTGAGGATCTCAAGGATATCTATCGAAGATTGCCGCAATTTGTGGGACTCCTCGATTACATGGACATAGATATACTGGCGACCCTGTGTGACCTGCTCCCATCAAGACTCGTGTCTCCGACCTGGTACAAAAACCAAGAGTTCAATGGGGAGTCTATTGAAGACGACTTTTCACTATACCAATTGATCACCGAACGATACCCAACGCTTGAACATCCACATGTGATCGATAATCTCGGAGGGCCGGTAAAGTCTGTCACAGTAATGGAATTCGACAGAGGGCCTTCGCATCGTTGCCTGACAGCGATCCCATCCTTTGCTGGAACAAACGGGAGTGAAGTGTACATTGCTACTATTGGCCAGCGATTCTCTGGTAGCGGGATGCTGGTAGGTGACCCGGACGGGGATCCAGGGGCCCAGGTGGTGTACGCCATATTTAAGGCACTTGGACGAGCTATTGAGGAGGAGACGGGCGATAATGTTGACATTGATGTCTTGATAGAGGAACTCGTTGAAGACATAGATTTCGAAGATGTATGAGGGATCTGCGGTGGGCGGCCTATATCTGGCCGCCCACCACGCTTTCACAAATCGTACTTTCGTAATTTTGGATAAAATTGATGTCTGCCATATAAGATACCGTCAATCCAAAGCGAAGGGGTGTACTTTTTCAAACTCATATCATTATGGTGCCCGCTATAGAGAGCACCAAGAGTCAAACGTTGGGCAAATACAGTTGAGTAGTTGGACATGACCAAGGACGACGGGTATCCCGCCTATCGTTCGTTTTCCAGGCTGTACCGGATTGACGACAATGGCGAAATGTATTGGAGGCCCGGTTGTCGGGTCTCCGCTTTCCTCATTCTTCCCTTGGCACCTTGGCGTCCATCAGCGCCGCCGCAATTTCCGTCCAATCGCAAAGGCGGTCCCGCACTGCAACGACCTCTGCTTCAAGCATCCCAAACGATCCACATTTCACCATCTGCGGCACCGCTGCTTGCACCTTATAGTGTGCGGTGGTCAAGTGTTCCAGCACCTGACTCAACGTATCCATATCCGCTCTTCCCATCGGTCATCTCTCCTCGTGCGGTGGACGAAGCATGAACGATCTTGTTGGGATGATGCAAGCTTTGTGAAATTGTCTCGCACGTAAGTGCCAGCACATGCGTCTCTGATGTTTAGAGGGGGAGATTGTGGAATCCCTGGAAATGTGGAATCTACATTCTGTCTTGTAGATTCCATGTCGGTGAAATGGATAGGGGTTCAACAAGACGGTCTTGGCCACACACGGCTGTCATAATAGGCGCACGGTGGACTGATCATCAGAGAAGGCGTCTTCGTGCAATCTGCCAAGGTCGCCCCCCGTCTCCGCAGCCATCTAATATAAGCAAGTGTCCTATCAACCGGCTGCTGAGTTGCATATCACGAAGGCAAAAATAAGAGACACAAAGGTGTGACACTGTGTCACGAGTTGGCTCGTTCGACGGGTTCAGTCGTTTGGAATTGTTCTCCTGCCTGCTCTGTCGTGTATCGAGTCATCTCAATAAACATCGTAACGCCGGCGACATCCACTTGTCCTTGTGCCAACACATCCATGGAACGACCGGGAACTCGGGCTCGCTCCATGGCAGAGACACCAACGACCTTTGCCGCAGGTTCCTCTTTCACCGCCATTTCTCGCATCAGAGTCACACCCAAACCCTGTTGATTTCGCTACTGGTGTGTGCAGGCTTGTATGCACTAAGCGGATGGGCGATGATGTATCCGGTGATTCTTGGGACGGCAGGGTGGGTGATGTACCGGATACATGGCAGGACCCATGCATCCGGTAAACATCTCGATGGTACACCAGTAGTGAGTTCTGGAAAATCTCGTACTTGAGCCCGGAAAAAACAGCTCAGACTTCCGCCCGGAACGTCTTTCCCAGTTCTCCCCTAAGGCCAAAATAATGCCGAAAATTGTAGATGAGTGGACTCCATGTCGCCGGGTCGATATGCGACTCGTCCACCACGATTCTCTCGTGGGCATGAACAGTCAATGCTTCTACTTCGATAATCCCAAAGCGTGTACCCTCGCCCGTAGTTCGAATGTCCACAACCTTGGCTTCGATTTGTAGCGGGCATTCAGCAATGCGAGTGGGGAGCACTTGGTGTGACTCTATCGCAGTCAAACCGGACTCCGCAAACTTATCCTTGGCATGGCGAAACACGCTCTTCTTGTGATTGGGAACTGGATTCGCCCCAGTGAAGGCAGCCAGCGCCTCTACATTCTTCCATAGTGATGAATCCGGCATGTTGACAACACACTCACCATGTCGTCGCAGATTAGCGAGCCCGTGGCCGCCTTCACCCAGACCAAGAACAATTCGGTTTCCGAGTGCCCACGCAGATGACATCGGCGTGATGTTGCTTGTTCCGTTCTCGTTCAGTGTCGTGAGCAACACGACAGGAGTGCCGAAATACAAGATTCTCGGGTGAACTATCCTGGTTCGAACTGATTCGTCTAAACGCTGATTCATTGAGTTTGGCCTCCCATACATCTTTCTACTTCTCAGCCATTGTAAGACGCAAAATATTCGACCATCATCGAAGTGTGGATGTGTGTTCGGGAAATGGATTGGAGGTGGTGACGTGGCGACACCGAATATTGTCGAGGTAGCTTCTCTGATCGGTGATGAATCAAGAGCAGCCATGCTGATGAATCTTCTTGGGGGTAGGGCACTACCCGCCAGTGAGCTGGCTCGTGCAGCTCGTGTGACACCGCAGACGGCAAGTTCACATCTAGCCAAGATGGTGGAAGGCGGACTACTGGTACATGAAGCGTATGGTCGCCATCGGTACTACCGCCTGGCGAGCGAAGAGGTCGGGCAGGCGTTGGAGGCCCTGAATGCCATTGCACTGCCAAAGCCGGTCCGTTCCCTTCGAGAGTCGGACCAGTCAAAGGCACTTCATTTTGCTCGTACGTGCTATGACCATTTAGCCGGCGAAGTGGGGGTTGCATTAACGGACAGGATGTTGGAACTCGGCCTCATACGTGCAGAGGGGCGGGATTACGTTGTCACTACCGATGGGGCGAAGTGGTTCCCGGACTTCGGTATTGACCTTGACGGGATTCGACGTGGACGGCGCCATTTTGCTCGGGAGTGTTTGGATTGGAGTGAAAGACGCCATCATCTGGCAGGGGCACTTGGTGCGGCTCTAACGAACCGATTGTTTGACCTTGGGTGGATTGAGCGTGTGCCAGGCGGTCGTGCCGTACGTGTCACCAGAACGGGGTTCGCTCGATTGGAGAGCGACCTCGGGGCTACGTTCGAAGAGAGCCGGAAGGGAGCAAAGATCAGTGAAAGTCCTTCGGTTTGATTCGGGCGCACGAAAGCCAGTGACAGCTTTCGGAAACCACAATGTAGTCCCATCCAGCATTCTAAGAACTACGGCCGCCCTGCGGATTGGTTGCTTTCATGTCCATTCAGGCGGCGTGATCGCTGTGTACCAAGGCGTCGGACCACAGTTAGTTCAAGGCGAAGGATGGGTCAGAGGCAAAGACCAGCCTCGAATCCCTGTTCATGCAGGGCAAAATGTATATTGGGAACACGGCGAGTGGCACGAAACGGGCTCGGAGAGTGGAATGACGGCTATCGTGGTGGAAGGGTCGGCAGTGGAACCCGAGAGGTTCATGCCGAAACTCGTCCTAGATGACATCGGTTTTTAAACTACGACACCGCCTTCGCCATCGTCCAGACGACCAACTGAATATCCGGGCTCTTCACAATGATCTGCTCGTCGACCTTCCGATACCCAACAGATTCGTACAAACGTACATTCCGGGGCACTGAAACTCGAACTGCGCAGCGGATTTCGTTGACGTTGTGCTTTCGTGCAAAATCCTCCAACCATAACAGCGCCATCTTGGCATGGCCATGTCCTTGATAGGCTGGGCGGACGCCCAGTCGCCTATGCATCAATCGAAAGCGGATTGCGGCGACAGCCTTCTCTTCGTGGATTCCGACTGCCGCCATTTGATGGCCGTCCGTCAGCGTGGTACGAATCTGTTCCACCGTCTCATCGAGCGCACTAGATGAGCCGGGGACATTCTTGTACTCTGCCCATGCGTCTTGTGTTATGTAACGAATGAGCTCGGCATCATCAGGAGTCGAGATTCGGAAGTCGGCCGTCATGAACCCTGCCTCCCCACCACGGTTATTCTGATAGACTCAGGCCATTTGGCTCGTCGCCTTGAATCCAAAACGTGTAGTCCGAACATGTCCCCGTTGTCACGGTTGGCCAGCGGGGTGACAGACTCAACCGCTAGTCGGCGAGACAGCAACGATGCGATGATTCGTGTAATCGCAGTACCAAAGGCGTTGGCCGTCAAAGCACAATCCTGTGGGATGTCCCGATAATTCGTAACGACCCACTTCGTTTTCGTCGTTAAGGTCGAAAGCCACCAATACCTGCTCCGGGTAATCTGTGTACCACATGACATTTCCGACCAGCGCCATTCCGTGAACCGAACCATGTGTATTCAACTTTCTTATCACTTCGTTGGTCTCTCTGTTCCGTTCTTCAATTTCACCGGTTGCCTTTGACCCGATCCAGTATGCGTGATTCCCAACGTATAGCGCACAAACGGACTCGGTGTCCCCGGAAAAGGGGATTTCTTGAATCATGGCTCCGTCTGTCGGGTTCAGGACTCGGATGCGTTTCGGTTTGTCGGCGATTTGCCAGAGATACTGACTGTCGAATCCAAGGCAGGTCCGCACATTG
Source organism: Alicyclobacillus sp. (assembly GCA_023511295.1). Taxonomy (GTDB): domain Bacteria; phylum Bacillota; class Bacilli; order Alicyclobacillales; family Alicyclobacillaceae; genus JAIMBT01. The sequence goes on from JAIMBT010000001.1 coordinate 191,454, forward strand.
TCGCATTTAATAGAACGGACCACAACGCCCGTATCGGCATCCAACTGATATATGCGATTCGTCGTGCCGTCAGAGTGCCACAAGTGGTTCCCGTCCCAGGCAAGGCCACACAAATGCTGGCCGGGGGAGGGGAAATTACGATCGATCTTCAGATGCATGCTCCAAAACCACCTCACGTTCAGTCGAAGTATCCATCCCCGGTGAAAACCGTTGAGCGGTCTACAAAGGCGATAGGGTTTCCAAAAGGATCCTTCGCATAGAAGCACCTTTCACCCCACGGATAACTTCGAATACCATCAGTTACTTTTGCGCCGCCAGATTTCACACGTTCAAGCGTTGATTCAAGGTCGTCCACTGCGAAGTAAAGGTATTGATTAAAATGGGGATGCCAACCTTCACCTACGTCATCACCGTCAGCGACGGGATCGTAGCAAGCGAGAATGGTTCCATTGCAATTGAAGTAATGACGGCCACGGGAAACACGTTCTCCTTGAATGCCAAAGACGGCGGCGTAGAATTCGGCAGCTTGTTCGATATCGGAGACTGGTAGAATAACTCGATACAATTGAGGCAGATGTTTCTGCATTTGCGAACGTCCTCTCATTCGTTAAACTGTACGAGTTCCAATACATTCCCAAACGGATCGTTGAATGCAATCCAATCCCCGAACGGTGAGAATTGGGGCTCGTCGTGAAGAATTTCTACGCCCATGGTGCGGAATCGTTCGATGTCTCTTCTGATGTCGTCGGTTGCAAGAGCAAGCGTGATCATGGAATCGGTCCAGAATTGGTTCCTCGCAGATCGCTCCGCTTTATGCAAGAGAAGAGTGATGCCATCATGTCGCAATTCCATGGCGAGCGGCGGCAAATCTTGGGCGATCTCGAATCCGAGAACATCACAGTACCATTTCCTTGCACGTTCCAAATCGCTGACGTAAATATTGATCAGCCGGATCTGTGGCATGCGGGACCCCTCCGTCGAATGATGACTTCCAAACCGCTATTTAATTTCTTCGAAGAATCCAAGTCGATTGCCCCATAGATCCTCGAACGTACACCATTTCACTGGAACTTCCAGGCGTGAAAAAATCTCTCCAACCTGAATGCCAAGTTCAGTGGCGACTCGTAAGCGCTCCTTTTCGATATCGGTTACTCCAAACCTGAGCGGTCCACTGCCATGGGCGGGTTCACCTTCCGCAACCTGAATCCAACATTTCGGCAGGAACTCCCATTCTGCAAACCCCTCGTGTGGAATGAAGTCGGGATCACGTTGGGAAAGAGCTTGATAGAAGTGCTTACCCGCTTCAAAATCAGTGACTCGTACCTGGATGGTCATTTCCGTGATCTTCATCTGCACTTCCTCCTCTGATGCAGACGGTTCTATTTGAACTATCGCACATCTAACCGATGAGGTAAACTTTGCTATATCAAGATGTACCGTGAATCCATGAGGGTGCTCCGCATCCAGACGAATTACGACTGGGAAGCGGGCAGCGCTGGCAACCAAAGCGAATTCATCAAAGCAAATGGGGCGTACGGGCACATGCAGACGCAATGGATTATCCGAAGGTCCAGCGACGAGGACTACGCTGGCATAGCTCGGGTACATGTCGACAGTTGGCGAACAACGTACAAAGGTATCGTACCGGACGATCATCTTGATGGACTGGCTTACGAAACCAGTGAGGCAAGGTGGCGTCGAATCTCGAAGCAAAAGGAAACGGCAATATCGTCGGGTTTGCAAACGGCGGAAAAGAACGGTCAGGAGACACCGACTACGACGGAGAGCTATATGCGATTTACTTGCTCGCATCTCATCAACGTCAGGGGATTGGCAGGGCGCTGTTCCATCGTATCGTTCAGCATTTGGTTGAAACGGGTTTTCATTCGATGCGGATATGGGTTCTGGCTGACAATCCAGCTTGTCACTTTTACGAGTTAATGGGCGGTGTTCCCATGAGAAAACAGGATGTGGAAATTGGCGGGAAGCCCCTAAAAGAGATTGGGTACGGGTGGGCGCATTTGCGAGCAACATTGGACGGTTTGTTGAAGAATGCGCCATCGGGGTGACGAGATATGCCCAACCGATGGCGTGCTGGAGGGCGGTTTAGGACGTGGGTATTTGAGGTAATAAAGTCATGAAGCGAAGCATCTGGCGTCGAATGGACGGAACGTCAATCGAATTCTGCACGTTCAGCTTTGAACATTGCACCAAAATTTCTGGACAAGTGATTGGGAACCTTGGTGGCATGCTCGGCAAGGTTGACTACGAAGTCGAGTGTGCATCTGATGGGACAACCAAGTCGGTGTCTGTCCAGATGAACAGCCTGCATGATGATTTCTTGGCTTGATATGACGAGAGAAACGAGTGGGCTTTGGACGGTCAACGGACAAGAACGACAGGATCTTTCGGCGTGCATGGATGTGGATATCGGGGTCACACCCGCATCGAATTCACTTCCGATTCGGCGGCTGCAGTTGCACATTGGTGAATCCAGTGAACTCGTAGCCGCTTGGCTTCGGTTCCCTGAGTTTCAGGTGGCTCCAATGAGACAGCGGTACACTCGAATTGGCGAAAACAGCTATATTTATGCATCCGTCGAAAGTGGATACAAGGCCGAACTTCTGGTCGATTACGATGGGATTGTGCAGACTTACGATGGAGAATGGTCTTCACAAAACGAGACGAAGTTATGATTGGCGGTTTTCTGGCTCCTCACGTATGGCTAGTGACGGTATCGGTTCCATGTGCAGGAATCTGCCATCCTGGCATATCCACGTCCTTGATATGCATGGAATACACCCAACCGAAGAGCAGAATTGGTTTGGTCATCGCAAGTAACTACGAGGGAGACCTGATGCGCAGCATCGTTTCGATGGCATCTTCCGTCTGCCGATTGGATTTGAAAAATGTTGCGCATTACCAATTTCTGCGGTTATAATATATCGAATCGATGTACATCGAATCGATATATATAGGGGGTGTTCGAGGATGAATTTGATGAGCGTTACCAAGTGGGGATGTCTGTATCCAAGCCAAATCAAAACCCTGTCCGTTATCGCTGCAATCTCTCTGGCTGGTTTCTCATTTGTTTGGCCTTTGACATCTCTGTATGTAACCCATGTCATGGGTAAGTCTTTGGACACAGCGGGGTACGTGCTTTCCCTGGAAGCACTTGCTGGAATATGTGGTAGTTTCATCGGAGGAGTGGTACAGGACCGAATTGGCGGCAGGCTAACAATATTTATCTTCTGTGCTGTGATTTGTATGAGTACAGTTACTCTGGCCTTGTCATCAGTGTGGCTGTATTACCTGGTTGCATTTGGAACAATGAACTTCTCCGTCGGAGTCTTGTCCACGGTTATCAATGCTATGGCGGGAATTCTTTGGCCTGAAGGCGGGAGAAGAGCATTCAATGCGATTTACGTATCACGGAATATCGGGGTCGCCTTTGGAACAGCGTTGGGAGGAGCCGCTGCAGCATCTTCGTTTAGCCTAGCTTTCATGCTGGCGTCGGGGTGTTTTGCATCCATAAGTGTGCTCGTGATAATTGCGTTCCGGGAACCACGGCGGGTTAGAGACATAACCAACCAGAAGGTCACTCAACGACAATCTTTAGGAACCGGAGGGCGCACTTTTACAAAGATGCGCATTATAGCACTTCTGCTTTTGGGCATAGGGGTAATACTCAACCTCACAAGCTACATTCAATGGCAAACAACGGTTCCGGTTTTCATGGGGGAACTTGGGATTTCAATGAAGTTCTACAGCTTGCTATGGACACTCAACGGCATCTGCATCATTGTGTTGCAGCCATTGACGGGGTTATTCGAAAGGATTGTTCAAACGGAACGTGTTCGCATGTACCTTGGACAGTTTTCTTTCATTCTATCGTTTGCCGTGTTACTGGTTTCCCATCGGTATGTTGGCTTCATTATCGCCATGCTCCTTGCCACCTTGGCCGAGATGATCGTTTGGCCAACAGTACCGTTTATGGTCGCAGAAATGGCGCCAACGGGGAGGGAAGGATTATACCAAGGTATAGTGAATGTTTTCAATTATGGAGGCAGGTTATTTGGCCCGATAATTGGAACGGTGGTATACCAATTCACTGGGAAACCGGTGTTCCTAATCGTCATGGTTGCGTTTTATGCGGGAGCGATGTTAGCATTTTTCTTCACCTTCTACTGTATGAAGCCTTCAAATGGCAGTGGTAAGATACCAACTGATGTGGTGATTGAAACTACACCATTGAACAGTTCGGGGCGGTCTTAGAATGTTAGAAGTCGCAATTTTGGGGTTTCTCAAAGAAGAGCCCATGCATGGTTATGAGTTGAAGCAGCGGCTTGCAAGTTTGACAGGACACTTTCGACCAGTTAGCGACGGTGCATTGTACCCTGCGATTGCCAGGCTAGAAGCACAGAAGTTTGTAGTTAAGCATGAGGAGTCTGGGGAGAACGGTATTATTAAGCGGGTCCTGACGCTGACCCCAGAGGGTGAGAGTCGATTGCTGAACTTGCTTCGGGAACCGACGGACTTGGATATATCGGACAGGAACAAGTTCTTCACGATCCTGGCTTTCTTACGATACCTAAGCCCTGTAGAACAGTGTACCGTGCTACAAAGGCGATTGGACTTTCTCGAGAAGGGAAAAAGTTTTTTCAGCGAAAAGGGAAGGCCCGTTCATTTTGCACAGGAGACCGACCCATTCAGAAAGGGAATGCTTCTGATAGCAAAGGAAACCAGCCGGGTTGAGAAGCAATGGCTTCGTGAGACTATATCGAAATTGAAACCTTGATGAATATGTGTGTAAGTCGGGTCGATTCGTATCAATGTACTTTGAAGGATGTGAGATCAATGTCCATACACTATCAAGTAGATGGTGAGGGCTATCCAATCGTGATTCTCCACGGTTGGACACTGGATCACCAGGCGATGCTTCATGCTCTGGAGCCCGTATTTGAGAAACGGAGCGGTTGGAAGCGGATATACGTCGATCTTCCAGGCATGGGTCGTTCCGAGGCTCCACAATCGATCCAGAATTCAAATGACATGCTGGATACCATTTTAGATTTTCTTGACGAACTCATTCCCAACGAACCATTCATAGTTTGCGGCTATTCGTACGGTGCATTGCTCGCCCGTGGAATCGCCTATTTCCGCAGGAACCTGGTCCGTGGGTTGTTGCTCTTTGCTCCACTGATCATTGCAGAGCACGACAAGAGAGATGTGCCCGATCAGCAGATTTTAAGAAAAGATCCGACTCTGATGTCCAGGCTGTCACCAGAAGATGCTGCTGAGTTTGAATCATCGACCGTCTTGCAGGGGGAACGAGAATGGGAGAGGTTTCGTGATGAAATTTCGATTCCTGCCAAGCATGCCGATGAGGTCTTTTTGGCTAAAGTTCGCCAAAATGGCTATGGATTCACCTTTGATATCGATGACATTTCTCCTCCGTTTGAGTATCCAGCGTTGATCATTACCGGCCGACAGGATCATATTGTTGGGTTCCGGGATGCGTGGCGAATATTGGACAAGTACCCACGAGCGACATTCGCCGTACTCGACATGGCAGGCCATAACCTGCAAATTGAACGACCTGAAATCTTTGAGGCATTGGTGCATGACTGGCTCGAAAGGTTGGAGTCGTGTTTTCGATCGTGCCAGAACGTGGTGAATGTGGAATTTGAATGGAATGTGAGTGGGTAGTTCGACAAGTGCGGGAGGACACATGATGTATCTGCTCGATCGACTGACCGTTCACGACGTAGAGTCCATAATCAGCCTCTCCGGAAGTGTCGGCTGGGACTATACACGGAACGAGGTACAAGTCTTTTTGCAAGCGGGCACGTTATTTGGACATCGGCAGGATAGCGGTCGCATTATATCGTGTGCAGGGGTATTTCCGTACGGAGAGTTGGCTTCGATCGGCGTCGTAATCGTTCATCCACAGTACCAAGGTCGGGGGCTTGGTCGGGATTTGATGCAGAAATGTCTGAGAGAAGTCGATCATGTACCCACCATGCTTGTCTCTACGGTGGAGGGTCAGAGACTTTACACGTCCCTTGGATTTAAGACTGTTTCGTCTATACATAAACTGCTCTCCGAAAAACCGATTCGTTGGTCAATTGAACCTAATTCGGATGGGAAATTCGAGAACCTGTCCGAGGCGGATCTTGATAACGTCATTCAATTGGATACTCAGGTCGTAGGGGCGAATCGGAGCAAGTTCCTGAGCAGCCGGCTTCCTTTTTCTAACACAGACATCGTTTTACGGGACAACCACGGCATACTCCAGGGATACGCTATGACCGTTTGTCGAAACGACTTGCTGATCGTCGGGCCTGTTGTGGCACCCAACTACAATGCTGCCCTAACCATGATGCGCCTTTTGACAGATGGCGGGAAGGGGCGGGTCCGGGTCGATGTTCCGTCTTCGCAGGCTGAACTCTTCGATGCTCTTATTTCACTTGGTTTCCACGAGGAGGAACGACCACCCGTTATGATGCGAAATGCAAGCACATTACCAGGCGATCGAAGTCGTCTCTATGCGATTGCGGCACAGGCTTTCGGATGAAGGGAGAGAAATCATGAAGCGCATCCTTTGGCGGCGTTTTGATCATTCGACGATGGAATATTGCACGTTCCACCTTCGTGAGACAGCCATGATTTCAGGCCAGGTTATCGGGGATCTTAGTGGAACGTTTGGCAAGGTAGAGTATGTGGTATCCTGCTTGTCGGATGGTTCAACGAAGTCCGTATCGGTCCAGGTGAATACTCTAACAAAGGAGGTTCTATTAAATTTCAGGAGAGAGACAAGCGGGCTGTGGCTGGTGAACGGACAAGAGCGACCGGATCTTGAAGAGTGCAAGGATGTGGATATTGGCGTGACGCCGGCTACGAACACATTACCGATTCGCCGTTTCCAGTTGAAAGTCGGAGAGTCCCGTGAACTTGTGGCTGCTTGGTTACGATTTCCCGAGTTGCTTGTAGCTCCTATGAGACAGCGATATACCCGTATTGGGGAAGACACCTACTTATATGAATCGATCCTGAGCGGTTACAAGGCAGAGCTAACTGTTGATGAGGATGCCGTCGTAAAGACGTATGCCGGGGAATGGAATGCGATGACGTCTGGCTAAGTGCCATGTGGGTACCGAGCCTGCGTCTGGGGAACAATCTCTGTCGATTTGGGGTTTCTTAAAGAACGGGAACACGAACGTGATATGTGACTCTGTGGGGGAGTGTGGATGATGTTTTGTCATAGTGTAAGTGATGAAGTCCAACTCAAACTCCTGGATCTGGGAGATGCAGAAAAACTCTTTTCTTTGACCGACGCCTCACGCCACTATCTTCGAGAGTGGCTGCCATGGGTGGATGCAACAAAGACGGTTGATGATTCAAAGGCATTTATTCAATTCACGTTACAGCAGTTTGCTTCCAATAACGGATTTCAAGCGGGGATTTTGTATAACGGACAAATGGCCGGTGTCGTCGGATTCCATGAAATCAACTGGGCCAATCGTTCAACCTCGATTGGCTACTGGCTCGGTGAAGGATTCCAAGGGCGGGGCATCATGACGGGTGCATGTCGGGCGATGGTCGACATTGCTTTTCGTGTATACGGGCTGAACCGAGTGGAAATCCGGGCTGCGGTTGAAAACCGAAAGAGCCGAGCCATCCCGGAACGATTGGGCTTTCAGCAGGAAGGCGTCTGTCGTCAATCGGAGTGGATCTATGACCACTTTGTCGATCACGTGGTCTACGGAATGCTGGCGGAGGATTGGATAGATAAAACAAGTTGAAGTAATACTGGCTTTGCCGATGGTGAGTAGGGGGGAGTACGATTTCGATATCATTACAGGAGATGACCTGCATGTATGTACCAAAATCATTTAAAATGAACGACCTCAATGAAATCACAAAATTCCTACACACCCACAGATTTGGTATCTTGGTGAGCACGGCCGATGGGCAGCCGCTGGCCACCCATCTTCCATTTCTTTATGATACCGAGCGAAACGTCCTACTTGCCCACATGGCCAAGGCGAATCCGCAGTGGCGTAATCTCGAGGGGCAAACGGTGTTAGTTGTATTCTCGGGTCCGCACGCCTACATCTCTCCTTCTTGGTACAAAGTGTCTGCCTCCATGCCGACGTGGAATTATGTGGCCGTACATCTCTATGGGAAATGTACCGTGATTGATAGTGAAGAGGAACTAGCGGGGCTGCTCGAAAAGACGGTACTATTTTATGAACCTGATTCAGAATTGCCATCCAAAGCCGACGAACCGTTTTATCGGAACATGATGAAGGCAATCGTTGGCTTTCGGATCGACATCACGAGTGTGCAAGGTGCAGCGAAACTGAGCCAGAACAAGTCGGTGGAAATTCAGCAGCGAATTATCGCAAACCTCCGTGAATCTGCGGATACCGGAGCTCAAGATGTGGCCCAGTTCATGCAGGAACGGGTAAACGCTATGAAAGGAGCTGGACCAGTTGGAGATTCATGAAATGACGATCGGGGCGTACACCATTTCAACGGATCCGGAACGGCTCGACATCAATGTGGTCTACGAGTATTTACACAATGAGGCGTATTGGAGCAAAGGGATTTCACGGAACCTCGTGGAACGCTCGATCCGCAATTCGCTTTGCTTTGGGGTATATCACGGTATGGAGATGGCTGGGCTCGCACGGGTGATTTCGGACTATGCCACATTTGCATATTTGGGAGATGTGTTTGTGTTACCGAAGCACAGGGGGCAGGGATTGTCCAAGCGGCTCATGGAGGCCATCTCCAGTCATCCCGATTTGCAAGGGTTGAGGCGGTTCCATCTGGTTACTTCGGATGCCCATGGATTGTACTCACAATTTGGATTCCGAGTTGTAGCAGAACCAGGGCGGCATATGGAAAGAGTCACACCTGCGTATGAACTTTATAGTCAACCGAGAGGCGAGATGCGAAATGCCACTGTGGTTAGGCCGTGAAGATATTATATCTTGTATTGATGAACGCCAGCTCATTCTGGAGATGCGAAAGGCGCTTCAAGCAGTATCAGAATGGAACAGGGATGGCACACCGAAACCACAGCGGATCCGAGCTGACCTTTCATCCGTTGAGGGAGCACCAACCGATGCGTCTGCAATGATTTTAGTTCCGGGTATTGTGCCCGGAATTTCGGCTTACACAGTGAAAGTACATGCGAAATACCCCCAGAATACCAAGAGGGGGCTGCCTGCTATTCAGGGTGTCATTCAGTTGTTTGATTCAAGGAACGGGAAACTACTTGCTATCATAGACTCACCCATTGCTACAGCGCATAGAACCGCAGCGGCCGCAGTGGTGGCAACAGACTTACTTGCTCGGAAGGATAGTCACAAAGTGGCCGTGATCGGGGCAGGCGTACAGGGCGAAATTCAACTTCGTTATCTTCAATATGTTCGTGAAATCAGTTGGGTTTCGGTTTATGACATGGATGCTGACCGGGCGGAACAATATGTCCATCGGCGACGCCGGGAAGGTATTGAGTGCGAGGTCGCTTCATCCGTCAGGGACGCAGTTGAATATGCGGATATTGTCATTACTGCTACATGGTCTCGTAGTCCGATACTGTTCCCAGGCATGGTACGACCGGGCACCCACATCACCACGCTCGGTGCAGACGAACCGGGAAAGGTGGAAGTGGCAGAGGAACTGATTCGTAAAGGGCGATTTTTCTGTGATGATAGGGAAATGGCTACGCAAGTGGGAGCACTCAATACGTTTTCAAGACCGACCCAGTTCAAGATAGGTACAGTGGGCCAGGTCTTGGTAGATGGGGATGGGCGACGATCAGATGGTGATATCACCATATTTGGCGGTGTTGGATTGCCATTTCAAGATTTGGTGGGGGCGTGGCATGTATATCAGCGAGCACTCGCACTTGATATAGGACAACGACTTTCTTGATCCAAAGAATTTATCTTCTACCCTCTGTGCGCACTAATGGTGATTTTGAATCGCATGCCGATATCCTTAACCAAAAGAAAGTGAGGAATGTTTGATGTCATCTATTGAATATCGCTTAAACGCAACAGTTACGGCAAGGGAAGTGGCTGATGTATTTGTGCGCTCCGGAATCAACAGACCGACTGATGACCTCCAACGGATTCAAAAGATGCTTGATCATGCAAACCTCACGATCACTGCGTGGGACGGGAAGAAGTTAATCGGTATCGCTCGTTCTCTTACAGACTTTTGCTATTGCTGTTACTTGTCCGATTTAGCTGTTGATCGGGAATATCAACGTGGCGGTATTGGAAAGGAACTCATAAGACAAACACGAACACAATTATCGGAGCAGGTTTCACTGATATTATTGTCTGCACCTACTGCCATGTCCTATTATCCACACGTTGGTTTTGACAAGGCGGATAATGCCTGGATAATTCGGCGTAAACGATAGGATCTCGAAAACCACAATTCACGCAGAACCATCTTCCAGTTGGGACAGCGGGAACTATAACGAGTCTTGGCGCCGTAATCGTCGTCTCCTGTGGCCCATGCAGAGGGTGGACCGAAACCAACAGATCTTGGGGATAGCAGGTCATTGCCTGGTCAGTTGTCATATCCTCAATCGCAGTGGTGTTTTTGCTCGCTAGAAACTTTAGGCTGGAGGGAGCCCGCAACTTTGCACGTGCTCATTGGATAGCATAGGCCGGAGTCTTGTACCTCGGCATCGCAGTCAATTCTTTGAGTTTGTCGCATGGAACACGGGCAAGGAGCTGGCGGTGTAGCGAGAGTCAGCCAAATGCAGTATCTTCAGCCTGCCTTCACGATACACGAAAGGTGGGTTCGGATTTATACTATAAAGGGGGAGGAATGACCACAATGAACCGCACTACACGACCCATTTAATCACCTCAGGGGCATAGCCCCGTAAGCGGAGAACAAACTGGCTCCCGATGCGGGGCCTCTGAGGTGACAAAATGAAATATAGGCAAATCTTTCGACAGCGGGATTTCCTGTTATTAACGGCCGGCACGGGCATCTCTACGCTAGGTGACCAAATCGGTTGGCTGGCAATTTTGTGGTTCGTGATGTTGCTCACCAAGTCTCCAGCTCGGATGGGATTGGCCGGCTTGTGCTATGAGTTGCCGAGTGTCGCTGTCGGTATGTTCGTCGGCGTCTTGATGGATCGGTTTTCACGCAAGCGTCTCATGGTGCTGGATAACGTCCTGCGGGGATTGCTCTTCGTTTCGATCCCGATGCTGCACTGGGCCCACCTGCTTCCATTTTGGCTGCTGTGTGTGATCTTGCTCTGCGCCGGCGTATTGAGCCCGTTTACTACGGTCGGAGCCATGGCGTTCGTACCGGAGATCGTTACAGAGGATGTGCTGTCGGAAGCGAACGCTTGGGATGAAACTTTGTGGCAAGGGGCGTATCTCGTCGGGCCCTTGATCGGCGGTATCCTCATCACTGCAATTGGTGCATCCTTCGCCATCCTTGCGGACGGATTATCGTTTTGGGCCTGTGCCTTGTGCCTCCTGTCTATTCGCTATTCCGGTGAGTCGACTGACCGTGCCGGGCGCAATGGCGGAAGTGAAAGCATTGTGGCAAATTTGCTTGGCGGCGCAAGGGTGCTGGTTTCGATCCGACTTGTCCTGGTAATTACGCTGATCGCATTGCTGCTCAACCTAGCCTATGGACAGTTGGACGTGTCCCTTCCACTGTTCGTCCATGAGGAACTTCGCCAGAGTGGCTCTACGCTTGGGATGATGTGGACTGGATATGGTCTCGGTGCAATGGTGGGGACTGCGCTGGTTGGGTTCGTGCGGATGGATGGCCGTCAGGGGCTTTGGATGAGTGTAATGGTGGCTGGAATGGGGTTGAGCCTCGTCCCGATGGTTTGGGTACGTGGCATGTGGCTGCCGCTCATTCTGATGTGGATTGCGGGTTTTTGCTTTGGACCCTACGCACCACTAGCACGAACGATAGTACAAAAGTTGGTACCAGATGACCTCCGTGGTCGGGTGTTTGGAATTCGAACTTCCATAATTGGCATGGGTGTTCCAGCCGGAACAGTGCTCTGTGGAGTCATGTTACAAATGATGCAGCCGTCGGTTTGGATTAGTTTGACGGGTGTGGCGGTCTTGGTGGTCGGAGTGGCTATGTTGGGATATGGACGGCTGCGAACTGTCTAAAGTTTAAGGTATCAGATAACTGGAGAATGGGCTGGGGGTTCACTATGCTCCAGCCCATTCTCCAATGTTCTTTACGGGTTTTTATCGATTCGAGACGCTTATGGTCATAAAGTGGTGGATCAAGCTTTATAAACCTTATTCGTGGCAAACACGGTAGCTTACATTCTGGAGGTGTGACTGTGTATAAGGTTCGATCCATAACCCTCGAAGACGCTGCTCCATATCTCGACCTGTGCCGACGCCTCGACGACGAGACATCCTTCATGCTCTATGAGCCGGGTGAACGTACAACAACGGTCGATGAGCAGCGTCAGCAAATCGAGTCGATATTGAAGACGGACAATCAAATGATTTTCGTCGCCGAAACCGGAGATCAACTCGTCGGGCATTTGCAGGCAATTGGTGGGCGGTTCCAGCGGAATCGCAGGATGGTGTACCTGGTGGTGGGTATAGTACAGGAATTTTCCGGCAAGAGAATTGGCACGGCTTTGTTCCGAGCGATGGAGGACTGGGCCAGAAAGATTGGCGCACATCGCCTCGAACTCACCGTCATGACGCATAACACCGCAGCGATTGCGCTCTATCGCAAGATGGGTTTCCAAATCGAAGGAACTACACGGGATACGCTGTGTATTGATGGAAAATACGTCGACGAATACATGATGGCCAAATTGATCTGAGGCGCATCTGTGAGAGCGGCCAAGGTTGCTCGTCTCCGGATGCTCCTATTATAAGCAAGTGTCCTAGCAGGTAGTTGAGTCGCTTGTCACGAAGGCAGAAAATAAAAGATACAAAGGTGTGACACGGTGTCACAGGTTTCCGCCAGATAAGCTACGTGCTGAGACAACTACCTCCAACCGAACGGTTGTGAATCAGATGTCATTCTTGCGGATTACTCTGTTGCAGTTGACTGCGGTATCCGATGACGACACAGAGAATCTCAACAAGGCAGACTGGGCGTGTCGTGTCGCCAAAGACCGTGGCGCCGACATGGCGCTGTTTCCCCAGATATGGAATATCGGATATGCGCCACCCTTTCCGGAAGCCTGGGACGATCCGTGGCGACCAGACAAGGAGGCGGAGCGGCAAGCTTGGCGGGAACGAGCAATTGACGAGCGAGATCCATATCTTCAACACTTCTCGGACTTGGCGCACGAACTAGACTTGGCCATTGCGATCACGTATCTGGAACGCTGGCCACATGCCCCCGGAACACACTCTTGCTGATTGACCGGCACGGTCAGCCAGTTCTGAAGTATGCGAAAGTACATACCTGCGACTTTTCCATGGAGGCGTTGCTGACGCCGGGCGATGAGTTCCCGGTTTGTGAACTCGATACAGCAGCCGGCTCGGTTTCGATTGGCGGAATGATCTGCTATGACCGGGAATTCCCGGAGAGCAGCCGGATCCTGATGCTGAACGGCGTAGAAATCATTCTTGTACCGAACGCCTGCGACATGAACGACATCCGTCTGAGGCAGCTCTCCACACGGGCGTTTGAGAATATGGTCGGTGTTGCGATGGCCAACTACGCAGGACGAGGTTGGGGTAGGTCGACAGCATACCACCCGTGCGTGTTCACGGAAAACGGGCTGACAGTCGATCCCGCCATTGTGGAAGCTGATGAGTCCGAAGGTATTTGGGTCGCTGAGTGTAACGTGGATCACCTATGTAGATACCGGGAACGGGAGACGTGGGGGAACGCATATCGGAAGCCGAGGGCATCTGGCAGGCTGGTAGATGAACGGGTGCAACCGCCGTTTGTGCGGGAGGATGCCAGACGATAGCTCAGTGCAGATGTCGGAGTGGCTGCAATCGGCTGAATCTGTTGATCGTGAACCCAGGCGGAACCCCGTTTGCAGCTTGCGGAGACAATGGGACACTTGGGACACCATGGGACACGAAAATCGATAAGGACCAATACAAACCAACTCTTCGTGAAGAAATATGAAAAAACGATGTCAAGAGGTATCCCAACGTCCCAAATTCACACCCCACCCAACCCTCACTGGCAGATGGAGTGCAATACCCCAGCAGCCACGGAGAAGCAACCTCGAGAGTCAGCGTATCCTGCCGAGTCGGGTGTGCATGTCGCAGGACGCACCTATTGCCCCTGGTACAGCTTCAACAGGCTTCCGTTGTCCGCATAGGGAATATGTTGAGCAAACCAAGGAATGGCGTTGTGGTCAAATCGTTTCATCAAGTCAATCCACTCGTCTTGACCATCATTGAACAGATGTTCAATGGCACCCCAGTGTGGTCCGAAACTTCTTCCGTGTCGCAAGAACGGTTCCAACGTTCCCAAATCAAAGATGAAGAGGCCGGGCGCATACTTATAGCTTGATGACTCGTTTTCTGAATAGAATCGCAGCGCATATAAGAACTCAAACCCGTAAAAACATCGATCAAACTCCGCACTATTCGATAGAGGACTGTGGAAGAGGCGCTTCATTGTTTCATACAGGTACTGGTGGGCTGGTAAAAATGCGTCTCTTGCACCCTTGTTCTGAATCAGACCTTTGAAACCGTCCGCTGCGTTCGAGAATAACCGTAGTGGTTGAATCGCAGACAAGAATGGAAGAGATGCACTGAGTTCGATCACTGTTGGCTGCTCAAGCCAAATAGAACGCAACATCTTGTAGTGATTTGCAGCGACCGAAGCAATTCCGCTACTGTAGAATGTCAAAAGAACCGGCAAGAACCGTAGCGGATGTAACTTTGAGTTTCCTCCTATGAATGGCACGCTTATCAATTGATACAAGGCCTGTCGGATATATTCTCTGGGCTTCTCCTCTTCTGTGAAGTAACAGGTCGCATTTATGATCTGGACCAAAGATTCGCACTCTGCCGTGATTCGTTCGACCATCGACGGGAATTCTTCATTTCTCCCGTTATAGGGCAGCGAAATAACAAATTGCAGAATGCGATCAACTTCACCGTGGACCATATCGTGTAGACCGATCCAATCCTTCTGTCGTATGAAATTTTTGGCCATGGCCTGGGCCATCTGGGGAGTTAAGGACAGACTCCTTCTATCCAGAGTCAGCAGCGCTTCTATTTGAGACTTGAGGCTTTTAAAGAATGAATCAGCACCAGTGTCAGCGACCACGGTTGCTTGACGATGCGCAATCAAATGTTTTGCGCTTTCTGTCAAGGGCCCGACTTGAAGCCAGTACCATCCATACCGACGGCTTTTGACCCGGAACATACAGTTGCGCAATCCGTTATCCCATTCCGCAGACCATCCAGCCACGATTAGGCCGTAATCCTCAAAGACACGAGATAGAAATTGTTCGATGGGCAGGGGGTATTCCTCCAACTCAAGCGCTGTGTTCTTGAACCGGGAATCGAGATAATCCCCATTTACTTTCAGCAGGGCACAGGGCGAGTGGGGTAAGGGGCGAGCACCTTCAATCTGTTCTTCACTCCAAAGGACGTCTGCCTGCACGCCCTCGTCTTCCAATGCTGTTTCCATGAGGCGGTCAAAGTTGGTTGTTATGATGACTTTGACGAATCCTTGCTTTACAAGCCATGCGATTGCACGGTGCGCAGCGGTTGGCTGCTTGAGACCTTGTTCGGCCTCCTCAGGTGCGGTTTCAAAATACGAGCGCAGAATTCCTGTTCTTTCATGTGATGTATTACCGATTTCCTCCAAAAGCGTGTCATAGCGAATCGGTTTTTGAAACGTCTGTTCATACCATTGATCGGGTGAAGGCTCGCAATTCTCTCCACGACATGCGGCCACTTTGCGGCAAAGGTCCATCATGATGTCCCAGCCGCTAGGGATTCCGGCAGGCTTGGAGACCCCTGAACCCAAGAATACAGCATAGACACCTGGATTCGAATGCATTGCAACCGCCAATGGGGTCACCTCATAGTTCATTCTATTCACTCCCTATCCCACTGCTAAATTGAGGGTTTCCAAACAGATCAGTTGTGCGATTCCAGACTTTGCTCAAGTCTCTGGACACAGTACGATTCTCTGCCAAACCGACCATCTCCTGTCGAATGCCCCTCAAAG
This sequence comes from Alicyclobacillus sp., assembly GCA_023511295.1. Taxonomy (GTDB): domain Bacteria; phylum Bacillota; class Bacilli; order Alicyclobacillales; family Alicyclobacillaceae; genus JAIMBT01. The sequence continues at coordinate 207,660 of JAIMBT010000001.1, forward strand.
CGCAGGATGTCGAATCTACCAATCTAAAGTAAAATGGGAATTGATTCGTACTGGGGATCGCTGATGGAATTGGGGAGAATACATATGCCGAACTTCAACGAAATAGCCAATTTTATTTGGTCTGTGGCCGATCTTTTGAGAGGCGACTATAAGCAATCCGATTACGGCAAGGTCATCCTGCCCATGACTGTATTGCGCCGGCTGGATTCGGTATTGAAGCCTACTAAGCCGCAAGTGTTGGCCAAACTGGCCGAACTGGAACGGTTGAACGTGCAAAACCTCGACCCGGTGCTCAACCGGATTACCGGGTATGAGTTTCATAACCGGAGCAGATTCGATTTCGAGTCTCTGCTGGACGACCCGGATCATCTGGCCGCCAACCTGACGGCGTACATCAACGGATTTTCGACCAACGCAAAAGATGTCATGGACTACTTTGAGTTCAGCAAGCAGATTGAGCGGCTCGACCGGTCCAACCTCCTCTACCAGGTGATGCAGCGATTTGCTGCCATTGATTTGCATCCTAACACCGTCAGTAACATGGAGATGGGGTACATCTTCGAGGAACTCATCCGCAAGTTCGCCGAAGTCTCCAACGAGACGGCCGGGGAGCATTTTACGCCACGTGAAGTGATTCGCCTGATGGTGAATCTTCTGTTCAACGAAGACCGTAACCAGGACCTCTCCAAGGAGGGAATCGTGCGGACGATATACGATCCCGCTTGTGGCACGGGCGGCATGCTGTCGGTGTCGGAAGAATGGCTCCATGAACATAATCCTGACATGATGGTGCGGGTTTTCGGGCAGGAGCTGAATCCCGAGTCGTACGCCATCTGCAAGGCCGATATGCTGCTGAAGGGGCAGAAGCCGTCGCAAATCAAGTTCGGTAACAGCTTCACGGAAGACGGGTTTGCCGGTCAGACATTCGACTACCTGTTGTCGAATCCGCCGTTTGGCGTGGAGTGGAAGAAAGTCGAGAAAGAGATTCGGGATGAGCATGAGAAGCTCGGCATGAACGGCCGCTTTGGTGCCGGGTTGCCGAGGATCAGCGACGGATCGCTGCTCTTCTTGCAGCACATGCTCGCAAAGATGAAGCCGGTATCTCTCGGCGGGAGCCGGATCGCCATTGTGTTCAACGGATCGCCTCTGTTTTCCGGTGGTGCAGAGTCGGGAGAGTCGAACATTCGTCGGTGGACCATCGAGAACGACTGGCTCGAGGCCATCGTGGCGCTGCCAGATCAACTGTTCTACAACACGGGCATCTCGACATACATCTGGGTGCTCACAAACCGGAAGTCTCCGGAAAGAAAGGGCAAGATCCAACTTATCAACGCCACGCATCTCTATCAAAAGATGCGCAAGTCTTTGGGCAACAAGCGAAACGAATTGTCGGATGAGCACATTGCAGAGATCACCCGCATACATGGCGAGTTTCGAGAGACCAAGTACAGCAAGATCTTTGACAATGAGGACTTCGGATATCGGCGTATTACCGTGGAGCGACCGCTGCGGCTGAACTTCCTCGTGTCGGACGAGCGCATTGCCCGGCTGAAGGAAGAGAAGGCGTTCCAGAACCTCGCCACGTCCAAGAAGAAGGGTGCGGCCGGCGAGGCGGAGGTTGCGGAGGGCAAGCGCCAGCAAGAAGCGATTCTCCGTATTCTCGAAGGCCTGCGGTCGGATACCCTTTACAAGAACCGGGAAGAGTTCGTGAAGGTCTTGAAGAAGGCGTTTAAGACGAGCGGTATGGATTTGCCAGCGCCGATGCAGAAGGCGATTCTGTCAGCGGTGTCGGAGCGGGATGAGACGGCCGATATCTGCCGGGATGCAAAGGGCAACCCCGAACCGGATACGGAGCTACGGGACTACGAGAACGTGCCGCTCAAGGAAGATATCTACGAGTATTTCGAACGGGAAGTGAAGCCGTACGTGCCCGATGCCTGGATTGACGAGGATAAGACGAAGATCGGGTACGAGATCCCGTTCACGAGGCATTTTTACGAGTATACGTCGATGCGGCCGTTGGAGGAGATTGCACGGGATATTGGTGAACTGGAAGCTGACATCCGAGAACTGCTGGAGGCGATCCGCATATGAACAAGCCTCAGCGGCAGTCAATCGATTTTCTGAGGGACAATTGGCGTGTAGCTCGTCTTAAACATTACGTACAAATAAATCCCACAAAAAGCGAAATTTCACGGCTGCCCGAGGAAACAGAGGTATCCTTTCTCCCGATGGAGGCAGTGAGCGAATCGGGCGAGTTTGATGAGACGAGGTCAGGAATGATAGCAGACTATGCTTCTGGTTACACATATTTTCGAGATGGAGACGTTCTGCTGGCCAAGATCACTCCCTGCTTCGAAAATGGCAAGACCGCACTCGTTCATGGACTGAAAAATGGTATCGGATTTGGCTCCACAGAGTTTCACGTTCTGCGAGCCAAGGACAACATGAGCCCACTGTATCTTTCCTATGTGGTTCGTAGCCATATCTTGCGTTCGCATGGAGAGGCTTCCATGATTGGTGCGGCCGGACAAAAGCGTGTCCCGGAATCGTTCCTGTCTGAATTCAAACAACCGTTTCCGCCGCTCGAGGAACAGAAGGCCATCGCCTCCTTCCTCGACACCGAAACGGCCAAACTCGACCAGCTCGTCGAGAAGAAGAAGCGTCTCATCGAGCTCTTGCAGGAGAAGCGTCAGGCCCTGATTACCCAGGCCGTCACAAAGGGGCTTGATCCGAACGTACCGATGAAGGATTCGGGCATTCCGTGGTTGGGAGAGGTACCGGCGCATTGGGATATTGTTAAGATCTCTCGAGTGGCGGTATCAATTCAAACCGGCCCGTTTGGCAGTCAGTTACACGCCGAAGACTACGTTGATGACGGCATACCTGTTATCAATCCATCTCATTTGATTGACGGTGACATTGCTCCGGATCCAACTTGTACTGTATCACCTGCCACTAAGCAAAGACTTATTCGTCACGAACTTATGCGTGGTGACATAGTTTTCGCCCGTAGAGGTGAAATAGGTCGTTGCGCATTGGTGACTGAATCAGCACAAGGATTTTTGTGCGGTACTGGGTGCTTCCGTTTACGGCTTAATTCTCAGATAGTTGATCCAGCGTTTGTGGCGTTCTCATTTTCAACTCCTTGGATACGAGACTGGTTGTTGATTCAGTCTGTGGGTTCTACGATGGACAATTTGAATACGGGGATACTTGCGGGCACGCCTCTTCTGGTTCCACCTGTGTCGGAACAACTTTCTATTGTTCAACGAATACGTGAAATATCTAAAACCATCAATCAAGCAACAAGTAGGTTGGAGCACCAGGTTGTGCTTCTGAGAGAATACCGCCAAGCCCTCATCACTGCCGCCGTGACCGGCCAAATCGACGTGCGGCAGTATGCAGCACACGAAGCCACACCCGTTTCGTCCTGATAAGCGTTGCCACGATTGATTCGCTTAGACGTACAGACTTAGAACGAAAGGAGTTGATCGCATGACCGCCATCCACACCGAAAAGGCGCTGGAAGAAGCGATTGAGTCACATCTACTTGCACACGGCTGGCACAAGGGCAGCCCGGATGCATACGATAGGGATATGGCCCTGTTCTCGGCCACCTTCCTTGAATTCGTGAAAACGAGCCAACCGAACGAGTATAACCGCCTCATGGGTTTCTTTGGAGATAAAACGGATACCGAGCTCATCCGCCGACTCGTCCAGGTCATCGACCGAGACGGGATGTTGAAGGTTATCCGGAAGGGATTTGACATCTACGGCGTGCCCATCAAGGCGGCGTTTTTCAGGCCTGCGAGCGGGCTCAACCCGGAGACCCTGGCCCGGTACAATCAGAACATCCTCACGGTGACTCTCCAACTTCACTACAGCCCCAAAAGCGAGAATTCCCTCGATATGGTGCTTTCTATCAACGGTCTGCCCATCATGACGGTAGAGCTGAAGAACCAGTTCACCGGCCAGACCGTTCAGGATGCCATTCGGCAATACAAACGGGATCGGGATCCGAGAGAGCTGCTCTTCCAGTTCAAAAAGCGAACCCTCGTGCACTTTGCGGTGGATCCGGACGAGGTCTACATGACCACCAAATTGGACGGAAGTGACACCTTCTTCCTTCCGTTCAACCGAGGCAACCAGGGCGGTGCCGGTAATCCACCGTCGAATGGATTCCGTACGGCATACCTGTGGGAAGAGGTCTGGCAAAAAGATAACTTCATGGACCTCCTGCAAAAGTTCCTTCACTTGCAGGTCGACGAGAAAGTCAAAAATGGCAAGAAGGTCCGCAAGGAGACAATGATCTTCCCCCGCTACCATCAGTGGGATGCGGTGAACAAAATCTTGGCCGACGTGCTGGAGAGGGGCCCTGGGCACAATTACCTGATTCAGCACTCGGCGGGATCGGGGAAGACGAACACCATCTCGTGGCTGGCGCATCGGCTGTCGAGTCTTCATGGTCCGGATGACAAACCCATCTTCGATGCCGTCATTGTTATTACGGATCGGCTGGTGCTGGATCGCCAACTACAGGATGCCATTTATCAATTCGATCACATACAGGGTGTCGTGCAGCAGATCGATAAAAACTCCCGGCAGCTCAAACAGGCGCTGGAGTCGGGCACGGCCAAGATCATCGTCTCGACCATCCAAAAGTTCGGCGTCATCTCGAAACAAGTCGCCGATCTGTCGCACAAGAACTTCGCCATCATCGTTGATGAGGCGCATAGCTCGCAAAGCGGTAAGGCGGCCGATGCCCTGAAGGAAGTGTTGGCGGCGGGTTCGCTCGAAGAGGCGGAGCATATTCAGCGGGATCTGGATGCGAAGGCGAAGGATGTCGAGGATCAGATAGCTGAAGAGCTCGCCAAGCGGGGTCGACAGAAGAACCTGAGTTACTTTGCCTTTACGGCAACGCCTAAGGCGAAGACACTTGAACTGTTCGGCCGCAGGCCCACGCCAGAAGCGAAGCCGGAGCCATTGCATCTGTATTCCATGCGCCAGGCGATCGAAGAGGGCTTCATCCTCGATGTTCTACAAAACTACGTCACGTACAAGGCGTACTACAAGCTGGCCAAGGCGATAGAAGATGATCCGACGCTGGAAGAGAGACCGGCGAAGAAGGCCATTGCTCGTTTCGCAAGCCTGCACCCGCATAACGTGGCGCAAAAGACGGAGATCATGGTGGAGCATTTCCGGCGCATCACCCGCCATAAGATCGGCGGCCGGGCAAAGGCTATGGTTGTGACGAGCTCACGTCTTCATGCGCTTCGCTACAAGCAGGCCTTCGACGAGTACATCAAGCGCAAGGGCTACACGGATGTGGCGACGCTGGTGGCGTTTTCGGGCACCGTAATCGATCAGGGTGAGGAGTACACCGAGCCCGGCATCAATGGATTTGGGGAGAAGGAGCTGCCAGACCGGTTTGACACGGACGATTACCAAGTGCTGATCGTGGCTGACAAGTATCAGACCGGGTTTGACCAGCCGCTTTTGCACACGATGTTTGTCGACAAGAAGTTGTCCGGCATCCAAGCGGTGCAGACACTAAGCCGCCTCAACCGTACATGTCCCGGTAAAAACGACACGTTTGTGCTCGACTTCGTGAACACCCTCGAGGAGATTCAGGCGGCGTTCCAGCCGTACTATGAGGTCACGACGCTCGGTAAAGAGACAGATCTGAACCTGATCTTTGACTTGAAGAGCTGCCTCGAAGCCCAGCCCGTCATTTGGAAGGATGACGTGGAAGCGCTTGTAGAGGCGTTCTATACCGGCAAGGATGCGGCGGCATTACACAAGTACCTTGATCCGGCTGTGGAGCGCTACTTGCAGTTGCCGGAGACGGAGCGGGAGGAGTTTCGCTCAACACTCGCCACGTTCGTCCGGGTTTACGGGTTCATCACGCAGATAGCGCCGTTCCAGTCCGTTCCCATTCACAAGTTTTACACGTACGGACGGCTGTTGTTGAGAAAGCTCCCGGTACGGGGACGGGTGGCGCTGGACCTCGATGACGAGGTGCAGATGCAGTATTACCGGCTGGAGGTAAAGTCAAAGGGCCGGATTGAACTCGTACGGGAAACGCCAGGCGTCGTCGATGGCATCACCGAAGCGGGGACTGGCGGATACAACCGGAAGGAAGCGCCACTCTCCAGCATCATTGAGGTGCTGAACAAGGCATTTGGGACGGATTTTACGGAGGCGGATCGGCTGTTCTTCGATCAGGTAGAGCTGGATATCATGCGTGACGAAGAGATTGTTAAGGCAGCCCGGTCGAATACGATGGAAAACTTTCGTTACGCATTCGACGACGTTTTTCTTGGAAAGGTCATCGACCGGATGGGGATGAACGACAAGATATTTGCGAAGTTGATGGATGAACCAGAGTTCCAGAATACGGTGAAGAACTGGATGCTGGCATCGGTGTATCAGAAGTTGAATGAGGATGGATCTGCTGCGAGCGCTCCGTAATATTTGATTGGGGCGGACTCTCGGGATACACGACTTTTCTCCTTAAAGGCATCATCAATTCAAGATGGATCTTCCAGACGGCGGTGACAAGTCTCGGTGGAGCTGGAGAGAGATCGGAATCCATAAGGTTCACCACTCCGTCTACTAACGAAGGAAACCGAGCAGTGATAGGGCTCTTGTGTGCAACCACGCATCTGGTCCTTACATATATCAACAGTCTACGAACCGAACACAAGCAATGTAGCGTGTTCCGAAGGGAGCGTAAATTCATGAGGATTGAACGGGTTGTAATTAAAAACTATCGTTCGATACGTGACCTGGCTTTCGAACCCGCTAGCCTATGCGCCTTGATTGGAGAAAACAATGCGGGAAAATCCAATATCTTGCGTGCGCTCAATTTGGTGTTGGGGGAAACTTGGCCATCGGACCGTTCGTTCACCGATGACGACTTTTACCAGCATGACCGTTCCAATGAAATTTTGATTCAAGTGGTGTTTGATACTGGAGTCGAAGTGGAGCGTTACGGGAAGGTCGTAAAGGTGTTTGGATTTCGGTTGACATGTGGGCAGTACAAAAGGGCTACAAAAAACAAGAAGGCTGGAGACTTGAAATCCGAATTCATTTGCTTAAATCAAAATGGTGAGCCAATTAAGGTACCGTCAAAACCGTATGCAAAGGGCCAAGAAAGTAGACCGTATTCAGTAAACCTCAATGTGAGCGCAGACCTGCGTGAACAGTTTCCGCTAGTGTATGTGGACGTGTGGCGTGATTATAGTAGCCATTCCCCCAGTTCCAGGTGGTCTGCGTTGAACCGACTATTTCGAAATGTGAACGACGAGTTTGGCCGGGAAGTCATCGACGTCCCAGGGGCGCCCCACCCTGTATTACGAAAAGAACTGTACGAACGAAAGGTTGAAGAACTGTTCAACCTGTTGAGGACACAATCCTTTCTTGATATAGAGGCGAGGGTACGAAATTATGCACTGGAACAGCTCGGGTTAGAACCTTCATCCGATGACGTCCGAATCGACTTCCAGCCGTTTGATCCTTTCAACGTCTACAGGAACATGGAGGTTGTCATAACCGAGGGCGGGACAAGCCATGCGGCATCAGAAGTAGGAGCGGGCTATCAAAGCTCCTTGGTTGTAGCCATATTTCGAGCTTATCAAGAGTTGCAAAAGGGTAACGCAATTATCGCCGTAGAGGAACCTGAGGGATATCTGCACCCCCATCGGCAACGGTTTTTCTACAAAGTGTTGCGTGACATTGCGAGGCAAGGGAATCAGGTTTTTTATACAACACATTCCGCAAACTTTGTAGACGTCATGCATCCCGAAACTGTCAATATTGTGCGGAAGAGCAAAGACACTGGGACTAAGGTATCATGTTGCCCGCCACAACAATGGTCGCCAACGCAAAGGGAAGAATTCAAACTCCTAAGGGAATTCGATCCCGAACGTAGCGAGCTGTTCTTTTCAAAGTATTGTTTGTTGGTCGAAGGCGATACCGAGAAATTTTTGTTTCCGGCTCTGCTCAAACAATATGGGATCGACGCTGATGCAATAGGACTATCGGTTGTTGAAGTCGGTGGGAAAAGCAACCTTCCCATTTTCATTAACGTATTGCAACACTTTGAGATTCCGTTTGTCGTCATTCATGATGTTGATGTTAAAGAGGTAGATGCAAAATGGTCTCCGGAACGACAAAAGAAGCAACGGGAAGAGAACGAATTTCATGAGGCTTTGAATTCGAAAATCGAGAGTGCAATCCTGGATAAGACACGACTGTTCACATTCGACCCAGATCTTGAAGAGGACTGCGGATTCAACGTTGGTAAAAACGATAAAGTTCGTCGTGCGTTGGAGTTTGTACAGGGCGAGGTTTCTGAAGACGTGCGTCAAAGACTTTCAAAGCCAATCGAAAGACTTCTCGGCAGGAAGTTGGAATCGAACGTTCCAACTGATAGGACGGAGGAGGTCCCTGTGTTGAAGTAGATATCATCATTGCTGGGTGGCCAGTGATGGGAGCAGCTCGCCCGGATCATCGAGGTGAAACTTGATGGCAATCCAGAATTGAGTGAACGTATTTGGACGAATCAAATTCTTCAATATCATGTTGCTCTGGCACGATTTCTCATGATGAAATATCCCTCTGATGTCGGGGCTTGATTCTGAACCGATGGGCCGATGGCACATTCGTATTGCCCGAGATCACCGCTGGCTCCTCACGTTTGCTGGATGCGTTTGTCAACTGGGCGACCATACTAGGTTTGGGGGGGCGGTCACGGACGTCGAATTTACGATCAGACGATGAACGAAGTATCAGGTGAAGGCGTTGTTTCGGCCGTGTTGGCTGACGACTATAGACAATCACCCGGACGACGGGCGGGCAGTACTCCGTACACGAAGGACAACTGCTTAAAGTGTTGCGAAGTGGTGAGGGCGTTTTGCCATGTTTTCCGTAGCCCTTAGCTTGGGAAGGGATCCTCCAAACAAATGTCAAAATGTTTAACGACAAAGCGTCCAAGCCGAGGTGGCTCCAATATGAAGACTCCACATGAAATGAAACAGTTCCCGCTTCACCCTGAACACCGAATTCGGCGATTCGCCTTGGACTATTTCGAAGAAGCCCAATCAGACGACGAAGAGCTCCTGCCGATTGTTTTGAAAGCGTGCGAAATAGGAGATCAAACGGATGCCCGTGGTGAGTTGCTATACGGAGCACGTGAATTTGTCGTGTCGCCAACAATGGCTTCCGAATTATTCCGCCGAATAAAGGACGAGCCCGCACTCCAACAGGACTATGCGAGAATCCTCCTGTCAGCTCACCCTCACGTATTGGCGGGTCTCAGTAATGGTTTGTCGAGCCTTCCTGCAACGCTACGTCGAAAAATTGAGCGGCGAATCAATCTCGTCAGTTTGAAAACGCCGGCTCTCCTTGAAGAATGGCGGAGGTTTGCCGATGAAATTCGGGGCGAAGAATACTCTGTGGTCGATTTTCCGTTTGTCGTCGCAATGGCACGGGAAATAGCACGCAGAAGTGATTTGCCAAAACTCGAGTTGAGTGAAACCATTCGGAAGCACGAAGATGACGATCCCGATGATTGGTACGACGACTACGAAGATGCAATGGCGTGCGTCCTTGCGGGTTATTTGAAGGATGCATCGGCGATTTCTGCCTTACTCGACGCCCTCGATTCAGATATCGACCTCTTGCAAGAGCGGGCGATGTATGCCTTGGTGAGAATTGGCACCCAATCTGTCGTGGACGCTGTTGAGGAGCGGTTCGGCGAGTCCGAGTGGGATTTCCACAACTACGCCACGGGCGTCCTCGCTGGAATCAAAACCTCGTACTCAGCAGCGGCGACGGTACGGTTGTTTCAGAAGGCCACAGACATCGAAGAGCGTTTGATGCTGGCCGATACGCTGTGCCGACTGACTTCGCCGCTGGAAATCTCGGCCATGAAAGAGTTGCGTCAGCAATCGGATGATAACCTGGACTTGCTCGAAGTCTTGTATGCTAATTGCGTAGTGAACGGAATTGATGACCCCGAAGTTCAACAATGGAAGAAATCGCTCGATGAAATTGACGAGGAGTTCGAAAGGCGAATGCGGTTCGAGAAGGCGATGGTAACCCGACCCAAGAAGAAGGTCGGTCGGAATGAGCCGTGCCCTTGCGGAAGTGGGAAGAAATATAAAAAGTGCTGCGGCGCATGAGTAAGTGGACTCGGAAGGGGGATAAAGCTTGAAGGAAGGTAACAAAACCCTTCGGGACTTTATTCTCCGCCGCATGAGAAACCACCAGTAACCTGGCACCGGGTCACAGTGGGATCACGTCCGTGATCGGGAAATCTCCACGTCCCAACTTTCGGTGGCAGTAGGCGGACGAAATGCCTTCCGACATCCGTTACGCCATCATCGGACGACTCTCCACGAACCAGTATGGCCACGGCAGATGGCATAAAGATTCCCGTTATTCCGCAAGACTTCGCTGCATCAATAAAATGGAAGGCTTACCAATCCAGGATTCGCCGTACCTACTATTATGAAGATGAGATGCGAGAGTGCTCAAGATATTGGCGATGCAGAGCGGATACTCCATGGTGCTGGAACGGTGATCGAGCCCGGATTCGGCAGGCCTGTGCGAAGTATGGAGCGTAAAAGGATCTGGAAGTTCCGATACGACTATCAGATGAGACGTGGTGATGAACGTGAGGATGATGTGAAGTGGCGCCGGAGGGATAAGGATTGGGTGGAAGTGCCTTGCGTTCCACCTGCGAAAGGAGTGCCTACAGCGCAGACCATTGGTGTGTACGAAGTTACTCTGCCATCGGACGGAAACTAAGCATGACACGGGTGCGCACAAACATGCCAGTCGAAGCTCAGAAACGAAGGTGGGGATGGCGATGAGCATGTGACAGCGAATGCGTCTACGGCCACACGTACAAAAGAAGCAAGTATCCAACGAGTCGAATGATACGCTTGAGACGGTAGATGCGGATCATGTATGTGAGCGCACCGGCTTCGTAATTAGTGTAGTTTCCTCGCCTACTGCGGACAGAACCGCTTAACGCATAACAAGCCCACGTTTGCCGGCGTGGGCTTGATTTACCTTCGTGAACTTTTCCATTCTTGCACCACACGGAGGCGCTGACCGTCAATGCTTCGTTGCAAATCGAGCAAAGCAGGCGTGAAGCTCTTTCAAGCTGTCGAGCAACATCGGGCCAAATTGCAGAATTTCGCTGCGCACTTCATGAACCTCATCGTGTATCACCGCCGGGATTTCACTGAATCCCGTTCTCGAAACGAATGACGCTTTGTCAAAGGGCTTTCCGCACCAGGAAGCCAACACAATATCTGGTTGCGCTTCGATGATGTCATCGTCCGTCACGACTCTATCGATCGCTGAACGGCCTGTGAGCGACCGTTCACGAAAAACATCTCGGCCACCCGCAATTGTGATCAAATCACTGACCCAGCCGGTTCCGCACATGAATGGGTCCATCCATTCTTCGAAGTACACCCTCGGATGAACGGATAGTGCGTTTCTTTGCTCTTCGATTAAGTATAACTTGGACTGAATTTCATCGTTTAGACGTTCGGCTTCTTCGGGCTTACCAACGACGTTCCCCAATAGCCGAATCTCATCAAATAAATCTGTTAGCCGGTGCGGATTAAAGTGCAACAATGTCACGCCGGCAGCGGCCAGACTCATGGCAAGTTCTTTTTGCACGCCGGACGTGAGGATGACGAGATCGGGATTCAAACGCATGATCCGCTCGACGCTTCCAAACTTGAATCCACTGACCTTCGGAATACGGAGGGCTTCCTCCGGACGTGTCGTGTATGCAGAGATTCCTGCAACTTTGTCTAAGACTCCCAAACGGTGAAGTATTTCAGGCGTTTCGGCCGCCAGACAGACAATTCGATTCGGGAATGACATTTTACGGCCTCCTCGCTGTACATGGCTTGCATCGCACAATCTCTGACAGGGCTTTATGTGGAGAGCGTATCACACATTCTGGGACAAAGTGCTTGTCTTGTGCCGCTGTGTCTGAAAAATTGTCTGCAAACCGCAGTCGTCTCGTTGTCTGACTCAATGGATTCAGGCTTTTTTCGACTGTACCCAACATTGATGTAACATGTTTGAGAGAAGTACATGCATACGAGGTGATTGACATGACCAAATTGGAAGCGCTATATCCCGACAAAACGGCACTTGTTGTGATTGACCTGCAAAATAGCGTTGTGGCGCTCAAAGGGGCGCCATACTCGGCGCAGGAAGTCGTACACAACGCAGCGAGACTGGTGAACGCATTTCGAGCAAAGGGAGCGTTTGTCGGCCTGGTACGAGTGGCTTCGCAGGACGGAAAAGACATGTTGAGACCGCTGACGGATGAAGCACCACGGTGGGGATCCGGTGAGCGACCGAAAGATGCGTTTGAAATCGTCTCCGAAATCGGCGTGACGGACACTGATTTTGTCATCACCAAACACCAATGGGGAGCCTTTTACGGTACGGATTTGGACCTCCAACTTCGGAGGAGGAGCATCGACACAATCGTGCTATGCGGTATCGCTACCGGGTATGGCGTTGACACGACTGCACGTGAGGCGTATCAGCACGGGTACAACCAGGTGTTTGCGATTGACGCCATGACGGGACTTAATCAGGAAGAACACAACTATGTGCTGAAGCACATCTTCCCGAGAATTGGGCGTTCACGTACCACTACAGAAATCCTCGACGCACTGTCGCAGTGAGGAGGCATACGGGATGGAGCCAATTCGTTTGAACGGAGTCCGTGCTCCTGTGACGGGCGGTTCAAGCGGCCTGGGCCTTGCCATGAGCGAGGCGTTGTTGTGTCCAGGGGCTTCAGTCACCTTGGCGGCTCGACCGGGGTCCAGACTGGAAATGAGGTGCAACGCCTTGTTGATGCGGGATACGATGCGCACAAACTTCCGCTTGATGTACGATCCGGGAATTCCGTGAACGATGCTGTCGCTTCGAATCTTTTGGCACAGGGCGGGGAGGTTCAAACCCGAGATGTCTACATTGACGGGACAAAACTTGACGGTCGTGAAGTTTTGACGTTGCACGCTGGAAAACATACCACACTTGCGTGCTCATATACGAGTGTCAGTATCGTTACACGCCTTTGCGGTGAAACCATGTAGGCGTGTGCGCTGGCCGGCATCCTTGTCACTAGCGTCGTGTGAACATGGTGATGCAAAGTCTCATCTGTGCGGCCATTCCAACATGACCGCAAACCTGTAGAACGCTTGCTGACGCTGGGATATGAGTGGCTTCATACGGTCAGCCTGACTGCTCACGAGCAAATATGTCGTATACACGTGGCGCTGGAACCATGCACGTAGGCGCTTCAGTAATTCATCACCCCCCAAACGCTCAAGCTCGTGGAGCTCTTCAAGCACAACAACCATTCGCCGCTCGTCTTGTTCGGCTACAAATTCAGGAACCATGACGGCGTATTCCAGTAACTCAATCGGATCCACCAGCCCATCTTCGGGGTGCGGCTCCAGATGAACGGACTCGGGAACTGACGGCACCGATCTGGTTTCAGAAGCGGATTGAATCAACGCACTGGAGAACTCGTCCACGCTATCGGCCGCCGAAACATCTACTCTAGTGACATAAGCTCCCCTCATGTGAAGCTGACGTACGATCTCAGGAATGATTCTAACCTGGCACTCTGCGGATGCACATAGAGACACACTGTGGCCATCCATCAGCCGTTGGGTTATTTCTGCGATGAGTTGATTTACTGGGTCGTTGATGCGACTAGGCTCATGGTGGAAGGAAGTATCATGTGTCATCCAGGTCCCTTCCTTCGTTCACGCAAGAGTTGGAAATCCCGTACAAATTATATCGCATCTCGAACATCGTGTTGCACTGCGCAGGAACTTGCACCGTTGGACCAACCCTCTTTAAGCTCTCCCCATTCAGCCGGAGGAGAACGGTGAGGAAGGGGATTTGACGATGTTTTGGAAAACGAAGGGTCCAATGGTGCTTGGGAGTCTCGATAATATTGTTTGGTACGGTCTTGCCAAGGAGAGAAGGAGGGACGTCACGCAGTGGATGGATCCCGAATTTTACGAGGTATGGGAGGCCTTGATGAGAGAGGCATTTGACCTTTTGGGGATGATGGACCGATTCCAAGACATGATGTTGGAGTCGGATCAAGTGACTGCTTCGAGCGTCGAACTTCGAGGGATGATTCCCGTACCTGGGCGCAAGAACCGCCATCTGCTCAGAAAGACCATGCTAAACGTCGACGGAGCTCTGACAACGATGCGAAAGATTTCGGTGGAGGATGGATTCGCCGTGTGTCACCACGGTAAAAAGCATTTGGCGCTTGACCAGTGGAAGGCGATTATGGAGTTACTCGGGCAAACAACAGTGATGACCATTGCCACGCAAGGTCTACAGTATTACCTCGAGGGATCCCAGGTCGGATACACGCCTAAAACACGCCACCTGTTTCGGAGAGGGAACACGGTGAAGCGGATCGGGTTACCGAACGAACCCCGCTGGTTGGTGAATGTGTCCGGACACAGGATCGAGATCACCGGAAACTGGGATGACATCAAACGGACTCGGAGAGAACACGGATACAACATGTTCCAAATGTTGCAATTGAGGCTGAATGAGGAACTGGAGAAGGCTGTGGCGAGGGGGTAATGAAGTTGGGGCTGCGTTGGCGGTCCCAGTACATCGACAATATGTAGCGGGGAGTCCCCGCTCAGGCCGCTCGGTTAATCAAGATGACATCTAGCCGTCGAAATTGCTGTAGAAATTTCACAATATCCGGCGTCATCTCGACCAGCCGCTGTCCATCCAACACGAACACCCGCATCCGATGTTGAAGCACCAGCATCTCCAGCACTTCGACTACTGACTCTTGCGTCGTCCCTAGCGTCGACAGCTTGTCCACGAATAGCCCTTCGCCATGGCCAAGTGTGGTGGCAACGTGAAGAACATCAATGGGACCAAACCCTTGTTCAGTCACATTCCAAAACGATGTGACAAATGCCTGACGGTCTAGTTCTTCAAGTGTTGCGTGATCACCGGGCTGCGCAAATAGCATGGAACGTGCATCCGTCATACACATCACCTCCTAGTGTTATGCGAGGAGTGTAGAAAGAGTTGCTTGATAAAAACAAGCCCCCGTGCGGGTGGGGAAAATGTGGCGTTGTAGCGGGATCGCCCGCTATCTCTTTCTAATAGAAGCCTCCTTTCGTGCTGCATTGTGTGCCGCAGCGTAGTACGGATTGTGCCTTTGCTCCTCGGGCGGCAAGTAGCAGATGTTCAGATCCACCGTTGACCACTTGTTGGCGAAGGATGTTCTGGCTGCTGCGACTCGACGAGCAGAATCGGCAAAAGTGACAATGTCACCACCGTGAAGGATGTGCTCGATGTGGTTCACATCGCTGTAAACGACAACACGAGTCGGTAGGTTTAGTGTATCCCTTAACATCGCACTGGTTTGTTCGATTGCGTATTGTAGCGCCTGGAGTTCGCCGTGCGTTGGGAGCAAGTGCCCGGTCGTGTCATATTTCTTACGTGAGCGAACGGTGACACTGCCGTCGAACACGACAGCCACCGCAATGCCAAATGACTTTAAGGGATACGAAACCGAGCAGTCGCAATAGACTCGCATCGTCTCCCGGTCCCATAGATATTCATCCATCTCCGTCTGCCGCTCTTCTGATGGTCGCCACGCTTTTGGCCGCTGAGTCACGGGTGATGGACCTCGTGGAATATTCCGGTTCAATCGATACGCCTCCAAAATTTCGCATGGGATCTGAATCAACTCGCATACGCAGGTCCCATGCGAAAGCAACTAAAATGGCTTGGTACGCTTGATTCCGAGGCGACTCGCCCGTGACACAATTGCCAACCACGATCTATGCGGAAACGTTGATTCGATGACTGGACGGGGTTCCTCGGGATAAACGAGCCGTAGCTTGTTGTCCTCTTCAGGCGTCCATCCGC
>JAIMBT010000037.1 GCA_023511295.1 Alicyclobacillus sp.
AATACTTGGGACGCGAGTCCCTGGGAAGGTAGGACGCCGCCAGGCGAGAGAGCAGAAGTGTGGGTGAAGCGGGCAGAGAAAGTCCGCGAGCCCGGGTCCGCCAGTACAGGCGGGCGAAACGGCAAACAGGCCTCACATCCGACCACGGGTGTGAGGCCTGTTGCTGTATTTGTGCTATGCAAGGCTCTACTTTACACGAGGCCGGGCAGACTGCCAGAGACGGACGCCGGAGAATAGCGAGCGAGGTACTGACGTACGAGCAGGGCGTCCACCTCGTTGTTCCATGTCAGGATGTCAGACCACTCGACAGAGTTGTAGCGGCACAGAGCGGACAGCGTGTACAGCACACAGAAGTGATGAAACCACTGCGGTTGCGGTGCGTCGTCGTGAAGAAGATGGCAACTGCTGGCGACCGGTCCCGTCGAGTCCATGCAGGGGGGAAAGCCGCTGCTGGAACCCGACGGTCCGTACCAAGCGGTGTTTCGGGGTTCACCGGGTGGTTGGGTCGCATACCACGGGTGTTCCGTGACATCACTGGGCAAGACCAACCAACCCTCGGGTTCATCCAGTTCGCTTTCTCCGGTGCCGAAGAGTGTCCCCGCGGCATCAGGCACGGGAAGGCTGTTCCCGGACATTCCATCCGGCGGATTGACGGTCCGCAGATGAGGCCCGTCAGGCCCTTGGACGCTGGCGTGCACCGGAGGTACCGATGTATCTCCGATTGATTGGCTCCGTGCCGTGAGGAATGCTGCCTTCCATTCGCCGGGTGTCATCCCGCGGTTGGCTGCAATCCTTCGCGGGACATACGCAGCCACATCGGGGACCATCGGCCCTTCGTCCGAACCGACGGAGGTCCTTCGGGTGTCCGCAGGTGGGGTCCGGAGCACCGGATACACGTGCTGCAGTTGCGGGTGAACGGCGGCCACGTCGTCCACCATCAGGGAGAGTGATCCCAGGCAATGGCCTACGGCGAGTCGATCCGGCAGTCTCCCACCCACCTGCGCCACACGCCATAGACTCTGCAAGATCCCATCCTTGTGAACGTAGAGGACATCAAACGGCCACTGGTACGGAGATCGCTTCGTGCGTCGGACGGACACGCCGTGTTGTAAGACGGCCGTCGACGCTGGGAAGTCGAGGTCCGCCAAGTGCAAAAGCGCCTTCATCCAGTGCAATAGGCTGTAGTATCGGATGAGAGGACGGACGGCGATGTCGACGTTTGCATCGGCTTCCTCCAGGGCTGCCGCTTGGCGCGCCGACGCAGACACTCGGGCTGCACTGGTGTAGCAGGCTGAGAGCGGCGCGTCCGGATGAAACAGGCGGAGGAGCTGCTTCACGAAGTGTTCGCTCTGCAGGTTGACCCGCGGAATCGCGACCTGCGGGTCAACCAGACTCGTGAATCCACTGGGCTTTTTCATAGAAGTTCCGCGGCCTTCAGTCATTTGACACTTCCCGATGGGCATTGATATACTGCGTCTAATATCCACCCAGGGCCGTGCGTTTATGCGAGGAGACAGCCAAACTACGCGTGGAGGGAATCACAGTGGCTGACCGTTGGGAGAGCAAGTTTGCCCGTGAGGGATTGACGTTTGACGACGTGTTACTCATCCCCGCTGAATCGAACATCCTGCCAAGGGACGTGGACCTCACCACTCAGTTGACCACCGATATCCAATTGAACATTCCGATAGTGAGCGCCGCCATGGACACTGTGACCGAGGCGGCGCTCGCGATTGCGATGGCTCGTGAGGGTGGTATCGGGATTGTGCACAAGAACATGTCCATCGACCGTCAGGCGGACGAAGTGGACAAAGTGAAGCGCTCAGAGAGCGGCGTGATTACAGACCCCATCTTTTTGACGGCAGACCACCCCATCCGCGAGGCGGAGGCTCTAATGGCCAAGTACCGAATCTCTGGGGTGCCCATCGTTGAGCCGGCATCACGCAAGCTGATTGGGATTCTGACCAACCGCGACCTCCGCTTTGAACGGGACGACGACCGGCCGATTGGCGCCGTCATGACCCGGGAAAACCTCGTCACAGCACCGGTTGGTACCACATTGGATGAGGCGAAAGAAATTCTCGCACAGCACAAGATAGAGAAACTGCCGCTGGTGGACTCGTCCGGTGTGTTGAAAGGTCTCATCACCATCAAAGACATCGAGAAGGCTCGCAAGTTCCCGAATGCCGCCAAGGACGGGCGCGGCAGGCTGCTCGTCGGGGCAGCCGTATCCACGTCTGCCGACATGTACGAGCGCGTGGACGCGCTGGTGCGGGCCGGTGCGGATGTCATCGTGATTGACACCGCGCATGGACACTCCCGCAAGGTCCTGGATGCCGTCCGCGATGTCCGGCAGAAGTACCCGGACGTGCAGTTGGTCGCAGGCAACGTGGCCACACGGGAGGGTGCCGAGGCACTGATGGACGTCGGCGTTAACGGCGTCAAGGTCGGCATCGGTCCCGGGAGTATTTGCACGACGCGCGTGGTGGCCGGTATCGGCGTACCGCAGGTCACTGCTGTGTACGAATGTGCCACTGTGGCGCGACGGCGCGGCATCCCGGTGATTGCCGACGGCGGCATCAAGTATTCCGGCGATATCGTGAAGGCACTCGCTGCCGGGTCAAGTACCGTGATGATTGGGAGCTTGCTTGCTGGGACGGACGAGAGCCCTGGCGAGATCGAACTCTATCAGGGGCGGCGGTTCAAGGTCTACCGCGGTATGGGATCCCTTGGGGCCATGCGCGCCGGCGGCGGTGAGCGGTACTTTCAGGAGGACACGAAGAAGCTCGTCCCCGAGGGGATTGAGGGCCGTGTGGCGTACCGTGGGCCGCTCAGCGAGATCATCTACCAGCTCGTCGGGGGCATCCGCGCAGGCATGGGCTACTGCGGAACCCCGACCATCGCCGACCTTCAGGACAACGGTCAGTTCATTCGCATCACCTCCGCGGGGCTCCGGGAGAGCCACCCGCACGACGTGCAGATCACCAAAGAAGCCCCGAATTACAGCCTGTAGCAGGCGCCTCCGCCCGGAGAGATCTGGAACCGGGCGGAGGACATGCCCTGTGCTATACTGGGTCTGTCCAAAATCCAAGGCAGGGAGTGCAGGCCGGAGTGACGAACTTCCAACCCAAGCGCATCAGGGCTGCATGGTCCATCGCGCTTGCGATCACGGTGCTCGGCGCACCGACAGCCTATGCGGCTTCATCCGCCGCGAACGCATCCGCTGCGACGCCGTCGACACTGAGCACCCAGGCTCTGACGTCCACGTTCCAACTGCCAGGCAATCTACCAGTTCCGAAACCTCCAACGGTGTCCGCTGCGTCCGTCGTCCTGATGGATGCGGATAACGGGCAGATTCTATACGAGAAAAATCCGAATGCGCGCCGAGCCCCTGCTTCGACCACCAAGATCATGACCATGCTCCTGGTGATGGAGGCCGTGGCGGCCCATAAGGTTTCCTGGTCCGACATTGTACCGGTGACGCCGGATGCGTACAAGGTCGCCACAGAACCTGGCGTCTCGGACGCCTACCTGGACCCACGGGAAAAGCTCACGCTGCAGCAGATGATGAAGTACGTCGCTGTCCTCTCGGCGAACGACGCGACGGTGGCCATTGCCGATTTCATCGGTGGCGACAAGCAGTCGTTCGTCCAGGAGATGAATCAAGAAGCCCAAAAACTCGGCATGACCGGGACACACTACATGAACCCGGACGGTCTGCCGAACCCGAATCACTACTCGACCGCACATGATCTCGCCATTCTCACCCGGTACTTGGTTGAGAAGTACCCGCAGATTTTGCAGTACACGAGCAGGCCCACGGCGACCGTCCAGGACATCACCACCGGCAAGACCCACACCTGGACGAACACCGACGAGATGCTCGGCAAATACCCGGGGATTGACGGGTTGAAGACGGGCTTCACATCGGCCGCTGGGTACTGCTTTGTCGGAACGGCGGAACAAAACGGCGTTCGCCTGATTTCCGTGGTGCTCGGGAGCAAGAGCAACGCAGATCGGTTCGCGGATACGCAGAAGCTGTTCGACTACGGGTTTCACCAGTTCACGGAAGACAGGGTTCTCCGCCAAGGCCAGGCGGTACCGGACGCGATTTCCGTTCCAGACGGCAAACTCACCGAGATTCAAGGGTCTGCACAGCGGGACCTGATTCTCGACCTTCCGAGTGGTGTCAACGGGAAGATACAGGTAAAGGCGTCCCCAGTGCATGCGCCAGTGAAGACGGGCGAGCAGGTCGGCGAAGTCAACTACGTCGTGGGGAACCAGGTCGTTTCAACAGATCCCTTGGTATCTCCCATTGACGACGGCAAGGCGAACATCGTTACACGCCTGTGGCGCAAGGCCATCCACGCCGTCGACCAGTGGTTTTCGCATTTGCTACACCACTTGTAATGTAATAATCTAAGGTGGTGTAGAGGTAGTTCAGGGTGGTGTCCACATGTCCGGCCTGTGGTTGAAAGTCGGCACCCTCACGGTGTGCGGCATCTTGCTGTTCCTGTTCATCGTCGGAGGCATCTTCGAAATCCGGCGCTACTTGCGCAACCTCGAGAAGCGCGACTCGAAAGACGAACAGGCGTGAACAGACGAGAAACAGGATTCGACATGTGTTCAGCGCGCGTGCGCGCATCGGGAAGAGGAGGATGCTGTGATGGCGAAGACCGGAACTGAGTTGGTAAAGCGCGGCATGGCCGAGATGCAAAAGGGCGGCGTCATCATGGACGTCGTCACACCGGAACAGGCGAAGATTGCGGAGGCTGCGGGCGCCGTGGCCGTCATGGCGTTGGAGCGCGTACCGTCGGACATCCGTGCGGCGGGCGGTGTCGCTCGGATGGCGGACCCAACCATCGTTGAAGAAGTGATGAAGGCAGTCTCCATTCCGGTGATGGCGAAGTGTCGGATTGGCCACATCGTCGAGGCACGCGTGCTCGAAGCGATGGGCGTCGACTACATCGACGAGAGCGAAGTCCTCACCCCTGCCGACGACAAGTTCCACATCAACAAGAAGGAATTCACCGTACCGTTTGTGTGTGGATGTCGCGACCTCGGTGAAGCCTTGCGCCGCATCGGTGAGGGTGCATCCATGATTCGCACCAAGGGCGAGCCGGGCACAGGCAACATTGTCGAGGCAGTCAAGCACCAGCGGATGGTGCAAGCGCAAATTCGCCGCGTACAGGGGATGTCGGAAGACGAGCTGATGACCGAGGCGAAGAACCTCGGCGCACCGTACGAACTCTTGCTCGAGGTGCATCGCCTCGGACGCCTGCCGGTGGTCAACTTTGCGGCTGGCGGCATTGCCACCCCTGCAGACGCGGCCCTGATGATGGAATTGGGGTCCGACGGCGTATTTGTCGGTTCCGGTATCTTTAAGTCGGAGAACCCGGAGAAGTTCGCCCGCGCGATAGTCCAGGCGACGACACACTACCAAGATTACGGGCTGATTGCGGAACTCTCCAAGGGCCTCGGCACACCGATGAAGGGGATTGAATTGTCCACTCTCGGCGAGCACGAGCGGATGGCGGGTCGCGGTTGGTAACGAACTGAGGGATTGCCATGAGCAAAATCGGAGTACTCGCCCTGCAAGGGGCGTTTCGGGAACACAAGCGGTTGTTCGAGATGTTGGGCGCGGAGACCGTACTGGTCAAGCTGCCGGAACATCTCGAGGGTATCGACGGGCTGGTTATCCCGGGCGGCGAAAGCACGGCAATTGGGCGCCTGTTGCGTGAATACGCGCTCGTGGAACCCATCCGCCGATTGGCGGTTGAAGGGATGCCAGTGATGGGGACGTGCGCCGGCATGATTGTCCTTGCAAAGGAGATTGTCGGCGCACCTGAACCCCATTTGGCGCTGATGGACATTCGGGTGAACCGAAACTCGTTTGGGCGGCAACGCGAGAGCTTTGAGACGGACCTCGACATTCCCGCCATCGGGGCGCCGGCGTTTCCGGCGGTGTTTATCCGCGCCCCACACGTTGAGTCCGTCGGCGCAGGGGTGGACGTCCTGGCGCGCTATGAAGACCGGATTGTGGCATGCCGGGAAGGGCAGTTCTTGGCCTTGTCGTTCCATCCGGAGCTGACGGACGACACGCGGCTGCACAATTATTTCTTGGAGATGGTCGCGGCCCGTCAACAGCTGCAGCCGTAGTTCAAAACACTGCGTTACCGCCGGCAGCCGACAGCCGGGTCCGATGCGCGGGCGACCAGATGGAGGAGCGCAGCTCGAACGAGCGGACGCGCTCCTTTTTGACTGCCTCCGGGAACGAGGAGATTACGGTCACGGCCCCATCGAAGGACAAGCAACTGGCCGCAGTGCACCTCGACCGCGTATTCGGACTCTCTTGAACGCAGGAACCGACGCCCGCCGGGCCCGCGCGATGAGGCGTCATTGCTCCTTGTCCAGGGCTTTGGTATCCTCAAGCCAGTATCTCGATGCCGGTAACCGACTGTACGGCGGGTCGTGTCCTGCCGTTGCGGAGCCGGGGAGAAAGGTAGGGCGGTACCATGCTGGATATCCGAGCCATTCGCAACAACCCGGAGATGTTCCGCCAGGGACTCCGGCGCAGGCACGCGGACCCATCGGTGATTGACGACCTGCTCGCGGTGGACGAGCGGTGGCGGGCAGCGCTGACGGAAACGGAGCAGTTGAAGAGCCTGCGAAACAAGACGTCCGAGGCGATTGCCGCGAAGAAGAAACAAGGGCAGGATGCTTCGGAGGACATTCGCCGCATGAAGGACGTCTCGGACCAGATTAAGCGGCTTGATGAAGAGGTTCGGGACCTCGACACAAAGCTCCAGGATTACTTGTTGGGTTTGCCCAATGTACCGCACGAGAGTGTCCCGGACGGCCGCTCCGAAGAAGAGAACGTACCGCTGCGCTACGTTGGCGAGAGACCCACCTTCGACTTCCAGCCAAAGCCACACTGGGAGATTGCGCAGGCGCTCGACATCGTCGACTTCGAGCGGGCGGTGAAGATCACCGGATCGCGCTTTGTGCTCTACAAAGGACTTGGCGCTAAGCTGGAGCGGGCACTGGCTGCTTTCATGCTCGATTACCAGGTGGAGAAAAACGGCTACACCGAGATGTTCCCTGCGTTTATCGCCAACGACACCAGTCTCGTCGGGACCGGGAACCTCCCGAAGTTCGGAGACGAGATGTTCAAGTTGGAAGGGTTGCCGTACTACCTGATTCCCACGGCCGAAATTCCGCTCACGAACTATTACCGAGACGAGATCTTGGACGCGTCGATGCTGCCGGTGAAATTCGCCGGGTATAGTGCCAGCTTCCGGTCGGAAGCAGGGTCGGCGGGCAAGGACACGCGCGGGTTGATTCGCCTGCACCAGTTCCAGAAGGTGGAGCTCGTGAAGTTGGTGCACCCAGACACCTCGTACCAAGCGCTGGAGGAGCTCGTCGAAGACGCAGCCGACATCCTCGATGCGCTGCAACTTCCGTACCGTGTGATTGAGATCTGCACGGGAGATCTCGGGGCCAAGGAGACGAAGAAGTACGACCTCGAGGTGTGGTTGCCTGCGGCGAACCAGTACCGCGAGATCAGCTCCTGTTCGAATTTTGAGGACTACCAGGCGCGCCGAGCGAATTTGCGTTTTCGCCCTGCGGAGGGGGCGCGGCCCGAATACGTGCATACACTGAACGGTAGCGGCTTAGCCGTCGGCCGCACCGTCGCTGCCATCCTGGAGAACGGGCAGCAGGCGGACGGCAGCGTCCGTCTGCCGGAGGCTTTGGTCCCGTACATGGGGACGGACATCATCCGGTCCGCGTCCGCCAAGGGGGCGGTCTGATGCAGACGTTCTGGCAGGTCGCGTTCTACGTCGTGATTTGCCTGAGCCTCGTATGCATCCCGATTCAGCACCGGGCGCTGAACCGGATCGCCTTCGGCCGGTCGATGTTCATCACCTACACGGCCATCGTGATGGCGTACTTGGTGGGGGTGTTGTCGAGGTCTGTCCCGGCGGACATCATCGCCGTCCTCCTGCTCGTCCTGGGCCTGTGCATGTTGGTCTTCATGGCTGCAAAGTCCTTGCAGCACATGCGGCGGAGAGCCAAGAACAAGGACGCCGCGACACGCCACTCGGCGTCCTGAGTCGGGATGGGAGCGTTGCCTTTTGCGGATTCACCAGGTCAGCTTCAACCTCACTGCCGATGACCTCACCTCGCTGATTCAGGACTTTGCACCAGACGCCAAATTCCGCATCGCGGAGATCACGCCTTCGGGAATTCACGGCCACATCCGCCTGCTTCTGTGGAGCGTCGATTTCTTGGCGCGGCCGCGCAGCAGTGCGGACGGCGTCGTCTCGCTCGAGATCTCCGCGAGCAAGCTGGTTCCCATTCCGCCCGCTTTGGTGCAGCGGCAACTGAAAGAGGCGCTTCGAGACGCGCCGAATGGGATTGACGTCATCCACGAGGCCTTGACGGTTCACCTACCGTCGGTGCTGGCTCCGTTTGACCTCCACCTGACGGTGCGAGAACTTCGCTGTGGAGACGGAATCCTGCACCTGACATTGGAGGACATTGACCTCCCCCGCTTCCAACAATTGTCGGCACTTCTGCGCAAAGAAGGGCCCAGCCGGTGACCGTTTCACCGGTGGGCCCTCACACAGCGGGGACGCGCTGTTCAATCCACGGCCACAGCAGTCGTACCACCGACTCGCCCCCGTAGGTGATGAGGAAAGTCGACGCCACCATCCCCAGTAGGACACACCCCATCACCCACCGGGGATTCCATCGCAGCACCCATCCAATCGCGATGCACACGTACGCCCCGAGGACAGGGCAAAGCGGAACCAACACCCAGACGCCGTAGCGGCCGTATCTGTGCGACCACGACTCGACTTTGCGCAGTTTCCGGCGTGCATAGGACCAGTGACTGGTGATCTCGTCAAACAGCAGCACGAGTACCGGCACCAGGACGAGGTTGCCGAGGATGCTCACGATGCCGCCGACCAGTGGGTGAAAGTGCAACGGCAGGCTCGCAGCGGCCGCAGGCTGGGCCTCCAAGACGATGGCGGTTCCAATGAGGGAAGCCGTATCGACCGGCCTGCCTGCGAGATCTCCGACGAGAAATGCCACCGCCAGGAAAGCCAAACCCACGATGCCGCCGAATGCGAGTCGACGGAGCAATCTCAGGGACCCTCACCCCCTGCCGACGAATGTTTCAATCCCTCAGGATGCCATCGGCGCACAACCCGGTCCGTCAGAAGTCAAACTGGTCTGGGTCCGGACCGACCCGCTCGTTGCGGTTCAGGCTGTCGAGCGTCGCAATCTCCTCGGTCGTCAGCTCAAAATCGAAGATGTCGGCGTTCTCGCGGATGCGATTCTCATGCACCGACTTCGGGATGGTCACGACGCCCTTGTCCAAATCATACCGCAACAGCACCTGCGCGGGGGTCTTCCGATGAGCTTCGGCAATCCGCACCACCGTCTCATCTGCGAGCACCTTTCCTCGGCCAAGCGGGCTCCACGCCTCCAATTGAATTTGGTGCGACTGGCAGTACGCGAGCAGGTCGGCCTGGGTCAGGTACGGGTGGAACTCGACCTGATTCACCATCGGCACGAACTCGCAGTCCGCGAGGATATCCTCCAGGTGGTGGATGTTGAAGTTACTCACGCCGATGGCGCGCACGAACCCGTCCTTGTACAGCTTCTCAAACGCCTTCCACGTCTCCTTATAGAGGCGCGTGCCCGGCCAGTGGATGAGGTAGAGGTCCACGTACTCCATGCCGAGCCGCTTGCGACTCGCATCGAACGCGCGGAGGGCGTTGTCGTAACCCTGATCTGTGTTCCACAGCTTCGTCGTCACGAAGACCTCCTCGCGCGGGATACCCGACTCGCGGATGGCCTTGCCGACCCCTTCTTCGTTGTCGTACAGTTTCGCGGTGTCCACACTGCGATAACCGTGTTGGAGTGCCCAACGGACCGAGTTCTCCACCTCTTCACCGGCCTTTGTAAGGTACACGCCGAGGCCGAACCACGGCATTTTCACTCCGTTGTGGAGCGTCGTGCAATCTGTGATGTGTGTGACCTTCACGTTCATTGCCTCCCTTGACAGGACACGTTTTGCTTTCGGGATGGGCCGATCTCGCCCGTCACCCATCCCGCAGTGCCCCCCTCTAGTTTAGCCGAGTTTGGTACGGTGTCCGAGTTTGCTGAGACCGTGCAGAATCAGTCCAATCACCAGCGCAATCAGGGCGGCAAGCAGCTGGCTTCCCGTTTCCTGCGCGAGCAGCCAGATGCAGAGCGCCGCGGCCACCACCGGGATGAGGATGCCGAGCGGCAGCTTGAACGGACGCTGCGCCTCCTTCGCGCGGAACCGAAGGACCGCGACCGCGACACAGACCAGCAGATACTCGTACAGACGCGCAGCGACGTTCAGCAACAGCAGGTGGGAGAAGGTGCCGGTGCAAGCCAAAATCATGACGAGAATGCCCGTCGTCCAGATGGCCACGACCGGCGTCTGAAATCGCGGCCAGACCTTCGCAAAGACACTCGGCAGGGCGCGATGGAAGCTCAACGCGTACAGGATGCGAGGTGAAGACATCGCGACGCCACTCTTCGTCCCAAAGATAGACAACACCGCACCGATGGTCATGACCGTCGCGCCGCCGACGAACATGGCCTTCCCAGCGTCCGCCAGAGGTGCGGTGGACGTGGCGAGGGCGGGATCAAGCCGCTGTGCCGCAAGCTGAATCAACATGTAGAACAAGGTGACACCAACCAATGTGCCAATCACGCCAACCGCCACAGACTTGCGTGGATTCACCATTTCACCTTGCTGGATGGTCGCCATCTCGAAACCGCCATAAGCGAAGATGAGGACCAGTACCGCCTTCCCGAAGTCCGAGGCTGAGCCAAGTGGCGCACCACTTGGGCCGGGGTTCGTGACTGCGAAAAGCCCGACCACAATCAGAAGGAGCAGCGGGATCAACTTCACGATAGAAAAGAACAACACCGTCCAGGATCCTTTACGCACACCAAACGAGTTGAACAAGCAAAGGATAGCTATCAACACCACGATGATAAGGACTTTGTACGGCTTGAGTCCTGGCACGAGCGCGGTCAGGTAACTGACCATCCCGTTGGACAGCGACGCCCAGCCGACGACGAACGTCAACCAGCTCATCCAGCCCACGGTGAACGCTACCGTTCTGCCCATCGCGCGCTCTGTATAGACGTATGATCCGCCCGTCTTTGTAAACATGCTGCTTGCTTCGGCAAATGCCAAGCCGATGAGGATGGCAATCACGCCGGCCACCAAGTACGCCCACAGCGCCTTGTTGCCAGCCAGACCTGCAACCTGCCCTGGCAACAGGAAGATGCCGCCGCCAATCACCCCATTGATACCGAT
This sequence comes from Alicyclobacillus sp., assembly GCA_023511295.1. Classification (GTDB taxonomy): domain Bacteria; phylum Bacillota; class Bacilli; order Alicyclobacillales; family Alicyclobacillaceae; genus JAIMBT01. Next base: position 11,375 of record JAIMBT010000037.1, read on the forward strand.
GAACAGCACCTCGGGGGTACGCAGCACGCGTTTTAGATTCTCCTCCACGTCTGATTCTCTCCTTTTTATATAATACCTACTGGAATAGGCGGTTTTATCATACGCCGGAAGAGCACGGGACGCAAGAAACCGGCCACGCGTAATCAGTTCCCCTCATGGCCGTCAGACGAGGCTTCGCCGGGGGAGGCGTGCGAGGCGGACCACATGGGCCAGGGTTCACGCATGTCGGTTGACAGGAACCTTCCAGGCGACAGGCGGTTGTAAGAAGGCGATGCCAAATACCGGTGTGTCATTGCCCCGACGATGTGGAGCGTGTAAAATATTGCAGGAACGCATCATGCACCCGTAGCTCAGTCGGATAGAGCGGTGGTTTCCTAAACCATGCCTTTGCGGGGGTTCGAGTCCCTCCGGGTGCGCCAGAAAATCCGCATAAAATAAGGGATCTCCAGCTGCTTGGAGGTCCCTTGTTCTCATATTTCAATCGTTGTTTCCCACCGTTTTTCCCACCATCCGAAAAATTACGTGCTGAGGAGGTTGTTCATCGTTGTCGCCAGGTCTTGTTCCGTGGACGCCAATACATGAGCGTACGTGCGTGCGGTGACAGACGGGTCTTTATGTCCCAACCTCTCAGCAACAGCGTTCAAAGGTTTCTGCTCTGCAAGTAGAAGTGTCGCATGCGTATGCCGGAGTCCGTGAGGTGATAAGGGTGGCAAACCAAGGCGTTTAACGACACGGCTCATATAGGTCCGAAGGTTGCTGGGGCTTACCGGACGCCCCAATTCTGTAGCGACTACCAAGTCGTTATCTTCCCACAGACCGCCAGCCTTTGCACGCTCCTTATCTTGATTGAGTTTGTGGATACGCAATGCATCAAGCGTGCGAGTGGGTAACGTGATGGACCGAAAGCTACCCTTCTTTGGTGCGCCCTCTTTGTACCCTTTCAACCCATGGGTTCGAGACGTTGTAATCCGAATTTTCCCAGTATCGAAATTCACTTGGCGCCAACGCAAAGCCACAATCTCCCCGATGCGACAGCCCGAGCCGGCCATTAGCTCAAAGGCGATTGCGTGACGTGATTTCGCAACCTCGCTCAAGAATTGGTGCAGTTCTTCAGGGGTCCAAAAATTTGGCGCCGTCCGTTCGGGTTCAGGCGCATGATAACGAGTAACTGGATTAACCTGTATGAGCTCCTCACTTATTGCGTACTCGAACATGCCGCTTAGAAAATTGCGCATGTGTACCACCGATTGGGCGGAGTTAGTCCGATCCTTACGCTTCTTTTGAGGCGTCTTGCCAAACTCGGTACAGAAATTGGACACATCTCTGGTTTTGAACTCACACAGTTTCCTGTCTCCGATCATTTCTCTCACGCATTCTGACAGCCACATATATTGGCGCAGAGTTGACTCCTTGCATGTTTTCTGTGCTATATATTGCACGACGAACTCTCCGATGGTTGTCCCATTTGGCTGTGTTTTAGGCTTGTTGACTTGGGACAGGTATTCATTTCTGGCGTTGTAAGCTTCTTGTGCCGAATCGTAGCCACCGTGTTCTTCCTGATATCGCTTTCCGTCCTTCCGATGATGATTGATGCGGAAATACCACTTGTCCCCCTTTTTTCGAACACCCTTATAGCTTGGCATGGAGTCAACAACCCCCTTGGCATGGTAATTTGGTCCAATTGATTAGGCAGTATCATAGCACCGCAAAAACGATTCTGTCTAATTTTTGACCAATCTCCTATGGGCATGATAGGTTTGACCATGAAGACGACACTTATCAGAGGGGGGAATATTGAATGGAAAAAGAATTGCCATTATCACTCACGGTTCGTCAAGCGGCTGCACTCGCAGGTATCGGCATCAATCGCATGTATGAGGTGGTGAACTTGCCGGAGTTCCCCAGGCTCAAACTCGGAGGGAAAATTATCATCATGCGAGACCCGTTCATCGCTTGGCTGAACGAACAAGCGTTGGCGCACGCTGATATTGCAGTATAGGAGCACGGTCAGCGCATCAAAAATCCGTTTGTCGAGCACCGACAAACGGAATACATCAGATCGATGAAAAGGGCCACAAACTGCCGATGATGTAAGCGCCTGTGCATCAGCTCCTCCAGCTTTTTCTTCGTGGCAGCAATAAACCAGTGGCTCACGGTACTCTTGCTCGTACCGAAGGATTCTACGTCGTCACCGACCGGCTCCAGTCCGTTTGCGTAGTTGCAGGTGGAGAGAGATCGTGAATCATGCGTTCCAGAGCAGCCTGTGTCAGCAACTGCGGGTCGTGCAGTGCCTCGTACGTTTCCAGCGGGATTTCCGCACCGTCCACACTGCGAATCCGAACCTTCTCTACAACCACTCTGCGGCCGCCGAGCGTGACGGAACCCTTCTCCGTTCCGTGGCGCACTGCCTTACGCTCCCGATTGTGTTTCGTCTTCGGCTCGACGAGCGCATTCACTTCTCCAGCATCATGCTTTGGATGACCTGCAGCCCGGCTTGCATCGCCGACGCCATGAAGCCCTGCTTGGTTGCCTCCATCACATCCAGCAAAGCGAGTTGGACGGACAGATTCTGAGTTGGATCCAGCCTAGTGAACTGCTTCTGGCTTTTCAGTGCGGCCTCTTGTACTCTAGTTCTCATAGGTGGCGTTCTCCTTTCCCGATTTTCCCTAGGCCCGTTATACCAAACGGGGTCAAGAGACCGCCACCTTCGAATTTCCACGACATCCGGGACTACGCCCTGCGTTTTGGGTGCTACACAGAACTTTCATAAGAGGAATTCGAAGAAGGAATTGACAACCCCAAACCTTGGTAGTATAGTGTTTTCATTGACATAAGAAGTGGTCAGACATATTCCTATCGAATGTCATCGATAGGGTGGGTCTGTCCACTTTTCGTTTTCCCTACCGATGACTCGAGTACCTTGACAACGTGATAGCGAGTGAGCGGAATCAGCCGGGTGCTGAAATGCATGCGGAACGCCTGTCAAGCTCACTGCAATGAGAGCAAGGAATAGGGGATGCAAAATTCCGGTGGGCAACAACTTTGATCAAACAACCGCCACGGTCGGTGGATGAAGGAGATGGATAAAGAATGGAAAGCATGATGGTGCAAATTGAGCAACGACAGGTAACGGGCATAGCAAGAATTATGTTGGCTATTTCCCAACGCTACAACCTAGCACACGTAGAATACCCAAAGAAGAGATACAGCGAGGGAACCGACGGCGCAGCAGGCGAGTCCCTGGCGGCGATGGTCATGCTGGAACTCAAACAGTGCCGGACTTCCTCACTTGAGCGAATTGAAAAACCCATTGGCAAGTGGCGGGATGTCTATTCACGGTTCTTTCATTCCAGTGAGTTCCGTCAAGCAGCCAAATCGTTCGGATATACATGGGCTATTGAGGAAGAACGGAGACGAGGGCGTGTCTACGGTGAGCAATGGCTGGTTCATACGATGAACTATTTGCTCAATGAGGTCATGTCGCCAATCGCACCATCGAATGACCTTAGCGAAATCTGGATTCACGGACGATATCTGAGCTTAGGCGCAATCAACGATGTTGGCGATCTTATAGATATTCATCGTAGGTTACCGCAATTTCTCGGGCTCTTCGATTACCTGGACGCAAATACGCTGGCGACGCTGTGTAACCTGCTTCCATCCAGACTGGTATCTCCGACCTGGTACAGTAATCAAGAGTTCGACGAAGAATCTGTTGAGGACGGCTTTTCACTATATCAAGCAATCACCGAACGCTACCCAACGCTTCAACAAACACATGTGATCAATGATCTCGGGGGGCCAGTGAAGACGGTCACAGTTATGGAAGTCGATGCAGGCCCTTCGCATCGTTGCCTGATGGCGATCCCGTCCTTTGAGGGCACAGACGGGAGTGACGTGTACATTGCTACCATCGGCCAGCGATTCTCTGGCAGCGGGATGCTGGTAGGAGACCCGGATGGAGATCCGGGCGCCGAGGTGGTATACGCCGTGTATAAAGCGCTTGGGCAAGCGATTGAGGAGGAGACGGGCGATAACGTTGACATTGATGCCTTGATTGAGGAACTCGCTGAAGGGGTAGATTCCGAAGAGGAATGAGGAACAACGGGGGGCAGCCGCTATCTGGTCGCCCCCCTCGTTTTCACTGTCGTAATTTTGGACAGAATCGATGGCTGCCATGTAAGATACCGTCAATCCAAAATGAAGGGGTGGTACTCTTGCAAACTCACATCATTACGGTCCCCGCTATTGAGAGCACCAAGACTGTCAAACGTTGGGCCAAGGTGGTCGAACGGGTGGACATGACCAAGACCGACGGGTATGCATTCGGGGGTAAGTTCAGCGCCCCGGAGGAAGCTGTACAAGTTACAACTGGCGCCGCTATTCTCATTGTTGATACCCGCAAACATGTATGGAACAAGCAGCGTAACGAGTGGATCTACCGTTCGTTTGCCAAATTGTATCGGGTCAATGAAATCGGTGAGCTCGAAGAAGTAGCATCGGCAGACGGTAGATCATGGGCGCTACAGCTGCGTGACAAGGTGGCTGAGCTGCTCGATCAGTACCAAGACGCACAACGCCCGTTCCTGATGAAACTCTCTGATGAGGTTTTGTTGGAAGAAATGAATCGCCGTGTTACACGATAGTACAAGTGACGACTGCCTGACCGAAGTGGGGCTGAGACGGCTCGGGCAAAGGGAGCCGTCCCAGCTTTAGAAGTAATATATGTGATTCCGAGGGAGGATGATAAACATGATCATCGGGATAGAAACTGGCGTCAGCGAGGCAAGAAGAAACGAGAAGGAACTGAGATGGAGAATACAGAGCCAAGCGAGAAGTGCTCAAGAGAAGTATGGAGAAGATACCGAAATCAAGGTCTATTACACGGAATCAGTTCCCTCTTCCTTTGACGACATGGGTGAAGGCCGTGTAGACGAGGTTTGGTTTTTGTCAGGCAGGGTTGCTTTGCCCGCAGGATATACGAACCCGTGGGACTTGCCTGAAGAAGAGTGGTTTGACAATGAAGCAATCAAACGGCGCATGAACCGAACTTAGACTTACCTGCGACGATACAGTACAGGCTGGTAATCTAAGCATACGTCACGGTTGCCAGTTGCCTGCGGTGTATTGGCAACCGTGGCGTTAAGTTTACCCAACGTAGACAGTCAACGCTCGGAAGGACACGATTTAGTATGGTCGTTGATGTATCGGAGCCCGGACCTCGGGGCTCCGTGTGCTTCAATATTCCTTAGGCATTTTTGCATCCATCAGTGCGGCGGCGATTTCTGTCAGCGAACACAAACGCTCCTTTAGCTCGAGGATTTGTCCAGCCAGCATTCCAAATGCCCCACACCTATCTACCAACGGTGCTGCCGCCTGCAGATGGTGGTACGCATCCGTAAGATGCTCCAACACTTGGCTGAGCGCATCCACATCGATTTTCGTCATCATCATTCCTCCTCGTTAAAATCCCCGACAGCGTACGAAATGTCGGTCGAATTTTGCAAGCTGGAACGAAATGAACGAGATTTGATACTCGATCATGATGAGTTGACTGCGTCCACACGAGTTCATTACGGATCTCGCCGATGGAGCAAACATGGCGGACAACTGTACGAGAGGGACAAGATGGGTGACGTGGTTTGTTATTTGGTTCCTTGACGCCAACATATTAAGATATTATGATACGTGGTGAGAGGAGATGAATGACGGTGCAACATCATCATCAAGAGCAACAGTCCAATGCTGGAATATGGGGATTGCTGGGGTTGGCGGCCCTTCCCGTGCTCTGTTGTGGACTTCCGACTTTAATTGGAGTCCTCGGCATGACGACTGCGGGTGCAGTTCTGGCGTCACACCGCTATTGGATATTGGGTGGCCTTGTCATCTTCGTCGGCCTCGTGATGTTCCTTGTATTCCGCAGGGGCAAAAGGTCCAGGACGGATTCTTGTTGTGCGATGCACCCCAACGACTTGTCGTCAAAGAGGCGTCACGAAGGGAGTTGAATGGAATGCCGGAGCTCAACATCGCACCCCCTGACAGTGCGGCACAGACCGAGATTTACGCCAAGTTTTTTCACGGATTGTCGAATCCGACACGATTCAGAATCGTGGAGGCCTTGCTCGACCGAGAAATGAACGTGAGTCAGCTGGTTGACGCCATTGGGGCGTCCCAAAGCCAGGTGTCCAACCAACTCGCTTGTCTGAAATGGTGTGGCTATGTGACCTCAAGGCAGGAAGGGAA
>JAIMBT010000002.1 GCA_023511295.1 Alicyclobacillus sp.
GTGCGGGGCCGGCCAAATGCAGGCCCCGCACGGCCGCCGTCAGGGCTCACGCCTCCGTTTCGACGCTGTGGCTCGCCGCATCCGGCACGGGTTCGCCATTCAACACGAGGTGCGGGACAATCCGTGCGTTGAAGGACGCAGATGCAGAGCAGTACTTCTCCTCGCTCAGGTGGATGGCCCGCCATGCCTTCGCAGGCTGCACAGCGCCCTCGATGTGGTACGTCAGGTGAATCTCGACGAACTTCTGTGGGTACGCCTCCTGACGAACGCCGGTGGCTTCAATCCGCAACCCCTGCAGCGGCTCGCGCATGCGCTCCAAGATCATCGCAATGTCAATCCCGGTGCATCCCGTGAGCCCCATCAGCAGCAGCTCCATCGGTCGGCTGCCGCGGTTTTCCCCGCCAGCTTCCTCCTTCGCATCTATGACCACTTGGTGGCCGGACGCGCCCTGACTGACAAACTGGCGCTTGCCATGCCAAGTTGTCGTGACCTGCATCTCCACAGCCCGTCACCTCCTACGCCTCCATTGTACATTCACCGCAGGAAAAATACGACGACGAGCCGTTCCGCCCCTCGTCAGATGAGCAGATGGAAACCGTGCGTGGCAGTGACCCACACGCCCGTCGCGACCAACGTGCCAGTGACGGCGCCGGCGAGGACGTCGGTCAGGTAATGCAACCCGGTGTACACCCGCGACAGCGACAACAGCAGAGCCAGTGCCACCAGCAGCGCGTGTGCGCCGGGATGGCTGAGGAACGCGCCGGCCAACGCAAAGCCACCCGTGGCGTGATTGCTCGGGAATGACTCCCCGCGCTCGTGGGCGACGAGTGGTTGCAGTACCGTCACCTCAAACGGGCGCGGCCGTGAAAAGTAGCGCGCGATGGGTTCATTCAGGACGCGGGCGATGGTGGCCGCTGCAAGGGCAGTCAGTGCGGTCCACGTGTTGACAGCAGGGCCGGCCCCAGGTTCCAGAACACCGAGGCCCCACAGCGCAATCAGCACGAGCATCACGCCTGGCGTGACTTGCGCCAGGACGGAAGCGATGGCGCTCCACCAAGGGTGACGGGTCCACAACCCGGCGCAGGCGAGCGCAATCTGTTCGTCGAATGTAGTCGCTCCCGTCCGGTGCCCCGCGCCGATTTCGCGCGGTCGGCCCGTATGGCGGTCGGCAACCCCCATGTACCTTCGCCTCCTGGTTCCCGCCTCAATGCGCGGAACGCACTGGGTAATCCGTGCCGCGAGAGATCTGGATGGACAGGTCCTGCTCCAACGACTGGGCGAACGCCGGGACGTCGTGGAGGACGATGTCCGCCTCGTGGTTGTAGGTGTACGCTTGGTGGCTGAAGTTGGCGCTGCCGATGAGGAACACCTTGCCGTCGTCCACCGACAGCATTTTCGCATGCATCCACTCGCCGTCATATGGCTTGTAGAATCGGACGGTGACCCCAGCGTCTCGCAGTTGCGACGCCGCTTTGCGGTTGAGTGATTGGCCGGGGTCAAGCAAGACCTCCACCGTCACGCCGCGGCGGGCGGCAGCCATCAGGTCGTCCAACACGGTGTAGTCCGTCAGGTCGAACGCTTCCAGCGAGATGGTGTGCTGGGCTTGTTCGATGGCCGCCACAACCTGGGCTTCGATGCCTCGGTCTGTCACCAGGGGCGGCGTCAACGTTGGCGCGGCGGCCGGAACGTGATGCGCCCGCTCCCAGTCCCAGCGAAACAGCGTCTGATATTCGGAACTGGGATGAGACAGGTACACGGACCCGTCGTTGTTCGCCCAACTGCTGGCGCCAAAGTTCATTCCGCCAATCAGGACTCCGCCGTGCGGACCATCCGCAATCAACATCTTGATGTGGCTGATACCCCGCGGGATGCGCAGTTCGGCCACGGGGACGCCTGCGCGCCGCAGCTGCGGAACGGCGGTCTGCAGGCTTGCGGACTCTGTCGCATCCACCACCACGCGAACATCCACCCCGCGGCGGCGCGCGGCGGCCAGGGCGCGGAGAATGTCTGGGTCCGACAGTTCGTAGATGTCCAATTCACACAGGTGCTGGCTGGACTGAATCATCTGCAGCGCCTGAGTCTTGACGCTGTACCCCCAATCGAACGTCATACCGGCTTCGGTGACCGGCTCAGGGCGGTACGGTTTGGGATCTGCGCGCGCTGGCAGACAGCCGGTGGCGAGGAACAACAAGCCGGCCACGCACAAGGATGTGATACAAAGCGAAGGACAGCGGGCGGCCAGAGTGCGAAACGGCAACAAAACGGCACTTCCTTCCAAGATTCGTGGTGTCCGTCCTGGCTGGGTGAAGGGCATCCTCCACGGCACACGCCACCCAAATTACCAGGCACAGTCTGGATGGTGTTACGATTCCATGCCCGAGCCTTTGCTCCTGTTTACCATCCATCTATTCCCAAAATATCATCGCGTGAGGGGCCGGATATCCGTCACATTCACCTGCGCAATCGACGCATCTCGCCGCTGTACGGTGCCCTGAATCTCTACCAACCGGCCGTACGGCGTAAACAGCACGCCGCCGCAGCGCTGGTAGACCGCCTGAAAGGCGGTGGCATCCACCCAGCCTGTCTCGTCTTCCAAGGAGAAGAATACCACCGTTCGTCCGCTCCGGGTCGGCGGCCGGTGCGGACGCACCACCAGCCCGGCTGTGCGCACCTGCACACCGTCTGCCAACCCGGCGACTTCTGCCGTCGTGAGACAGCCGCGCCGTTCCAAGTCAGCGCGGAACAGTTCCAACCAATGGCCGGAAAGCCCCACGCCGAGCAGTTGGTACTCGTCCGCCAGGCGAACGGCGAGGGACAACTCCAGATCTCGCTCGTGCCTGCCCAAAGCAGGCGATACAGCGTCCGTCGGGACATCTAAGTCGAAGCCGACCGGCCCTGCGGATTCGCGCAAGCCTATCCAGACCGGCAGCTGCCACAAACCTACCCGGCGAGACGGCAACAGCGCGTCGAGCGCACCGACGCGGATGCAGCGCTCTGCCGTCAGCCGGTCGATATCCGGTACCCGCCGCAGCCAGTCCAACACCGAGTGGAATCGGCCGCGGGCCTCCCGCTCCTCCATCAAGTGGACGCCCGCCCGTTCCGGAAAACCTTTCACCAACCGAAGGCCGAGGCGGATAGACCGCTCGTCCGGCGTGTGGCAGTTCCACTCGCTCTCGTTCACGTCCACCGGCAGGAGACGAATACCCCGGCGCTTCGCTGCGGAGCAGACAACATGGACAGGATAATAGCCCATCGGGTACTGGTTCAAGATGGCGGCGTAAAACGCGGCCGGGTAGTGCTCTGCCAGGTATGCCGTCTTGTAGGCGGTCGTCCCAAACGCCGCAGCGTGAGCCTCACAAAAACCGTAGCTCGCGTATCCTTGGATATAGGAGAAGATGGTCTGCGCCACCTCCGGCTCCACCCCGCAGGCTGTCGCTTTCTCGAGGAAGTGCCGGCCAATCTCCTCCATCTCGCGGTGCGACCTCGCCTTACTCATCACGCGCCGCAGTTGGTCTGCTTCGCCAGGCGTAAACTGGGCAATCGCCGTCGCAATCTCAATCACCTGCTCTTGAAACAACACCACGCCATACGTCTTGCCGAGGATGGGCTCCAGTTTCGGGTGCAGGTACGTGGTAGGCGCCTGTCCGCGACGGCGCGCCAAAAACGGATCCACCATGTTTCCCTGAATCGGGCCGGGGCGGATGAGGGCCACACTCGCGACGATGTCCTCGAGCCGGTCTGGTTTCAGCCGACTCTGCAGGACACGCTGAGCCGGGCTCTCTAACTGAAACACGCCGACTGTCTCGCCGGACGCCAAGCGGCGGAAGGTCGCCGCGTCGTTCAGCGGAATCCGGTCGTAGTCCAGCGCCTGTCCGCTGCGCTCGCGCAGCACGACTGTGTCTTCCACCGCAGACAAGGTTCGGAGGGAGAGCAGGTCCAGCTTCACCAGTCCGACCTCCTCGACCCCGTGTTTGTCGTAGGGCGTCATCCACGGCCCTTGGGCGGACGGTTGCAGCGACGTGGTGGAGAGCAGCGAGCGGCGGCTGATCACCAAACCGCCGACGTGCATGCCAAAGTGGCGCGGAAAACCGGCGACCTGTGCTGCCAGCTGCCACAGCCAGTGCAACTGCTGTCGGTATGCAGCGAGCGGTCGCAACTCCGGCAACCGGTCGAACAGCCCCTCCAGCTGATCTGCGTGCGCCATCCAGGGTACCCGCTTCGCCAGCTGATCTAACACAGACAGCGGGACGCCGAGTGCTCCGCCAATCTCCCGGATGGCGCTGCGGCCGCGGAAGGTCTGGTACGTCGCGATGCGCGCGACGTGGTCCGACCCGTAGGTGCGGTAGACGTAATCCATCACCTCGTCCCGCCGACGGCTGTCAAAGTCGATGTCGATGTCCGGCCGTTCCGCCCGCTCCAGGCTCATAAACCGCTCAAACAGCAGGCCGCGCCCGGCGGCGTCCACATCCGTGATATACAGACAGTACGCAACGGCGGAATCGGCTGCAGAACCCCGCCCTGCACAGCGGATGCGGTGCGCTCGGGCAAATCGGACGATGTCCCAGACGACGAGGAAGTAGTCCGCATACCCGAGTCGCTCGATGATCTCCAACTCGTGGTCGATCCGCTCCCGCAGAACGCGGTCCATCCGCCCATAACGCGCCTTCGCCCCGGCATACACCAGTTCCCGCAGGTACTGTGCGGCAGAGCGTCCGCCGGGCGGTTGAAACTCCGGGTGCAGCGGAGCGCCGAGCGTGACGACCGCCTGGCACCGCTCGGCGATTTCCAGCGTGTGTGCCCGCGCCGACGCGGGCAACGCCGCGAACCGGCGCTGCGCCTCCGTTGCGGAGAACAGCCACTGCCCCCGATTGAGCGGCCGGCCCGGGTGCGGCGTCTGCAGGTCGCAGCGCAGCTGAATACAGCGCAGGATGTCGTGCACCGGGTATTGATCTGGCGTCGCGTAGTGCACGTTGCCGGTCGCCACAAGCGGCACCCGGCACGCCTCGGACAGCTCGACCAGCCCCCGGTTCAAGCGCAGGTCCTCCGGGTAACCGTTCACCTGTACCTCCAGGTAGTACGCCTCGCCCAGGTGATCTCGGTAGCGCTGCACCGTCTCCCGGGCAAGCGCTGGTTGGCGGCGGAGAACCGCTTGCGCCACACGGCCTTTACGGCAGCCGGACAACACCAGGAGGCCGGCGGCGTGCTCAAACAGGTCCGCTTCGTCCACGCGCGGTGCAATGCGGCTGCCGTCCCGCGTATGTGCGTGCGTGAGCAGGGTGCAGAGGTTGGTGAACCCTTGCGCATTCTCACACAACAGCGTGAGGTGACTGCCATCGGTCAGCGTCACCTCCGCGCCGGAGATGGGACGAATGCCGTAGACCGCCGCCCACTTGTGAAACTCCGGCAACCCGGCGATGGTATGGTGGTCCGTCAAGGCCAGCGCTGGCATCCCGAGCAGCGCAGCCTGCGCCACCAGTTGTTCGATAGAACTAGCGCCGTCCAGAAAGGAGAATGGGGAGTGGCAATGTAAATGGACAAACACAGGCGTCACACCTTCCCCATTGGCGGTGGTTCAGACTGGATGCGGCGGCCTGGATGCCGCCAGGACCAGGCGGTCCTTCGTCAATCCCACACCCGATAGACAAACCAATCGTCACCGGACTGCTCCAAGTCCAGTACCGCCCCTTCACTCGCCAGCACGCGCCACATCCGCCGGTCCGCTTCCCCCGCCCACCAGGCCCCGGATTCAGCCCAAGTGTCGATGACCTCCACAACCTGGTAGCGGCGGCCCTGGTCTTCAAACACCCACGGTCCAGCGGACGGCGTTCGTTCACACATCCGAATCGCCCGCCGCACCAACCGGGTCATCTCCTGCACACCTCACTCACCCCCAGCGAGGTTCCAGCGCGTGAGCGGATTGGAACGCCTGGAGCCGCAGTTCGCGAAAGGTCGGCCGCAACCCCAGGGCCAACGTGCCGGGGAACCGGTGATTGACGAGGTGCAGCAGGCGCTGCAGCAGGTCTGGCCCATCCGGCGGGTCTTTGCGGCCATCCAAGTACAGCCGTTCCGAAGGCGGTCCACCCAGGTCCACTCCCAGCGACTGTTGTACGCCGCGAAGCGGGCGCAGGGACCGAGCCGTCAAGCGAACGCGCTCCAGGCGCTCGTCCGTCAGCGCAGGCAGAGCCGTTTGCAGCGTTTCTTGCAAAGCGGCGCAGATTTGCACCTCGCCAACCAGCGGCTGCTTCGCCGAACGGTGAACCGTCTGCACGCCGCACTCCGTCTCCCATTCGAGTTCCACCTGCAAAGCGCCGGTTTCCCGCTGGTACAACACGTCCGCCGCTTGCTTGGCCAGTGTCTCGAGGATGTCCGGCAACTGCGCGGAGCGCACCGCTTCGCCGAGCGCAGCGGCCCATTCCACCTGCGTCTGCAGCGGCGGGTAGTTGACCCGTACGCTCCCGGTCGGGACGGAGCGCAGCCACTCCGACCAATGCCACGCATCTGGCCCGAACTGTCGCTGCAGGTACGCAGCCGGGACGCTCGCCAGTTCGCCCAACCGGTGAACCCCGAGGGAGAGAAGGCGCAGCCGGACCGACTCGGAAACCGGCCAAAAGGCCAGAATGGGCAAGCGTTTCAGCCAATCGAGTTGCGGCGGGCGCACGGCGTCCGCCACCGGCCGGGCAACCTTCCCCCGGTGCCGAACCTGCTTGGCGAGTTCGGGCGATAGCAGCCAGAGCTGCCGGCCCACGCGCCAATACAGGGCCCCCGGGACGCGTTCCACGCGGCTCCACTCGACCAGTGTGCGCGCCAGGTCCGGCGTCTCGGCAAACCCCGCGCAGACGCGCTGCTGCGGCGTCAACGCTTGCTCCAGACGCTGGAGAATGGTCCGCAGCTCGCGCAGGGGCGGATGTTTTCCCGACAGTTGAAACCAGCACGTGTCCGGGTCAATCCACTCCACCCACGGGGTTTGATCTGCAACGGTTTGCAAGACGACATCCATCCCGCCCGGTAACGCGTCCGTTTCCGGGATACACTCCAGGTCTCTCAACAGCGCTTTGGCTGACTGGATGGTCAGTCCGGGACGGACACCTTGCTCGCGGGCGGAGAGAGACGCGTCCGTCACGACGCCCGCTTCTGTGTGAGTCGCCCAGAGCGCGGCAGTGGACAGGCTCCGCAGTCCTTCCCCTGCGCAGTAAGCGGTATAGCGCACATCGTTCGCCTCCAAACGCGAACATATGTTCTTGTTTTATTATATGCGAAGCCACCGTGAACACAAACATACGTTCGCGGTTTTTGCAGCGGTGTTTTTTGGGGACAAATGAAACATTTTGTGAAGGACAAACGTCTGTAGAGATAGAAGGAGATGGCGTTGGCCAAAAAACGCGTCCGGGTGCAGTGCTCACGAAGCGGACTCCCCTCCCCGCCACTGCCCCACCGGATAGCCGTTGCCCGCGCGAACCAGAAAGGAGGCGAAACTTCCATGGGCGTCGGGTTTATCCTCACCATCGTGCTGCTGGCCGTCCTGCTCGGCATCTGCGCCCGGCAAGCGCTCGCCACCGCAGAAGACCACCTGTTCCCACAGGATGAGGACACGGACAAGCAGCCACCACACTCGAACGCCGTCTGAGCCGCGGCGGTCGGAATTGCAGATGCGCACGCCCCTGCGGATATCACCGAGACATCCGCCACGTCAGCATTCGCCCGCTTCGCCCGGTGTCGAGCGGACAGACGTCCGCGCTGTCGCCAGTCGGCCGATATCCTGCGACCAAATCCGGCACTTGCGCTCACTCCAACTCGGCTGCATCCGGTGCCCCGCACGGTTGCCCTGCGCTCCGCGTTCGTCCGCCGCACCTTCGTCCGCTGTGCGATAGGTCCACGCTTCTTCCGGCCAGGCTTCCCACTCTGGCACGTCTGCGGTCTCCGCATGCGCCGCCTGCCTGTCGACTTGTACAGCCGCCACGCGGTGCACCTCGTCCGCCAGTTGTTCGCTGTCCAACCCGAAACACCGCACAATCGTGAACAGGTCGACTTCCATCTCGCGCAACACGGTGTAGATCACCGCCGCGACGTGAAGGCAGGGCTGCGCCTCGCCGTCGCAGGAGCAGCGGCACGCAGACCACCACGCATCCAAGGCGTCCTCTGCCGGGTACCACGACACCCCCAGGCGGGTGACCGCGTCCCAGAACGCCTCGTGCCACTCCCCGGAGAACAAACCCGCCATCCACTCCGGACGGTGGGCGAGCAGTTCCGCCACCTGCGGCAGCAGGTCCGGACGCCAGTCGGGGCACGGAACCGTGACGGTGCAGACCGAAGCCTCCGACCGCAGCCGCGGCCCCTGCACCCGCGCAGACACCCATCCGTCGCAGACCGCCCACTCGATGACCTGGCCCTGCCGCTCCATCACCCGTCCGCGCCGAAACCGCCCGCCTTCCAGTCGCTCCAACACCTTGCGCCAGCGCGACTCGAGCGGCTCCAGCCGGGCCTGCACCTTTCCCTTGCTCACTCGTCTCCCTCCTCCACCGCTGACGTCTGATCCAACTCGAACAGCGCCCGCAGGGCCTGGTTGTCGAGCTCGGTGAGCCACCCTTCCGACTCGCCCACGACGGCGGAAGACAGCGAGCGCTTCGTCTGAATCAGCTCGTCGATCCGCTCCTCCAACGTCCCCGGACAGACCAACTTGTGCACCTGGACATTGCGCGTCTGGCCAATCCGAAACACACGGTCCGTCGCCTGGTCTTCGACCGCCGGGTTCCACCAGCGGTCGAAGTGAAACACGTGGTTCGCTCGCGTCAAATTCAAGCCGACCCCGCCGGCTTTGAGCGACAGCACCAAAACGGGGCTTGCGTCCTTCCCGGACTGGAACGCTTCCACCAACTGTCCACGGGCACCCGCCGCGAGCCCGCCGTGCAGAAACTGCGGCCGCCAGCCGAACCGCTGTTCCATCGCCTCGCACAAGATTTCGCCCATGTTGCGAAACTGCGTGAAGACCAAGGCGGCCTCCCCTTCATCCACCGCGTCCGCCAGCAGGTCGAGCAGCAGTCGAAGTTTCCCAGATCGATCCGCCGTCGCGCGCCCCCCGACCGCGAGGCAGGGGTGGTCGCAGATCTGCTTGAGCCGGACCAGCGCGGTCAAGATCTGCCCGCGCCGCGACATCCCGCTCGCCGCCTCGCCAATCTCGCTGAACAATCGGTTCACCACGGACTGGTAGAGTGCGCCTTGCTCGGACGTGAGGCCAGCGTACTCGCGGACCTCCCACTTCTCCGGCAGCTGCAGTTGGATGGCCGGGTCCGTTTTGGTCCGCCGCAGCAGCACCGGCTGTAACACCCGGTGCAGTCGATGCGAAACATCCGAGCGATGTTGGTTGAGAATCGGATCGACAAACTGACGCCGGAACCACGCCAGCCCACCGAGGTACCCGGGCACCGCGAACCGACAGATGGACCACAGTTCTTCGAGGCGGTTCTCCACCGGCGTCCCGGTGAGGGCAATCCGGTGCCGGCTGCGCAGCCCGCAGACCACCTGAGCCTGCTTGGTTTCCGGGTTCTTGATGTTCTGTGCCTCGTCCACGACGACACTGTCCCAGGTGAGCGTGCGGAGTGCGTCCGCATCGCGCACGGCGGTCGCATAGGTGGTGATGACGACGTCGCACCCGCGAATGGCGGCCGCCAGTGCGCCTGCGTCCGCCATTCGCTGCGGGCCGTGGTGCACGTACACCCGCAGGGCAGGCGCAAATTTCGCCATCTCGGTGCGCCAGTTTGGGATGAGAGACGTCGGGCAGACCAACAAGTGCGGCCGTTCCACCCGCTGCTGCTCGCGCAGGTGCAGCCAGTACGCGAGCACTTGAATCGTCTTCCCGAGTCCCATGTCGTCCGCGAGCACTCCGCCGCAACCGATGCGGCGCAGGTGCAGCAGCCACTGGTAGCCGTGCTGCTGGTACCCGCGCAACGTGCCGCGAAAACTGGCCGGTACAGGCACCGGTTGCGGGCGCTGCGCCTGCAGCAGCGGCTCCAGCCAGGACCGCAGCGACTGAACCTCCGGGTCAAACGCCACATCCACCGGAAACGCCAGAGATTCCACCCAGTCGGTGAGCACCAGCAGGCGCAGGGCGTCCATCGGGCCGCCGTCGCTCGGCTGCTCAGCGCTGCGCCGCAGGTCTTCCACCTGCGCCAGCACCTCTGCGAGTGGAATCAGCTTCCAAGACCCGTTCAACTGAACCAGGGGCGAGCGCTCCGCGACCATCCGCTCAAACTCGGCCGCACTGAGTTCCGTCTCACCCAGCGCCACCTTCCAATCGAACGTCACCAACTGCAGGGTGTCGAACCAGTTGCGGCTCCACCCGCCGACATCAGGCGCTGGACGGCGGCGCGCATCGCTCCGCTGAACCTGCACGCGAATGCGGATGTCGTCAGGGTCCAGCTTCTGAACCGCCGGCACCCGCACCGCGAAGCCGAGCTGTTCCAAGTTCGGGAGGTCCACCGTGAGGAAGCGGTACACGTCCTCCGCGGGAATGTCCGCCTGAGCCGGACGCGGGGCTTTGAGCGAGGACGCAATCGCCGGAACCGCGCCGGCGGCCTCCGCCAACTTCGGCAGCATCCAGCCATCCGGCTGCCACAACACGTCCTTCCCGACGGTCCACGCGCGCGTCGGTCCGGCCCACCAGTCGGACAGCGGGTACACCTGGGGCCAGTGGTTGTGCGCCAAGCGGTATTCGAGCGTCCACGCAGTGCGTGCGTCTCCCGGCTGCGGCGGGCGCAACTCGAATTCCAGGTGGTAGTGCGCTCGGCCCGTCGGGTCGCGCAGCGCTTGTGCGCTCCACCCCGAAGACGCAAACGCCTGCTTCAGGGTCCGCCAGACCAGCCAGCCGTCTGCCGAAAACCGGGCGCTTTCGCCGCCAGGTTCCGCCGCGAGCGCAACCTCCCAGGCCCGCCGCGCTTCCGCCTCACCGCGGTACAGGATGCGGTAGGTCGTCCCCTCGTCTGCAGCTTCCGTCTCCGGTCCGGCCGGGACCTCGGCACAGTCGCGGACGAACCGATCCACGCAGTACCACAGCCACGCGTCCACCCACAGATCCGCTCGCGCGAACGCCGCCGCCGACGGCTCGCTCCCGCTCAGGCGCAAGGCTTCACTGACGAACAGCCGGCGCAGCGCCGTGTGCGCTGGGTCTGACCAACCCGGAAGCCAAGCGGCGACAAACGTGCGGTAAGACGTCCAACGCCCCATGGAACCCTCATCCGGCAATTCCAACTCTCCACAGGCTTCCGCCACTTCCTCGATGGACGCCCCCGCCGGCGCGGCAAAGGCGAGTACGTCGCGGCGCGACACGATGACCGCCGCCAGCCGCAGGATGCGCAGCAGCAACTGAACTTCGCGCGACAGCGGCATACCGGGAACCCGAGCCAACATCGAGAGGATGCGCACCACCTGCGCTCCGCAGGCCCGCAACACCTCGCCTTCACCGCAGTCGGAAGCGCTGATTGCAGTCCATTCGCCAGCCGCCTCCAGCCACGCCTTGAAGCCGTGCAGGGCGGCTGAACCAGCGAGATCGACCGCCTTCAGTTCCAGGACCGGCGGCGCACCCCAGGCCTCGCTCGGTACGAAGCGGCTGGACCACGGCGACAGATTGTGAACGGATGGAGGCAGCCAACCCGGGTTCTTCATGTCGAGTGATTTCACATCCAGACGGGAAATGATCATTCTGTTATTATACCGCTTCCGTCGGAGGCCTGCATGGCACAGAATCACTCGCCTGAATTGGAGGGGGGCGGCGACGGCCGTCGCTCCGTCAAGGGTCCCCCATTGAACACCGAGCCTGCATCTCGGACAGCATCAAACACTGGACACGGCCGCCGAACGGTCCCTGCTGCCAATGGTCCGCTGAGTTGCCAGAATCACCAGTGTGCCAAGCGCGGACATACCCGCCATCGCCAGGAACACGACGGCGGACGCACTGTGGAACCAGGCAATCACCATGGAGGCCAGTACACTGCCAGTGTACCGGAAGGTGGAGTATAGCCCTGAGGCAGATCCCGAATCCGCCTTGGCAACGGCCTGCAGAGAGAGCGTTTGCATGGAGACGATGCCAGCGCCGGCGGATGCTCCGCCGAGCACGAACAATCCAAACAGAACTCCTTGGCTGTGCAGGTGCCACACGGACAGGCAAAGCCAGAACAGCAGGGAGTTCAACAGTGCCGCGGCAAACCCGAGCCCGATGGCCCGCGGATGTCCAACCCGTTCGGCCAAGTGCGCACCAGCTCCGGAGAGAGCCGACATGCTGAGTGAAAATACGAACAGGTACACCCCGATGGCGTTGGTGGATACGCCAAAACGTTCGTGAAGCACCATCGGCGTCACCAACAACGTGGCATACATCGTGAAGTTGCAAAGCAGAATCGACACGTTGGCGACCGAAAAACCGATATTCCGGAAGAGCCCGAAGCGGATGAGTGGATGTTTGATCTTCCGTTGCCAAGCGATGAATGTCGCAATCCAGGCGAGCCAGGGCAGGACGACGTACCACCGGACAGGGACCTTCCCCGTCAAGAGAAGGACGCCGCCGAGCAGGGTGCCAAGGAGCAGGAGCGCACCGCCCCAGTCGACCGCCGCTCGTTTGCCGTAGCTCTCGGGAAGCAGAGCGGCGCCCACCACCAGACTGGTCGCCGCGAACGGGAGATTGACGGCAAAAATCCAACGCCAACTGCCCAAATCGAGTAAGGCCGCTCCCATCAGCGGCCCCACTGCGGCGCCAAGTCCGAGGACCAGCGACATGACGCTGAGTGCGCGAGCCAACCGCTGGTCTGTCCAATTCACACGGACCAGCGCCGGCGCAGCGGGCATCATGGCCGCGCCGCCGAGCGCCTGTATGGCGCGGAACACGACCAGCAAAGCCAGGCTGTTGGCGGCCATGCACCCGATAGACGCCGTGAGAAAAATTGCCATTCCACCGATGAACGTTCGCTTTCGTCCCCATCGGTCGTTGATTTTTCCGGACACGGGCTGAACACAGGCCATCATCAGCAGATAGACCGTAACGAGCCATGTGACCCCAGCGATGGAAACGTGAAGTTCCTCTGCCATGGGCGTCAGGGCGACGGAAATCATGGTCGAATTGATGGGCACCAGAACGGTGCCCATCAACAGCGAGAACATCCTCCAAGACTGCTTACTGAACAACGGAAACCGTTCCTTCTGTCCCATTCACGGTGACCAAGTCCCCATCCTTCAGCGTTGCCGTGGCAATTTTCGTTCCCAGCACCGCAGGGATGCCGTATTCGCGCGCAACTGTGCCAGCGTGTGAGAGGATGCCGCCGGCATCCGTGACGATGGCACCGGCGACCGAGAACAGGACCGTCCATGGCGGCGTGGTGGTCTTGCACACCAGCACATCGCCGTGTTTCACCTTGCCGAAGTCGTCCTGGCTCCGTACAATTTTCACTCGGCCCGTGTGGCTTCCACGCGAGGCGGCATATCCCTTCACGAACGTTGGACTGCTTTCGCGCAAGAATTTTGGCAGTCCGAAAAAGCGATCCGCGAGGTGATCTTCCTCTCCCCCCAGCGAGGGCTCGGGCCCCAGATGCGGAGGCGGGGACTCCCGCTGATACGCCTCATAGTTCGCCTGATGCTCGCGCACGATGTCCATCATCGAACGGGGCCGCTCCAGCGCGGAGCAGACCTGCTCGAAATAGAGAAAGTGAATGTCGGATGGCTCGTTGATCACACCCAACTGAACGAGCGTTCGTCCAATATTCAGAAGGACCGGGCGGAACGTCGCCGGCAGCATTGCGTCAATATAGAAGTGGTGGTCCTCATCCAGCCCCCAGCAGTGAAGCGCAATCTCGTAAACCCTCAAAAACTCGCGTCGAAGCGGACCGTCCGGGACCTGTTCCAATAAATTCGCCAGTGCGGTTTTCCGCCGCTGGACCAGTTTCTCAAACTCGGCGTCGAAATCGTAATCCTTCTGGAGATAGGACTGAATCAATGCCCACGCGTAGCGCGGGTTCTCAATCCACGTTTCGTAGATGAACTCGTGCGAGTACGATGTCCGGTACCCGTAGGTCTGCAGCAGCGCCGCCATCCGTTCCACAAAAGGCTGTCCGTCGGCCGAACGCCGCAGGGCGCCATCGATGTCACCGGGATCATGGTTCAAAACGATGTCACGAACCGCGGGAACGGTGCGAATCGCGCCTGCGACCTCCCAAAACGCACGGTCCGTCTCCAGCGTCTTGCTCATGACGCCGACGAGTAGTTCGTACACGCCCTTCCCATCGGCTTCCCCCGTGATCTTTTGGTACAGCTCCTCGAGCATCAACCCCACATCGAGGCGCGGGAGGACCACGTCAAAGTGAATCGCCCACGCGGTCACGTAGAACTGGTGCATCTCTTGAATGAGTGCGAGCGCCTCTGTGGCGGACAATGGCCGCTGAACTTTCGTTAAGAGTTGTTGGTAGTAGGGAACGAGAATCCGGTCCACCTTGTCCTGATAGTACTCCATGATCATGGGCAGGCGAACCTCCAGAGCTCGGCGATGCTCCTCTGCCCGGACCCGTGCATCTCCCCGATACGGTGCATTGAACTGGTAGAATCGCCCGCGGTACAGTCGGCACACAAAGCGGTCGAGCGGCATCTTCATGGACTCAAACGCAATCCGTGTCCCCTCCTCCTGCGTCGGTAACTGAAAGGACGCAAAGAGCGGGGTCAAAACATGAGAAAAATGAACATCGTCTTGAACGAAGAAGTCATCGGCATCCTTTTCACTGTAGAGGTAGTTCACATTGCCACTCTCCCATTCGTTGTCGAAATTGGGCGAACCTGAAGAATGAAAAGTTGACCATTGGCGATGGAGAATTCCACGTCGACCGGCACGCCGTATTCCCTTTCGAGGCACTGCGTCAACCGAAATATCTCCGCGGCCTCCGCCGGTGACACGCACAGGCGGTTCTGCTCCGCGACGCTCGTCTCGACCTCACGAACCCCGTCCTCGGTCAGGACCGACCGAACCTCCTTCAGCCCCAACTCGGCGCGCGAGGCCCCCGATGATTTATCAAACAGGAACGTGTCCGGTGTGACCAGGCCCGATACAATGGCCTCACCGAGGCCGTAACTGACGTTGATGACGACCGTATCCTCATTCGTGACCGGGTGAATCGAGAAGGAAACGCCAGACTTCTCGGCGTGTACCATCCCCTGAATGAGCAGCGGCATTCGCGATTCGCAAAGGGAGACCCGTCTCTCCTGCGCATACGCCTGAACACGGGGATCCCGCTGCGCTCGCCAGCAGCGTGTCAGCGCGCGGAACAGTTGATCTCGATCCCGGACGTTCAGGACCGTCTCGTACTGGCCCGCGAACGAGGCCTCCGCCAGATCCTCCGCCGTACAGGAGGAGCGGACCGACACCGCACCGTAACGAGTCACCAACTTCTCGAAACTGCCCACTATCGCCACGCGAACCTCGTCCGGCATTCCCCAAGACTCGCCATCGTTCCGGTGCGGGTCGATGCCGTTCGCGTCGCGATATGCCATAACCCTTCGATACGCCTCATCGGTGACCACGACGCCGTCGGGCACCGCGTACCCCCGGCCCATCAGCCTGGAGAGTTCAAAGGCCTTTGCGCCACACCCGTGCTTTCCCAATAAAACAGCCGCGTGTTCCAGTGGAATCACAAAGGACACGTTCCCTACCTCCGTTCCAATTCCCGCCGTTCATCCGGAGACCATTCCGTCGACGCCCCGCACTCGCGGAACCATCATACGCGACATCCAGGTGTGCAACGTCCCGAATTCGTCCCAAAACTGTTCCACTTGTTCCAACCTTTCCAAACCGTTGCCCCCACAACGCCGTTTCCCTGCCGCGCCCACCGCTGGGGTTGCGCATATTCGCCGAGCCTGTCCCGTATCTTGGAGTAGACGCGCGGATGCGGAGGTGAGGTCCATGAATTCCAGCGTCAGCTTCGCGGCGAACCTCGCCATCGACTTCTTCGTCTCGATGGGGATGGTCATCGGCGGATCGCTCCTCGGCGGACTGGGCGCCCTGCTGTTCCACACCTCGCCGCTCAGCATCATGCTTCGGCTTTCCGAGCAACTGAAGATCTGGGCGATGGTCAGCACCCTCGGGGGCACGATGGACACTTTGAAAGTGTTGGAGACCGGCTTCCTGCAGCGCGACCTGTACCCGGTGGGCAAGCAGCTGACCTACCTCGTGGTGGCGTTCATCGGATGCCAGGTCGGCGCCCTGTTGATCCGCTGGCTGGCGGCGGACAGTGAGATCCCATGGCCGTGAACAAGTCGTTCGTCGCAGCCGTGGTCGTCGGCATGCTGTTTGGCGCGAGTGCCACCCTCGCCTACCAGGGAAAAGCGTATGACCGGCTGTACATGGAGAACCAACGGCTGGTCGCACAGAACAGCGAACTGGAACTGCGCAATCAACAGCTGACCAACCGACTCGAGCGCCCGAACAAAGAGCCGGTGGTGGAGAGCATCCGCGTCGACGCCAACGCCCCGGACGGCCTCTCCGAAGTGGAGACCATCCAGTTCGTCCGCAACGAACTCGCGTTTCTGGTCGGAAAGCCGCTCTCCACGCTGCAACTGCACCCGGAACTGCCTTCCCGCATCATCGACGGGCGCACCATCACCGTCGACCAGCAGCAGTTCACCCTTCACGTGACGACGGTCGTCGTCGTCAGCACCCTCTACATCGCCGTGACGGCTTCCCCCGGGAAGTAGGCTCGGCCGCACGCTGCGGGTTGGCACCACCGCGCGCACTGTGGCACAATGCGGACGGGGATACGGAATCGGACATCCTGTTCCCCGCGAGGAGGAGGACCGCAGCCATGCCGCTTTTGAGTGAGATGACGAAGGAGGAGCTGCAAGCGGAGATGGACCGCCTGCGGGAGCAAGGGCAGGTGGCGTTCGACGAACAGCGCCAAACCGAGTACGAGACGCTGATGCAGCGATGGTACCTCGCGAAGTCGTACCTGATTCGAGATACATTCCGGCCGGAGATTGGCCGCACCTACGAGCTGGAGGAGGAGTTGGACAGCTTTACCGTCACGGGTCAGAAGGGCGTCATGGCCTGGGGCATTCGGTTCTCCACCGGCCTCGAAGGCGCAGTGCCCATCGCGATGCTGAAACACTGAGGCAGGGGGTTCGCTTCGCCCCCCTGCCTCTTCGTCGATACCGGTTCGCGCAGTTCCCGCAAGGGCCCCGCGTCCAACCTGTGCCCCCCTCGGCCGACGGGCCTTTGCGACCCGTCAATCGAGGTGGATGATGACGTCCTCGAGTTCCTTCGGCGCTCGGTTGAGCAGCCGAGCCCCGTCTTCCTCTATCACCACCAGGTCCTCAATCCGCACGCCAAACTTCCCTGGCAGGTAGATGCCAGGCTCGACGCTCATCACCATCCCCGACTCGAGACGCTGCTCGTTGCCCGCCACGACGTACGGCCCTTCGTGCACGCCGAGGCCGACCCCGTGGCCCGTGCGGTGGGTGAAGTACGGTCCGTACCCCGCTGCCTCAATCACCGCGCGCGCTGCCGCGTCCACTTCCGCAAGGGTGACCCCCGGCTTCGCCGCCGCGATGCCGGCCTTGTTGGCGGCCAAGACGGTCTCGTAGACGCGGCGAATCTCCTCCGTCGGTTCCCCCACCACGAACGTCCGCGTGATATCGCTGA
The DNA here is from genome assembly GCA_023511295.1 of Alicyclobacillus sp. Classification (GTDB taxonomy): domain Bacteria; phylum Bacillota; class Bacilli; order Alicyclobacillales; family Alicyclobacillaceae; genus JAIMBT01. The sequence continues at coordinate 17,657 of JAIMBT010000002.1, forward strand.
TGTAGCGTTCAAACACGCCGCCCGTGTCGACAATCACCGTGGTCGGCAGGGTTCCCTGCCCCACTTCCGTCCCGTCCGGTTCGTGATGCGGCGCGGCGCCGTTCGCGCCAATCCCGACAATCGGCGGGAACGACATCCCGGCAGACCCGACCGCCGAGAACAGTTCGCCCAGTTGCCGCGCGAGCTGCACTTCGCTGACGCCGCGCCGGATATGCGTGCGAATCCGCCGCACCACTTCATCGGCGAACTCCGACGCCCGCTGTAACTTCGCCAGCTCCTCGGCGTCCTTGCGCAACCGAAGGGCGTCGAGCAGCGGATCTGCCGGGACCGGTACCGGGTGCCCCGCTCGCTCAGCCATCAGCAACAGCAGGTTTCGGGCCGACCAGTCGCCGTCCACCGCCACCGGCCCATGGCCGGTCAAGGCCTGCGCGATAGCCGGAAACGGAGATTCCCCGTCGCGCCACAGCACCGTCGGAACCGGACTGTTCGCGACCTCTTCGGCGAACATCGCGTGCACAATCCACTGCGCCGCACCGTCCTCAGCGACCACGAGCGCGGTCGCCCGCTCGCCGACCTCCAGCCAGATACCCGTCAGGTAGTACAGGTTCGCCGGGGCCGACACCACCACTGCAGCCACCTGGGCTGCCCGAGCCTGTCCCGCCAGTTTCGCAATCCGCTCCCGATAAACGCCGGACCCTCTCACCTTGTCGTCCATCTCGCACCCTCTCCCCCTGCAACCTTGGCCCAGACGCTGCCGTTGCATTTGCCCCCATTATAGCGGCTCGGCGCGGACCCAACCACGACGTGTCCGCAGTTGCCCGGCCCAGCACCTGCAGGCAGGCATACGCTAGCACGAGACGAATGCCGAAAGGGGGACCTGTCTTGGCGACGCAACACCGCACAGCCCGCCCTGCCCGCCTTCGCCGGCGAACACGGCGAAGCCGGCCGGACCGTCCAGGCGGCCGTTCAGCTCCGAACCAGCCCTACCTGAAACCACAGGTCCAAACCCGACGACGACGGCCGCCGCGGCCGTCGGTCAGCGTCATCCTCCCAACCCACGAGGTCCGGCCAGGACTCGTCCGGTACATCCAAACCATCGCGAGTTGGCCGGAGGTGTGCGAGGTGATTGTCGTCGCAAACGGTGTTCCGGACCGGATGGTGCGGCGGCTGCAGCGCACGCCGGCCCGCGTCATTTCGTTTTCCCATCTCCTGGGGCATGACGTTGGGCGAGCGGTCGGCGCACAAGCAGCGACAGGGGGCGCCTTGCTGTTCCTCGACGCTGACGTGGCCTGTACGCGGGCCGAGATCCGCCCGTTCCTGACCGCGCTCCGGGCAGGCGCGGACATCGCCCTCAACGCGTACCCAACCCCGACACAGCCGACCTATGACCACCCGACCGCCGTCGCCAAGCGCGCCCTCAACCTCGCGCTCGACCGTCCCGATTTAGGCGCGGCCTCGATGACCGCCGTGCCCCACGCGGTGCGAAGGTCGGCGCTGCGGGTGGTCGACGCTCGGTTCCTGGCCATCCCGCCGCTGTTTCAAGCCCGCGCCGTCCTCGCCGGGCTCCGCGTAATGGCCGTACAGGAAGTGAACGTACGCCTGCGCAACCCCGTTCGCAAGCCGGGCACGTACCCGTACTCGGTTCGCGACCTCATCGTCGGCGACCACCTGGAGGCCGTTCACTACGTGCTCGCGCAGCAGGGCCCGCGCGGGCCTTACCCGGATACCGTCCGCGACCGAGGTGAAATCCGGCACCCCGACCGCCCCGTGGTGAAAAGCCACGGCGATTCGGTCGGCACCGGCGCGGTCGTGCCTGCTTGCAACGAGGCTCCATCCATCGCGTCGGCGCTGGCGACCCTGCGCGACGCCGAGATCGATCCCGTTTGGGTTGTCGACAACGGGTCGACCGACGCCACCGGCCAGCTCGCCCGTGCCAGCGGCGCCGCGGTGCAGACCTACCCACAGCGGCTCGGCCACGATGTCGGGCGCGTGCTCGGCGCGGTGGAGGCCGCCAAAACGGCGCGCAACCTGCTGTTCGTGGACGCGGACTTCAGCCTCCCCGGAGAGCAACTGTTGCCGTTTCGCGAGGCCGTCGAAACGGGCGGTGTGGACATGGCGCTGAACGACCTCAGCCGCGGACTGTCGCCCCGGCGCCAGCGAGACCCAGTGAGTACGATGAAACGGTTCCTGAACCTCGCACTCCGGCGACCGGACCTCGGCATCGCCTCGCCGACGGCGGTTCCGCACGCGCTCAGCCACCGCGCGTTGACCACCCTCCCGCGACGAGCACTATGTGTCCCGCCCGTCGCGCTCGTTCAGGCGGTACTCGCGGGACTGGTGGTGCAACCGACGGCATTTGTCGACGTGGTTGGCCCGAACCGGCGTCACGCGCTGCACCGGCATGGAGGCGAGGACAGCCCGACAGCGCTGTCGGCGATGGCGCGCTTCATCGTGGGCGACCACCTGGAGGCACTCGACGTGCTGTTCCGAGAGCGCGGACCCCGCGCCGGCTTTGTGCAGCCGCGCGACCTGGCCGCGGTCGATCTGCCATCGGCAATCCCGGACACGCCCAGGCCCGTTGGGGAGGGAGTGGGATGAAGGCCATCCGCTCGACCGGCTCCACCCAACCGAACCGCCCCCGCAACGGCGTTCGGTCCCCTGCCTGGACCGTTGTGCGCGCGTACGGGCTCACGCCCCGGCGCGTACGGCCACTGGCCTCCGCGTACCGGGCAGCCGCCGCCACGCTGGTTGTGACGGACCGGATTCCCGTCGTCGTCAAGGCTTACGGACGTTCTCCCGAACGCCTCGAGGCTTTGGCAAGGCGGATGCAACACCTGCAAGAAGGGGGGTACTCCCACCTGCCCACATGGCTGCGGACGACAAGCGGAGCCCGGTATGTCACCTGGAACGGACGCCTGTACTACGTCACGCGGTACGTCGACGGGTATCCTCTGCGCGGGCAGCCCGATGCCTTGTGGAAGCTGGGCCAAGCGCTCGGGCGCCTGCATCGGTTCCCGTGGGGCCGGGCCTTCCCCGTGTCAGCGGACCACGCCGCATACCGGCCGATGCCGGACATGCGTCGGCAACTCGCCGCTTTCAGAGATGCGCTGCAGCGTGCGGCGGCCCGCCGCGGCCGCGTGTTTGCCTGGCTGCGCCAGCACGGACCGGACTTTCTCGAGATGGCCGAGCAATCGCTTCGCTTCCTCGGCGACCGGGAGGCGCAGCGTGTGTTGAGCCGCGGTGCACGCTGCCTGACCTGGCTCCACGGGGACGTGACGCGGCCCAACGTGCGGGTCGCGCGAGCGGGTGAGATTGTCCTGCTGGACTGGGAAAACATGAAGCCTGGTTTGCCGTGGCGCGAACTGGCGCGCGCGCTGAATAACACCTGCGACTTCCAGCCAGACGCCATCTCGGCCCTCCTTCGCGGCTACCAGTCCGAAGTGAAGCTGGATGACGGCGAGCGTCGGCTGGTGGCCGGGTTCGCCCTGTGGCCGCTCGAGGTGATGCGGTTTGCGACGGCGGTCACGTCGGCGCCGGGTGCGACCGAGCGGCCATCCAGCAGCCTGCGTGCACCCGAGTTCCACACGATAGAGGAGAGCGCGGCGCGGCGCCTTGCGCTGGCTCGGTATCTCGCGACGTGGGCGGACGGAGATGCTGCGGAAGACCACTTCCGTGCCGCCGACTGGAAGGAGTGACCATGCCGAGCACAGGGAACATCGCTCTCCATCCGTCGCCGGTCCGTCGACGAAGTCGAGGAAGGAAGGACCTCCTATGCGGATTGCCATCATCGCCCCGGACGGGTTGCCCATCCCGCCCGTCTCCGGGGGTTCTGTCCAAATCTACCTGAGCCACCTGTTGCCCGCGCTGGCGGAGCACTGCGGCGCGGACCTGCACCTGTTGAGCCCAGCCGCGGACCGCGCACAGGAAGGGGGTCTCGGCGACAGGGTCGTCCACTGGCGGGCGCCAGAGCGCGCGGACCAGGCGCGCTACGCGGACTGGGTGACCACCGTGCTGGCGGAACTGCAGCCGGATGTGGTTCAGGTCGATAACCGACCTCTGCTGGTTGACCGGATGTGGCGCGCCGGACTGCGCGCACCGGTCATCCTGAACCTGCACTCGACCACGTTCCTCGGCCCACGGCATGTCGATCCGCCCGCTGCCCGCCGCATCCTGCGCCAAGTCCACGGCGTGGTCTGCAACAGCCACTACCTGCGGCGAACGGTGGCTGAGCGATTCCGACTGCGGGACGGCACCTGGCGTCCGCACGTCATCTATCCGGGCGTCGACGCTGCACGGTGGCAGCGGGCCCAGCCGGCGACGCCGTCGCCGAATGGACCTTGGAACCTGGCGTTCATGGGCCGGGTGATTGATCAGAAAGGCGTACACGTGCTGCTGCGCGCCGTCCGACGGTTGCGGCAGGCGAAGTACGACGTACACCTCGTCGTCATCGGCCGGGCGCCCTCGTGGCAGCGGCGGTACGAGGCACAGCTGCACCGGCTCGCCGCCGGTCTGCCGGTGACCTGGGTCGGGTTCGTGCCGCCGGATGAACTGCCGGATCGATTGACGGGCGTTCACGCCGTGGTCGTGCCGTCACAGTCCAACGAGGCGTTTGGGTTGGTCAACCTGGAAGCGATGGCGGCGGGGATTCCGGTCGTCGCGAGCGCCATCGGAGGGATTCCGGAGGTGGTGGCGCGGGGCAGTGGGGTCTTGGTTCGGTCAGCGGGCGACCCGGCCGCGTTCGCACGAGCCATCCGCCGGCTGCTTGCCAACCCGGAGCGATGGACCGCGGTTCAGCGGCAGGCGAGGCGCCGCGCTGCCGCTTTCACCTGGGAACGGACCGCCCGCGCGTTTGCAGCGTGCTACGCAACCGTGTGGGCGGGCGGCGAGGCGGCGCCGAGATGACACCGCCGGTTGCCAGACGACGGCGGACGAGCCGACGCGGGCGGCTCATCCGGGACCGCCTTGCGCGTTGTGCGGCGGCCAAGGTTGATCTGCCACGGTGGGCCGGCGCAGGCTGAAACGGTCGCGCGTGCGCGCGTAGACGTCCCCCGCCATGCGTCCCACGGCGAGGAGTGCGTCGGGGTCAATCTTCCCGTCCCGATACACGTCGTCCCGCACATGCATCCGCTCGACCCTGCCGAGCACCAGGCTGCCGGCGCCAATCTCGGCACCCAGCGTCACCACCTGCAGCAGGGAGCACTCCATCTGCACAGGGCTCTCCGCTACGCGCGGCGGTCGGATACATTCGCTGTCGAGGGGCGTCAGCCCGGACACGAGAAACTCGTCGACCTCCGGCGGATACTCCGGGTTCGTGCGGTTCACCTGCTCGACAATCTGCTCCGAGACCACGTTCACCACAAACTGTCCGGTCTCCTCGACGTTGCGGAGCGTGTCCTTCTTCCCACCATCGCTGCCCCGCCACATCGGAGCGAACGCCACCACGAGCGGCTTTGGGCAGACTCCGTTGAAGAAGCTGAACGCCGCCAGATTGCGCACGCCGTCCGCGCTGACCGTCGAAACCAGGGCGATGGGGCGCGGGACGACGGCGCCAATCAGCAACTTGTAGCTGTCACGCCAAGGTAAATCCCCAGGCGTCAGGTGGACGAACGGGTCGGTCACGTCTCCTGCCTCCTCTGCTTTTGCGTCCCTCAGCCGCGGCGACTCGCCCAGGAGTACGGATAGTCTTCATCCTCCACCGCAAGGGCAGGGGTGAGCACAGAGAGCGGTCGGAAGGTGTCCATCATCACGGCGAGTTCTTCCGTCCCCGACTTTCCGATGCTCGCCTCCGCTGTGCCCGGATGCGGTCCATGTGGGATGCCACTCGGGTGCAGGGTGATGCTGCCCACCTCAATACCGCGCCGACTCATGAAGTTCCCGCGGACGTAGTACAACACCTCGTCGCTGTCGATGTTGCTGTGATTGTACGGCGCCGGGATGGACAGCGGATGGTAGTCAAACAGCCGCGGCACGAACGAACAGACCACGAAGTTGTGGCCGGCGAACGTCTGGTGCACCGGAGGCGGCTGGTGGATGCGCCCGGTAATGGGTTCGAAGTCCTCGATGTTGAAGGCGTACGGGTACACATAACCGTCCCAGCCCACAACGTCGAACGGGTGGTGTTCCAGGTACAGGGTGGAATACCCACCGCGAGCCTTCACCACGAGCGGAAACGCACCGGATTCGCTGCGTGGCGGGACGTACGTCGGCACCCTCAGGTCGCGTTCGCAAAACGGCGCGTGCTCCAGCATCTGTCCGTATTCGTTGCGGTAGCGCCGCGGGACTTCAATCGGATGCGGCGATTCAATGAGCAGGTAGCGAACCGGCTCCGCGACTTCCGCCAGGAAGATGGTACCACACGGGATGACCACGTAGTCGCCGGGCTCAAACGGCAGGTCGCCGAACATCGAGTGCAGCACCCCGCGGCCCTCGTGAATGAACCACAGTTCGTCCGCTTCGCCGTTCTTGTAGAACACCTCCGTCGACCGCTGTGCCTGGCAGATGGCGAGCAACACGTCCTCGTTGCCGAGCAAATACTGGCGTCCGCGGATGGGGTCGCCCGGTGCGTTCAGCTGGGCGGTCCGAAAGTGGCGGTGGCGCAGAGGACCCTGCTCCTCGCGGGACAGGGTGAACGGCTCGAAGCCACCGAGCCGCACAACCGCCGTCGGCGGCTGCACGTGGTAGAGGATGGACTCCACCCCCGAGAACCCCTTCGTCCCAAACACCTCTTCCCGGTACAGAGATCCGTCTGGCTGCCGGAACTGGGTGTGCCGCTTATGCGGCACGTCGCCTCGAGACAGGTAGTACGGCATGGCGCGCCCTCCTTCGTGTATGTCGGATACAGCCTTACAGGTTGCCGCGCAGCGCCTGTTCCCGTTCAATCGCCTCAAACAGCGCTTTGAAGTTGCCGTTGCCGAAACCGCGGCTGCCCTTGCGCTGGATGACTTCGATGAAGAGGGTCGGTCGGTCGAGCAGCGGCTTCGTGAAGATCTGCAGCAGGTACCCTTCTTCGTCCCGGTCAACGAGGATATTCAGGTCCTGAATTTTGCGGACGTCCTCGTCAATCTGGCCGATTCGGTCCCACAACTCGCTGTAGTAGGCATCCGGCGCCGACAAAAACTCCACCCCGGCCGCCTTCAGCTCGCTCACGGTCCGGATGATGTCGTTCGTCTTCAGGGCGATGTGCTGAACGCCTGGACCGTTGTAGAAGTCCAGGTACTCCTGAATCTGCGACTTCTTCTTGCCCTCCGCTGGCTCGTTGATAGGGAACTTGATCTTGCCGCCGCCGTTTTGCATCACCTTCGACATCAGCGCGGAGTACTCTGTGCTGATGTCCTCATCCGAGAAGTGGATGAACTGCTCAAACCCGAGCGCCTGTTCATAGTACTTCACCCACTCCTCCATCTTGCCGAGCTCCACGTTGCCGACCGTGTGGTCCACCGCCAGCAGTCCCTTGGACTCGCCGCCGAACAGGTTTTCCTCCGCCCGGTAGCCGGGCCAGAACGGGCCGCTGTAGTTCTCGCGCTCGACGAACGCGTGCACGGTCTCGCCGTACGTCCCAATCACCGACTTGCGGACGGTGCCATGTTCGTCCTCGAACGTCTGCACAGCAGAGATGGGAATCGCACCGTGTTCCACTGCCGCCTGGTAAGATAGGTCCGCGTCGTCCACGGTGAAAGCGATTTCTTTGACCCCGTCGCCATGCAGTTTGACGTGCGCCGCGATGGGGTGGTCTGCCGTGAGTGCGCTCGTCACGACGAACCGGATGTCGCCTTGCTCCAACACGTACGAGGTGCGGTCACGAACGCCCGTCTCCATCCCCGCGTATGCCACCACGCGGAACCCAAACCCGCGCGACAGGTAGTACGCGAACTGCTTTGCGTTGCCGACATAGAACTCCATGTAGTCGATCCCTTGCAGAGGCAGATGATCTGTCATCTTCCGTCCCCTCCCCGAAAGTTCCAGCGCGCCGCCGGGCCCGCTGTTTCGTGCTGCCTCTATCTTAAAAATCGCCAGCACAGCGAGCAAGAACGCGCTGTGACGCACAAACGCATCAAAGCGCCGACGCCCGCGCGGGCCGACGGCGCGGGCCAACTCCGAAGAGTTCCCGCACCGCCGACCGGTTGCATCCGTAGAATGGACGCGAGACGCCTTCCGCACCCCTCAGGCGCCCGTTTCCGCCGCTTCGCGCGACCGCACCGCCGCCCGGTCTGGAGCTGGGATGGGAAACAGCTCAGAGAGTCGAACGGTCCGCCCGTACTCGTTGTTGAACACCACGTGCTCCCGCGTGAAGCGGCGCGGGCTGTCAATTCCGCACGCAGCGGCCAAGGCAAACAGCCCCTGCCGCAGGTTGATGACGTAATTCATGACGCGCCATTGCTTCTCCTCGACGACCAGCGCGTCCATGTACTTCGGGTCGGTCGTCGTGATGCCTGTCGGGCACTTGCCCGTGTGGCACTGCATGGCCATGATACAGCCGTTCGCCATCATGAAGCCACGCGCCGAGTTGACCGCGTCGGCACCGATGGCGAGGGCAATGGCCACCTTGTCGGGCGTAACCAGCTTGCCGGAGGCGAAGATGGCGAAGCGGTCGCGAACACCGAACCGGTAGGCCGTATCCACGAACGCAATCAGCGCAGGGTAGAGCGGCAATCCCATACCGTCCGCCATCGACTTGAAGGTCGCGCCGGAGCCGCCCTCACCGCCGTCGATGGTGAAGAAGTCGGGAAAGATGTCGAGCCGGCACATCTCCGCAAAGAACGCCTCCAACCGCGTCTGGTCGCCGACGACCAGCTTGATGCCGACGGGCTTTCCACCCTCCTGTTGCAGGCGTTCCACAAACCGCAGGGTCTCCTCTGCGTTTCGTAAAAACGGGAACCGGTTCGGCGAGTTGACGGTCACGCCAATCGGCACCTTTCGAATGGCCGCCACCTTTGCGTTCACCTTGGAGCCCTCCAAGTGCCCGCCGCGGATCTTCGCCCCTTGCGCAAACTTCAACTCGAACGCTTTGATGTTCGGCTCCTTCGCCTTCGCGCGAAACTCCTCCCACGAGAAGTTCCCGTCATCGTCCCGGTATCCGAACAGGCCCGGGCCAATCTGCGCCACCACGTCGGCGCCAGTGGCGAGATGCTCCGGCGCCACGCCGCCTTCGCCCGTGTTCAGCCACGAGCCGCCAGCGCGGTGGATGCCCTGCCCGGTCGACAGGATGTAGTGCTCCCCCACCGCGCCGTACGACGTGGCAGAGGCGCCGAACATCCCGCGCAGGCGCCACGGCTGGTTCCGGTCAGGCCCGACCACCAGCGCATCCTCCGGCGCGTACAGCCAGCGTCCGACATCGACCGTCTCCATGTGCTCGCGGCGAGTGAACAGCCCTTCCTTGTCGACCTTGTACCGCCGCGCCTCCACCTTCTCCTGGTTGTCGACGCGCAGCTCTTCGACGAGCAGCGGGAACAGGTCATTCGAAATGTAGAATCCCGGCTTCTCAAAGTCGCGTTTCGACCCGAAGCTGAGCAGGTCCGACTGGTATTTCGACGAAAACACGATACCGAGGAAATCGTTGCGCGAGAACGGCTTCCCTTCGGTGTCCCCATCAAACCAGTACTGCCGAAACTCGGGACCGAGTTTCTCCAAAAAATAACGCACCCAACCCAGGTAGGGGTGCGCGCGTATCACGGAGTGCTGTGGTTTTCGGGAGAGGACATAGAGGTACAGGAACCCGGCGACCGGTGCAGCCAGAATCACCAGCAGGATGATGAGCACAGCGATTTGCATCGAATCCCTCCTTCGGGCGGTCCCAAGCCGAACCTCGCCTGGCAACCGCGACTCGTTCCATCACGCCCCTTGCCTCCATCTTATCACACCGATCGCCGCAGCCCTCCGCACGGTAGGGATCTCCGCCATCGTTATTGAAACATCCCGCGCAGTACGAACCCGACGTTCGCCGGCCGCTCAGCCAAGCGCCGCATGAAGTACCCGTACCAATCGGTTCCGTAGGGCACGTAGACGCGCACAGGATAACCTTCCCGCACCAGCTGCTGTTGCAGGTTCGAGCGGATGCCGTACAGCATCTGAAACTCGTATTTATCCTTCGGAATCTGATGGGACGCGATGAACGACTTGACGTGCGCGATGATGGCTTCGTCGTGGGTGGCAATCATCGTGTACCCGTTCCCCAGCAACTGGGCTTCGACGAGCTTCAGGTAGTTCGCGTCCACATCCGCCTTGTCCGGGAACGCCACCTCCGGAGGCTCTTTGTACGCGCCCTTGACAATCCGCAACGCCGCTCCTTCCTGGCTCAGCTGCAGTACGTCGTCGAGGCTGCGGTACAGGTAGGCCTGAATGACGGTCGACAGCAGCGGGTAATCCTTGCGCAGTGTCCGGTAGATATCGAGCGTCTGTTGGCACCGCGGGTAGTCCTCCATGTCAATGTTGACCGACAGGTTGCACGCCTTGGCCACATCGAGGATGCGCCGCATGTTGTCCATGCAGACGTCGAGACGGATGTCCATACCGAGCTGCGTCAATTTCACGGATAGACTGGCGTCCGCCTTCGCCTCGTGGATGGCCTGAAGCGCTGCAATACAGTCGTCTGCCAGGCGGTTGGCTTCGGCCGCGTCCGCGACAAATTCCCCGAGGTGGTCCAAGGTCACTCGCAAACCCTGACGGTTGAGGTCGCGCACGCACGCGATGGCGCTCTCCATCGTTTCTCCCGCGACAAACCGCTGTGCGCCAAGACGCAGACCGTAGCGCTGCGCCCACCGGTTGGCAGCGCGGTTCTTCGCCAATGACAGCAGCGCGGACCGCATCCACTGCTCAGCACCCATGCCCAAACAACCCCTTCGCCCAATCTGGATGTCCTTTTCCTAGAACAGGTAGCGCAAGATGTGTACGCCATGCGAACCGGCCTGGTAGCCCACGACAAACCCGAGCAGTGCCAGAAACGCGACCCAACTCAACACGGCGAGAATCGTGAACAGCCAGCGCACCGCCTTGCGGCGGAGCCACGTACACAGAATCGCCATCACCAGCAACACGACCAACAGCAGCATCAACAACGGCGTTTCCTCCCCCGGCCTCCGTTCGTGCGGTTACACCTCGCCGCCACGCGTCGGCAGCAAGCGGTTCACCTGTACCTTGGACTCGCGCGACCACGTGGTCGGGTCGTCCGGCCGGTAGTTTTCGAGAAACTGGATCACCTCTTTGGTGATGGCCGTCGGCGTGGAGGCACCCGCGGTCACTGCAACCGTTTCCACCCCCGCCAGCCACTCCAGTTGAATCTCGGTGATATCCGCAATCCGGTGTGCCGGCGTGCCGGCCACCTCCTCCGAAACCTGCGCCAAGCGGTTGGAGTTGTTGCTGCGCGGGTCCCCGACAACCAGGCACAGGTCGGCATCCTTCGCCTGCTCCGCCACCGCCTGTTGCCGGGTCTGCGTCGCCATGCAGATCTCGTTGTACACCACCGCCGTGGGGTACTTCTCCTTCACGGCAGCCATCAGCGCCGCCGTGTCCCACTGGCTCATCGTGGTCTGGTTGGTGACGAGGATCTTGTCCGTCTCTATCGCCAAGTCTGCCACATCCGCGGCGTTTTCGACTAGATGCACGTGGTTGGGTGCCACGCCAACGGCTCCCTCCGGTTCCGGGTGGCCCTTGCGCCCGATGTAGACGACCTCGTACCCCGCCGCCACATGGTCCCGAATCAGGTCATGGGTCTTCGTCACATCCGGGCACGTGGCGTCAATCACGTGCAGGCCGCGCTCTCGCGCACGCCGCTTCACCTCTGGCGATACCCCGTGCGCCGTGAAGATCACCGTACCTGTTTCAATCCGCTCCAACAGCGACAGTCGATCCGCTCCGTCCAAGGTGATGACGCCCGCCTCCCGGAACGCGTCGACGACGTGCTGGTTGTGCACAATCATCCCGAGGATGTAGATGGGTCGCGGCAGGGTCGGGTCGTCGGCCGCTTGCTTGGCCACCACCATCGCGTCCACCACTCCGTAGCAGTACCCACGCGGTGTAATCCGGATGACTTTCATAACGTCCCCCTCCTTCGCCAGCACCGTGGCGGCGGCCAGTTCTGCCGCACAGACCGCTGCGTCCTCGCGTCCATCTAGCGGCGCGCCGGTCGCCACCGGTGCAAGAGTTCCTGTTTCAAATCCCACAACCGCTGCGACAGGTCTACGTGGTAGGTGTGCGGGTTCACGTGCCGGAGCGTCTCCGACGAGAAGCGGCGCAACCCCGCTTCCACCCGGGCGCGGATGTCGGTCAGGGTGGGGAGCTCGTACACCAGTTCCCCGCGTTGAAACACCGGTACGAGCAGCTCCTCCACGTCGTAGCCCTGAATGATCTTGCGCTTGTACGTGTGCACCGGGTCAAACAGTTCCAACGGCTGACCTGGATCAAACTGTTCGTCGGACAGCGCAATCAGGTCTGCTGAGGCGACGCCGTCGACGTAAAACCGGAGCACCTTCTTCTTGCCGGGGTTCGTCACCTTCGCCGCGTTTTCCGAGATCTTGATCCGCGGTTGCATCACACCGCCTTCCGCCTGCGCGACAAGTTTGTATACGCCCCCCAACGCCGGCGTGTCGAAGCCGGTCACGAGGCGCGTTCCGACGCCCCACGACGAGATGGCCGCACCTTGGACGATGAGGTCGCGGATGGTCCACTCGTCGAGGTCCGAAGATGCGACAATCCCCACGTACGGCAGTCCGGCGTCGTCCAAGGCCCGGCGGACGCGCTTCGACAAGTAGGCGAGATCGCCGCTGTCGATGCGGACGCCCTGCAGCCGCTGCCCACGCGCTTCCATCTCGCGCGCCACGCGGATGGCGTTCGGTAAACCGCTGCGCAACACGTCGTAGGTATCAATCAACAGCACCGTATTCTCGGGGAAGGCCGACGCGTACGCTCGAAAAGCGTCCAGTTCAGACGGAAAGCTCTGCACCCAGCTATGCCCCATGGTGCCCATCACAGGGATTCCGAAGGATTGCCCTGCGAGTAGGTTGCTCGTTCCCTTGCACCCGCCGATGAATGCGGCCCGAGCCCCGAACACCGACGCGTCGATGTTCTGGGAACGCCGCAGCCCCATCTCGATGATGGGCCCCGCCCGTTCCGCGGCAGTCGCCGCCGCGTCGACCATCCGCTGCGCTTTCGTCGCAATCAAGCTCTGATGGTTGATGAACGTGAGCAGCGCGGATTCGACGAACTGCGCCTCGCAGATGGTGCCCTCGACGCGGACCAACGGTTCGTTGGGAAAGACAATGGTCCCCTCCGGGACGGCGTAGATGTCCCCGTGAAAGCGAAAGTCGCGCAGCATGTGAAGGAAATCCTCCGAGAACATGCGCAGTCCTCGGAGATATTCTAACTCCTCCGGCCCGAAATGGAGGTTGTACAGGTACCACACCACTTGCTCCAGCCCGGCGGCAACGACGTAGCCGTTGCCGAACGGGTTGGTACGGTAGAACAGGTCGAACACCACCCGCTGCTGATGGCGGCCCGCGCGAAAGTGGCCGTACATCATGGTCAGCTGGTACAGGTCCGTGAGGAGGGCCATCTGCCGCGAACGGTAGATGAGGAGCTCAGAGACGGCCTGCACACGCGCCTTGGCGCTCGTTTGCCCAGTTGGGTTTTGCGTCATCGATGTCCCGCCTTCGCTAGATGTCCGTTGACTCCAGATGCTATTGGTCGGCGCTCGTTGACACCGTCGCCTGCTCCTTACCCCTGCCCGCTCTCGGACCCGGTCAGCTCGACGCGGATCTCGTGCGCCAACCGGCTCGTGCCACACGCCAGCACGTCCCGAACGGAGAGCTGGTACGCGCCTCCGACGATGGGCTCAACCGTCCCGCCGGCCTCCTCGACCAACAGGGAACCGGCGGCGATGTCCCACGCGTTCAGGTCGTACTCCCAAAACCCGTCCAGTCGTCCGGCCGCGACGTAGGCCAGTTCCAAGGCCGCTGCACCCAGCGCGCGCAAACTCTTGGCGCGGCGAACGACGCCAATCCCGCGAGCGAACGACGCTTCTTTCTCCACGCCCCGCGTCGGAAAGCCGCTTGCGACCACTGCACGGCGCACCGTGTCCACCGGTGACGCAGCCAACCGGCGGCCAGGCAGGGCCGGAGCTTGAAATGCTCCCGCAGAGATTGCGCCCGCTGCTGCCTGCAAGAGGTAGGCGCCGTGGTTGCGGACCGCAAAGAACAGCTCATCCCGGTACGGGTCGTACACGCCGCCAAGCACCACCTCGCCGTTCTCGGCGTAGGCGATGGAGACGACCGACAGAGGCATCCGCTGGACGAAGTTGGTGGTGCCGTCGAGCGGATCGACAATCCACAGTCGCGCGGCCTGCGCGACCTCCTGCACGGCCGCAGCCGCTGCTGCGGCACCGGGCGCAGTGCCCTCCTCGCCGAGCACCGCATCCCCTGCAGCCCGCTCTCCAATCAACCGGCGAATTGCGGCTTCACACGCCTTGTCGACTTCTGTGACGACGTCGGACAACGAGGTCTTCGCAGTGACCTGCTTGTCGGTCTCAATCCGATTCGCCATGGTCCGCCCGGCAGCCAGGCACCCGTCGACCAGCAGGTTCAGCCGGTCCACCCAGTGCGCCTCCATCTCCGATGCCCTGCTCATATCCGGCCCACCAGGATGCCGATGACGAGAAACACGAAAATGGCGACGTAGCCGCCCATCTGCTGTCTCGGCCGACGGCTGGATTTGAGCAGGACGTGGCCGGCTCCCACGGCCGCAAGCGCGAACAGCGGGTGAAGCAACCACCATCCGCCAAGCGGGTGCAGGATGTATGTGATGATGCCAAGCAGGGCCTGCAGGTCCAGCAGTCCGACCAGCACGCGCGACAAGCTGGGACCGCGACCGCCGCGCGCGAACCGAATCCCGTTCCATACGAGCAGGACGATGGACGCAGCCAGGGTGATGATGCCGACGACGATATGAATCGCAAGCACAGGCAATCCTCCAGTTGGATGGCGGCCGAACCGAGCCGGCGCCGACACAGCCATAGCCGACGCCCTGAGCCCGCCGAAACGTTCGGCCGAACGGCTCCACAGGTTGTCCGATGATACCCCTTCATCTTACCCAAACCGCCGCCGGATTGCCACGCACCGCGGCGAGCCGGCTGCAGCTCGACGCCGCGGCGGGATTCGGCAGGGTGCGCGATGTCGGCGTGTGCCATACTAGAGGCGCAAGGGCCGTTCGGCGCGAGGTGCGCTTGAGGCCCCGAGGAGGAGGGAACCATCGTGACAGAAACCCGAACGGTGCAGGATTCCCTGGGCGCGCTGGAGGTGCCGCGCGACGCGTACTACGGCGCTCAGACGGCGCGGGCCATCGCCAATTTCCCCATCAGCGGGTTGCGGCTGGGGCGACCGTTCATCCGGGCACAGGGGATCATCAAGTGGGCGGCGGCGAAGGCGCATGCAGCGCTTGACGCCATGCCGGCAGACAAGGCGAACGCCATTTGCCAGGCGGCGGAGGAAGTCATCGAGGGCAAGCTCGACGAGTGGTTTCGCGTCGACGTGTACCAGGCCGGCGCAGGTACGTCGCAGAACATGAACGCGAACGAAGTGATTGCCGCCCGGGCCGCTGAACTGCTCGGCGGCTCCATCGGCGATACCCACTTGGTTCACCCGAACGACGATGTCAACAAGTCACAGTCCACGAACGACACCATCCACGTCGCGATGCAGATTGCCGGCGCGGAGGAAGTCGCACACCGCCTGCTGCCAGCACTCGATGCGCTCGCTTTGTCCTTGGAGGGGCGGGCCAAGGCGTTTCGCGGCATCGTCAAGTCCGGACGGACCCACCTGCAGGACGCGGTGCCGATGCGCCTCGGCGACGAGTTCGGGGCGTACGCCGCCAACGTCCGCCGCCACGCAGCGTGGTTGCAGCAAGCGGCGAACAGCCTGCTGGCCATCGGTTTCGGCGGCAACGCGGTCGGCACCGGCATCAACACGCCGCCGGGATTCTCCGAAACCGCAGTTCGGTACGTGGCGGACTACACGGGGTTGCCGTTTCGCATCGCCGACAACCCGTTCGCGTTCAACCAAAATCCCGACGAGGTGGTGTACGTAAGCGGCGTCCTGCGCAGCCTCAGCCTCGCGCTGCAGCGCATCTGCAACGACCTGCGGCTGCTCTCGTCCGGACCGCGCACTGGATTCTTCGAGATCAACCTGCCCGCCGTGCAGCCCGGCTCCTCCATCATGCCGGGCAAGGTGAACCCTGTGATGGCGGAGATGCTGAACATGGTCGCATTCCAGGTGCAGGGGTGCGACGTCACCGTCGCCCAAGCCGGAGGGGCCGGACAGCTGGAACTGAACGTGATGATGCCGGTGATGGCCGGGAACTTCCTGCACGAGATTCACATCCTCACGACCGCCATTGACGCGTTCCGCGAACGGTGCGTCGACGGCATCACGGCCAATGAAGCACGCTGCCGGGCGTACGCCGAACGCAGTCTGTCCCTTGCCACGGCGCTCAACAACGAGCTCGGGTACGACACGGCCGCGAAGATTGTGAAGCACGCCCTCGCCAGCGACGCAAACCTACGCGATGCCGGACTGCAATTGGGTGTCGACCCCGCGCAGATGGCCCGCGCGCTCGACGTGGACCGCCTGTCTCAGGTCGTGCCGCGCACCCGGACGTAGCCCTCTGTACCGGGTGTCCGCACGGTCAGCCCCTACGGCCACAGGACCTGCTGCGCCATCGCGTCCGCCAACCGCTCGATGGCGCCGCTCGTCGAGGCATCTTGCTGGAGTGGCGGTGCCACCGCGCGCACCCATTCGAGCAAATGGCGGGTGCGTTCGGAGCAGTCCGCCTCCGCCCGCTGTAGGTAGATGGCCTGCGACGCGCACAGCAGCTCGATGGCCACCACGCGCAGCGCGTTGTGGACAATCTGCCGGGCCTGACGCGCCGCAATCGTACCCATACTGACGTGGTCCTCCTGGTTGGCCGAGGAGGGGATGGAGTCCACCGACGCCGGGTGGGCGAGGACTTTGTTCTCCGATACCAGCGCCGCCGCGACGTACTGCGCAATCATCAAGCCGGACTCGAGTCCCGGCCGATGGGCGAGAAACGCGGCCAGCCCGCTCAACTGCGGGTTGACGAGCCGTTCCACCCGTCGCTCCGAGATGCTCGCCCACTCCGCGGCGCCAATCTTGAGCAGATCCATCGCAATCGCCAGCGGCTGGCCGTGAAACTGTCCACCCGACAGGACACGGCCGTCGTCGAGCACCACCGGGTTGTCGGTGGTCGCGTTCATCTCCGTCTCCACCCGTGTCAACCCGTACTTCCACGCCTGCCACGACGCGCCGTGAACCTGCGGCACACAGCGGAGGGAGTAGGCGTCCTGGACGCGCAGCTCCCCCTGCGCGCAGACGCGACGGCTGCCCGCCAGCCAGGCCCGGACGCGGGCTGCAACCTCCTCCTGCTCCGGGTGTGGGCGCGTCGCCAGGAGGTCTGGGTCAAACGCGCTCGTCACGCCGCGCAGCGCCTCCATCGTCAAGGCCGCCGCCGCGTCGGCCCACAGGCCGAGGTGTTCCGCCTCGCGGAGCGCAATCGCGCCGACAGCGGTCATCGCCTGCGTGCCGTTGATGAGCGCCAGCCCCTCCTTCGCCGTGAGTTGGACGGGCTCGAGTCCCGCCGCCCGGAGTGCAGATCCGCCGTCCCGCTCCTCCCCTTGCCACATGGCCCGACCTTCGCCAATCAGCACCAGCGCGATATGCGCGAGCGGGGCAAGGTCGCCACTCGCGCCGAGCGACCCCTGCTCCGGCACCACCGGATGCACGCCGCGGTTGAGCATCTGCAGCAGCAGGTCCAGGGTTTGCAGCGTGATGCCCGAGTTGCCGCGGGCGAGGGCGTTCGCCCGCAGCAGCAGCATGCCGCGCACCACCTCCTGCGGGAACGCCGGACCCACGCCCACCGCGTGGGAGCGAACCAGGTTTTGCTGAAGCTGGGTACTGTCGGCCGGCGGGATCGACACATCACTCAGTTTGCCGAACCCGGTGGTCACGCCGTAGACCGTCGTCCCCGCGTCGACGATTTGCTCAATCCGGTCCCGGCACCGCGCCACGCGCTCGCGAGCCGCAGCGGTCAACGCCACGGGTGCCCCCTCGAATACAACTTGGTGAAACCCTTCGCGCGTCAAGTGAAATCCGTCCACGTACACCACGGTCCGTCCCTCCATCTCCATCTTCCGCACTACCGCTTTACCAAACCAAAGGGGCGGCCGTCGGATTCGGCCGCCCCTCGAACAGGGTGCAATGACTGTCGCGGATTCGGTTGGGGTGAGCGAGGAGCCCACGGGTTTGCCCGGTTGTCGCGCCGCCCATTCACGCCCTGTCCCTCCTGTGCGATGAGCCCTCCAGCGCCTACAGCGCCAGGCTGCAGAGGCTCTGATTCAGGTCTGCCCAGATATCGTCCACATCTTCCAGCCCGACGGACAGCCGGATGAGCCCGTCTTCAATGCCCATCTCCCGCCGCGCCTCGGGCGGCACCGCGCTGTGCGTCATGCTCGCAGGATGTTCCACGAGCGTATGCGTCTCTCCGAGAGAGACCGCCCGCGTGCACAGCTCGAGGCCGTTCATGAAGCGGATTCCCGCGTCCATCCCACCGCGGACGACGAAACTCATCACGCCGCCTGCGCCGTTCATCTGGCGCAGGTACAGCGAGCGCTGCGGGTAGTCCGGCAAGCCTGGGTAGTACACCGCTGCGACGGCAGGGTGCCGACTGAGCCGCCCCGCGATCTCCATGGCACTCGCGACGTGTCGGTCCATCCGAAGGGATAAGGTTTTCAGACCCCGCAGAACCAACCAAGCGTCAAATGGCGCGGCAATCCCGCCGATGTCCTTCTGGGGACTGACGCGGATCTCGTCGAGCAACGACTTTGGCCCCACCGCCAGGCCGAGGATGACATCCCCGTGTCCGCCCAGGTACTTGGTGGCGCTGTGCACCACGACATCCGCGCCGAACTCAATGGGCCGCTGCAGGATGGGTGTGGCGAACGTGTTGTCCACCACCAGTCGAGCACCGCACGCATGGGCCGCGTTCGCACAGGCTTCTAAATCGACCAGTTCCATCGTCGGGTTGGCTGGAGTTTCCACGTAGACGACGGTCGTATTCGGGCGCATGGCGCGCGAAACGGCCGCTTCGTCGTGGAGGTCGCAGAGCGTAAACTGCACGTTGAACTTGGACTGCAACAGACAGAGCAGCCCGTACGTGCACCCGTACACGCCGCGCGAGACGACGACATGGTCCCCAGCCCGGACCAACCCGATGAGGACCGCGGAAATCGCGGCCATCCCACTGGCGAAGGACAGCCCCATCTCCGCACCCTCCAGGTCCGCCACCGCGGCCTCCAAGAGTTGGGTCGTCGGGTTGCCCAGCCGGCTGTAGATGAAACCGCTTTCCCGCCCCGCGAACCGGGCGCCCCCTTGCTCTGCCGAGTCAAAGTAGAACGTCGACGTCTGAAACAGAGGCGGGGTCAGCGCCCCAAAGGGACGAGCGTCGCCGTTCGGATTGGGTGGGTGCACCAAACGCGTATCCATCGACAGAGTCACCGTCCTGCGCCTCCTTTTCGGTCAACCTTGCCTGTGCGTCGGGAGAACCGCGTTTCCCTTCAGTATATGCGACCGCCGTCGGAGGCGCATCCTCTCCGACGGCTCTCGCACACCGGCCTGGCGTCATTCCTTGAATTTTTGCCAGTCCAGTTTTGACTCGTTCAACAGCTCTTCGAAGGAAGCGGTGTCCTCCTCTTGCGGGTCAAACAGCTCCTGAAACGAGCGGCCGTCGTCCTCCACGCTCGCATCGCGGCCAGCGCGGGGGCTGGGCGCCGAACCGCCGCGCCCGTGGCCCGCTCGGTCGCCAGCGCCTGCCGAGGCCCGCTTCGGCGCCGGACGTTCGGCCGCCAACAGCCGCTGCTTCATCCGTTCGAGGCCCGCCGTGGTGGACGCGTCCAGGCGTTCGGACAACTTGGCCGCACCATCCGCAGCGTCCGGCGCCGCGGGTGCCTGGCGGTTCGGCCGACGACGGTCCGATGGAGCGAACCAATCGGCGGCGAAGTCCGGCTTGTCGCGTCCATCCTCCGGTCCATGTCCGGCCGGGCGCCGTTTTGCACTGCGGTGCGACATCAGGCGTCCGCTCCTTCGCTCTGCGCTTTGCCGGGCAGGTGGCTGTCAATCCACCCGAAGATGGCCTCGAGCCGCGCCACCCGCAACTTCGGCTTGCCGTTGCGCGACAGTCCGTGACTGGCGTTTGGGATGCGGAACAGCTCGACCTCGCCGCCGCGGCGTTTGATGGCCGTGTACAGTTGTTCCGCCTGCTCGATGGGGCACCGCAAATCTTGCTCCGAGTGCAGCAACAAGAGCGGCGTGTGGATCTGCGGCGCGTACGCCAGCGGGCTCATGCGCCACAGTCCTTCTGGATTGCTGAACACGTCGCCGCCAATCTGGGCCTCGACGAACAGCGGCCCGATGTCGCTCACGCCGTAGAACGAGAACCAGTTGGAGATGGAGCGCTGCGCGACGGCTGCAAAGAACCGATCTGTATGGCCGACGAGCCAGTTGGTCATGAAACCGCCGTAACTTCCGCCCGTGACGCCCACGCGCGTTCCATCGAGGAAGTCGAACTGGGCGATGGCCGCTTCCAGACCGTTCAACACGTCGGCGGCATCGCCTTCCCCGTAGTGGTGGCGCACCGCGTTGACGAACTCCTGGCCGTACCCCATACTCCCACGCGGGTTGACGTAGACCACCGCATACCCCTGAGCGGCAAACCACTGCATCTCGTGGAAGTAACCGTGCCCGTACATCATTTGCGGGCCGCCGTGAATGTCGAGAATGACCGGGTACTTCTTCCCTTCCTCATAGTCGAACGGCTTGAGCACCCAGCCCTGCGCTGTCCAGTCGTCCTGCGAGCGGTACTCAAACGAGATGGGCTCCACACTGCCCACTTCCTGGAACAACGCCACATTCGCGTCATCGAGGCGCGTCTCGTTCCCGGGGAAACACGCCTGGTTGATCTCGATGTGCTCTGTCACCGCGCGGAAATGGCGCTGCTTCGTCGGCGTTCCGGCAATCGGAACCACGGCAATCCGGCCCGGGTCGGTCGCCGTCGCGTAGGAGATGACCACCGTGGACTCGTCGGCGAAGTCGAACCCGTAGACCTGACGGTCTCCGCCCACGACGACTTCGTGCGCGGCGCCGCCGTCGGCTCCGCGGAAGAAGCGGACCAGTTCAGTACGCCCCTCGCGTGTGCTGAGGACGTAGACCTTCTTCCCGTCCTGGGTCCAGCGCAAACCGCCGCGGACGTCCGGTTTCATGTCACTCAAGCAGACATCGCCGAGCGTATCCGGGAAATCCGTGGTCCACTGAAACGCCTCGCCGCCGTCTGCCGGGATGGTGTAGAGATGGGTGTGCGTCGCGGATTCAAACTCGTGGCGGTTGCCGAGGATGGCGATGGTGGAGCCGTCCGGGTTGTAGCGAACGCTGTACGCGTGAACATCGTCGTGCAGCCGTTCCGCCTCCCCACCGCCGAGCGGGACCCGGTACACATCCGCGTGTCGCGGATTCGTCTCGCGGTCCGGCCGGCGATTGCAAGTAAAGGCGACGTAGCGCCCGTCTGGGGAGACATCGTAGCTGCCGACCGGGTACGGACCGGCGGTGAGTTGAACGAACGAGCCGTCGCGAATCTGAATCGCCACCAGCTGACTTTCACGCAGTTTGGACAGACCCACGCCGTCCCCCTTGTAGTAGAGGCGGTTGTACCGTTTCGGGCCCTCGGCCCACTCCTTGTTGCGCTTCTGGTTCGCCTCTTCGGCTTCCTTCGCCGACAGGTCCTCTGCGAACAGCGGGATGTCCTCGCCGTCCGTCACCGGCGTCAAACCCACCACGGTTTCGCCGTCCGGCGCCCAGCTGATATTCGAGAGACCGTTTTGGAACCGCGTGACGCGCGTCGCCTCACCACCCTGAAACGGCAGGATGAACAGTTGCGGCACGCCCCCGTAGCGACTCGAGAGGAACGCGATATGCTGCCCGTCCGGAGACCACTCCGCGCCGAAGTTGCGCGTGCCAGACGTGCTCAGATGCCGCCGCGTGCTGCCGTCGGTGGACGCCAGGACGAGCTGGGTCTCGTATTCGTCGGTCTTCCGATTGAGCGTGGTCTGTTCGTACACGACCCACTTGCCATCCGGCGAAATCCGTGGGTTGCCCACGAGTTGATAAGCGTACAGGTCTTCCAGCGTTACCCCGCGTTTGGCCACAGGCATAGCCTCCCCCTACAGACTGCGTGAAATTCCGCGAGTGATACGAGATTGCCCGCTGCCGCCCGATTTGAACGAACTGCGCCTCGCCTGCAAACATTCCGAATCCGCACGGCGGGCGTCCCTGCGCCTCCGCACAGACGCGGCGCGGCAGGCTCAGGAATGACGCTCCAACCATGCGGCCAAGTGGGATTTCTCCTCGTCGACCAACTCCGGGTGGGCGGTGAAATGCTGACGCAGCACCTGGTCCTCCCACTGTTCGCTGCCGACCGGCCCCTGTATGCCGCTTGGCAAGTCCGCAATCTTCCGGCTATAAAGGATGTTCCACTCCTCCGCACCGTCGCGCTCCGCCCGTTCTGAGACCTGCATGTAGATGCCGGCGTCTGTCGGGCCGGTGAGTGCATACATCATCATTTCGTAGCGATCCCACTGGTGGGTCCAATCCATCGGGTCATACGCGTGCATGGGCTCCCTCGATTCAAATCGGGATGGCGTGAGACAATAGAGCGCTGGACAACCGTCGCGGTATCACCAGTGTACCGAGGACGAGCCCGGGATTCAACCCGAGCCCCATCCCGGCGCATCCCGTGCAACGTGCAGTGCGGGTGGGAATTTGCTACAATGGGCGAGGAACCTGCGCCATCGCGCAGACATCAAGGAGGCTATCATCGATGCGTAAATTCATGTGGGTCGTGTTTGTGGTCGCCGTCGTGGTCGTCGCGTTCGAGACGTTCCGGCCGCAAGCCCCGTTCCCGTCGACGGACATGGGGTACTGGACGAGCGCCCTGCAGACATTCTTACTCGGCCGCTGAGGCGCTTCGCCGGCCTCTATGCGGCCCTGGTGGAACGCCGTACAACAGGCGCGCAACCTGCCTGCAGCCACAAACGTGACCCGGTCGCACATGCGACCGGGTCACGCGTCGTACGGGTGAAACGAGCGGCGCAGGCGGGATCTTCGCGCCTCCCATTGAAGCCCTCACATGCCGTTCCTCAAGCGTCTGCCAAAACGCGCTTGAACTCCTCCGTCAACATCGGCACCACCTCGAACAAATCGCCCACGATGCCGTAGTCCGCCACCTGAAAGATGGGCGCTTCGGGGTCCTTGTTGATGGCGACAATCACCTTCGAGTTGGACATGCCGGCGAGGTGCTGAATCGCCCCTGAGATGCCGCAGGCGATGTACAGGTCCGGCGTGACCACCTTGCCCGTCTGGCCAATCTGCAGGCTGTAGTCGCAGTACCCCGCGTCGCAGGCCCCACGAGACGCCCCCACCGCAGCGCCGAGCACATCCGCAAGCTCCTGCAAGGGCTTGAAGCCGGACGCATCCTTCACGCCGCGCCCGCCTGATACGATGATCTTCGCCTCGGACAGGTCGACGCCCGTGGTCGTCTTCTGGACAATCTCCTTGACCAACGTCGACAGGTCTGGCTGCTCAAAGCTGACCGCCAGCGTCTCGACCGTGCCTGGTTTGCCAGCGTCGGGTTGCGCAGGTTCCAAGTTGTTCGGGCGCACCGTGACGACCGTCACGCCGCGGCGGATACGCACCTTGGTGTACGCCTTCCCGGCATAGATGGGTCGGACAAACTGAACATCGGCTCCTTCCCCTTCGATGCCCACAATATCGGACACCTGTCCGGCGCCGAGGCGCGTCGCGATGATGGGGCCGAGATCACGGCCGACGGCGGAGTGCGACAGTAGAATGACATCGGGGTGGAACGCCCGCACCACCTCCATGACCGCCTTGCGGTACGCACCGGGGGTGTAGTGTTCCAACTCGGGTGCATCGACAACGTACACCTTGTCCGCGCCGTAGGCGCCGAGTCCGTCCGCGAGCGACTCCACACCCGCCCCCAGCAGAGCGACGGCAATCTCCCCGCCGTCCGCCAAGCGGCGGGCAGCGCCGAGCATCTCATAGCTGACATTGCGCAGCTTGTTACGGCGAATATCTGCAAGGACCAACACCTGTTTCGACATATCCATTCCCTCCCGTTCTCACATCCACAGACGCGGTGGAACGCAGCCACCGACGGAGCGGTGTCCGTTCTCGTGGACCAAGGCCAATCAGCCGACAACCTTGTCGACGCTGCGCAGAGACTGCACCAGTTCCTTCACCTGCTCCGACAGGTCGCCGCTGAGGATGCGACCGGCCTCCTTCGGCTTCGGGAGGAACACCTCCGTGACCTCCGTGCGAGGCTCCAGGTCCTCGGACGAGAGGCCGAGATCCGCTGCGGTCACGTGGGTCAGCGGCTTCTTACTCGCTTTGCGAATGCCAATCAAGGACGGGTAGCGCGGCTCATTCAAACCCTGCTGTGCGGTCACCAGTGCGGGAAGCGTCGCCGTGACGACCTCCACATCGCCTTCCGCGTCACGATGCGCAGTCAGTTGATTCCCCTCGAGCGTGAGCTTCGTCACGGTCGAAATGTGCGGGATGCCCAACTCCTCAGCGAGCCGCACGGCGACCTGGCCAGACCCATCGTCGACCGCCTGGTTACCGCCGATGATGAGGTCGTAGGCACGCGGCCGGATGATGGCCGCCAACACCTTCGCGGCCGTGAACTCGTCGCCGAACAAGGCTGGGTCGTCCGCCAACACCGCCTCGTCCGCCCCCATGGCCAGCGCGGTTCGGATGGCTTCTTCGGTCCGGCTGGGTCCGATGGAGACAACCGTGACCGTCCCGTCGTTCGCCTCCTTGAGTCGAATCGCCTCTTCCACCGCGTACTCGTCGTACGGGTTGATGACGAATCGGACCCCGTCCTCTTTGACCTTGCCATTTTCGACGGAAATGCGTTCCTCCGTATCAAACGTCTGCTTCAACAGTACGATGATGTTCACGATTCACCGCTCCTCTCAAATCCGTTCAGTGTCCTCCGTCCGCTCCACGGCGGCCGCACAGGCCGAACAAGAGCACGTCCACCACGTCATCCGCCAATCCGGCGAGGTCATACTTCCCACCAGACAGAACCCAGGCGCTGACCGTCTCATCCATCGTGCCGAAGATCAGCCTCCGCTTGATGCGGCGGTCGACGGAAGCAGCAAACACGCCCTGCGCCGAACCCAAATCCACGATGTCGTCGAGCAAGTTGTAAAACGGTTTCATGATGGCGCCAATCTCCCGCCGAATATGCGCGTCGACCTGGCGCAGGTGTACCTGGGTGACCATCGCCAACTTCGGCCGGGCGCCGAGTTCCGCGAAATACAACCGCACAACCGCGCGCAACCGGTCTTCCGCGGAGGTCAGTTCCGCAATCACCTGGCGGCATTCCCGCTCAATCTGACCGATGGTTTGACGCAACAGCGAGATCAAGATGTCCTCTTTGTTTTTGAAATAGAGGTACACGGTGCCGTCCGCGACGCCGGCTGCTTTCGCAATGCGGGACACCTGTGCCCCGTGATACCCGGATTCCGCCATCACGTCGACGGCGGCCCGCAGGATGGCTTCATACTTCGCTTCGTCTCGACGGTTCGCGATGCGCCTCCCTCCCCAATGAATGAATGACCATTCATTTTCGATCCCATTGTAGGCCCCATCCCGCGCGGTGTCAACGCTGCCCTGCGCACACCCGTTGGTTCGGCCATACAGACCTGGGCGCCGAGATGGAGACCCGCGGCCCACCCCGGCGCCCGCACGACGCACGGTCCGTTTGTGCGCCTACTGCGCCGCTTCTGCGGGCAGACCCAGCGCCTCCCGGATTTTCGGTTCAACCTTCAGAAATCCTTTGTCTCCCGCCGCGCGGAATTTCAATGTGCCGTCCGCACCAAACAGGAAGAACGCCGGGACGTACTCGTTCTCAAACCGATCCGCAATGGCCCGTTCGTGGTCCAGTGCCACGGGCTGTGTGATGTGGTACTCCGCGATGTCGTTTTGCACGCGCGCTTCGTCGGCGTCTTCTTCAAAGCGCGGCATGTGCACCGCGACCACCTGCAGTCCCTCTGGCTCGTAACGGTCCTTCATGGCCACCACTGCGTCCATCGTCTCGTGGCAGATGTGACACGAGACCGCCCAGAAGTGGATGAGCGTCACGCGTCCCGGCTGCAACGCGGGCTGGGCCGCCGTGTTCAGCCAGCCGGTCGCGCCGTCGAGCGTCGGCATCTGTGTTCCCAAACGCATGGGCATTCCTGAACCCCCCTCTCTCGTTCCTCGTCACGCGACTCGTCGATGGTCACTCGCGATGAAACGAAGACCCGCTTGCGGCTGCAAGCGGGTTTCATCCGCAGTCATGCTCAACTCAGGGCTTTTCGAGCAACTTCTGACCCGGTTTCCAATTGGCCGGGCAGAGGCCACCCGCCTGCAGCGCCTCGAGGACGCGCAGCGTCTCGTCGACGCTCCGGCCGATGTCCATGTCATGCACCACGTGGTACCGGATGATACCCTCTGGATCAATGATGAACAAGCCGCGCAGCGCCTGACCCGACTCCTCCACAAGGACGTCGTACTTGCGCGCGACCTCCTTCGTGAAGTCTGCCGCGAGCGGATAGTCGAGGCCGCCGAGTCCGTTCTCTGACCGCGGCGTGTTAATCCACGCCTTGTGGCTGTGGACGGAGTCACAACTGACGCCGAGCACCTCCGTGTCGAGGTCGTGGAACTCGCTCAACCGCTCGTTCATCGCGATAATCTCGGTCGGGCACACGAACGTGAAGTCCGCGGGGTAAAAGAACATCACCAACCACTTGCCCTTGTAGTCTGAGAGCTTGACGCGCTCTTCGAGCGTCTTCAGGTCCTTCGTGGAGAGCATGTCGAAGTCCGGAGCTGGTTGTCCAACCAATGGCATTCAGAACCCCTCCTTTGTATCAAACCGTGCACAAACTTGGCGATTCCACCCAAGTGCATTATACTAGATGGTGCAGTGTGATTCAAACTCCGGGCGTCCAGGCGAACGGCCTGAACGGGCGTACTCTGTACGGGTGTCGGACCAATCCGGCGATAACCGGGGGCCGCCGTTTGGCGGCAGCGGATCGCAGAAAGGAAGGACAACGGAATGGACTTGATGCAGTCCTCAGAGGAATGGAGTCAAGCGCACCTCGCTGTGAACGACCTGCTCAGCGCACTGCTGAACGAACTGCGGGACCTCGGCTACAACCCCAGTTTTCACGTCGCCTACGACCGCCAGGAACAACACCTGACCGTCGATGATGCCCTTCTGCACAAGCACGAATCGCTGCGCCGCACCTTCCGCCGCTACGTCGAGGCGTGCAAAGCGCGCGACGAAGCGGTGTTGAAGATTCAATCGTTGCCCAAAGTGGACCTCGGCTTTGAATGAAACCGCAAGCGCCCCACCGCAGCGGGACGCTTCACCGTTTATCGTTTCAGCCTGAGGGGCGCGTGCACACGCGGGACGGCGGAACGCTCGACTACCGGATGTCCGTCCCCACGACGTCATCCGCGACAGGGGACACCGCAGCGACGCCGTCGTGCATGACGTCTGCCAGCGTGAGACCGTCCAGCGCCCGGGTGACCGCTTCCAGCACGCGAAGCCAAACCGGCCGGGTATGACAAAAGGAAGCTCGGCCGCAGAACGTGCCCGGGTCCGCCGACGGCTCCTCGCTGACGCAGCCGATGGGCGATAGCGTCCCCTCGAGAACGCGTACCAACCCGCCCACGGAAATCTGCTCTGGCGGACGGCTCAACAAGTAGCCGCCATTGGCACCGCGTACGCTCCGCACAAAGCCGGCCCGGCGAAGCTTACCAAAGATTTGGTCCAGGAACTGCTCCGGGATCTGCTCCGCGTCGGCGACGGCAGGCAGTGGCACCGGGTGGTTCTGACCGCCCATCAACGCCAGTGCAATCATGGCGCGAAGGCCGTACTCCGTCTTTTTGGATACCTTCACGGGCAAGTCTCCCTTCCGGGCATCCGGTCGCAGGTTACGCTGCCCTGCCCTGTCAGGCCGACAGCGCAGGCGCCCGCCTGCGGCCCTCTCGGATACCTCGTGAATTGGCCAGGCCCGTCGGTCAACCGACGGACCCCTCCATCTCGAACTTTATCAACCGGTTCATCTCCACGGCATACTCCATCGGCAGCTCGCGCGTGAACGGCTCGATGAAGCCCATCACAATCATCCGCGTCGCTTCCTCTTCACTGAGTCCGCGACTCATCAGGTAGAACAGTTGCTCCTCGGAGACCTTTGACACACTCGCTTCGTGTTCCAGCGTCACCTGGTCGTTCATAATCTCGTTGTACGGGATGGTGTCCGAGGTCGAGTCCTCATCCAAAATCAAGGTGTCGCACTTCACGTTCGACTTCGAGCCGACCGCGTTCGGCGCAAAGCTCGTCAAGCCGCGATAGGTCGTCTTTCCAGTGTGCTTACTGATGGACTTGGAGACGATGGTCGACGTCGTGTTCGGCGCATTGTGCACCATCTTCGCACCCGTATCCTGGTGCTGGCCACGTCCCCCAACCGCGATGGACAGGACCATGCCCTTCGCACCTTCGCCCATCAGGTACACGCTCGGGTACTTCATCGTCAGTTTCGACCCAATATTGCCGTCCACCCACTCCATGGTGGCATCGCGGTAGGCGAAGGCGCGCTTCGTCACCAGGTTGTAGATGTTCGGCGCCCAGTTCTGGATGGTCGAATACCGGCAGCGCGCCCGGTCCTTCACGATGATCTCGACCACGGCGCTGTGCAGCGAGTTGGTGCTGTAGATGGGCGCCGTGCACCCCTCGACGTAGTGGACGAAGCTGTCCTCGTCCGCGATGATGAGCGTGCGCTCAAACTGACCCATGTTCTCCGAGTTGATGCGGAAGTAGGCCTGCAGCGGGACCTCACACTTGACTCCTTTGGGCACGTAGATGAAACTGCCACCACTCCAAACAGCGCTGTTCAGAGCCGCGAACTTATTGTCCTGCGGTGGGATGACCGTCCCGAAGTACTCCTTGAAGATCTCGGGGTACTCCCGGAGCGCCGTATCGGTATCGGTGAACAGGATGCCCAGCTTCTCGAGGTCCGCCCGCATCGAGTGATAGACGACCTCCGACTCGTACTGGGCCGACACACCAGCGAGGAACTTCTGCTCAGCTTCCGGTATACCGAGGCGGTCGAACGTGTTTTTAATCTCCTCGGGTACCTCTTCCCAGCTCTTCCCCTGTTTCTCGGCCGGCTTCACGTAGTACGTGATGTCGTCGAAGTCGAGGTCGTCCAGATTCCCACCCCAGCGCGGCATCGGCTTGCTGTAAAAGATTTCGAGCGAACGCAGGCGGAAATCCGTCATCCACCCCGGTTCGTTCTTCATCATCGAAATCTGCTCCACGACCTTGCTCGACAAGCCCTTCTCGAGTTTGACGACCGACACGTCTTTGTCGCGAAAACCGAACTGGTACTCTTCCAGCTCCGGCAGCACTTTCGCCATCTTCCATCCCTCCTGCCGAGGATTCACCGCCTCGAACGGTGCGAGGCTGTTCCATACCACGCATCACTTCTACGCCTTACAGCCCTTCTCGAGGGCCTGCCACGCCAGCGTTGCACACTTAATCCGCGCGGGGAATTTGGATACACCTTGAAGAGCTTCCAGTTCCCCCAACTGGTCTTCGTCGAACGATTCCCCCCGCATCATTGCGCGAAACGCGTTCGACAGGGCCAGCGCCTCGTCGACCGGCAACCCTTTGACCGCTTCCGTCATCATCGACGCGGAGGCCATCGAGATGGAACAGCCACTCCCGCGGAAGCGCACGTCTTCCACCACGCCGCCTGTAACCTTGAGTTGCAGCGAGATTTCGTCTCCACAGCTCGGATTTCGCAGTTCGACCGTGATGGCGCCTTCCAAATCGCCCTGGTTTCGCGGGTTTTGGTAGTGATCCATAATCACTTGCCGGTACAGTTCAGACAGTTGCATGTTGGAAAAACTCCTTTGCAGAGTGCAACGCATGCACCAGCGCGTCGATGTCCGACCGGGTGTTGTAGAGATAGAAACTGGCTCGCGCCGTGGCCGGCACGTTCAAAAACCGCATCAACGGTTGGGCACAGTGGTGACCGGCCCGGATGGCGACACCCTCTGCATCGAGCACCGTCGACACGTCGTGAGGGTGGATGTCTCCGAGGTTGAACGTCACCAGGCCGCCGCGCTGCTGCGCTTCGACTGGACCGTAAATGGTCAGGTCCGGCACGGAACGCAGCCGCTCCAAGGCGTAGTCCGTCAGTTCCTGGTCGTGCGCCCGAATGGCGTCCATCCCAATCGCCGTCAGGTAGTCGACGGCCGCCCCGAGGCCGATGGCCCCCGCGATGATGGGTGTGCCCCCTTCGAACTTCCACGGCGTATCTTTCCAGGTCGCGTCGTACAATTCGACGACGTCAATCATCTCGCCGCCGAAATAGGTCGGCTCCATCTCGTCCAACCACCGCCGCTTGCCGTACAGCACGCCGACACCGGTCGGTCCGCACATCTTGTGCCCCGAGAACGCGAGAAAGTCGCAATCCAGCGCCTGTACGTCCGTGGGCATATGCGGGACGCTTTGCGCTCCGTCCACCACAATCACCGCGCCCACCGCGTGCGCGAGCTTCGCCAGTTCCGCAACAGGGTGGATGGTCCCGAGCACGTTGGAGATGTGCGCAATCGCCACCAGCTTGGTCTTCGCGTTGATGGTCGCGGCCGCATCCTCGAGCGTGATGGTCCCGTCCGGCTGCAGCGGGATGTAGCGGAGCGTCGCCCCCGTCGCTTTCGCCACCTGCTGCCACGGGATGAGGTTGCTGTGGTGCTCCGCCGCTGTGAGTACAATCTCGTCTCCCGGCTGAAGCCGAGGGCGCGCGTATCCGTATGCCACCATGTTGATGGACTCCGTCGTCCCGCGAGTGAACACCACCTGGGCTGCATCCGGCGCATGGATGAACTGTGCCACCTTCTCCCGCGCCAGTTCGTACGCTTCGGTCGCCCTCGACCCGAGAGTGTGCACGCCGCGGTGCACGTTGGAGTTGTCCGTCTCATAGTACCGCTTCAGCACGTCAATCACCGGTTTCGGTTTCTGGGACGTGGCGGCACTGTCCAGATACACCAGCGGGTGGCCGTTTACGGTTTGGTTGAGAATCGGGAAGTCTTCCCGGATAGCGGACGCGTTCATTCCACCAGCTCCTCGTCAATCTGACGGCGGACCCACTCCCGTACAGCGCCTTCGGGGAACACCTCGACCGTCGGCTCCAGATACCCCCAGACAATCATCCGCCGCGCTTCCGCGTACGGGATGCCGCGGGACTGCAGGTAGTACAGTTGGCCTTCGTCTATCCGACCGACGCTGGCCGCGTGTCCGCAGCGCTGCACGTCGTTTTCATCGATGAGCAGCATCGGGATGGCGTCTGCCCGCGCCGCCGGGTCTAACATCAGCATGCGGTCGTGCTGTTCACTCCCCGCCGCGACCGCGTTCCGGAAGATGTGCGTCGAGCTGCGGTACACCGAATTCGCCCGCTCGCGCAACGCTCCGTGCAGTCGAATGTCGCTCTCCGTGTAGCGCCCGCGATGGAGCATGCTGGCAGTGAAATCGAGGTGTTGCCGACCACGGCCGACGCCAATCCCTTGCAGGGTCGACTTCGATCCGGTCCCGACCAGCTCGCTCTCGAGCAACGCGACCGAGAACCCGTCTCCGACATCGCTGCTGACCCATTCGACCTGCGCGTCGTTCTCGAGCCTCGCCCGCTTGGTCCGGAAGTACGTCGGACCCCGGCGCGCTTCATTCGCGATACCGAGCCAAAGATGTGCCGCAGCCCCCGCTGCGACTTCCAGGACCTCTGTGTGCACCGTCTGTTCCGCCGGGCTCCCGTCCACCAGCCAAATCTCAGTGTAGGACAGCGCCGTATCCGCCTCCGCAACGACCAGCGAGCGGATGGCACATCCGGTTGAGGCGGATGAAGACTCGTGCACAAATACCACGGGGCACGCAGCCGAAACGCCGCGCGGGACGAATACGAACGCCCCGGCCGTCCACGCTGCGGCGTTCAGGGCCGCCCATTTGCTCTCCTGCGGCTGCACCACCGAGCCGAGGTGCTTCTGAACGACGTCGGGACGGGCTGCGACGGCCGCCGCGAGATCCATCACCACAACACCTTGCGCCGTCAATTCGTCGGGCACATGGGTCCGCACCGGAACGCCGTCACGGACAAACACGAAGGCCGCGCCCGCCAGGTCCTCGAGCAATGCCTGGACCTTGGCAGAGGGAGTTCCAGCCGACTTCGGCGGCGCTCCGAGGTCGAAGTTGCGCCTGCGGAGGTCCGTCTTCTCCAGCTTCGGCACCGACATCTCGGCGAACTGTGTGTACGCCGCTTCGCGAGCCTGCCGCAGCCAATCCGGCTGGTCACAGGCCAATCGCTCGGACACCCAGGGGGACTGTATGGTCGTCTGCTGCGTCATCCTCCATCCCCCTCCCTCAAGCCTCGGCGCCCACAGTCTCGTCTTCGATCCCGAGCTCCTGCTTCAGCCAGTCGTACCCGTTTTGTTCCAACTTCTCGGCCAACTCCTTACCGCCAGACCGGACAATCCGCCCCTTCATCATGACGTGCACGAAATCCGGGACGATGTACTGCAGCAACCGCTGGTAGTGCGTGATGATGAGGAATCCTCTGTCTGGCGAGCGCAACTGGTTCACTGCATCGGCGACAATGCGCAGCGCGTCGATGTCGAGGCCGGAGTCAATCTCGTCGAGAATGGCCAGCCGAGGCTCCAACATCGCCATCTGCAAGATCTCGTTGCGTTTCTTTTCGCCGCCAGAGAACCCCTCGTTCAGGTATCGCTCCGCGAACGACGGGTCGATGTTCAAGCGTTTCATCTGTTCGTGCAACTGACGGTGAAACTTGAGGACCGGAATCTCATTCCCCTCGCCTCGGCGGGCATTCAGTGCCGTGCGCAGGAAGTTGGCGTTAGATACACCAGACACCTCCGCCGGGTACTGCATCGCCAGGAACATGCCAGCCCTCGCCCGCTCATCGACGGACATCTCCAGGACATCCTTTCCGTCGAGGACGACCGTCCCTTCCGTCACTTCATACGCCGGGTGCCCCATCAACGCCGAGGCGAGGGTACTCTTTCCGGTTCCGTTCGGGCCCATGATGGCGTGAATCTCGCCGCTGCCAATCGCCAGGTCAAGACCACGTACAATCTCTTTGTCCTCTTCCTTGACTCTGACGTGCAAGTTGTGGATTTCCAACACTGGTTGTGCCATCCGCGACCTACCCTTCCTGTCCCAAGTGATCTCAACCCACCGCCTGCCTGGCGGTCGCTCCTCGTTTCTCCAGTTTCACCCGGGAGCGAATGTTGACTTGAGAAGTCATGTTTTCATTGACAGCTTACCATATCGTCTCGAAAATGCAACACGAGCATACGGCCGACCGGATTGAAAACAGGGCCCTGCCCTCGTTCGGACAACACAGTCGCTCCGTCCCAACGCGAACAAGACCCCGTCCGTTAGAACAGGTACTTGAACACCAGCTTCGCCTCTTCGGACATCATCTCTTTGTCCCAGGGCGGGTCAAACGTCAGCACGACCTCGACATCCTCCACGCCTTCGAAAGCTTTGACGCGCTCTTCGATTTGATCTTTGATCTCGTCGAACAGCGGACAGCCCATGGTCGTGAGGGTCACGGTTACCGTCACGTGCTTGCCGTCCTCGGAGATGTCAATCCCGTAGACCATGCCGAGGTTGACGATATCAATCTGGATCTCGGGGTCCAATACCTCGGTCAACGACTCGCGAATCTGCTCTTCCGTCACCACCGGCAGTCCCTCCTCTCTGAAGCGTATGCGGCAAGGCGGCGCCAGGTGGCACCGCCCGTGGAGCAATTCACAGAATCTCTCGGCAGCGCCCGTTACAGGCGGGCGCGCCTGACTCGCCCGCGACTACGCCAAGACTTCGCGGAGCGGGGTGTACGGCAGGTCGAGCGCCTTGGCGACGGCTTCGTACGTCACACGACCCTTCACGACGTTGACGCCCTTCGCCAGCGCCTCGTTGGCGGCGACGGCTTGGCTCACGCCGCGATTCGCAATCTGCAGGGCGTACGGGATGGTGACGTTCGTCAGGGCCATCGTCGACGTGCGCGGCACGGCGCCCGGCATGTTGGCAACCGCGTAGTGGATAACGCCGTACTTCTCATAGGTCGGGTTGGAGTGCGTCGTGATGCGGTCGATGGTTTCAATCGACCCACCTTGGTCAATCGCGACGTCGACAATGACGCCACCCTGGCGCATGCCCTGCACCATTTCAGCGGTCACAATCTTCGGTGCCCGTGCGCCCGGAATCAGCACGGAGCCAACCAACAGGTCGCATCCTTCAATCGCTTCGCGCAGGTTGTAGGCGTTCGACATCACCGTGCGCAGCCGGCCCTGGAACAGGTCGTCCAAGTACCGCAGACGAGCGGCGTTCGTGTCGAGGATGGTGACATCCGCACCCATGCCAAGCGCAATCCGGGCCGCGTTCGTCCCGACGGTTCCACCGCCGACCACCACCACACGCGCCGGGGGCACGCCGGGTACACCGCCGAGCAGTTCACCCACGCCTCCGTGCGCCTTCTCCAAGAAGTGCGCGCCAATCTGAATCGACATCCGCCCGGCAACCTCGCTCATCGGCGTCAGCAACGGCAAGCTCCGATCCGGCAGTTGCACCGTCTCATAAGCAATCGCCGTGATGCCGCTGTCCAAAAGGGCTCTCGTCAGCTCGGGTTCCGGCGCGAGGTGCAAGTATGTAAACAGCGTCAGGTCGGAGCGGAAGTACCGGTACTCGTCCGGCAGCGGCTCCTTGACCTTGAGCAGCAGGTCGACGGCGCTCCACACCGCCTCCGCAGTCGACACGATGGTGGCGCCAGCCGCTTGGTACGCGTCGTCTGTAAACCCGCTTCCTTCACCTGCTGAGGATTCCACCAACACCTGGTGGCCCGCCTCGACGAACGCGTGAACGCCCGCCGGTGTGATGGCGACTCGATTCTCGTTGTCCTTGATTTCCTTTGGTACGCCCACCTTCATGGCAGGAAACCTCCTTTACCGTGCAGCAGCCGACCAGCTTGTCCCAGCCAACGCGAACGATGGAAGCGGAACCACCCGCCCGTCGAAGCGCTGTCTGCCGGTCAGCCGCTCGGTCCGTCACCAGTGTAGCACACCGGCCCACAAACGCAATCGCCCGTATGACTTCAGTCGGCTCGGCGAGCTGCGCCCTCCGCCATCTGCGCGCCGTCCTCCGCAGGACGTTCGACGCGTTTGCGCACCCACTTGCGGCGGGGCGGTTCGAGCTGGATGACTCCGGCCGTTGCCGCGTTCACAATCCACTCCTGGATACGTTTCGTGTCGCTCGGCGCGATGCGCCAGTTGCGGTCCGCGAAGACAAACGACTCAGCCGTCAGTTGCCCGGCAGCCGCCAACTCATCCACCGCACGTCGCACAGCATCCACCGGGACCTGCAGCATCTCAGCGAGCTCGCTGAGACTAAACCGCGTGGTCACAAAACCTCCTCCTTTCCTCTAACAGGCACGTCGTCCGGGTACACAACCGGTCTTTACGACTCATCGAGCCACTACGGCGCCGCCCCGGAGTGGTCCACCAACAGGACGTGCGCGCTCAAGTTCGGAAGATTCGCCGCGGGCCCTCCAACTAGGGGCAGCGACAAACTTGCGGTTTCCCCTGGAAGCAATTGATCTGGTGCCGTCAGCGGCCCCTTCACCAAAGTGAAAAAGCGCGGCACATCGGGCGCTGTGAAAGCCACCCCGGGCTGCTTCGGGTCGGTGAACCAGATGACCGCGAACACACCACTCCAATCGAGCGGGCGGTCAGAGTTGTTGGTGACCTCGGCATGCACCACGAATGCCTCCCCCGTCGACCACGTCGCGCTCACGGTCAGCCCGGTGACAGAGGCTCGCACGTCCGCGGTGCTCCACATGACGGCGTCCCCCGATGGTCCGCTCTCCCCTGTGTTCAGCATCCCCGATTGGTAGAACGCCAACCGCGGCGCATCAACCAGGTTCCCCTTGGCGTCCTTTGGCACCGACTGCGTCGCCGGGCGGAAGCTCCACGTCACCGACTGTCCGGGTGCCAGCGGTGCGTCTGGGCCGTCGACGGCCGTGACCCAGTCGATACCGCCATGACCAGGTGCGGCCGGTGCAAACGACAGCACGCCCCATACGTCTTGCTTTTGAAGGGTTGTCGTGCCCGTGTTGACCAGCGTCGCTTCCACGGTATCACGCGGCCCCCCGGGCGTGCTCGCCACCGTCTTCACGTTCGTCACGGCAAGCGGTGCCAACTTCAACCGGATGCCGCCACCCGTGGGCACAGGCGCCATCAACGGACTCTGTTGTACGGGACCTGCCACGTGGTGCGAAGCGGCCTGTCCGTCTGCCACCGCCGCCGTCTCTCCCTCCGGCGGCCCTGGCTTCGCACCCGTCCCCCAAACGGCCGCGACCATCACGGCCGCTGCGGCGACGCCTGCGAAAGCTGCCAGCCATCCGCGCAGATGCCGTCGTGGCACGCGCCTTGCGGTGTGGCGCAGCGGTCGCTGGCTCGATTCCGCGCGGGCAGCCGCCAGGATGCGTTCCTTCAGTTCCTCGGTGAAGAGCAGCTCCGGCGCCGCGCGGAAACGCTTCTCCCACCGTTCCTCGTCACCAGGAGGCTTCACGGGTGTCACGCTCCATTCGCTGACGCAGCAAGCTCCGGGCGCGGTGCAGGCGGGTCCGAATAGCCTCTTCGGTCGCGTCCAAGGCCTCGGCAATCTCTTTCGTGGATAGGTCCCGAAAATAGTACAACACCACGACCTCCCTATATTTCACCGGCAATTCAAGGACCATCTGCCACACCTCGTCCTGGGCGATTCGGTCCAACACCACCTGCTCCGTCCGCTCTGCCGCAGGTTTCGGGTCTTGCTCGTCCAGCGTGTACAGTTCGTGTTTCGCACTCCACGAGCGCAGGTGGTCTCGGCACCGATTCGCCGTGATGGACAGCAGCCACGTCTTGACCGAACTCTCGCCGCGAAAGGACGCCGCGTGCTGAAACGCGCGCAAAAACACGTCCTGGGTCACGTCCTGGGCCAGATGGTAGTTGTGGAGATAGCTGTACGCGAAGTTGAGGACGTCCGCACCGTACGCCTCCATCCAGGACGCCAACAGCGCCTCTGCGCCGTCGCGGTCCGCACCCCATTCCGTCACGCCCATGCCCACCCCCCACGGCGTTCGTTCCATTCGACGGAGCGGCCCGTTTCCGCGTGACAAATCTCCCGCGAACCGCGAACCGCGAACGCCGACCGCGCCCGTCGAACAGCAAGCACGCGATTCACAGGCTGTCCCGCCACACTGTATCTGGCAGTTCATTCTACCACAACGTGGGCGGCGGGCTGGGCGTCGGCCGCAGCCTGCGACCGCTTGGTCACGCCCGCTCATCCGTGCTACACTGGTTCGGATTAGAGGAGGAACGGTTGCATGTACCGCGTGATACGCCCGTTGTTGTTCCAACTCGCGCCGGAGCGGGCCCACTGTCTGACGCTCGCCGCACTCGCTCGGACACCGCGCCTTGCCAGGCTTGCCTGCGCGCCTGTCCCAACCATCCCCACACTCACGCAGGAGCTGTGGGGACTGCGGTTTCCCCATCCCATCGCGTTGGCAGCCGGACTTGACAAGAACGCTGAAGCGGTCGAAGGGTTCTTCCATGTCGGATTCTCTGCCGTCGAAGTGGGCACCGTGACCCCGCGCCCGCAACCGGGCAATCCGCGACCACGTCTGTTCCGATTGGTGGAGGACGAGGCGCTGGTGAACCGTATGGGCTTCAACAACGACGGCGCGGACGCCATGGCGAGCCGACTCGCCCACACGAGGCGGCTCGGCATCATCGGGGTCAACCTGGGCAAGAACAAGACCACCCCAAACGCGCGTGCGGTCGACGATTACCTGACGTCGATGCGCCGGTTGTACGAGGTGGCGGACTACTTCGTGATGAACGTCAGTTCGCCCAATACCCCAGGACTGCGGGACCTGCAGGCCGCGCAAGCGCTGCTGCCGCTGGTCCAGGCAGCATTGGACGAGCGAGATCGACTCGCCCGAGCCCTGTCCGCACCGCGTCGGCCGGTGTTGGTCAAACTCGCGCCCGACCTGGCGGACGACGTCCTGGAGGACGTGTGTCACCAGTTGGCGCTGGCTGGCGTGGATGGCCTGATTGCGACCAACACCACGGTGGAACGCACCGGGCTGCACAGCCAGCACCAGCGCGAAACCGGTGGGCTGAGCGGACGCCCATTGTTTTCGCGGGCGACGGAGGTCGTGCGGCTGGCCTACCGCGCGACCGGCGGGCAACTGCCGATTGTCGCGTCGGGGGGCGTGTTCGACGCATCGGACGCCTACGCCAAAGTGCTTGCCGGCGCGTCGCTGGTTCAGCTGTACACGGCCCTCATCTACCGGGGGCCCGGCGTAGTCGGCGAACTGGTGCGCGGGCTTGCACAGCGCCTGCGGGCCGACGGATACGCGCACCTGCAGGAGGCCATCGGCCGAGACGCACACGCGCCGCACAGGGTCTGAAGTTGCTCGCCGGCGCCGCGCGAGATTGGCATTCGCCCCGCAAATGCGCTAAGATGGAACCGGATGAACAACTTTTCCACAACAAATTATGGGAGGGATTCTGGATGGCACACGTACTTCCACCGTTGCCGTATGCCGCGAACGCCCTTGAGCCTCACATCGACGAAATGACCATGAACATCCACCACGACCGTCACCACGGTACGTACGTCAACAACCTGAACGCCGCACTGGAGGGTCACAGCGACCTGCAGTCCAAGTCGATTGAAGACCTCCTGCGGGATATCAACTCCGTGCCGGAAAACATCCGCACGGCCGTCCGGAACAACGGCGGCGGCCACGCGAACCACAGCCTGTTCTGGGAGATCTTGAGCCCGAACGGCGGCGGCCAGCCGACCGGTGCGTTGGCCGACGCCATCGCCAGCACGTTCGGCAGCTTTGACCAGTTCAAGGACCAGTTCACGAAGGCGGCGACTGGCCGGTTCGGCAGCGGCTGGGCTTGGCTCGTCGTCAACAACGGCAAGCTCGAAATCACCAGCACCGCCAACCAGGACAGCCCGTACATGGAAGGCAAGACCCCCATCCTCGGATTGGACGTGTGGGAGCACGCGTACTACTTGAAGTACCAGAACAAGCGCCCGGATTACATCGCCGCGTTCTGGAACGTCGTCAACTGGGCGGAAGTCGGCAAGC
The DNA here is from genome assembly GCA_023511295.1 of Alicyclobacillus sp. Taxonomy (GTDB): domain Bacteria; phylum Bacillota; class Bacilli; order Alicyclobacillales; family Alicyclobacillaceae; genus JAIMBT01. The sequence goes on from JAIMBT010000002.1 coordinate 57,051, forward strand.
GTTACGAAGCAGCGAAGTAAGCCCGGTCTCGCCGCCGAGGAAAAACCGGTCGGTTCCCTCTGGGAGCCGGCCGGTTTTGCATTTGCACCCGCCGGCCTGGCAACCCTAGGAGGGTGACCCGCGCACAACCCAGTTGTGGGCGCGGTTCCGCAGGATATCGGTCCGGAGCGACCTGGGTGTTGGCCCCATCCTGGGCCACCTGGGACGGAATGCGGAGGTGATGACGCGATGGCCATGCTGACACTGATTCGAAACGCCGAAGTATACAGTCCGAAACCGCTGGGGCGCCGCGACATCCTCATCGCGGGACGGCAGGTGATTGCCGTCGGCGAGGACCTGAGTATGCACGGAAACCTGCCGCCCATCGACGAGCTCGACGCGGAGGGGCTGTACCTGTTTCCGGGCCTGATAGATCAACACGTCCACATGGCGGGCGGCGGCGGTGAAGGTGGGTTCCACTACCGAACGCCGGAGATCTCGCTGTCCCACATCACCACCGCGGGTGTGACGACGCTGGTCGGTGTGCTCGGGACCGACGGGGTGACGCGCGCGACGAGTGAACTGTTGGCCAAAGCGAACGGACTCGACTTCGAGGGCGTGACGACCTACATCTACTCCGGCGCCTATCAAGTCCCGACCCGCACCATCACCGGTACGCCGAGAAGCGACATCGTGTTGATTGACAAGGTGATTGGTGTCGGCGAGATTGCCATCTCAGACTCCCGCTCCAGTCACCCGAGCGAGCAGGACATCGCGGAACTCGCCAGCGAGGCACGAGTGGGCGGATTGCTCGCGGGCAAGGCGGGCGTCCTTCACCTGCACGTCGGCGACGACGACACGCGACTCGGCATCCTGTTTGACGTCATCCGGCGCACGGAACTGCCGTATTCAGTGTTCGTCCCCACCCACCTGAACCGCAATCCGGACTTGCTGGAGGACGCCATCCGTTACGGGTTGGACGGCGGCTTCGTCGACATCACCTCGGGTATCCGCCCGGACAAGCATGATCACGTTTCCGTGAAGCCATCGAAGGCCATCCGGAAGCTGCTGGACAGTGGCGTGAGGCCCGGACAAATCACGATGAGTTCGGACAGCAACGGCAGTTCGCCCATCTTCGATGACAATGGAAAGCTGGTGGCGATGGGCATCGGCTCGATTGCGACCCTCTGGGAGGAGACGCGCGACACGGTGGTGGAGGAAGAAGTGCCGCTCGAGGTCGCGGTGCAGATGGTGACGCGCAACGTCGCTCGCGTGTTGAAGCTGCCGCACAAAGGCCTGGTGGCCCCGGGAGCCGACGCAGACCTGCTGTTGACCGACGCGCACCTGCAGATTCAACACGTCTTCGCGAAAGGACGCTGGATGGTGCGCGACGGGAAACCGATTGTGTTTGGGACCTTTGAAAATGCGGACAAGGTGCCCGGCTCCCCGACGTCACAGCCACACAGCGGCGACGTGAACGAGGAGCGCGGGCGGCAGATGCTGGAGCCGGACGAGGATGACCCGGACGATTTTCCAGACAGAGATGAGCGGCAACACCGCAGCCGCAAGCGGAACTACTGTTGCTGAAGCTCCGGTACCAGGTGGCGTGGCCGCTCGCCGGTGAGGGCCCGCTTGAGGTCTGCCACCGCCGTCGCCACCATGCGCCGCCGGGTGGCGACGGACGCGGAGCCGATATGCGGCAACAAGACCACGTTCTCGAGCGCCAGCAACGGATGGTCAGACGGCAGCGGCTCCTGTTGGTAGACATCGAGACCGGCCGCGAAAATCTGGCCGCGCTGCAGCGCGTGCACCAGCGCGGTTTCGTCTACGACTGAGCCCCGCGCCGCGTTGACGAACACCGCCGTCGGCTTCATTCGCGAAAAGGCATCCGTCGAGAAAAGCGCCTGGGTCTGTCCCGTCGCAGGGACCAGGACGACGACGAAGTCGGACTGCGCGAGCAGGTCGTGAAACGGGAGGTACCGCACGCCGAGGGACGCTTCCGCGTCTGGGCGGCGATGGCGGTTGTGGTAGACGACGCGCATACCAAACCCGGCGGCCCGCCGCGCAACCGCTTCGCCGATGCGCCCGAGCCCGACGATGCCGAGGGTTTGTCCGTACACGTCCTGGCCCGTCATCAACATGGGCGCCCAGGCGTGCCACTGTCCGCGGCGCAGCCATCGGTCTGCCTCCACCACCCGGCGTGCGGCCGCCAGCATGAGGGCAAACACCAAGTCCGCCGTGGTCTCGGTGAGGACACCGGGCGTGTGCGTCACCTGCACGCCGCGCGCAGCAGCCGCTGCGACGTCCACGTTGTCGTACCCGACGGCTGCGTTCGCGACGCACCGCAGTTGCGGGCCGGCAGCCGCGAACACGGCTTCGTCGATCCGGTCGGTCAGCATCGTGAGCAGCCCGTCCACACCTCGGCAGCGCACGAGCAGTTCCGCCTGCGAAATCGGATCGTCCGCCTGTTCGAACACCTCGACGTCCGCAACGTCATGAAGGGGTGAGAGCAACGCCGGGTCTATCCGGCGGGTCACCAGTACGCGCATCTTCCCACACCTCTCTGGAACAGTGCCGCCCGAAGAAAGGCGGCAGATCTCCCCCGCCCGCAAAACGCCCGCGGGGTATCCAAACACCTTGGACGGCCCTGTCACGTGCTACAATATCCCAGTCGACGTCTGTGAAGCAAGCCGACATGGCCAGGAGGGAAGCGCGTGGAGCTCTACTTCCTCGGAACGGGTGCGGGACTCCCGTCCAAACAGCGCAACGTCACCTCGGTGGCCGTCAACCTGCTGCAGGAACGCGGCAGTTGGTGGCTGTTCGACTGTGGCGAAGGGACACAGCACCAGATCTTGCACGCCCCCGTCAAGTTGCACCGGGTGGACCACATCTTCATCACCCACCTGCACGGCGACCACGTGTTCGGACTCCCCGGCGTGCTCTCCAGCCGGTCCTTCCAGAGCGGAACGGGACCGCTCACCGTGCACGGGCCGGTTGGCATCCGCGCGTTGATAGAGACGGCCCTCGGCGTCTCCGGGACCCATCTGACGTACCCCCTGAAGATTGACGAACTGAGTGGACCCGGGCGCGTCTTTGCAGACGACGAATGGACGGTCGACGCTGACCTTCTCGATCACGGCGTGCCCTGCTTCGGTTATCGGATTGCTGAGCGGCCGAGGCTGGGGCCCCTGTTGCCGGAACGGGCGCGGGCCCACGGGCTGACGCCGGGACCCGCCTACCGGCTGCTGAAGGCCGGCCAGGCAGTGATGGGGCCGGACGGAAGTTGGATTCGCCCAGAGGAGGTCACCGGCCCGCCAATCCCCGGCCGCGTTGTGGCACTTCTCGGTGACACGCGCCCCTGCCCCGGCGTGCGACGGCTGGCACGAGGGGCTACGGTGCTCGTCCACGAAGCAACCTTCGCTGCGGAACGGGAGGACCTCGCTCGCCGTTACCACCACGCCACGGCCGTTCAGGCGGCTGAGGCCGCCCGCGAGGCCGGAGTTCAGCAGCTCGTCTTGACGCACATCAGCGCGCGCTACGGCGAGGCGGACACAGCCGAACTCCGTCATCAGGCCGCCCGCGTGTTCCCAAACGTGTTGGTGGCTGCGGACCACACCGTCGTCCCTGTCACTGCTCCCGCCCCGGCCCCGGATGCGCTTGCGTGACCCCTGGCGCGCGGCGAGGCATCGTCTCTGTGGCTGCCACGCGAGGATGAAGCGGCGACCGGTTGATCAAGGTGTCCCCGGTGCGGTCTCCAACATTCCGAACACCTGCCCGATGAAGGCGTAGATGTCCGCTTGTTCCGCAATCAGTTTTGACGTCGGCTTGCCGAGGCCGTGGCCGGCACCGGACTCCACGCGCAGCAAAATTGGGTTGACCCCGGGAGACGCAGCTTGCAACGTCGCGTAGAACTTCTTCGCATGTGACGGCACCACGCGGTCGTCGGAGTCCGCCGTCGTGATGAGGATGGGCGGATAGACGCGCCCGTAGACCACGTTGTGCAGCGGCGAGTACGAGTACAGAAATCGAAAGTGTTCTGCGTTCTCCTCTGCGTTACCATACTCACCGACCCAGTATCGACCAACCGTGAATCGATGGTACCGGAGCATGTCAATCACCGGCACCTGGCAGATGACGGCGCCGTAGAGTTCCGGGCGCTGCAGCATGGTGGCCGCGACGAGCAACCCTCCGTTGCTGCCGCCGCGCGTAGCTAGGCGACCCGGCCGGGTGTACCCGCGTGCCACCAGCCACTCCGCCGCCGCGTGGAAATCGTCGAACACGTTCTGCTTCTGCTCCAGCATCCCTGCGCGGTGCCACGCCTGGCCGTATTCGCTTCCGCCGCGCATGTTGGCCGACGCGTACACGCCACCTTGCTCCAACCAATACAGGACACTCGGCGAAAATTGCGGCGTCGTCGGTAGGTTGAACCCGCCGTAACCGGTGAGCAAAACGGGGTTGTTTCCGTCGAGGGCCAGTCCTTTTCGGTGCGTGAGGAACATCGGGACCCGGGTCCCGTCTTTCGAGGGATAGAAAACCTGCACGGTCTCGTACGCGTCGACGGGGAAGTCCATCTCAACCGTCCGAAACGGCCGAACCAGCCCCGCCTCGACGTCCAATTCAAAGATCTGGTTGGGGAACAGAAAGCTCGTCAGCCCAAACAGCACGCGGTTGTCGGTGGAACGAGCGGACAACGTCGTGAGGGTCCCGAGCGCGGGTAGTTCGATGGGAATCGGGGTGCCGTGGCCGTCCGACGGCAACAGGTGGACGCGGTGGGCCGCATCCTGCAAGTAGCAGACCAACAGCTTCCCGCCCGCCATCGCGCAGAACGACAGGGTGTGCTCGCACTCCGGCACCACCTCGACCCAGTGCTCCGGCTCGGGGCGGTCCACGTGGAACTTCACCACGCGGCGGTTGGGCGCACCGAAATCGGTGAGGACGAACAGGTCGTCACCCACCGTCCCCACCAAGCGGTACATCGCGTCCGCTTTGTCGAGCAGCCGCTGGAAATCCCCGTCGCTGCCAAGCGGGCGCACGTACAGCCGCGTCTCGGCATCCGTTCCGTGGGTCACGTGCAGGAACAGGTAGCGCCCGTCCTCACTGACCTCGGGATGGAACCCGAGAGCGGGCGCATCGGGGCGATGGTACACCAAGGCATCATCCGACTGCGGCGCACCGAGCCGGTGGAAATGGACCCTTGCGCCCTGCGACTGGTCCGCGACGCGAGATGTGTCCGGTTCCGGAAACCGCGTGTAGAAAAAGCCGGACCCGTCAGGCAACCACGCGGCGTTGGTGAACTTGCACCAGGAGATTTCGTCCGGTTCCGTTGCCCCCGTTTCCACGTCCACGACGTGGATGGTCTGCCAGTCGCTTCCGCTTTGCGCGATGGCGTATGCGACCTTTGTCCCGTCGTCGTTCGGCGAGAACGCGGTCAGTGCGGCCGTCCCGTCCGCTCGGAGGCGGTTCGGGTCGACCAGCGTGCGCACTTCGCCACTCGGCGCCTCCACATACAGGCAGGGTTGGTTTTGCAGGCCGTCTTTGCGCAGGAAGAACAGCCGGTCACCGCGACGGACGTGCGCGCCAAGTTGCGTGTGATTCCACAATTGTTTGAGCCGCGCCTCGATGGCGGCCCGGGCAGGGATGGCGTCGAGCACCGCGCGCGCCGCCGTGTTCTGCTCGTCGGTCCAAGCCCGCGTCCGCTCGGAGAGCGGGTCTTCCAACCAGCGAAACGGATCTGCGACCCATACGCCGTGGTAGTTTTCGACGACCACCTCGGCTTGCGATGGTTGAGTCAATGTCTTCTCTCCTTGTCAAGAGCAGCCGCACTCCGGGAAACGCCATCCGGGCGGCGGCTGCTGATTCTGAGAATCATCTCGTAATTCTATCAGAACGATGAACCGGGCTCAATGCGTGTCCCGGCACGGAAACTCACAGCGTGACCGGCAGCCGCCCTGTGCCGCCGCGGCCGAACAAGGCCTCGACCCCGGCCCGCACCATCCACGGCGTGTACTCGTAGACCGCGACCTGCGTGGGGACGTCCGCTACCGCCCGCAGATCGTATGGATTTTGCAAGCCGAAGGCGACCACGGGCCGCCCTTGCCGGGCGAGATCGCGCACCAGTTGCAGGTACGCGGCGTTGCGCAGGCCGCTGATACCGGCTACGGTCAACGCGTCGTGGGAGCGCCCGACCAGCAGGGCAGCATCCAGTCGGTCTCCCACGGTATGCACCCGCACATCGGCGCCCGGCAGAGCGGCGGTGACAGCGTCAATCAGAAACTGCGTCGAGGCGGTGTTGTCGGACGCGGAGGAGCGTGGAATGGAGTCGTCGACGAGAAGGTCCACCGCTTCTACGCGCGCCGGGTCCAGCGGAAGCAGTCCGGCCCGGTTCGCGACCACCGTCGCGGCCGCCGCACAGAGCTGCTGCTGGCATACGGCGGTACGCTCCATCCAGTCATCGAAGACGACCGCAGCCGGATTAGCCGCTGCCCGTTCCGCGCGGAGCTTGCGGACGCGACCCGCTGCTTCGACCAGCCGCGCCTCCGGTATGCGGCCCTCCAAGACGGCGCGGACGACCGCTTCAATGGCCGCCTCCTGGCGGTCGAGGCGGTGTGAGACCATCAGCAGGTCCGCGCCGGCAAGCAAGGCCAACACAGCCCCTTCCGCAACGCCGACCGTTTCCGAAATCGCATTCATCTCGAGGCAATCGGTGGTCACGACGCCCTGGTACCCCAGTTCCCCGCGTAGGAAGTCGGTCAAAACCGCCTTCGACAGGGTCGCGGGAATTCGCCGCGGTTCCATGGACGGAAATACCACATGGGCCGTCATCAGCACGTCGACGCCCGCCTCCATCGCCCGCAGGAACGGCTTGAGCTCCACCGCTTGCAGGCGAGCTCGGTCGTGCGGGATTTCGGGCAGTGCCAGGTGCGAATCGACCGAGGTGTCGCCGTGGCCTGGGAAATGCTTCCCGCAAGCCGCCACGCCGTGTTCCTGTAATCCGCGCACCATCGCTGCGCCGAACGCGGCCACGCGGTCCGGGTCCTCCCCGTACGAGCGCACGCCAATCACCGGGTTATCTGGGTTGTTGTTCACGTCGAGGACCGGAGCGAGGTCCATGTTGACGCCCATCGCGCGCAGTTGGAGCGCTGTGAGGCGCCCGACGGTGTAGGCGTTGTCCACGTCACCCGTCGCGCCGATGGCCATGTTGCCCGGCAGCCCAGGAACGCCTGGGGCCACCCGGCGCACAATTCCATTCTCCTGATCTGTGCAAATGATGAGTGGCAGGGTGTGCCCGGCGTCCCGCGCCAGTGCTTGCAAGGACGCGTTCAGTTCCGTCAACTGCGCGACGCTCGCCACATTGCGCTTGAACAGGATGATGTTCTTCACCCGGTGGTGGGCCACCAGTCGGCGGGCGTGGTCCCCAACCGCGGTTCCGTCAAAGCCCGCCACCATCAACTCGCCGACCAGGTCCCGAATTTCCGCCTCGGTCACCGTCATCCCTCCTAGATGTAGTTCAGGTCGTCCGTGTGCGGAAACTCGAGGTCGAGGCCACCGCCCGCGTCGAAGACCCACGCCGTCAGTTCACCGACGTCCTCCGTCGTCACGCGGAGATCTCCGACCTGTACCGTCCAGACGTCGCCGTGGCGGGCAACCGCGGCTCGTTCGCCGAATCGCTCCTCAAGGAGGGGCTGTACCTGCGCGAAGAACGCCTCGACGTCGAGCAGCCGCACCGTTCCCTGTACGTGCGCCGACCGCAACGCTACACCGAGCTGCCGCAGTCGGTCTTGCATCGTCGTGTCGCAGCGATGCACCCGTAATCGCACGCGCGCCGCACCGAAGGCGCGCTGGATGTTGGGGAGAGCATCCGCCACCGCCAACCGGCTGCCCGCCCATTCCATCACGTCGACTACCTCAGGCATCCGGTTCTCCCGGTACGCCACGACGTAGCCCACCAGATGACCGCCTTCCCAACAGGTGAACAACCGCTGGTCGTACCCCTTACGCTGTGTCCACAGGGCGTTGAGGCGGACGGCCATCTCCGCGTCCGTTCGGCGAAAGCGGTACGGTTCGCGTCGGTAGAGTTCGGCCAGGCGCGCAGCGAACGCGAATCGTTCGTCCTCGGGCACTTCCTCGACTTTAATAGGAACTCGGTCGGCTGCGTCGAATGGGGTCCATTCGGCCTCCCACATCTGGCCTACAGCGACGCACTGCAGGCGGCGGTACAGACCGCGCTCCCCGGACACCAGGAGCAAGGGAAAACCGGCCGCCACCGCGTCCGATATCACGCGCTGCAGGATGGCAGAGGATATCCCGCGCCGCTCATAAGCCGGCAACGTCGCGACGGATCCAATCGAAGCCACGTCCAGCGTCACGCCGGGCAGCACCATTTGTTGGGGCAGCACCCCGACCATGCTGACGGGGGTACCGGCGCTTTCTACGTAGTACAGGTTGGTCGCGTTCTCGGCCGAGAAGAGGTGCGGAAACTCCCGCGGCATCCCCTGACCAGGCGGTTGATGCGGCCGGAACACGGCATCGGCCATCTCCCCAAGGGCTGCGACGCGGTCGGGTGTGGCACGGTGAACCGGGATGTTCGGGCTTGTCATCGGCGATGCCTCCTCACGCCTTCCGCGTACCGCTCTCGGGTGCCGTATCTGTCGTCTCCCCGAGCGCGATGCGCAGGAAGCCGCCCGCTGCCGCCAACCGGGCCTCCGCGGTGGCTCTATCCACACCGGTCTTGGCCATCAAGATGGCAGCCTTGACGTAGCCGTTGGCATCCGCCAGCACCTGCTCGGCCGTCTGGTAGTCCACGGCCGCTGTGACCATGACAATGCGTTTCGCCCGTTCCGATAGCTTCTCGTTGGTCACCCGCATATCCACCATCAGGTTGTGGTACACCTTGCCGAGGCGGAACATGCTCGCCGTGCTGAGCATGTTGAGGACGAGTTTTTCGGCCGTTCCAGCCTTTAACCGGGTCGATCCGCTAAGTACCTCCGGCCCAGTCGCGACCTCAATCGGGACGTCCGCATGCCGGCTCGCCTCCGCTTGGACGTTGCAACTGACAGCGACCGTCGCACTACCCACGGTGCGCGCGTACTCCAGCCCGCCAATGACGTAAGGGGTACGGCCGCTGGCCGTGATGCCTACGACGACATCCGAAGCGGCCAGTTTTAAGGTCTCAAGGTCCGCCCGCGCCGAGGCGTGACTATCTTCCGCCTCCTCAACGGCCTCGAACATCGCGTCGCGTCCGCCGGCAATCAGGCCCAAGACCTGGCCCGGTGGTGTGCTGAACGTCGGTGGACATTCCGCGGCATCGAGCACCCCGAGCCGTCCGCTCGTCCCTGCGCCGATGTAGATCAGTCGCCCACCTTGCTGCAACCGGCCGACAATCAGGTCGACCGCGCGCTCCACCACCGGCAGCACCTTCGCCACAGCCGTCGGAACGGTCTGGTCTGCTTCATTCATCGCTTGCAACAGGTCGTGGGTCGATCCCACGTCCAGGTCGGCGTGTTTGGGATTGGCTTGCTCCGTCTGTAGCTTCCAGATGGACTGCACACGACTCACTCCTTGTCAGCCTTCGTCAGCCGGAATCACCGGCAACACCACCGCCGACGGGTGATCGGCGTCGTGGTAGATGACCTGCCTCGCGGTCTCCATCCGGGTGCTTCGCCCGAGCGGGTCCGCCGTGTTCAGGTTGCGGTCGTACTTCGGAAAGGCGCTGGAGGCGATGTGCACGCAGATCCGGTGCCCCGGCAGGAAGACGTGGGACGTGTTCCAGCAGTCAATCTCGTAGCGCTCGACGGCACCGGGCGTCACCAGTTCCTGGCGGTCCATCCCGTTGCGGAAGCGGGCCCGCACCATCCCGTCGCACAGCCGTTGCGCGTAGCCGTTCGGCCACACGTCGTGCAGCTGCACCATAAAGTCCGTGTCAGGTGCCGAGGTGGAAGCGTAGAGCACCGCCTTCACAGGCCCCGTCACCTCGAGCTCCTGCTCCAGCGGGGCACTGGTGTACACGAGCACATCGTCCCTCCGGTGCACGGCCCGGTAGTCGTCCGGACCGCCAATCTGCGACGAGGTCGGCTCGGTCAGAAACGGGACCGGATTTGCCGGGTCGTAGGTGTACCCGTCCGGCGTTTCCACTCCGGGCGCTTCCGTGGACAAGGCGCCGTCCCCAAACCGGCTGTTGGCCCGGCCACTGCTGTGCAGGTACATCGGGGTGTATACCGTCCGCGCGAGCGGCCACTCTGCTTCTTCGCGCCAGACATTGCGTCCCATCACAAAAATGGACACGGGCCGCTCTTCGTCCACTCCGTTGTCGATGCCCTTTAACCAGCGATCAAAGAACCGCAGTTGCCGCGCCCGCAGGTCCAACACCGCGGCAGGCCCGAAGTCCAAATCTCCGACGCGGCTGCCCGCGTTCACGTTGTGGCCCCACGGCCCCATGATGAGCCGTTGCGCTCGCCGCGCCGCTTCACTGGGGGCGCGCCGAGTCATGCCCGCGAAGTTGAGTGGCGTGCCAATCTGTTCGTCGTCGTACCAGCCGGAAATGTGCAAAACGGGCAAATCGATTTCTTCAAAGCGGTTCTGGTAACAGATCTCCTGCCACCACGCGTCCATCTGGCAGTGGTCGAACAGTTCTCGCCACTGCGGCATCACCCGGCCCGCCGCCTCGTCCATGCTGAGCAGCGGCAGATGCTGATACACCCGCTCCCAATCCACCTGCCCGATGTTCTGCGGCACGCGGTCGGCGGTGAGAAAGTTCCAGCACACGTGCATCGGGTCCGGTGTGCCCGTGGGCCATTCGACGAACGGATCGGACGGTGACACGATGGGCACCATCGCCTTGAGATGAGGCGGGTGTGTCAGCGCCGTCAGCCACTGAATCCGGCCGAGGTAACTCCCGCCGAGCGTCCCCACGTTGCCATCGCACCACGGCTGTCGAGCCGCCCACTCCACCGTGTCGTAGCCGTCGATGCCCTCGCCTCGATACGGGACAAATGAACCTTCGCTATCCCCCCGCCCGCGGACATCTGCAATCACGACCGCGTACCCGCGCCTGGCGAACCAGCGTCCCAAGTCGACATTCCCGTCGCTGCTCCGCCCGTACGGTGTGCGCACCACCACTGCCGGCACCGGCCCGTGCCCGTGCGGCCGGTACACGTCGGCCGCCAGGTTGACCCCGTCGCGCATCGGAATTCGGACGCCCCAGCGCGTGTCGACGGAACCCAATTCCTCCGAACGACCGTTCCCCATCGTTGACCCCTCCCTTGCCATGCGGTCGCTCACTCGACGACGGCGGCGGCCACGATGTTGTGGACGCGCCCGCGCAGTCGGACAATCGTCTTGTTCGCTCGTCCGTAGTGCACGTCGTTCGTCAAGAGTACCATCCAGAGCTCTGAAACCGGGTCGAACGCGAGGCTCGTCCCCGTGAACCCCGTGTGCCCGACCGTCGTCTCCGGCCACAGGTCGCCCGTGTGGTCGTAGGCGTCGCGCCGGCAGGTGAAGCCCAGCCCGCGCCGCCCGTCCAGGCCCTCGGTCCAACACCGAACCGCCGCTTTACGAGCGGCCTGGGACAGCACCGGATTGTCGCGTGACAGCCACATCTGGACGTAGCGAACGAGATCGGAAAGCGGTGCGAACAGGCCCGCATGCCCAGACACGCCACCCATGGCATACGTGTTTTCGTCGTGGACCACCCCGACTTTCACGCCGAGTTCTGCAAACTCTTCCGTCGCTGCGATGCGACTGCGCTGGTCCGCCGGCGGACAGTAGCGCGTCTCTGTCATCCCGAGCGGGCGAAACACCGCTTGCTCTGCGAACTGGTCGATCCGCTGCCCCGTCACGGCCTCTATGATCTCCGCGAGCAAGATGAATCCGAGGTCGCTGTACACGACGGTCGTGCCCGGCTCCGCACCGAGCGGTTCCGTGCGCACCATCTGGAGCAACTCGTCGCGGGAGGCGGCCAGATCGTAGTAGTTTCGGTGCGAGATGAGGCCGGCGCTGTGGGTGAGGAGGTGGCGGACGGTGACGGACGCCTTGCGGCCGTCGGAGAACTCCGGGAGGAAGAGCGCCACCGGATCGTTCAATCGGAGCTCCCCAGCGTCCACCAGGCGCAGGATACTCGGCAGGGTCGCGGTGACCTTGGTCAGCGACGCAAGGTCGAACACGGTGTCCCTGCGCATCGGCCGAACGACGCCGTTGCGGTTTTCAGCGAAACCGACGGCGTGTTCGTGCACGACCTCGGACCCGATGCCCACGGCGTACACGGCACCAGGCAACCGCCCGGCGTCGACCTCCTGCTGCAAAAAGGCATCTAGGTACTGTAGACCTCTCGCTTTCAGGTGCATCCAAATCTGACCTCCACTCGGCCTGTGACCGCGCTGTATCAGCGCAGACCACGTCGTTCCAAATTATTTTTTCAACTTCCGCAAAATCCGTATAAAATCGAGTCTAGACGATGTCTCCGGCAAACGAAGGAAGCTGTCGCCCCCGGAGACCAAGAGGAGTGACGCCTGTGACCCACCTGCCGCCCCACGTGACCCCCGAGATGCTGACGCCCGATTTTTGGGTTGCCATGAGCCCAGGGAGCGCGGAACAGCCACGCCAACGCGCCGACGTGCAAGCGCAAATCCTCGCAGCGTGTCCGCCCTTGCAGCCGTTGATGGAGACCTGGCCTGGCGGCGGCACGCGCGTCGAGCCGGCGCTGCCCCCGAGCCCGCCGCCCACGCTTTACGACGGCAGCGGCCAACCCCTGTCGGACGCGTTTTGGACCACCCTCGGCGAAACCATCCGCAGCGCGCGGGCGGTCCGGGAACCAGCGGCCATCGGGACCGCATCCGGAACGGCTGGACATCCGGCATTCGCCGTGTGCCGAGCTGACGTGCGCCGCTACCCAATCGCCGAAGGAGGCTTTCGCGAGGCAGGGGACCGCGCGCTGGACCGGTTCCAGGACACCGCCCTGCACACGTTTGAACCGGTCTTGGTCCTGTACGAGACGCTGGACAGAGGATGGTACTTCGTCCGCTCCCGGACGTACGTCGGCTGGGTCGAACAGCGGCACATCGCGCTGGCGACGCCGGAACAGTTCCATCACTGGGGCAGGTTCACAGAGAACCCCACGGGCGACTTCGTCATTCCGCTCTCCAACGCGGTGTCCACGCAAGCAAACCCGTTCAACCCCCGCGTGTCGCGGCGGCCTCTCGAGTTTGCGGCGTACATCCCGGCTTGCCCGCACAACGGTCCAGTGGGCCAGCAGAGCCCAGCCGGACAAGAGCGCGTCTGGATGCCGGTCCGAAACGCGGACGGCTGGCTGGAGGTCGACGAAGCGTTCGTCTCCGCCACCCTGCCGTTGTCCAAGGGGTTTCGCCCCTACACCCGCGCGTCGGTGATCACTTCTGCCTTCGCACTCCTCGGCGAGCGCTACGGCTGGGGCGACGCGTTCGGTTGCCACGACTGTTCGAGCTTGGTGATGGACAGCTACCGCACCGTCGGTGTCCAGTTGCCCCGCGACGCCGACGAACAGGAGGCTTGCTTGCCGAACCCCGTCACGTTCCCGCCCCAGCTGTCGTTCGCGGAGCGCGCCGAACGCTTCTTCGGCCTCGGCCTGGGAGATCCGCTGTACATGCCTGGCCACACCATGCTCTACCTTGGCTTTGTCGACGGGCACCACTATGTCCTGCACGATTTCGCCGGATACGCAGACGGAGCGACCAGCGTCCCCGTCTACGCCGTGATGGTCTCTACGCTCGACATCCGGACGCGTCAGAACCACACCTATCTCGAAGCCCTTACGACGGCGGGTCGACTGTTTGCGTGACCTGTCGTCGCCCGGTCAAGTCGCACAATACCGGGCGGCTGCCAGGAACCAGTCGGCGCAGAGCCGTGACGGCGACCTCGTCGCCGGTAAAGCGGCAAGTGACTGTGTCCGAATGGGGAGTCTCCACATACTGCCATTTCATCTCAAACGTCGTCGGGTCTCGCCAAGCTCCGCACGCTGCGATGCGCAGGGGCTCCGCGAGCGTCGCCTCGAGCGGACCCACGCGCGTGCGGTCGGCGGCGAGCGTCGTCTGTTGCACCTTCCAGCTGCCGATGCCGCACGCCACTGCGTGTTCCCCCGTCGCGGTTCGGAGTTCCATCATCGCCTCATCCCGTCGAAACGCCACACGCACATGGGTGATGCCCAGTTCATTCGGGTCCACCCGATACACCCCGTCCCAACGGGACGGCTCGGCCGGTGCGGTGCCGCTCGACACCGTCGGCAGCGCCGAGACGGGGTCCGGCCGGTCGACCGGTGGGCCGACCGTCGGATGGCGCTCGAGCAGAGGCAGGAGGTGTGTCCAGATACCGTCCAGGACCTGCTGCATCTGGACGGTGCAGCCGGTCACCACCACGACCGACTCGTGCTCGGGCATCACCACAAAGAACTGCCCGAACGCACCGTCGCCGCGGTAGGCGCCGTAGCGACACCGCCAGAACTGGTAGCCGTACCCCTGCCGCCAGTCGACGCCGCCGCCTTCGCTCGGCGTCTGCCAGGCCGTCGCTTCGTCCAGCCAGTCGGCGGGCAGCAGTTGCCGTTCCCGCCAGGAACCGCGCTGTAAGCACAGCTGTGCGAACTGCGCCACGTCTTCCGTGCGCAGGCGAAGCCCCCATCCACCCGTGTTCACCCCGCGCGGACAGGTTTCCCAAACCGGGTTGGGGATACCGAGCGGATCGAACAAACGCGGACGCAGGTAGTCCAGCAACCGCTCTCCGGTCACCCGCTGCAGGATGGCGGACAGCATGTACGTCGCCCCGCTGTTGTAGACGAAGCGCGTCCCTGGCGCAAACACGACCGGCGCATCCAAAAACGCCTGCACCCAGTCGCCATCCGGGTCATTCCAGAGCGCGGGGAGGGTGTCGCTCGCGTGACCGGTCGTCATCGTCAACAGGTGGCGGACCTGTATCTCGGGCCCGGTCGACGGTGCCGAGCACTCCGGAAAGAAGGATTGGACGGGCTGGTGCAGCGTCAAACGCCCCTCTGAAATCGCCAGGCCGACGGCCGCGGACGTGAAACTTTTGCTGAGCGAGTTCAGGGTGTGCGGGCACTCCGGGTGGTACGGGTGCCAGAATGTCTCCGCGACCACTTTGCCGCGGTGCAGCCAAAGGAGGCTGTGCAGTTCCACCCCGGCCTCCACGGCTTCGCGGGCCAGCGCTGCTGCGGCGCGGGCATACGGTTTTTGCTCGGAGGCGGGCAGCCGCGGCAACGGGTCTAACACGACGGCTCCCCCTTGACAGCGGAGACCAGCCGGCGCGCGCGCCACACCGCACCGACCGCAGGTCGCTCGCTGAGTGGAACGAGCGCAACGTCTGGAAGGTCGCGCTCCAGGTGGGCAGCAATCTCGTTCCTTAACACGTCGGTCTGTTGCAGCAGGCCGCCCGCCAGCACGACGGTGGGCCCGACCTCCCCCTTCAACTGCGACCACACCGACGCCACCATCTGCGCCAACTGTCGGCCGCTGTCCGCCACAATGCGCTGCGCGACGGCGTCGCCGCCATGGGCGGCTGCAAGCACATGGCGGGCAAACGACGCCACAGTTCCAACCGGATGGGGCGAGCCGTACACAGCCGGAATCAGTTCACCTGGTTCGCGCAAACGAAAGACCTCTGCCGCGTTCTGCCACAGACTGGTCGCCGGCCCGCGGCCCTCCGCTGCCTGGATGGCGGCCATCAGCCCTTGGCGGCCGATGTCGTAGCCCCCGCCTTCGTCGCCAATCAAGCTCCCGTATCCTCCGGCTCGAGCGGTGTGACCGTGCCAGTCTTCGCCGACCGCGATGCTCCCCGTCCCGGCTATCACGACAATTCCCGATTCGCCCGCGGTCCCAGCACTGAGTGCCGCCATCGCGTCGTTGGTCACTTCGATGCGGGCTGCCGGGAACCGCTCGCGCATGGAGCTGAGAACGGCGGAAACCTGAGCTTGGCGGTCGACGCCGGAGAGGCACAGGGACATCGCGACGACCGCGTCGCGCGCGGCCCCCACCTCCGCTAAGCCGGTCTCGACCAACGCGGTGATGGTGTCCATGGCCTGGTTGTGGCCCACGGTGTTCGGATTGCTCGCGCCGCCGACCGCCGAGGCAGAGCGACCGCTGCCAAGGTCGCACAGCACAATCTCCGTCTTACTTCCCCCGCCATCCACGCCGACGAGCCACGTCTCTTCATTCATGCGTGTGGTCTGGTTGACCATGTCGTTGCCTCAGTCGAAGTACTGCACGCGCTTCGTCAATGCCCCGCGCGGCACGGCAAACGCCTGGGCGCGTTTGAACCCAGCCGGCGCGCCGCGAACGATGGTCAGCGCTTTGTAGTACTCGATGAACGGGAATCCGGAGGTCTCGCCGCGCGCGTATGCGTACACGTTCATCGCCTTCACCCACGTTTCGTACGCATCCTCCGGAATGTCGACGAACACTTCGGGCTGGAAGTCGTACGGGTCTTCCCAGTTGTCAGCGTAAAACAGACGGCGCGCATAGTGAGCAGGCAGTGCCCGCTCGATGGTGGGGAGTGCGGCGTAGAAGTGCGCGTCCTGGACAATCCAGTGCGTGTTCTCGTGGTCTTTGTGGATGCTGCCCTTCCAGTGCGTGATGATGATGTCGGGTTTCACCTCGCGGATGACGTCTGCAACCTCGTACTTAATCTCTTCGTTCAGCGGCAGCTCTGCGTCCTTGTAGGCGAGGAAGCGCACATCCGCACCGATGATGTCGGCAAACCGGTGGGCCTCTTCAATCTTTTGCTTGGCGTAGTCGTCAGGGGAGAGCCGAGGATGCCCTTTCTCTCCCGGCGTCAGGTGCAGGAATGTCGCCTTGTGGCCCGCCTGCGTGTACTTGGCCATCACAGCCCCAGCGGTCAGGTCCATATCGCCCGCATGGCCGCCGATGGCGAGGATGTGGTGTTTGGTTTCCGCCATGCCAATCTCCTCCTCTCAGTGGTTACTGCAGCTCTTTGCGCATCACGTCAAACCGCCGCGTGATATGGAAACCCGCGCGGTCGTAGAGCCGTCCGGCCGGGCTCGTCTCGCCAGTCCACAGGAACCAGGCGTTGTGCAGCCCTCGGGCTTTCATCTCCTGCAGACACTGGTAGAGCAGGATTTTTCCGAGGCCGGTACCGCGGAGGTCCTCGTCGACTCCGAACGGCCCGAAGCGCTCGCCGACACCGTCGTAGGCCCCGTACATGCAAAAGCCGACCACCCGGTCATCGCGGTGCGCGACCAAGACGTGGTCGAGTGAGACGCCCCCGGCAATCGCTTCGCGGACGGCTCGTGCCCAATCTGGATTGAACTTGCGGTCGTTGAACTCAACGACCTGCGTGATGAACTTCGGCGTCAGCGTTTCGAACACATAGCCCTCCTGCTGACGCTGCTCCATGAGTTGCAGGACGTCGTCCGGTATCCGGTAGTCGACGAGGTTCTTGTCCATCGCCACACACGGGTACAGGCGCGTGAACCCCTGCTGCTCCAGAAAAGCCCGTCCGGCGGGATAACGCGCGCTGTCCATACCCGGAACAAAGTAGTTCGGCGCATAGGACGAAAAGAACACGTAGCGGCGCCCCTTCTGCCGGAAGAACGCCTCCGCCGCAGCGAACAACCCTTTCGCAATCCCTTTGCGGCGCCGGGCCGGGTCGACGAAGAACGCCGTGATCCAGCCGTTGTCCGGTTCTAAATCTGCCCCGGAGAGCGGGAGCTTGCGGACGATACAGAGGGCAAACCCGACCACACGTCCCGCTTCCTCGTCCAACAACAGCCCGTCCGCGTCGAAATTCGGGTCGACCAACACGCGCTTGACGAACAGGTCCATCGAGATGGGCTCTTCTGGGCACGCTCGGTTCCACAGGTCCACAATCTGGCGTTCATCGCCGCTGCGGTAGCATCGAATCACTGGCTATCCCCCCAAGCCTTTCCCACATCGTGAATCCGTTTACACTGGTTGACAGGCACAACCGCTGGAGACGGAATTCTACTCTCACGGTACCTGTACACCGGACGATAGTCAACATATTATATCAATCATACGGTGAAATTTTGATTTATTTTTACAGACCGTGCGCTGACGCTGGCCTTCTCCCCGACCGAACCTCGCTTTGACAGCGTTTGCGCGGTCCTCTATGGTGATGGGCAGGACGGCGTCTTCACACGAGGGGAGGATGTGACATGAGAATCTGTTTTACAGGCGATGTCGATCCGCTGCTTCCTGGCATCGTCGAACTGCTGCCAGAGCTTGGGTGCTCGATGGACGACGGCGGCATCCGCGTGCGCGTGGAGCGTGCACCGGGTGACCTGGTGGTCGCCTACGAGGAGGGGGCAGCGTTCATCCGCTTTGACCAGCGGCACCACTTCTTCCGCGGCCTCGGCATCCTGGTGGAGCGTATCCGGGGAGGTCGCGAGGGCCGCACCGTGGAGACCCCACAGTTTGACACCGTGGGCCCGATGTTCGACGTCTCCCGCAACGCTGTCCTCACGGTGGACACCTGCCGGGCGCTGTTCCGGAAGCTTGCCTTGATGGGCCTGAATGCGGCGATGCTGTACATGGAGGACGTGTACGAGATTCCGAGCCAACCGTACTTCGGCTACCTGCGCGGCCGCTACACCGCCCAGGAACTGCGTGAGATAGACGATTATGGCTGGCAGTTCGGCATCGAAGTGATTCCGAGCATTCAGACGCTCGCACACCTCGACGAGTTTCTCAAGTGGCAGGCGGCCAAGCCGTACCGCGACACGCGCGGCGTGTTGCTCACCGACGCACCGGTGACGTACGAACTGATTGAACAGATGATCTCCACCATCGCAGGCACCTTCCGCTCGCGCCGCATCCACATCGGCATGGACGAGTCGGAAGATCTCGGCCGCGGCCGCCACCTCGACCGCTTCGGGTTCGAGCCTCGTTTCGACATCTTCTCGCGGCACTTGCACCGCGTTCTCGAGATGGTCCGGCAGCACAGGCTCCAGCCGATGATGTGGAGCGACATGTTGCTCAAGCTCGCGTCGCAGTCCGGTGAAGACTACTACGCGGGAGCTGACCGCCTCCCGCAGCACATCGTGGAGCAGACGCCGAAAGACGTCCAGATGGTCTATTGGGACTACTACCACCTCGAGGAGGACCACTACCGCCGCCTCATTCAAATCCACCAACAGTTCGGCACCACTCCTGCATTTGCCGGCGGCATCTGGGTCTGGAATACGTTTGGGGCCAACTACGCGTTTTCGATGGCGGCGTCGGAATCCGCGTTGCGGGCCTGCAAACAGACGGGCGTCCGCGACGTGTACATCACACTCTGGGGTGACGACGGGAACGAGAGCAACGTGTGGTACAGCCTCGCTGGACTCGTCGCCATTGCCGAGCACGCCTACGCTTCGGCCCCAGACCGCGACGTCATCCGGGCGCGCGTGCAATTCCTGACGGGACTGGCCTGGGAGGATTACTTCCGGCTCACCCGCCTGGACGAAGTGCCCGGTACTCTGCCTGGGAATCCGCACTGGGACAACCCGTCGAAGTTCCTACTGTGGCAAGACCTGCTGCTCGGCCTGCTGGATGGCCATGTCGCCGGCCTCCCCCTCAAAGCCCACTACGAATCGCTGGCCGTCGCGTTTCGCACCGCCCGCCAGACATCGCCCGAGCCTGACACCGGCTGGGTGTTCGAGGTGCCCCAGCGGCTGTCGGAAGTGCTCGCTGTGAAGGCCGAACTGGGTAACGAGATCCGCCGCGCCTACCGCAGCGTTCAGGGCGGTCCAGGTTCAGCCGAGGATGCCCGTGACGCGAACACAGCCAAGGCCGCTCTGGACCGCATCGCGTCGATGGTCCTGCCGGACTTGGAGGAACGCGTTCGCAGGCTTCGCGACGCGCACCAACGCCAGTGGATGCGGACGTACAAGCCTTTCGGCTGGGAAGTGATAGACATCCGTTACGGCGGTCTGCTCGCGCGCATCGACTCCGCGAAACAACGGCTCACCCAGTTCATCGCAGGCGAGGTGGCGCACCTCGAAGAACTCGAGGCCGACCGGCTGCCGTTTGCCGGCGAACCGCACACTTCGGGCGGCGTCGGTCGCGTCGGCTACTACTACCGGGCCGCAACGCCGAACGCGTTCTTCCACGTCCTGCCGACGGCTGGCTGGTAAGAGACGGCACGCCTCAGGCTGCGGCGAACGGCGCGGGGGCCGCTCACGACCGTGAGCGGTCCTCACAGGGCCGCGGCGTCCAGCGACCCAACACCACGGGGGCACGGGCGCCCGTCGCGCTCGGCAGATTGGTCGGGCGGCCGTGCACAAACTGCCACGCAAGCAGTGCGAACGCCATCGCCTCCTTCATGTCCGTGGGAATGCCGAATGTCTCCGGGGCGAGGACACGGCTCGGCTCAGCGAACGCTTCAATCCAGTCGACGAGCGTGCGGTTGTGACGGCCGCCGCCACTCACGATGAGTTCAAACGGGCCGTTCACCACGCTGCGAATCCCCATCGCCACGGTTCGCGCGACGAACTGCGTCAGCGTCGCCACTTGGTCCGCCGCCGACAACCCGCGCATGGCCTCACGGTACGCTGGCAGAAAGGGCACGCCGTAGCGCTCGCGCCCGGTGGACTTCGGCGGTGGTCGATGCAGGTACGCGTCGGCCCGAATCCACGCCTCCACCCGCTCGGTATCCGGTTTCCCCGAAGCAGCCCATCGGCCTTCCTCGTCAAAGGCCGACGCCCCGTCCGTCAGCTCCTGGACGAGCGCGTCCACGAGCATGTTGCCCGGCCCGGTGTCGAAGGCCGTGACCTGTGCCTTATCGGTGGCAGGGGGCAGGACCGTGATGTTCGAGATGCCGCCGATGTTGAGCACCACGCGGGTGTGCGACGGAGATGCGAGGTATCCGAAATCGAAATAGGGAACCAGAGGCGCACCTTGTCCGCCCGCGGCGATGTCGGCCCGGCGGAAGTCCGCGACCACCGGGCACTCGGTGACACGGGCAATCACCGCGGGATCTCCCACTTGCAACGAAGTCCCCCGTTCCGGTGCGTGGTAGACTGTCTGCCCATGTGAACCAATCACCGCGACCTCCCGAGGCGCCACATTCGCCGATGCCATCAGGGCAGCGGCTGCTTCACCGAACCAGTGACCAAGCTGGACGTCCCACTCCGCGACCGTGCGCATGGGCACGAGCGGATCGAACAGCGAAAAGACCTGCGCCCGTTGCTCCGGCGTGAACGGGAAGAACCGAGCCGCGACCAACTCCATTCCCGGGAATCCAGGCCGCACCGGCAGCACGCGCGGACCGTCCGCCGCCCCTTCCCATGGCTGGCCTGGCTCCGAAAGCTCGGTGAACCGGACCACCACGGCGTCGATCCCGTCCGCGGACGTCCCCGACATCAGGCCGACCGCCAAGCCCGAGTCCGTCAATGGTCGCGACTCCTCCCGTAGAGTTCATACGCTTCCATCTCGCGGTTGAACGCCTCGAGGTCTGCGCGTGCCTCGTCCAGGTAGTCGCTGGCACGCCCCGCTTCCACCAGCCGCCGCAGCCGATCTGTACCTGCCAACAGGTCGATGAACGGATGTCCCGGGCGGTCGAGCCCGAGAAACTGGAATGCGTTCGGGTACAGTGCGGCGACGCCTTGCAGCAGCGTGATGCCGGTTCGGACCGGCTCGAGCGCCCGGGCGTCCGTCACGTGCAACGCGACGCCCTCGCACAACTCGCCCGTGTACTGCGAGTAGGTTGGAACGAAGTACACAGGCCGTCCCGTAACGCCTGGCAGGCCCTGCGCGTTGAACCACTTTGTCAACTCATGCGCTTTCACAAACGGCGCACCGACCATCTCGAAGGGATGGGTCGTCCCCCGACCGAGACTGAGGTTGACACCTTCGAAGAAGCAGGTGCCTGGGTAAAGCAGGCACATATCGAGGCTGGTCGTGTTCGGCGACGACGGAACAAACGGCAACCCCGTCTCGCACAGCAGCATCGACGGCTCCCAGCCGCTCACCGGGATGACGGTCAAGTCGCAGCGCTTCTCGAGGCGATTGTTGATGAACAACGCCAGCTCGCCCATGGTGAGGCCGTGCCGGTTGGGGATGGGGTGCATGCCGACAAACGAGGCGAAGGCCATATCGAGGATGTTGCCTTCCCGCGTCACCCCATCAATTGGGTTCGGCCGGTCTGGCACAACGCACGGCAGCCCCAGCTCTGCACACGCCTCGAGACAGTAGGCCAGGGTGTTCATGTTCGTATAGTAGCGGGACCCGATGTCGTGGAGGTCCACCACCAACACGTCGAGGTCAGCCAGCATCTCGGCAGTCGGCCGACGAGTGTCGCCGTACAAACTGTACGCCGGCAATCCGGTCGCCTCGTCGACCGTAGACGCGACGTGCTCCCCTTCCTTCGCGCTGTTTTTCACTCCGTGTTCCGGGCCAAACAACTTCGCGAGTTGCCACTCGCCTTCTTCGTCGCCTTCCATCATCAGCCAGATGACTGGGCGCAGCGCGGAGTCAGTCACGGTGTAATTGGACACCAGGCCGACGCGTTTGCCTCTCAGCAACGCTCGATGACGCTCCAGCAGAATCTCGATGCCTAACCGAACCACTTGGCAGGACTCCTCTCCTCCGCCGCACGCCAGGTCAACGACCGGCGGTCCGGCCGTGCCGACCGCCAGACCGGAGGGCGCGGACGATTCTGAATTCATCGTAGGCCAACCAGGACCGCCTGGTCAATATTTTATTTCAGATATATAATAGAATCATCGAAATTTCGTTCTAGAAAAATTGCGTGTCTATATTTTGAGGATTTTGTAGAATAGGCAATGATGTCCTCGCCCAAAAGACGACCATCCCGTGGTCGCGGTCGTCCGCCCGAGATGCCGCCAGGCGACTGCGGGGCGATGTTTGACCCTCGAGAAAGCAGGTGAAGCAGATGCTGTACATGCCGGGCGGAGGCCTGGTCCGATTGGAAGAGTCCCTGCACGACCTCCCCGAGTCCGAAGCGAAGGTTGCGCGGTACATTCTCGAGCATCCCGCGGAGTTCGTGGACATGACGGTCCAGGACCTGTCGAGGGAGAGCCATGGCAGTCCAGCCGCGGTTGTGCGGCTGTGGAAGTCGCTCGGCTTCAAAGGTTACCACGACTTCAAACTGCGCGTCGCGAGCGACCTGCAGAACAAGTCACAGACCCGTTATGTAGAACTCTCGAGCGCGAGCTCCTTCGGCAGCATCCTGCACTCCGTCGAGGAGAGCAACCTGCACTCGATTCAGAACACGCTGCGGTTGCTCCAGGAGTCGGACGTGAAAGCGGCAGCCCATGCGCTCAGCCAGGCCGCGCGAACGGTGACGATGGGCGTCGGGGCGTCGGCGGTCGTCGCGGACGACATCGCCCAGAAGCTGATGCGCATTGGTCACACGGTGAGCTCCGCCCACGACTTCCACCAGGGCGCGATGCTGGCCGCGCAGCTTGAGGCGGATGACGTGCTGATTGCTGTGTCGTACTCCGGCACCACCTCGGACGTCGTCGAGGTCGCGGAAGTTGCGCAGTCGCGCGGCGCGACCGTCATCGCCCTGACTCGCTTCGGCGATACCCCACTCAGCCGCCTGTGCGACATCGCTCTGCACATCAGCGCCGTGGAACCGAAGGTTCGCGTCGCTGCAACCGCTTCCCGCATCTCTGCGCTCGTGATTGTCGATACCGTGTTCATCTACCTCGCCAATCAGGAGAAGGACCGCGTGTACGCGGCCCTCGAAGCGACGCGCCAGGTGATTTCGAAGCACAAAATGGAATAGCTAAGCCAACACCCACAGACTGGTCGGGCGCGACATCCGGTAGGTGTATCCGGTGAACGTCGGTTCGCCGGACGGCCCAATCCGGAGGACAGCCACCTCGTCAGAGCCCTGGTTCGCACACACCAGGAAGTCCCCGGACGGCAATACGGCGAAATTGCGCGGCGTGCGTCCACCGCATTCGGTGCGCCCGAGCCAGGTCACCGTCCCGTCCGCTTCCATTCGAAAGGTCGCGATACTGTCGTCGCCGCGGTTCGAGACGTACAGGAAGCGACCGTTTGGGTGCAGGTGGATGTCGGCCGCCGTGTTGTCCAGGGCGGGCATGGATGGCCCGTCCACGTCGGGTCCGAGCGTCGACAGATCCTGCTGTCGGGGGCTGCCACTGGTCGCATCCAGAGTAAACACCGACAGCGACGACGTCAGTTCACCGACGACGTACATCCACCGGCCGGACGGATGAAACGCCACGTGCCTCGGTCCAGAGCCTGGTGGACACGGCCACGCCGCCATCCGCTCGAAGCGCGCGTCGTCGCTGCGGTACCAGACGAGCGCATCCATCCCCAGGTCTGCGGCGACCACCACGGACGGCTGACCTGCCGACGGCCGCATCCACACGCTGTGCGGATGCGCGGACGCCTGCCGGCGGGGGTTGGGACCACGCCCGATGTGGCGGACGACGTCTGTCAACTCGAGGCGGCCCGTGTGGAGCTCCACCCGGAACCGCGAGATGTGCCCGCTTCCGTAGTTCGCCGCATACAGCCACGACCCCGCTTCATCCAGGCAGAGGTGGCACGGGGCTGACCCGCCCGTCTCTTGCATCGCCACCTGTCGCAGCTCCTGCCGCTGCACATCCACCTGCAGCGCCACCACGCTGCCGGCGTCCGTCTCACTCACGGCAAAGGCCAGGTTCCCGGGTGCGTTGGAGATGACGTAGGAGGGATTTTCAATCCCTCTGTGTCCGCAGACCCTGTTCAGCCGCCCCGTCCGATGATCCAGCGCCAACATCTGAACGCCCTCGTCGGCGGCGAGCGCGTAGCTCCCCGCGAGAAGGTACGTCACCGCCATCCTGCTCGCTCCTCTCCGCTTGCATACGCAGCTCAGCTCGGCGACGTTTCGACCACCGGTGTGTGAACCGACGCTCCCGTCACCGCGTGACACGCGACCTGGTGACCCTTATCGACCGCCGTCAGCGGTGGGCGCACATCGCGGCAGACATCCATGACGAGCGGACAGCGATGCGCGAACGGGCAACCCTTCCGACCTTCAAAGAGGTTCGGCGCGTCGATGTTCAGCACGTCGCCCTTCCGCGTGAAGCCATGCCCGGCCGTCGCGCTGAGCAACAGTTGCGTATACGGGTGTTTCGGCGCACCGACGACCGCGTCGGCGTCGCCCGTCTCCATCACCTGTCCTCCGTAGAGGACCATCAGCCGGTCGCCGAAGTAGCGAGCGGACGCAAGGTCGTGCGTGATGTACAAATAGCCCAGGTGGAACGCGTCTTTCAACCGGTTCAACAACTTCAAGATATCCGCGCGGATGGAGACGTCGAGCATGGAGATGGGCTCGTCCGCGACGATGAACGTCGGATTGACGGCGAGTGCCCGCGCAATCGCCACGCGCTGCCGCTGGCCGCCGGACATCTCGTGCGGGTACTTGACCGCCGCTTCGACACCCGGCTGCAGACCCACGATTTCCAGCAACTCGGCCACCTTGTCCTCCAGCGCCTGGCCGGTGAACCCCTGGTGCTTGCGGACCAAGGGGCGCAAGTGTTGCCCGATGCTCCGGACCGGGTTCAGAGAGCCGAACGGATCTTGGAACACCATCTGCACCTGCCGGCGCAGTTCCTTCAAATCACGGCTGCGCCGCGTGTGGGTGACGTCGCGACCCCCGATTTGGAGCGATCCGCTGGTCGGTTCATTCAATCGAACCAGTGTGCGGCCGAGCGTCGACTTGCCGCTCCCCGACTCTCCGACCAGGGCCAGCACCTCACCGGCGGAGACGTCGAAGCTCACGCCATCGACCGGCGTGATCCAGCGGCTCCCGTGGTCGGTCTTCACGCGGAACCGGATCACCAGGTCGCGGGCCCGGACAAACGGCTGCTCAGTGGACATGCAGTTCCCCCCTTCGTTCTGCCGGTGTCAAATGGCACTCGACCTGATAGTTTTCGGCGACCACGAGCGGCGGTTTACGCATCGAACACTCGGGCTTTCGATACGGGCAGCGGGGGTGAAACGAGCATCCGGACGGCATGTCAAACGGACTCGGGGGGGAACCGGGAATCCCTTCAATCTCGTCCTCTCCGACCGCTAGCTTCGGAATCGCCCGAAGCAGTCCTTGCGTGTACGGGTGGTGAAATCCGCCGCTCGCGTCGAACGCCGCCTCCGACAGTTCGACCAGGCGGCCGGCGTACATGACGCCGACACGGTTCGAAATTGCCGTCACGAGGTTGATGTCGTGGCTGATGAACAGCACCGAGAAGCCAATCTGGCCCTGCAGCTCCATGATGCTCTCGAGAATAGACCGCTGCACCACCACGTCCAGCGCGGTGGTCGGCTCGTCCATGATAACGAAGCGCGGTGACAGCGCGATGGCGATGGCGATGACCACGCGCTGCCGCATGCCCCCTGAGAGCTCGTGCGGATAGCTGCGCAGCCGGGACGGGTCAATCCGGACGAGCCGCAGCAACTCCGCGGCGCGGTCGGCAATCTCGCGCTTGCTCATGTTCGGTACGTGCGCGAGGAACGTGTCCTCGAAGTGGCTCGCGACCGTCTTGACCGGGTTCAAGACGTTCATCGCACTCTGGAACACCATCGACATGGTGGTCCAGCGGAACTGTCGCAGCGCCTCGGGCTGCATCCGGTAGACGTCCTGTCCGTCTACCCGGATGCGCCCACCCGTCACGTACGCGCCGGGTCCGAGCAGGCGCATGACGGCGTTCGCCAAAGTCGACTTCCCACAACCGGACTCGCCGACCACCCCGACAATCTCGTTCTCATAAATGGTGAAGCTCACGTCGTCCACAGCGGTTGCGAGGCCGCGCGGCGTCATATAACCGACGGAGAGGTGTTCCACTTCCACCACAGGTCGCCGTGCCATCACATCCCCTCCTCCCCTGCGGCAGCCTGCAACTTGCGCCGCAACGCCTTGGGCAGCTTGAGCGGCTTTTGCAGGCGCGGGTTGCTCACTTCGTCGATCCCGTAGTTGATGAGGGTCAAGCTCAAGATCACCAGGGTGATGGACAAACCGGGAGGGATGAACCACCACCAGGCCCCCTGCATCAAGGCGTTGCCGTTCTGAGCCTGGTTCAGCATATTGCCCCAGCTCGGGGTGTGGGTGCTGCCGATACCGAGGAAGCGCAGAAACGCCTCGCCGAAGATACCCCACGAGATCATCGAGATGAACGTGTTGAACACCAGCGACATCATGTTCGGGAACACTTCCGCGAGCATGTTCCGGAAGTCGGAGAAACCGCCGAGCTTCGCCGCGAGCACGAAGTCCCGGGTTCGGTAGGTCATCGCCTGAGCCCGCTTCATCCGAGCCGCGCCGGGCCAACTGGTTAAGCCCAGCACCCACACGATGGCCTCCGACCCTGCGTTCGGGATGTACGAAGAAATCATGATGATGAGCGGGTAGCCCGGCAAAACCAGCATCACCTGGGTCACCCAGTTGACCACGGCATCCACCTTACCGCCTTTAAAACCGCTGTATACGCCGAGGATGACCGACAGCGCGGTGGCAATCACCGCGACCTGGAAACCAATGCTGAGACTCGTGCGGGTCGCGTAGACCCACTGAGTGAACACGTCGTCCCCGTAACCCGTCGTGCCAAAGAGAAACTGTTTGCTCGGCGGCTGCAAGGGCGGCAGGGCGCCCTCCTGCATCGGGTCGTGCGTCGCAAGCAGCGGCGCGAAGATGGCAATCAAGATGAAGAGCGCGAGAATGATGAAGCCGATGAGTGCCTTCGGCTCGCGGAAAACACGCGCCAGCGTCTGCAGCCACTGCGGCCGCGGCCGCCGGATCTTTTGCGGCAACGCTGGCTGGGACGCCGCGGGTTGCACCGGGGCTTGTGGTTGGTCGCTCATGCGCTCGCCTCCTCCGTGCCGACGCGCGGGTCCATCCGAGCGTACAGGATGTCGACGGCAAAGTTCACAAACAGCATGACCACGGCGATGATGAGGAAGATCCCCTGCATCAGCGGGTAGTCCTGGCTGATGACGGCTTGCGAGAGCTGATACCCAATACCAGGATACGAGAAAATCTCTTCAATCAAGATCTGTCCACCGACCGCGTAGCCGAGCGCGATGGCGAACTGGGTCACGCTGGGGAGCACGGCGTTGCGCGCGGCGTACGACATCATGACCGTCCACGGACGCAGACCCCGCGCCTTTGCAAAGGCCACAAAGTCGTCGCTGACAACCTGAATCATGTTGTTCCGCATCGCCAGCATCCAACCGCCGATGGTCGTGATGAGGAGCGCAAAGCCCGGCAGAATGGAGTGCCAAACGGCGTCACCGAGGAAGCGCCACGTGAAGGATGGTGCGTCTCCCGCGCTGTAGGAATGCAT
Source organism: Alicyclobacillus sp. (assembly GCA_023511295.1). Lineage (GTDB taxonomy): Bacteria > Bacillota > Bacilli > Alicyclobacillales > Alicyclobacillaceae > JAIMBT01. Next base: position 85,333 of record JAIMBT010000002.1, read on the forward strand.
CTGGGGGAACCAACCCAGTTGAAAGCCGAAGTAGTAGAGCAGAAGGAGCGCCAACCAGAACTGTGGAACCGAGCCCATGAACATCCACAGAGGGCCCATCAAGCTGTCGAACAACTTGTTGCGGCGCCAGGCTGCGACGATGCCAATCAGCGTTCCAATCAAAAATGCGAGGACCGTCGTCACGCCGACGAGGATGATGGTCCACGGAAGGGATTGGCCGATGATGGTGCTGACATGGACCGGGTAATACGTTATGGAGACGCCAAGGTTGCCGTGCAACAACTGCGTCATGTAGTCGATGTACTTCTGCCAGAGCGGCTTATTGTTGATGCCGAACTGCAGCGCCAGGGCGTGCATCACAACGGGATCTATCTTCCCCTGGGACTTCGCGACCAACGCCTCCATTGGGTTGCCCGGCATCAGATGCGGGAGCAGAAAGTTCAACGTGATGGCGACCCACACCAAGAGGATGAAATTGCCCAGTTTCTTGATGTAATACATCCTATCAACCCTCTCTGCAGAACCGTCCGGGGGGCCGCGTGCACCGCCCCCCGCCGCTCTGCCCTACCCTCAGTGTGCAGGCTTCAGGTTCATCAGCACGATGGCGTCGGCAAACGCGGTGGCCGGCGACGGGTCGACATACGGGTTCGAGGCGTCCGGCCAGCCCGTGTAGTCCTTCGTCGAGTACTGGCTCCACTCGGCCGCGTACACCAGCGGAATCACCGGCAGATCTTTCTCAAACTGTGCCTCCACCGTGTACATGGCCTGCTTCTGGGTCGACGGGTCGGTCGTCGAGGCGAACTGGTCGAGTGCCTTCGCGACCACGCTGTTGTCATACTGCTCGTAGTTCTGTTGCATGCCGGGGTAGAGCGTGTTGCGGAACCCTTGGTACGGCGTGTTTCCGGCGAACAACCCAGACTCCAGCGCCAGGTCGAACTGGTGGTTCAACAGCGCGTTCGACCAGTCGGTCTGCTGCGGTTCTTGGACGTTGATTTGAATGCCAATCTGCTTCAAGTCCTGTGCAATCAACGTTTCGTCCTCGTTCCAGTCCGTCCAGCCATTCGGCGCAATCAGATTGAACGACAGTTTTTGCCCCGATGGGCTGACGCGGATACCGTCGGCGCCTTTCTTGAAACCCGCCTGATCGAGCAGCGCGTTCGCTTTCGCGATGTCGACGGTGAACGTCGTAGACAGACCAGGTTTCAACCAGTCCTGCTCGTTCGGGAGAACGAGACCACTCGGATTCGATGGTTTCTCGTAACCGAACTCGCCGACGTTGTCAATCTGTTGACGGTCGATGGCGAGGCTCATCGCCTGGCGGACCGCAGTGTTCGCGAGCAGCGGGTTCTTCAGGTTCGGAACGAGATTGAGGTCTGCGACCGGCGGGAAGAAATAGTGGCGGTTGGTCGGGTCCTTCGACACGTAGAGCTTGTCGATATTCTGAAGGAACTCGTCCGCCCAGTCGAGCTTCCCGCTGGTCAACTGGAGGTTCGCCGCTTGCGCGCTGGAGATGGCCGGGTAGATGAGTTCCGGTACGGCAGGCGTGCCACCCCAGTAGTTCGGGTTCGCCTTCAGGGTGTACGTCTGGGCGTTGAACTTGTCCAACATGTACGGGCCTGTTCCGACGGGGTTCGGGTCGGTCCACTTCGACGGGTCTCCCTGGATCTTGCTCCAGATATGTTCCGGCACGATGGGAACCGCCCCGACGACAATCTGCGAGAACGGAACCTGAACCGACTTGAAGTCGAACTCGACCTGATTGCTGCCCACCTGCTTCACGTCGGACAGCGCTTTCCACACCGCCTGCGTGTCGAGGGAGGGGTACTGCTTCAACAAGTTGTACGTAAACACGACGTCTTTGGCGGAGAAGGGTTGTCCGTCGTTCCACTTGACGCCATCCCGCACGGTCACCGTCAACGTCTTGTTGTCGTTGCTCCACTGCATCGCGGTGCCGAGCAAGTTGTAGACCTTCGAACTGGTTGTGCTGAAGTAGAACAGCGGCTCGTAGATGGTCCCGTTCGGCGTCTGCAGGTTCGCGACAGCGTACGGGTTGAAGTTGTCGGTCCACGACGACGACTCTTCCGCGAGGATGGTCAGCGGCGGATTGGACGAGCTGCTGGTCTGCACCGCGTTGTTCGAAGCGCCGTTGCCGGTGCCGCCCGCCGCGTTTGACGACGATGTCTGTCCACCGCATCCCGCCAGCAGTGCCACGGCCGCCGTACTAACCACAGCGGTCGCTGCGAGCTTTTTGAGTGTACCTTCCACTTTGAGTCCCCCTTTGATGGTGTGGTGCCTGCGCGTCGACAGGCAGAAGAGACGGATGCAAGGCGTTCCCGATGCGCCCGCGAAGCGAGCGCGTAAGCGGTGGTTCGACGGCCGCACTCCGGTTGTCGGCTTGCCCGCACAGCGGAGAAAAACGATAGAAAACGCATACATTGTGGGTCAGGCTGCGCCTTTTGCGGAGAAACATCGGCGCGTCTGTCTCTACCCGGGTGCGCCGTGAAGTTAGCCTCATTATTTCAAAATGCTGCGCCCTGTGCAACAGATTTGTGAAATTTTATTCCGACTTCACCATCCATCATTTGGCATATCAACCCGCTGCATCTGCGGGTCCGAAGCCGGCCGTTCGCCTGGAGCAACTCGTTCGCGGCACGGCGAAACGCCCCCGCCCGCACACTTTCGCCGCGCCCCACATAGTGTGGAAGCATCCTGTCATCAACCGCGTGGAGGTGCAGGCTTTGATCTCTTTGGCGCTCGCCGTGACGTCCCTTGTCCGAGACATCGCGCTGGTCACCGGTTACGTCCACCAGTCCTTTCCCCAACCCCTCAGCAAGGAAGAGGAACGGATGTACTTTGAGCGCTGGCTGGCCGGCGACCGAGAAGCGTATCAAATCTTAATCCAGCACAACCTGCGGCTCGTGGCCCACGTCGCCAAAAAGTTCGATTCCTCGAACATTGATCACGATGACCTGATCTCCATCGGCACCGTCGGATTGATTAAGGCGGTGGAAACCTTCCAGCCCGCCAAAGGCACGAAGTTCGCCACCTACGCGGCGCGCTGCATCCAGAACGAAATCCTCATGCAACTCCGTGCCTTGAAGAAGACGCGCAAAGACATCTCGCTGAACAGTCCCATCGGGACGGACAAGGAGGGCAACGAGATCACCATCGGGGATATCCTCGGGTCCGACGCCGATGAGACCGAAGAAGAAGTCAGTAAGCGGCTAGAAATTCGCAATATGATGAACCTGATGAACATCTTGGATGAGCGTGAACGAAAGGTGATTGAACTGCGGTTTGGGCTGCGAGATGGACGGGAGTGGACACAGAACGAGGTTGCGGACGCGCTCGGCATCTCGCGGTCGTACGTGTCCCGGCTCGAGAAGCGGGCACTGCTGAAGATGTTTCACCAGTCGCACGCAGGGCAGCGCAAACGGAAGCCGTTCGTGTACCGCCCACCGGCCGACGGCTGAGGCGCAGGAAGCGCAAGCAGCAACGAGGGGGACGTCCAGATGGACGTCCCCCTTCCGTCGCCAGGGTGCAACTTCAGCGGATGTTGACGTTGAACCGGAACCGGTTTTCGGGGTCGTACGTCGCTTTCATCCGGCGCAAGGTTTCGTAGTTGTCGCCGTAGGTTTGCTTCACGACCGCTGTCACATCCGCTTCCAACCCCGCAAGGTTCAGGTACGTGCCACCATTGTACTGGTGCGGCTGCAGCGATTGGTGCGCCGCGCCGACCCAGTCCAAGTACGGCACCAGGTCAATCACGCTGTCCGCCGTCGCATCGAAGGTGACGACGCAGGACGCGCCGCGGTCCCCAAAGGCCGTAGCTCCGGATTCGACCCGTGCCATCGCCCCGCCGAGCGGCCACACCATCGCCATCGCGCTGGGACCGGCGGAATCCACCGCCGCCTGCACCGCCGCTTCGACCGCGTCGGTCCACGCGCCCACGTAGAGCGACCTTGCGAATGCGGGACGGCCGGGCTGAATCATCGCATCCAGCATGTGGTGCAGGGTCACGTAATTCATCGGTCCGGATAGGTCCAGTATGGGGCGCGCGAGCTGACGGAGCGGTTCAATTTCAGCCGCCGCAACGGCGAAATCGGTACCTGCGTGAATCCCGGTCATCATGACCACCTTGCGGCCGTGGAGTTGAGGCGGCACCATCGGCGCGTGCGGCATCGTGATGCACTCCATGTTGACGCTGATGTCATCCGTCGCCGTGGCCAAGAATTCCACGCACCCCCGCGCCACCCGGGCCATGTCCGCAGCGTCGAACACGAGGTGAATGGCGAACACCTCGGGCCCGATGGGGTGCAGTTGAAACTCCATCGAGACGGCCACTCCGAAGTTGCCACCACCGCCGCGAATCGCCCAGAACAGGTCGCTGTTCTCGGTTGCGCTCACGTGCACGAGCCGGCCGTCGGCGAGAACGAGGTCCGCACCGAGGAGGTTGTCGCACGTGAGGCCATACTTTCGGCGAAGGTACCCCAGTCCGCCGCCGAGCGCCAAACCACCCATGCCGACCGCCGCGGCGTTGCCCGTCGGAACCGCTAAGCCAAAGGCTTGGGTCTCGCGGATGACGTCCCCTGCCGTGGCACCCCCCTGCACGATGGCGGTCTTGCGTACCGGGTTTACGGACACCGCACGCATCCGGGAGAGGTCCAACATGACCCCGCCATCGCAGGAGCCGTGGCCAGCCAGCGAATGTCCACCGCAGCGCACGGCCACGGGGAGCTGATGCGCGGCCGCGAATCGCACACTGGCAACCACATCCGCGGCGCCTTCACAGACGACAATGAGCCGCGGTTTCCGGTTGAACAGACCGTTCCACACTTGCCGGGTCGCATCGTACGATGCCTCCCCAGGCGTTATCACCGTCCCATCCACCGCATTTCGCAGGGATGCGATGGCGTCTTCCAACCCTTCTACCAGGTTCCCAATGGACATCCGATTGACCCCCTACCGTGTATGTCAGGCACCGATTGCCCGAGCGTTCGGCCATCTCACCCGCCGAGTGCACATCACATTCCGGGCATTCCAGACATATCCGAACCCGTGGAAGCGCTCCCGTTCGACGCTGAACCCGTCGTGGACGAAGATCCCGCTCCCGCAGGGACGCTCGGCACGCTGCCGGCGTGGGCTTGCGGCGTCGCATCCCACGTGCTGCCGTTCCAAGATCCGCTCAGCCCGATGGCGGACAGCGCTGCCCGGACCGCGTCGATCGAGACGAACGTGGTGGCGATGTGCGTGCCCGGCCACGCCTTGACAATCCCCGCCGTGCGGCCCACCAGGTGGCCGTCGATGTAGAGGTTGTCATTCCCGCTTCCCTTCGTCCATCCAGCCGTGTGGACGCCGTGTGGTGCGGTCACCTTCCAGTCGCGGCCATTCCAGGAGCTGTGAATCCCGTTTGCCTTCAGCAACTGTTCTACCGACCACAGCGGGACGTAGGTGGTGCCACCGCGCACGAAAGAGGGTACGTCCAGCACAGTGTTGTCCAGCGCGAAGGTCGACACACCCGGCTGCGGCACGACGTCGACTTCGCCGTACATGCCCATCACATCGTGCAACAGGCAGCGGTACGCGAAGTCACCGCTTTGCAAGAATGTCAGCGTGTAGGTGGAGCCCGGAACCATGAAGCCAGAGTTGAAGTAGCCAGTCCCCGCGTAGATATGGCCGCCGTACGGAACGGGCATCAGGCTCTCGTTGGGAATATCGCTCCAGCCCTTCGGAAGAAAGGTCACCGTGTGGACTTCATTCACGCCGGTCTGGGTCCAGACCACCTGGTCTCCGGGATGGATGGTGAGGGTCTTCGGAAGAAAGCGCTCGTACGCGAACGATGGATTGTCAATCAAACCGGTCGCCACGACCTGGTGGCTCGCGTCCTCGATGTCGAGGTTCCAGATCCCCTGCGGCAAGCCGCTCGCCTGGACAGATCCCGTCACGGTCGCCGTCCCGTCGCTGTTCACCGTGATCTTCTGGAAGGATGAACCGGGCACCGCTGTTCCGCTACCGCTCTCACCCTCCGAGAGCACGGCGCTGTACGACTGTCCCGGCGTCAAGCCCGTCAACTTCGCGGTGATACGGTAGGTGATGTTGGGGTCCGAACTGGAAGGCGGTAGCGCGAAGGCAATCAGGGCGTTACCGGTTGCCGAGCTGCCCCCCGCCGCCTTCAATTGGAACGACACAGCCTGTGGCTCCGGCGCGTCCGTTTGTGCGTAATACGTCGTCGTGCCGTTCGCGTTGTGTTTCGTCTTCAAGTGGAACGAGGCGACGGCTTTTTCACCAGCGCTAAAATCGGCCTGTTCCTGTTGCTGCGACTGTGCGTCGTACTGCGCCTGTGTCATGGGATACGCGGTACCTGCTGGGTTGACAATCACAACCCCCATCATGCCAGGATGCAGGAGGCAATAGTAGGGGTAGACGCCCGGCTTCGTGAACTGAAGGGTGTAAGGCTTGCCCGTCAACAGGCCCGAGGACGTAAACGTTGATCCATCGTAGGTCGACCCACCGGCGGGCATCTGTGCCGCAGGAGAGGTCGATGCTGGCAGCTTGCCGTCTGCTCCGGGAAACGTCACGGTATGTCCAGTCCCGGTAAACGTCACAGAATCTCCCGCGTCAATCGTGAGGACGTTCGGGAAGAACGCCATCGCCATGATTCCGTCTTGGGACATGGGGCCGACCGTGACGTGCCACGTGGTGCCGGATGTGCTGCTGGTCCCTGTCGCACTGGTGGTGCCGGATGCACCTGTCGATCCGGTGTCCGCCATCGCCATCGGCCCAACGCTCGCCATCACGGCAAACGCCACGAGGCCAATCCCTGCGAGTTTCACGCCCTGCATTCGTTTCACTGCAAATTCCCCCTAGTTATGGTTGGCTCCCGCCAGCAGGGCCGGTGGGCCGTGACAACCGGGCCCTGCGTCGCGGTTCCAAAACTGCGCGCACTGTGCGTACAACTCCCTATTTCAAGCTTCCAACCCGACCCGATCTCCTTACCCTCAAGCTCTCTGTCGGCCCGCCAATGGCGCACGGCCCAGCGCCGCACAGGCAAATCATCGCTGCCTGTCGAATTTGATTGTAAAGTGGAGAAGTGTCCCAACCGTCCCGAGATTGTTCCAGATGTTCCAACCTGGAGGCCGATGAAGGGGTGTTGCGGAAGGACGTTTCGTGGGGAAAATCGCAGATGAAGCGATGGCGGGCGTCGAGGGTGCAGCCGTGCAGAAGCAACCCGCCCCTAGGGGTCCCGCCGGCCTACGACCTGATACACGGCCATCGGACTTGCCTTGCCCCGAATCTCGAGCGGTCCGCAGTCCGCAGTGAGCACCTGGTCCGCCACAGCTTGGTACGTGCGCTCGCTGATGAAGATGGCGTTGTCGTGCCCTTTGGTGAGGCGTTCTAACCGAGACGCCACGTTGACCGTGTCTCCAATGGCCGTGTACTCCACTCGGTCTGCAGAGCCGATGTTGCCAACGACGACCTCGCCCGTGTTGATGCCAATCCCGACCGTCAGCGAACCCGCCAACGGGCGGTCTGGCGTATCGTTCCAGGCATTCACCTGCTCCACCATGTCAAGTGCGCACAGGACGGCGTTGAGGTGGTTGCCGAGGTGCGAAACCGGGGCCCCAAACATCGCCATCAGGCCGTCTCCGATGAACTTGTTGACGGTTCCGTGATGGCGTCGGACGCACGCCGTCATCACAGAGAAGTAGTCGTTCAGGAAGCGGACGACATCTTTTGGGTCCATCGCCGCGGAGAGCCGGGTGAAATCGCGGATGTCGGACATGAGTACGGAGACGATGCGGGACTCGCCCTTAAACAGGTCGTGTTCGCCCTCACCCTCCAAAACCCCGCGGAGGACATGCTCGGGAACGTACTTCTGGAACAGCTTCATGACACGCTCCTGGTAGGCCACCTTCTGCTGGAGTTCGTCCAACAACCGTTGATTCTGCCGTTGGAGGCGCACCAGGTCGGCGGCGCGATGCAGCGTGACCCGCAGCTCCTGTTCGTCCCACGGTTTGGTGATATATCGGTACACGTGGCCGTTGTTGATGGCGTGGACCACACTTTCCACGTCGCTGAAGCCTGTGACAATCATGCGCACGGTATCAGGAAACTCTGGAAGGATGGCCTCGAGGAACTGGACACCTGTCATGTCTGGCATGCGCTGATCTGTGAGAACAATCGGGATGTCGTGCGCGCGCAGCAGTTGCACCGCCTCGTGTGCGGAGGAGGCGGTGTAGATCTGGAAGGTCCTGCGGAACATCGCCCGGAACGAAACCAGGTTGTGGGATTCGTCGTCGAGATAGAGAATGGAGATATCGGATGGTTTCATGGCGGATGCCTCCTCTCGCGGATACCGTGTTCGCCGAGTGCCCCTGATTCGACGGCTTCGGCGTCATTCGTTTCGGCGAATGGGCAAGGTCACGGTGAACGTCGTACCGCGGCCGGGTTCACTGGCTACTTCAATCGTCCCGTTGTGTCGCTCGACGATGCCGTAGCTGATGGACAGACCAAGTCCCGTTCCGACGCCCAGCCGTTTCGTGGTGTAAAACGGCTCGAAAATGCGCCGCATCACCTCGGGGCTCATCCCCGTCCCCGTGTCGGAAATCCGAATCTCCACGCGGTCCAGGCGCTGACGCACGGAGATTCGAATTTCGCCGCTACCCTCGATTGCGTCGACGGCATTGGTCAACAAGTTCATGTACACCTGGTTCAGCTTGCCGGGAAAGCACTCGATATCGGGAACCGGGTGGTAGTCCCGAATCACCCGGATGCGGGGTTCCAGCCGTTTGCGCAACAGCGTCAGCGTCGACTCCAACCCCTCCGTCACGCTCGCCACCGTCGCTTCGTCGTCGTCAATCCGGGAAAACGTGCGAAGGCCCTTGACAATCTCTGACGTCCGGCGCGCACCCTCCGCAATCCCTTCCAACAGCTGTCGAATTTCGGAAGTCAGATCGTCGAGGTCAGCGGCGGTGCGGATGCGGTCCAACTCGTCACCGAGCTGATGTCCTTCCAGCGCCGCCTCATACGCGCGGAGCACGGCGAGTAATTCCTCAATGTCACGCGCCAATGGCCCGGCACTGGACACCATGAAGTTCACCGGGTTGTTGATCTCGTGCGCGATCCCGGCCGTCAGTTGCCCGAGCGACGCCAATTTCTCCGACTCCAGCATCTGTTGCTGGGTCCGCCGTAACTGCTCTGTCCGCTCTTGCACCAAGCGGTCGAGATGGGCGTACACCTTGGCGTTGTCAATCGAGATGGCGGCCTGTCCCGACAACATGCGAAGCAGTTCCACCCGAGCGGGTGTGAAAACGTGCGTCGCCAGGCGGTTTTCCAGGTACAACACGGCAATCACGCGCCCCTGCTTGACAATCGGCTGGCAGAGCAGGGACTTCGCTTGCGTCCGGGCGATGTAGGGGTCGCGGGTAAAGCGGTCGGCGTTGGCCGCGTCGTGCAACACGACGAGTTCCTGCGTGTGGATGCAATAGCGGACGACGCGCGCAGCCAGGTTGGACGCGGTGTGCAGCGGCTGCGGCTGCGAAAGATCTTCGCCGACGGCGGCCAAAATGGACCACTCGCCATCGTGTTCCAGAATCCAGTACCCCCGCTGCGCACCTGCATTCTCGACCGCCAAGGCAAGCATGGTCCGGAGCAGTTTGTCCAGCTGGATCTCGCTCGAGATGGCCTGAGAGGCGCGTAGGATGGTGGAGAGATCAAGCACCTGCAGCGCACGCGACCGGCTCGACGCCGTATGGCGCTCCAATTTCGGCCGCAGGCTGTTGTCCAAGTCCCCGTCAGCGGAGAGGAATGGATGGGCCGCTTCCATCTGTTCCACTTTGCGCCGGGCGCCCCACTGTGCGTAGAGGTCGCGGGCGTCGACGAGGTACCCGCGCGCCAACTTCGACTTGCGGCGAGCCAGGTAGAAGCGGCCGGCGCACTCGTTGATGATGGCCTCGTGGTGCGTATACCGGCCGGCCCGCGCTGCGTCGATGGCGGCGTCATACAGGTCGCCTGCGCGCGCGCTGGAGCCGAACAGCGATGCGCACTCCGCTTCCACCGCGAGGTGCATGTGACGATAATTGTCCGGGCACTGCGCTGCCCACACCCGGAACACGCGCCGCAGCGTGCGCAACTGCTTACGCCACCGCACCCGCCCATCGGCATCCGCCGACCGGCACGCGGCGGTGGCCGTCAGCGCCCGAAAAAACGCGTACTCCGGAACGAGGAAACCCGTGCAGTCCAAACTCGCGGTGAACCAGTCGGCAAACGAGTCGTCCGCAGTGAAAGCCGGCGTCTGCGCGTCAAGGAGGTACGCCTCTGCACACGCAAGCAGATTGTGAACCAGGTGAAGGTCGGAGGTGAAGCCCGACGGTTCCGGCAACTCCGATTCGCCGGTGGTCGGGACAAGAGGTTCGACCCCCAGCGCGGTGGCGCCGACCCGCGTGCAAAACGCAGACAGGCGCGCGCACACCTCGCTCGGAAACGACAGGCGGAACTCTGCCGCCATCCGCGACACGTCCCGGGACCGGTCGGCGACGGTTGCCAGCGGATCGCCGCAGCAGAACAGCAGCAACGGCTTGCAACCCGCGTGCAACACCGCAAAGTTATTGGCCCCGATGGACCGCATCCCTTCGTCGTAGGCATCCAGGGCGGTGACCGCCGCACGCAGCGGATGGCGCCAGTGATGGACCGCGGTAGCGTAGGTGACCAGCACGTTGAGGCGAGCGCGCCCGTAGTGGTCGTCGTTGCCGTGCTGAAACTGCTCAATCACCTGCAAGGCGACATCCCCCAGGCGGCACACCTCCGCGAGGTCGTCGGCCACATCGATGCGCGCCAGGTGGACCGTGCCCAGAAAGCCAATCGCCGAATCGGGACAGAATCCGCGCACCATGGACAGCTCCGCCACCTTGAGCCAGAGGTAGGCCATCCAATTCGGGTCGCTGGTCACAGCGTTGGACGTCACCTGCAGGATGCGAAGGACAATCGCCAGCGCCGCGTCTGCCCGCCGATGGGCGATAGACGCCCCGTCCACTTCAATTTCGCTGAGCATCTGCACGACGCGAGCGTACTCTGCTCTCGCTGTGCGCTTGCCGACGTGCCGCGGCAACTCGATGCCGTACAGGTGGAGCGCGTCCCTTGCCGCTTGCATCAACGCGGGGTACTGAACGCGCATGGTGAAGACGTTGATCTGGCACATGTACGCCTCGAGCTGGTCTCGTACGGTCCGAGCGCGCGCCAGCAGGATGTCGGCCATCGCCAGGGTCTCGTCGTACTCGTTGCACAAAAATGCGTGGCGCATGCGCTCCACGACCAGCGCGGCCGCGAGGCCGTCCGGTTCCTCCCAGTCGGCGTCCCGAAGCCACTGCGTGCCCTCGCGAAAGTACCGCAACGCCTCGGCGAACATCCCGGCTCGGCGAGCCTGCCGGCCCGCCTCCAGGTTGGCCGTCGCCGCCTCCAGGCGCAGTTCGCCCGCTGCAAGCAGGGGCCGGGCTCGGTTGTAGTGGTCGGCGAGCGCGGAGCCCCGCTCCGTCTCGCGAAGCGTCCGAACGACCTTCTCATGCGTCGCCGCTTTGTCCTCTTCCGAGAGGTCCTCGTAAGCGGCCGTTCGCACCTTCGCATGTACAAACTGGAAGTGAAAGGGCGCGCTGTGCTGGGCAGCTTCCCGCGCGTTCCACCCCTGCAGGTCCGAAGTCGATGCGACGTCGGCGCGCTCCACCCATCCATCCGCCAGCAGTTCAGAGAGTGCCGCCAATGTCGACTCCATCGGCTCGTCGCGAACGGCGGCCAGCAAGCGCGCGCTGAACTGCACCCCAATGGCTGCCGCTTGCCCCAGAAACCGGCGCTGCGCCGGGGACAACCGCTGCAGACGCCGCATCAAAGAATCAACCACATTCGCCGCGCGGTCGAGGCGGCGGATGGCGTCGAGTTTGACGTGCCAGGCGCTGGTCCCTGCGTCAAACCACAGCAGCGATTGGCGCTCCATGACCTCGAGCAACTGCCGCACCGCGAACGGAACCCCCTGCGTCTTGTCCAGGACGACATCCGCGAGTTGATGGACTTCCTCTGCGGTCAAGCCGGTTGTGTCGGTCAGCCACGCCTGAAGGGCCGCCGCATCGAGCGGCGCCAGCGCCACCCTCTCCGAACCCAGTTCGTCCTCCGCCCACAGGGCCGGGGCACGGTCCATTTGGGCCGCGATGACCAGCAGGGGGCGATCTTGCGCACGTCGGGTCAACTGCCGCAGCCAGGCCAGCGAGCTCTCATCCGCCCACTGGACGTCGTCGAGCAGCACAGCCGCCGTCTGGTCCATGTCGCCACAGACGTTGACCAGCCGCTGCAGTGCGGTGTCGACCGCGGTCTTGAATGCGGTTTCGTTCTGAACCGGCAACTCCGGCACCATCTCGGTCACTGCGGCAAAGTACGGCACGACGCTGGCGAGCAGCGCGCCGTACGGTGCGACCGCCTCCGTCAGTCGCGCGCGCCAGCGCCTCAACTCGTTCTCCGGCAACTCTAGCAGGCGTGCGAAAACCTGTCCAAACGCCTCCAGCAGTCCGGCGAATGGGACGGACCGGGTATCGGGTGTAAACGAGCCGAACGCGACCCACAACGTCCGTTCTTGCAGATGGCGCACCGCCTCGCGCAACAGGGCGGTCTTGCCGATACCTTCCGGTCCACGGACCTCGAGCAAGGCCGTTCTTCCCTGGTCCGCCTCCTGAATCGCGTGCGCCACGGCCCCCCATGCTCGCTCCCTCCCGTACAGGCGCGTGTGGCCGCGCAACGACGGTACCGTGTCCAGCCGACCGACGCGAAAGGCCGGAATGTCGCCGGATTTCAGCCAGGCGTCGAGGCAAATCTGGAGGTCTGCGAGGAGACCGCTCGCGCTCTGGTAGCGGTCAGCGGGGTTCTTCGCGAGGCATTTGAGGACAACGTCGGAGAGCGCAGGCGGAATCGCGGCATCGGAGTGGTTCAGAGGTTCCGGAATCTTGGCCAAATGGGCGTGCACGAGCTCGACCACACGGTGTTCAGCAAATGGTGGAGAACCTGTAAACAACTCGTACAAGCTCGCGCCAAAAGCGTACAGGTCGGTGCGTTGGTCGACGGGTTGTTCCATACGTCCAATCTGCTCCGGCGACATGTACGGAAGCGTGCCCACCGGGCTTTCGCCGCCGAAGGGCACCATGTCCGATGTGTCCCACGCATCCGATGGCGGGCCCGCCAGAGGCGCTGCCATCCCGTCCGGAAGGGCCGTATCGCCTCCGCTTCCCCGCACCGCTGCGAGTCGGACCGCGTTCTCAAAGTCGATGAGTTTGACCTGTTGGATATCCGCTGTCACGAGGATGTTCGACGGGTTGACGTCCCGGTGCACGATGCCCTGCTGGTGCAGTTGCTCTAGGCATGCCGCCATTCGAACGGCCAGCTCCAGCTTTTCGGTCAAGCCGAGGCTGCAATCCCGAAGCATGTCCGCCAACGACGACGCCCCATTGTCCTCCAGCACCAAGACCGGGGTCTGTTCGGAGGTCAGGAGGCCGTATGTGCGCACCGCTGCGCGAGTCCGAAGACCTCTCAAGATGTCGTACTCGCGGCGATAACCGGCCCAGACATCCGGCGAGGCGTAATTCCCATTCGGCGCCTTCAGGACGACCGGGATGCCCGTTCCGCTCTGCACCGCCCGGAAGATCTGTGTGTTGCGAGATGTGTACACTGCCTGAACGATCCGGTACTCACGAATTTCCAGCAAACTGTTCACCCATCCGTCGTTTCGATGTCCTGTCGGCCGTAGCCGTCAATCGTCCGTAACCGCAGCGGCGCCCTCCACAACCGGAGCAGATGTCGCACGCCGACGCTGGAGCTCCCGCAGCGCTTGGCGGAAGCTGAAGATGGAGAAGAGGGCCAGTGCAAACGCGCACGCGTAGAGCACATCGGCGCGTAGCGCGGAAAACAACGGTGCGCCGAAGGTGTAACCGACAAACATGCCGAGAAACAACGACGTGTTGATGGCCGCAAACGACAGCGCAGGCTTTTCGCGCCCGGCCGCGCCCGCCATGACCTCGCTGATCTTGGGCATCGCAACCACCTCGCCGAGGCCGTACATCCCAATGCCGATGAACCATCCCACGGCATGAGTGGAAAAACCCGCCACCACCAAGCCGATACCGAGGACGGTCACCCCACTGCCGATGACGCCGATGGCGGAGCGCCGTTTCGTCAGCCGAGCCGCCGCTGGCGTGAGGGCCAGCGCCAGCGCAGCGACCTCTGTATTCATGAAACCGTAGTATTGGGGACCATGCGTGAACTGGGCCGTCATGTACAGTGGTACCGTCGACGTCAGTTGGGCTTCCAGTACAATGTAACAGAGAAGTGCGAGAAACGTCCAGAATATGATCCGATTCGCGCCCACCCACCTCATCGCGTCGAGAAACGACGGATGAACGGCCTTCGGCGGTTTCGAATCGCTTCCCGGCGCGCTCGCCTCGCCGTCCGCCTTGCCGTTCGTTGCACCTTCCGCGTCGCGGAGGAAGAAGAGAATCAGGAGGGACATCGCGAGCAGGAGGCAACCAGCGACCAGAAAGGCGGTCGGCCGGGTGCCGGCGCGAAGGACCAGGGCCGCCGTGGGCGGGCCGATGACGATGGCGAGGTTGTTCAGCCAGTAGACCGTGGTCTGGATGGCCCCGGCATGTTCCTCGGCGACGCGGACGTTCAGAAGGGCTTGTGCGCCGCTTCGGGTGGTGGACATCGCAAGGCCGAGCAAGATGGCAATCGCAAGGAGCGCACCGTAGCTGTGCAGGAACCGAAACGCCCCGAGGCACAGCCCGTTCAACAACAGCGCTGCACAGTACGCCCGGCGGATGCCGACGCGGTCCGACAGGTAACCGCCGACAACCCCGAACAACGCGCCACACAGTGGCGTGATGCCGATGAGCACACCCGCCCTTGCGGCACTGAACCCGAGCGCATTGTGGTAATAGATGACAAAATACGGTTGAGCCATGTACGTCGAGAAGGACGTGAAAAACGCCGTACCGAGCACCAGCAGGACCGCAGGTGTCCACCTCGGCGCGGACCCCTGGCCGGAGACTGCGACCGCCTTCACAGAAGACATTGGACGTCGCCTCGCATTCGCGCGTAGCCGGAATCCGGGTCATCCGGGCACGGAACGCGGCGCGAACAACCATCTCAGCCGGAGCGACGGGCCTATGGGAACAGCGCGTTCATACGCCGAAGACGCTCCGACAGGATGCAGCCGATGTCGAACAGAATCCCGTGTGCGAGCGACGGGCGCTCTTCAGCCAGCCGCGTGAAAGCGGTCCAGTGCAAGGACCGGAGTTCGCCGTCTGTCAGCGCTCGGACGGTCGCTGAACGCGGGCGGCCATCCAAAAACGCCTGCTCCCCGAACACGGAACCGGCTTGGATACGCGCCGCCAGGCGGGCATCCCCCGTGGCCCCTGGCACCCACACCTCCAACTGTCCGCCAAGCACGATGTGCAGCGTCCGGTCCGTGTCTCCGTACTCCAGAATCGTTTGACCGGCTTGAAACAGGGTGCTCCGCGTAAAGGCGAGCAACGCCGCCCAGTCGTCCGCACTGCGGTGCTTCATGAACGGGACCGACGGCTCGTGTACGCGCTCGTCGTCCCTGGCGTCGTTCTGAAAGGCGGATAGGTTCACCAACATTCACCTCTGTCTTCGAGGGAGCGGCTGGAGCCACCGCAACCCGGATGACCCGTCATCGTCAGTGTAGCGCCGTCTGCTATCCCAAACGTCCCAAGTTTTGTCTCATCCGTCCCAGACCGGAGCTCTCTGAATGCGGTGGATGGCACCCGCTAGGTCCACCGGCGCAGATAGACCTCGGCAAAGTGGCGGTGAGCGTCTGCGAGCACGCGGTAGTACGTCGTGCGACTCATCGCCATGCGCTGCGCGATGGAGATGGCTGTACCGGAGCGATCTAGATACGTGAGGCGGAGCAGGCGCTGCTGCTCGGCCGTGAGCGGAGGTTCCACCTGATCTGTGATGAGCAGGCCCACGAGTTGGTCGCGCACCGCCTGGACGCTGCCCGGTACACCTCGCTCCTTGACGAACTCCTCGAGAAATCCGAAGTGGTTGAGGTGCTTGAGGAGCTCTCGAACATCCGCTTCGGTCGGCTGGAACCCGCCAGCGTCCAACCGCGGCAGGGCCATTTCATCCGGCGGCGCATCGGCACGTGAAGGGTCAAGCGCGCGTTCTTCCGTCGAAATCCGGTTGCTTTCGTCCGGCGCTGTACCCAAAACCGCGCGTAGCCAAGACGACAGGTCGATGCATCCGTCGAACCGGTACGCCGTCGTCTCCCCGTCGGGGCCTTCGACACCCGGCCCGAGCAGCGTGCTCGCCCAGGTCGGCCACGCCTCCGTCGGCCGGAAGTACAAGGTCTGCCCAGACTGCAGGGCCTCGACGAGCGCATCCGCAATCCAAGTGACCTCGAGGTCGCCTTCCGGTTCCCCTGCGTTTTCCGTCGCAACGGGGAGAGGAATCACCATCGTCTCCCCGTCCCTATCCGCTCGGTCGGAAAGTGCGGCGCGGCTGACTCCCTGTCGCCCGGCGAACGTCGAGACTTGCCCCATCGGCGCCCACAGCGAAGCCGCGGCAAGACGCCGCTCCGAGTCTCGCCACACCCGTACCCCGGAGCCGGGGGAAGCGAGGATCTCGTTCGCCCAGGCGAGTTCGGTTGCCGAGAGAAGCCTGTTCAGTTCCATGGGCAACTCCCCAGCTGCCCAGTGCTCCTTCGTGAATCCCTGCAGCGGCTCCGTCCAGACCGTCGAGGTCGTTTCGTCGTCCAGTCCCCAAAATTCCATCAGGAGCGTCAGCGCGTGGGCCAACCAGCGCACGGCTGCCGCCGGCGACACCGGCGCGGCCGACGTCCCCGTGCGTCCCGGGTTCGGACGGGGAACGAGATGGGCCGGACTCGCTCGTCGTGCAGCAGTGAGGACAGCGTGCTGTAGCAGGCGGCGCGCCTGGATAGGCGCGCACCAATGCAAGTCTTGCCGCAGGAGGCGCGCCACAGCCGGGTGCAGGTGCGCGCCATCCGGCCCAGCGGTGACGGTCGACAGACGGGTCAGTGCATCGAAGTCCTGCCACGACAGAGGCTCGCCGACGGCCTCCGACAGTTCGTCTTGGTGTGCTGTGTCGAGAAAGGCGAGCGCGAACAACGCCGACACAGCGGTCGGTTCATGAGACGGCCCGCCACGCGCCTCACCGGTTCGCACAGCCACCAGTTCCTCGACAAACCCGCGAACCACGGGGCGAAACGTCGCAGCGACCGAACGTTGCGGAACCAGCGGGCTGCCGAGCGCGCAGACGAACGCCCCGGGGTGTCCACCGGTCCAGCGATGCAGAAGACGGACGCGAACGGGATCGAGCGAGGGGGATAGGTGCCGTGCGGCAGTCTCGGCCTCCGCCGCCGTCCAAACGCCAAGCTGGCACGTCAGCCAACGTTGGGACGCGGCGTGCGGGCCGTGCGCGGGCCCCGGGTGCCAGGTCCGATGCGCAACGACCAGCACGCGACGGGGTGACGCAATGGACGGGCCGGGCCCGGAGGTCACGCGCGCCGGGTGACCCGGCAGAGCGTCGAGTCCATCGTCCAACAGCCGAGCAAGCTGGAGTGCCCACTCGGCACAGGCGTCTGCGTGATCAACGAACAGGACCGCGTGCGACCGCTCCCCAGTTCCCGGTGTCAGAAACGAGCGGATGTCCGCAAAAGGTGGCCGTTCCGCCCGGCAATCCAACCACTGCGCCTGCACGCCATGGGCGACTGCGTACTGAAACAGATCCCGCAGGAAGCAGGTTTTACCAGTCCCGGGCATCCCGGTCACCGAGATCACCGTCACGGGACGCTCTGGCATGCGCAGAACCGGTACCACCTGCGCGCGCTGTTCTCGCCACACCGCACCCTCTATCGCGCTCACGAACTCACCCCGCAAAAAGCGCGCGGGGAATGAACGGTGCCGCCCCGCTGCGCTGCAACCTGTCACAACTAGATTCGCCGTGCAGCGGCGATTCCCCTGCGCATGCCCCGTCCGGGACAGATCTGCCCCGCAATCGATTCTTATATATACCGTTTGGTTTATTTTTGTCCAAAGACCGCCAGATCGTGGTACACTGTCGTTCTGAGGTGACAAGCGATGGTCAAGGGTCCCGAGCGGCGGCGGCCCGGACGCCCGCCGGCCTCCAGCACGGACATTCCGACGCAAAGCAGGATTCTCCAGGCAGCCGCACGGTTGTTCATGGAGTTTGGCGTGGACGGCGTGAGTATGGGCCAGATTGCGGAAGCGAGCGGGCTGACCAAAGCCGTACTGTACTACTATTTCCGGTCCAAGACGGACCTGTTTGTCGAGGCCGTGGTTCGCGTTCTCGAGATCTCCCGAGAGAAAACGCAGGCCATCCTGGATGCGCCGGAACCATTGTATAGCAGGCTCTTGCGGTTGATGCGCACACGCCTCGGCATTGCGGCACCTTTGGAGTGGGGCGCCGCGCTGCACGGCAGCCGGAACGTGCTCACGGCGGACCAAATCCACGCGATAGAGCGCGCGGAACAGGCGCTCTTCGACACCGTTGCGGCTGCCCTCGGCACCGCGGCCGAGCGGGGCGAGATTCGCTGCATTGCCCCAGACCGGGCGGCGCGCGTCTTCATGTCCCTCGTCTCCATCGGCCATGCGGAACTGGAACGAATCGGAACACGTGCAGACGTGGCCGCGGTCGCGAAATCCTTCATGGACATCTTTTGGTCAGGGATTGGCCCAGCGTGAGGGACGCGCCGAACCATTCGCTCACCGTGCGTAGGCAGAGCGAATGGTTCCAGGTACCCAGCATCTACAGCCCTCGCCGCTGCGACTTGCGCGCCTCGGCAGCCCGATGTACATAGGAGCGAACGGCAAAGCGACACCCTACGAGGACAATCAATACGCCGGCACCGAGCAGTGCGCTGCCAACCGGTATCACCGTGACCCCTCCCTGTTCACCGCCGTGCGGTTCGAGTCGGTGCTACCGATTACCGTACGCAGGGCCCCTGACCCGTGGGTGGGTGATGGCCCATGCCGACCGTCGGCAGCGCCCGGCTGGGCTCGTCGACGAATCGAACGTCGGCCGGCAACCGACGGCAGCCCGGCCCGACGCGGAGCAGGTTAGGACTGCGACTGCGCCCACTGGACAAATCGGGCCGCATCTTCCGGCGAAGGCAGACGCGTGCCGGCGATGTCGCTCGCAGCGCCCAGGTTGTTGTCCCACCCGTGGGATTGACGCCAGCGAATGGGCTCGAGCTGAACGGTGAGGGTCCTTGTGCCGCCTGCGCGCACCGGTTCGTCGTATCCGACCGCGGGCGCATACCCGTCCTTCCAGACGATAACGGTCGCGACCTCCGGAGGTCCCGCCACGTTCCACGGCCCGCTGAAGCGCCAATCGCCGATGCCCGGCGTTTGGATG
Source organism: Alicyclobacillus sp. (assembly GCA_023511295.1). GTDB lineage: Bacteria > Bacillota > Bacilli > Alicyclobacillales > Alicyclobacillaceae > JAIMBT01. The sequence goes on from JAIMBT010000002.1 coordinate 104,776, forward strand.
GTCGCGGTGTTCCCATTGGCGTCCGTGGTCTGCAGTTGACTCACGTGCACGCCGGCAAGAATCCGGACGGAAGCACCGGACACCGGCCGTCCCGATGGGTCTTGCACGTGGATGGAGAGGCCTCCCTGTGTATCCGAAGCCGGACGGCGGGACTGCACGGACGTCCCGCTGCCCGGCGCGAGCGACGCAGCCCAAGCCGCGAGTGCCTGCCCCGCCAAAACGTGGTACGAGCTGTAAGGGCCGGTGTCGAACCCGTACCCCACGCGTTCCGGTGTCTCCCCCGGCGCGCCGACTTGCATGGTAAAGGTCTGCGTAAACGTCCCATCCCCGTTCCCGAACACCCCGACATCGTAGGCGACAATGGGCCGGTAACCCGTTCTCCACACCACCACCACCAGATCTCCCTGGGGTGAAAGCGACGCCTCGGCACCGCTCAAGATAGGGGCCAGTGCAGGGTCGACCGCCAATTGCAGGTTGGTGCGCGGCGTCTGACCCGCTGCATTGGTCACAAGGGTGTGCAGGATGCGTCCGCCCGCAATGAGGACGACGTGGACACCGGCGAGCGGGGCGCCGGACGCCGTGTCGACGGTGACCTCAGCGCTCCCTGCGACCACGGCACTGGCCGCCTTGGCGAGCAGAGGAAGCTGGGTGGCGCGGCTCGACAGTGGTTGGTTGACCAAGTTTTGCACCGTCACGCCCGACGAGGTGCCGGTGCCGGCACCGACCTCGACCAGGTTGTCCGCAGAAGGCGCGTTTCGAACCGCCACCGACTGATCCCCTTGTCGGCTCCCCGCGCCGCCGCCGGGCACCCATCCGCGCTCCGCCAGGGTCCAACCGGCCCCTGCGGCGACAACCACTGCGGCAGCCGCCGCTCCCGTCGCCTTCCAGCGCCAGCGCCGCTCCGGCGCGTGCTCGCGGGGACCGCGGTGCAGCGCGCCCACCACGTCGTCGTGAAACGTGGCCCGCGGCGCTGGAACCGCTGCCCGAAGCGCGGTTTCGAGCCGCGCCGCCAATTGCCGCGTGTGCTCCAGTCGTTCGGCGCACATCGGGCAGCGCATGGTGTGCGTCTGCACTTCCGCCGCCTCGGTCACCGTCAACTCACCGTCCAGATATCGCCACAGGTCCTCGACACGGAGGTGGCTCACCGGGCAGCCCTCCTTTCCAGAAGTTCTTGCACTTTCTGCCGCGCCCGGGACACGCGCGTGCGCACCGCGCCGGCCTGCATGCCCATCACCTCGGCAATCTCTTGGTACGACATATCGTTCAGGTGCCGCATCACGAGAATCTCCCGATCTGTCTCCCCCAACTCCGTCAGCAGCGCGTACACCTCGCGCGTCGACTCATCGGCGAGCGCGACCGTCTCTGGGGTTTCCGCGCTCACTGCCCACTGTTCCACCGCGGCGTCCTCCAACGTGACCTCACTGCGCAGCCGCCTCTTGCGCAGTGCGTCGTAGCAGTGGTTCCGAGCGATTCGACAGAGGTACGCCCGAAAGTTGCCGCCGCGGAACGCGTTGCGTGACTGGTAGGCCTTTACCAAAATCTCTTGGGTCAAGTCGTCCACATCGTTGGGATTGTGCGTGATGTGGTAGACTAAGTTGCGGACGAGTCCCTCGTATTCCCGCAGGCAACCAAATTCACAAAACCGTTCCTGACACATACCGGCCGGACAACGCATGCCAAACGCTCCTTTGGCGGCTTCACTCGTTCGCTCAGGCAGAGACGGACCTGTCTTGCCGGGCCGGTCCCAGCTGAGCTCCGTAAGGCGTGCGTGGCCTGAGTTCAATACTCCAGACGAACGGGTGGTCAAAATGTTACACGCTTTGCCTGGCCAGCCTACATGACGGGCGGGGCGCCGCCCTGTGGACGTCGCCTGTCTACCATCCGGCATGGCCGGGCAACGTCGCAAGATGCCTGGAAAACCTTGTATCACACGCACGTCAAGATGTGTCTATTCTACCTTGTAGGGGACCTCGATGGACAACTACGCAGAACATCCAGATGAAACAAGACCGACGCGTCCAGCCGCTGAACGCGGGTCGATGCCTGCTTGGCGCGAGCGCCTGCGCGTGCACGGCCCCGCTCTGCTACTGCTCAGTGTGTTGACCGCTGCAGCGTTTCCGTGGTGGTTTTTACCTGGCGGACCGGTGTACGACGACCTGACGCGGCTCAACGCCCCGCAGCGCATGCTGCTCGCCTGGTCCCTGCGGCACTTACAGATACCGCTGTGGAACCCGTTCAGCTTCGGCGGGCAACCGTTCTTGGCGGCAGGCCAATCGGGGCCGCTCTATCCGCCCAACTGGTTGTATGCACTCCTGCCGATTGTGACGGCACTCAAGTGGTCCTATGCCCTGCACACGTTGTTCGCCGCGGTGGGCTGCTACCTGGTCAGCTGGCACGTGACACGACGGCGTCTGGCCGGTGTCATCAGCGGCGTTTGCTTCCCGGCGAGCGGCTTCATGCTCGGGCACCAAGTGCACACGCAGATGTTCGATGCCATCAGTTGGCTGCCGCTGCTCTTGTACCTCCTGCTGCGCGTCTTCGACGACGGTCGCTGGCGGTTTGCCCTCGGCCTGGCGCTGTGCGGCGCCCTCGAGGTCTACGCCGGACACCCGCAGATGAGCTTTTTTGCCTGTCTCTTCCTGGGGTTGACAGCCCTCGGACTCTTGCTGCTGGGACGTTGGCCGCACCGCCTCCGCGCACTGGGGCGGACACTGGTCGCCGCCGCGCTGGCGGCTTGCCTCTCCGCCGCGCAGTGGTTGCCGACCGTGGCGCTGGTCCTGTACTCCGACCGCGAGCAGGTCCCTTCCTGGTTCCTCCTGAGCTTGTCCATGCCGCTGAAGGGCTTGCTCCAGCTCCTGACGCCGTTCTCGGCTGGCGGCGGCTACGCCGGGCCCTTCACGGTCCAACAATTCGCGTCTGAGTACGGCTTTCAGACCTTCTGGGAGTTGACATCGTACGCTGGCATCACGGCGCTCGTCCTCGCGGCGACCGCTGCCCTGTGCCAGCTGCGACGGCACCCGCTCGTCCCGATTCTAACGGTTGCCGGAATCCTCTTCGGCGCGTTTTCCGTCGGCTACCACGGCATCTTCCCGACGCTTCTGACCAACCTGCCCGGATTTGACCTGTTCCGGGTCCCGGCTCGCTACATTGGACTGACGGACCTGTCGATCTCGCTCCTCGCCGGCATCGGGATGGCCGCCTTGGCCGACGCAGCCGCGAGGGGTTCGCGGCGCCCGGTCGTGACAGCGGCAGTCTGTGCGCTCGTCTGCGTCATCCTCCTCAGCGTGGATTGGGCCTTCGGAGTCCTGCACCGGCATCCCTGGTCGGCGACCCTGATGCCAGCTGTGTTGGTCTGTCTCGTGCCCGCGGCGGCCTGGATGGTCCGCCGAAGCCGGCAGACGTGGACGAGCGCCGCCCTCGCGGCCGCCGTGGTGTTCGACGTGACCACACAGGCGGCCTGGTGGTCCCCCTTCATCGCTGGGGCCGACCCGTCTTACACATCGACCGACCCGGTCACGTCCTACGTGGCATCTCATATCCACAATCCGGCAGCGCCGCTGCAGCGGATCGCCTCCTTTCCGGACGCGCCACTCGCCTTCGACGAGGCCGCCGGTTTCCAGATTCCGTCGCTCGACGGGTACGATTCTCTGGTGCCGCAGTGGTACGTGAACACCGTGAACTTAACGTGGCGGACCAACACACTCTTGAGCGAGCCACGCTCCTTGCTCGACGCGTACGACGTGAAGTACATCCTCACCGAGGACGACGACACCCCTGACTGGGCGACCTTCCCCGGCGGCATCACGAGCTACCGCCACACGTTTGCGAAGGTCCCAGCGGGTACGTACGCACTGCGACTGACGCTGACGCCGAACGGCGCCTTCGCCGAGGGGACGCAACCGCTGCTCACGGTCACCCTGACGAGCGGTGCGCATCACTGGACCGAGCTCTTGCAAGGAGCGCCGAACGACACGTTCCTCATCCCGCTGCCAGCCGATTGGCCGACCGGCCAGTCGACGACGGTCACCGCGCGGTGTGAGAGTTGGTCGACCCCGGTCTGGCTCGGCAGTTTGACGTGGGTCTCCGCAGCGAGCGGCATGAGTCGGCCGTACCACGTCGACGCCCTGCTGTCTCCGGAACCGCTCCAACAGGTGTTCAGCGACGGCACCACAACCGTGTGGGAGAACCCGGACGCGACGCAGAGTGCCTGGGTGACGCAGAACACGGACGATCCGCTCGCTGCCCCGGACGGCTCGGCGTCCCCCGTTTCGAACCGTGAGAATGGACAGATTTGGCTGACCCGCGCACCCAGAGCGGGGACGCTGGTACTCAGCCAGACGTATGATCCTGGCTGGCGAGCCTACGTCGACGGGAAGCCTGTCCCAGTCACGCGTGTCGGCAGTCTCTACGGGAACGTCTTGACGGGGGTCTCCGTGCCAGCGGGTACACACCGCGTGGTGCTGGTGTATCGACCTCGGTCGTTTGAGGTGGGCGCCGCGCTCTCCGGGGGCACTGCACTGCTGCTGCTGGGGCTGTGGGTCATCCGCTCGCGCCGTAGAGTCGGCCGGGCATGACAACCCCTGGTCGGCGTGGAGCCGCCAGGGGGGAAACCGTTTGGTTGCATGTCGTCGCAGGGGAGTCTGACTTCTCCGGGCCGCCTGTGACCCGCTCATCCGCCTTCCTATCGTCAGGGACCCGACGACTTCGGCCATGCCTGGAGCGTCACCGTCACGTTCATCCGCTTTCCGCCCCGCAGGATGGTCAGGGTGACCTGAGAACCGACGGGGTCCTGCGAGATGGCGGCCGTGAGACTGGCGACGTCCACAACCGCCTGACCGTCCACCGCCACGATGATGTCGCCGTCGTACTTGGGGCTGTTGGCGCTGCCGGTATCGCCTTTCAACCCCGCCTTGGCGGCGGGCCCGCCCTTCACGGTCGACAGGATGAGCACGCCCTGAGTCGTCGGCAGGTGCGCCTGCTCAGCGAGCGCGGGCGTGATGTCGTAGGCTTCGATGCCGAGCCACGGGTGGTCAATCGGCTGGCCGGACAGCAGCTTCGGCAACAACGCCTTCAACCGGTCAATCGGGATGGCGAACCCAATGCCGACGGACCCTTCCACTGGGCTCTCAATCGCCGTGTTGATGCCAATCACCTGACCTGCCTGGTCAATCAGGGGTCCGCCCGAATTTCCGGGGTTGAGCGCCGCATCGGTCTGAACGAGTCCGTTCATGACGCGGCCGCTCGCCATCGGCATGGACCGGTTGAGGCCGCTGACAATCCCGGCGGAGACGCTGGCTGTCAGTTCAAACGGGTTGCCGATAGCCACCACCAAGTCCCCGGGCTGCAAGTTCTTCGCGCTCCCGAGTGGGAGCGGCTTCACGCCGGGCGGGGGGGCGACGCGGACGACCGCGAGATCATCGATGGTGTCGGACCCGACCACGGTCCCCTTCACGTCCTTCCCACCGACGGTGACGGTCACGGTTTTCTGCCCCGCCACCACGTGTGCGTTCGTCGCAATGTCGCCCTGACCATCGATGAAGAAACCCGTCCCGATGTCCTCCGAGCTGTTGCTCTTCGCCTGTTGCACCGCGGTGATGACGACGACACTCGGCAGTGCCTGCTGGTAGATACGCGTGACGACGTTCTGGTCGAGGGACGGAGGCAGTGCGCTGCCCACGGTGGGAGGTGTTGTGTTGCCGGCGGCGGTGTTTGCCTGCACAGACGGAGCGGTGGGCTGTGGGCGAGCCGCGGAGACACTGGCCCCGTCGTGACCGCGAACGAGCGCGCCCGTACCAACTCCCAACCCGTACAACAACACCGCAGCGCCCACCCAGTTCACGAAACGTCCTCCGACCGCTTTGGGACGGGATTCCCAGCCATCGCGTCCGCGCCAACGGTTCGCCATCTGCACCCCACCTCTCGCTGTCCTGGCTACCCCCGCCCGGTTCGATCATGGACGGCGGCCTAGAGAACGCGGGGTGAGCCGCCTGAACTCACCCCGCACAACTTCCGTTCGTCTGCGCCAAGTCGTTTAGGACACGCGCTGCGCAAACCAGTCGAATACTTGCTCGTATTGTACCACGGTTTCCGGATTCAGTGCCGATTCGTCTTCCGCCTCGCGGACCGCCTGGGCCGCGCCGCGGAGCGCGGACTGCAGGTGCGTTCGCCCGGCACGCTGCCACGCTGCTGCGACTGGCTGGGCCATGGACTGCAGCGCCTCTCGCACCGCTGCCAGGACCGGTTCCTCCAACGCAGCCAACATCGCGCGCGAACCGCCGCCTTCAAAGAACTGCTGCGGCGATGAGAAATGTCGGAAATGCGGCTGAACCAGGGTCCAGGTGAGGTTCGCGCGGTGCGGGAGCGGATCGACAACGGGCAGCGGGAAGCGCTCCTCAAACGGAATCTCCGGAAGTCCCCACGCCGCCAGCTGCGCGTTCAACTGCGCCCACTGACGCGCCAATCCAGTTCGGAGCTGGGCTTCGGCGCGCAGCGCAAACGTTCGCACCTCGGCTTCCAGCTGCCGATTGAGGCCCTCCACGAACTCCTCCGCGGCTGCCTGTAGGAGCGTCCGCGGGTTCATCCGCACGCGGAACAAACCCGGCTGAAAGGCGGCGCGAAAACTGCCGCCAAGACCGATGCGCACGCGCTCGCCGGCGTGGAACAACAGCTCCTGCCACTCACTCTGCAGCGCGTCGCCCAGTTCCCAATCGGCGTCCAGGGCATCCGCCGCTGCCTCCCACGCAACGACTTGGTTCGCCTGCGCTTCCCGGCGCTTTGCCCGGGCCGCTGCGTCCTCCGCTTCCGCCCTCCGAAATCGATCCAACCGCCCGCGCAGCGTCTGAGCCACGAAGCGGAATTGACTGCGCACCGTGCTTTCGGCGAGAGCCTCCGACTGTTCCCGCAAGAACGTCAACAGGTCCGTGCGCAACCGCGGCACGCCGGATGTCTCGAGAATCGATTCCGGATGAGGCAACGGGGCATCATCCGCGAGGTGCAACCGCTGGCGAACCAAGGCCGCATACGGCGCCGCCTGCCCGTCCGAGCGTTGCAGCTGTGCCGCCGCGAAGCCCAACTGACTGGAGACCTCGTAGATCCGCGGCTCTGCGATGCCGGCGGCGCGCAACTCCCGCCGCACGCGTTCGACCACGTCCCTCCGTTCGGTTTCGTCCGTGGCGAGGTCAACCGCGTTCAACACGACGAACAGTTTGTTCACGCCGGAAAGCTCCTGAACCGCAGCCAGTTGCGTGAGGAACGCCTGGTCGGCGCGGGCGAACGCGTGCGTGTAGTAGAGCACAAACAGGACTGCTTCCGCCCGCCGCATGTAGTCGAACGCCACGTCCGTATGCCGGCGGTGGATGGAGTCGACACCGGGCGTGTCCACCAGCACGAGGCCGTCGCGGAGGATGGGCGCCGTGTGGTGAAGATCCACCCGCTGGACGTAACAGGCGGACTGCTCCTCCGCCGTCATCTGCTCCAACTCGGCCCGAGAACAGGTCCAGGTTGTGTCGAGCCGGTCCTTCATCGTCGGGTAGCCTTTGGCGACCGCCTTCAGAAAGCCGATGTGTCGGCGAGCGGATGGCGGAAAGTCTGCCGTGCGCAGGCCATCGGCAACCGCCACGGCGGCCTCGAGGGTGTCCGCCCGCAGGTGCAGGTGCGCCAGCGCGCGCTGGACATCGTCCCACATCTCGTCCCGCGACTTCCCGTGCACCACCACCGCCTGCTCGCCCGCGTCCGCGGCCTCGACCTGGGTGATGGCGGCCGTCGTCGGGTGCGGAGAGACCACCAGCGGGTTGTCTTCCAACAGAGCGTTGATGAGCGACGACTTGCCCGCGGAAAACGCGCCGAAGACAGCGACAAAGCGGCGCGGGTCAGCCAGCCGCTCCGACAATCCCGCGAGTGCCTCATCCAGTGCCGCGTCACCGAGGGGGCGAACGCGTTCCTTCGCCTCCGCCACCGTCTGGCGCAACTGCTCAAGCTTCGCTTCCGTCACGGTCCACCCCTCCTTGCAAGCACGCCAACCACGCACTTCGCTGCTGGCGTTGTTCCGCCCGTACCCGCAGCCACTCCCTGAGCGCCTCCGCCTCCGCAGCGACGGCGGCCAGCTCCGGCGAAGGCGCTTGCGCCGTTTGTTCCATCCGCTGGAGCGCGTCCGCCTGCCAGCTGTCCACCAAGCGATGCAGTTCCCGCCGGACGTCGCCCTTCAACCGGCCCACGACGTCCTTCACGTACTGGTACGGATACTGGTTCGACTCGATGGCGCCTCGGTTGACTGCGCCGGTGAGTTCGGTTTCGGGCACCGGGACGTCCAGCTTCTCCAGTTCCGCGACCCAGCGCTCGTCCGCCCCTTCCGTATCGTAGACGAAAGCCCGGAGTTCCCGCTGCAGCGGCCAGATGAGGTTGTGCCGCAGGGTTTTTGCGAGGTCTTCCTGGAACGCGTGCAACCGACGCGTCCGCTCTTCCGCCGTCTTGCGCTCAGCGCCGAGCCAGCCGACCTTGAAGTCCTTTCGCAGACTCTGCACGTAGGCCCGGCCGAGCTCGGTCGTCGCGTACGGGGCAATCTGCGCGAGTTCGACCGTCCGGTCAAACCCTTCGACTGCGGCGAGCCACGATGCGAGCCACGATGCCCGCGCCTGCTCCTTTTCGGCACGGTCGTCGGCGAGGCGCGCATCCGCCCTGCGCAGCCAACTCTCGGCCTCCGCCTCGTCGAGCGGCGTGCGTCCGCAGACATCGAGCAGGTGGTTGTCCGCCTCCCACTGTCGTCCGCTGTACAGTTCCGCAATCGCGTCGTCGACCAGCCCGCAGGCGGTCGACAGGATGCTCGCCAGCACGCCGCGCTCGCCGGCCTGTGCCTCCGCCGCCAAAAACGCCCGCAATGCGTCCAGCTCGTTGTACGGACTCGACCTCGAGGTCGTGTAGAACAGGCGCTCGCACGCAATCCCTTCCTCTTCGAGCGCCGCTTCGACGCGAGCGCGGTAGGTGTCGAAGCGCAACTCGAAGTCGAGGTGCTTGTCAATCTGGTTCACCACGACACACACCCGCTTCCCGCGGGCCGCCAAACGCCGGGCGAACTCCAGGTTCTCTTCCGCCTCCACGTGTTGGTAGTCCATCACGAGCAGAACCAGGTCTGCGAGGTGCATCGCGGCGTCCGTCGCCGCCTGATGGGCGTCGTCCGTCGAGTCGATGCCGGGCGTATCCATCAGGATGATCTCCCCGCCCGGCGACGGCCACGTCACCGGCTGCACCTCCGCGGTGGTGGGAACCGCTCCCGTCGCCAGTCCGGCATCGCCCGTCAGCGCGTTGATGAGACTCGACTTCCCAGCGGAAAACAGACCGCAGAGCGCGACGCGCAGGCGCAGGTCGCCCTGCCGTAGTCGGTCTGCCAGGTCCCCCAAACGCCGAGCGGACGACTCGGCTCCCGCCTCGCCGACCTGTGCGCGGAGGTTCTCCAGCGCCGCAGCGTACTCCAGTCGCCCCCGGGTGGGGGACAGTACCGCTTCAACATGAAAGGATGTCATCACCAGTCGACCTCTCCACTATCTCATTCCGAAATCAAACCGTCTCTACGTTATCACACCCCGCCGCGTCCGTCACGGTCCCTTCTCCTGGGAAACACCGCAACTGGGCGCCGTGGATTGCGCGCTGCGGGTGGTAGAATGGGTTTGTCAACGGAGCGAATCAACGGCACCGCCGTGTCGATGCGGGTCATCTGCCGGTGTACAGGCGCCGTCGCTCGTCTGCCACTGTGAAGGGAGTGCTCGTCATGTTGTCAGGAAATGCGGCCGGAACGGCAAGTGTGCCTCCGTCCCAGCCCCAGCTGTCGCCGCTGGATTACATCGAGGCCCTGCTGCTGAAGCTACTATCTATCCCGAGTCCGACCGGCGATACGGAGGAGATCATCGGCTGGCTGGCGGGTGAGGCGGAGCGGCTCGGGTTCCAGGCGCGCAGAAACCACAAAGGCGGACTGCTGATAGACATTCCAGGTGTGGACAGGGCGCATGGGCGGCTCATCACCGCCCACGTCGACACACTCGGTGCGATGGTCAAAGAGATTCTCCCAACCGGCCGCCTGCGACTGCACCGAATCGGCGGGTTTGCCTGGAACAGCATCGAAGGGTCGTACTGCGGGGTGAAGACGGCGGGTGGGCGCGTCGTCACGGGCACCATCCTGCTGCACAATCCGTCCACCCACGTCAACCGAGAGATGGGCACCACCGAGCGGGCGATGGACAATATGGAAGTGGTGCTGGACGCGCGCGTGGACTCGGCGGACGATGCCCGGGCCCTCGGCATTTCGGTCGGCGACTTCGTGTTCTTTGATCCCAAGACGGAGCGCACGGAGACGGGCTACATCAAGAGTCGGCACCTCGACGACAAGGCCAGCGTGGCCATCGTATTCGGGGTCCTGCGACAGCTGGCCGAGAGCAAGATCCAGATCCCCTACCGGACGACCGTCCTCCTCTCCAACAACGAGGAGATTGGCTACGGTGGCAACTCCAACATTCCGCCCGAAACGGTTGAGTATCTGGCGGTGGACATGGGGGCTATCGGCGACGGGCAGACAACCGACGAGTACTCGGTTTCCATCTGCGCGAAGGATGCGTCCGGCCCGTACCACCAGGGGCTTCGGCGGCATCTCGTACAGCTCGCAGAAGCGGCAGGACTGCACTACGCCGTCGACATCTACCCGTACTATACCTCCGACGCTTCCGCCGCCATCCTGGCCGGGGCGGACGTCGTACACGGGTTGATTGGGCCAGGCGTCGCGAACTCGCACGCGTGGGAGCGCACGCACCGCGAAGGGCTTCGCAACACCTACGAACTGCTCCTGCGGTACGTGACCTCGCCGACGCTGCAGCTGTAAGCGCCCGGCGGGCGGGTATCACGGGCCTTGTCTCACACCGGACCGCATGAGCGCATACCCTGTTGACAAAGACTCAACAGTGGCGACGCACCGCGCAGGAGGTGACGTCCGTGAAGCTGGACACGGTGCTCAAGGCCAGTTCCCTGGCGCTGCAGGTTGCGCAGGACGACAACGTGCGGCAGTTGTTCACCATGGTGCACCAGGGGGCCAAGCGGCGCGGATGGATTGGGCCCCCGCCTGGCTCCCTGCAGGCATCAAAGGCGTCTTCGGCAACCGCACCGCATCCGGTGCCCTTCGCGCCGAAGGCGGCCAGTTCCCCAGCGAGCAGTTCCCCAACCGGGCCGAGCCTCGGAAAGTGGCTCAACGCGGGGAACGCCAAGAAGGCTCTCGGGATGGCGGGAGAACTGGCGCAGCTGTTCTTAAAGTGACGTCGTGCAGGGCCGCGGCAGCGCATGAACGGCGAGATCGGCCGACACACTACAACTGCGTCCGGCCGATTCGCCCCGCCTCGCTCCCCGACCGTCGGCATTCGGGGATGTGCATCGCCGGATGCCACACGCCCGAAACCGAGGAGTGAGGATGTGAACACGTCCCAACCGCGCACGGCTGTGCAGTTCCTATACCGCCTGTTTCGCCGTGTGCTGCCGGTCGCGCGGGCGGAACTCCAATACTGGGCCGAACGCGCAGCCGACATCCCGGACGCAGAACTGCGCAAACAGGCACTCGCGAGCCTGAAGAGCAAGCGATTCCACGCGGACGGCGGATGCGTGTACGCGGCCGTCAGCCTCCCCCACTGCCAGACACTGGTGCGGCTGATTGTCGCCCTTCAGACCATCAGCGACTACCTGGACAACCTGTGTGACCGAACCGGATCTTACGATGGCGCAGATTTTCACCAACTTCATCACGCGATGCGCGATGCTGTACAGCCGGGTGCGGCGCTTCACGACTACTACGCCCTGCGGCCAGGAGCAGATGACGGCGGGTACCTGCGGGAACTGGTGGAGACGTGCCGCAGCCAGTTGGCCGCCCTGCCCGGCTTTCCAGCCAGCCGACCGTACATCGTGTGGTTGGTGGATAGGTACTGCGAGTTGCAAGTCCACAAGCACGTCGACCCCGCCCTGCGGGAACGGCGGCTGACGCAGTGGTGGGCGCCGTACGCGGAGCGCTTCCCGGACCTGTTGTGGTGGGAGTTTGCTGCCGCGACGGGATCAACCCTTGGCGTGTTCGCGCTGTGCCTGTCCTCCGTCGAACCGCAGACGCCGGCCCAGGCTGAGCGGTTGTTTGAACTCTACTTTCCGTGGGTGGGAGGGCTGCACATCCTGCTCGACTACCTGATAGACCAAGGCGAGGACCTGCGGGAAGGGGATTTCAACTTCGTCCAGTGTTATCCGTCCGCGGGACGAGCCCACCGGCGGATTTCCTGGTTTGTGGAACAGAGTCTTCGCCGCATCGACGGCGCTTCGCTCGGCGGCCGCATCCACCGAGACGTCGTCAACGGACTCCTCGGAATGTACCTGTCCGACCAGAAGGTTAGGCAGCAGGCCGCCGTGCGGCCGGCCAAGCGCCTGCTGTGGCAATTCGGGCCCATCCCCATCGTGTACTACGGCGCCTGCCGCCTGTACCGCTTCGTCCGCTGACGCCCGCGCTGCTCCGCCCACGGAATCGCCGCCGTCCACAAGCGGTTCCGTCACCCCGCCTGCCCCCGCTTGCGCTCGGTGCGGACGCTGGCATGCAACAAGACACCCGGAATCGGTGCCGACGGTTTTTGCACTTCGACAGCCACTTCCTGGACCGTTGGAAACGCAGCAAAGATGGACTGACTGACCTCTTCTGCGACGGCTTCGAGGAGCTGGCGCGGGGGGCCTTCCACAACGGTCCGGACTGTCTCGTACACGGCGCCGTAATCCACAGACAGCGTCAGGTCGTCGCGCTCGCCGGCGGGCTGCAGGTTCAATCGCAGCGTCACGTTGACGACGAACCGTTGCCCCAGGCGCTGCTCCTCTGGAAAGACCCCGTGTCGCCCATAAAACACCATCTCGGTCAAGCGAATCTCATCCACGCCACCCACCGTGCCCTTCTGCAAAAAGAACTGGATTTTCCATTCGGTGCAGGATACTATGGATTCAAATGTTCCGACTCTTCTAGAAGCAAGGAGGATCTCCATGGCCGATGTCCGACCTGTCCAGGCGCGTGCATACTGGCACGCGTCGCACCCGGAAGGGTCGCTGTCCACCCAGACCCTGCAGATTGACCGCGTGGCGGCCTTCCCCGACGAGCCGGTCGACTGCACGAGTCCGGAGGAGTTGTTGACGGCAGCGGCGGCGTCCTGTTACCTGCTCACCTTGCGCACGCTGTTTGAGCACCGGTCGTTGCCCGTCCAAAGGATTGAACTGACGACCGAAGCCCGCGTCGAAGTGGACGGCGGCCTGCGGATGGACGCCATCGTCCACCGGCCGGTCATTGTCTTGGAGGAGCCTGCGGACGAAGCCCGTGTTCGTCTGCTCGCGGCGCACGCGGAACACGCCTGTATGGTCTCCAGCGCGCTGCGCGGAAATGTGGTGGTCACGGTGGAGCCGACCGTCTGCGTGGCTTCCGGGACGTCGGCGTAGGGCCCCGGCCCACGCAGGCGGGCCTGCCCTCCGCCGCCGCCCACCGGCAGGTTTCGACTCATCCCATCATCCCATCGGCAGGGATGACGTCGTCGACCACGAAGGATCTCGGCGCGCGCGGATGCTCATCCACAGGAAAAGCGCGCCGGCGACCAGGCGCAAGCCCGCAGAGGCCAGCATCCCGACATCCATACTCGCGTGCTGGAGCAGCCATACGCCCACTTCCGGCGCCACAAACCCGACCACGGACAAAGCCACGTTGTAGTAGGCGATGTACGTCGTACGCTCCTGTTCCGGGCACACATCCAGCAGGTAGTTGAATAAGAGCAGCGTCGTCCCCGCGTTCGGAATCCCCGTCACAAAGTTCACCACGAGCAGGTACGTCATGTTGGTGGAGCCAATCGTGAGTGCCGGTGCCAGTGCCATCCCCAGAGCGGCAATCGCCATCATACGGCCGTTTCCGTATCGATCTGCCATCCGCCCCCACCAGCGAAAGGTCAAGATCTGCGTCAATTGGCTCGCCACGGTGAACAGCCCCAGCCAAAGGGCCGTCGCGTGTGCCGTGCCAATCTGGTAGATGTTGAACAGGGGCCAGCACAGTTGCCACGCGAAATTGAAAAAGAGCAGGCCCCCGGCAACGCGCAGGAACGGCTTCTGGCGCAGGACAGACCGGAACGTGTCCATCCTCACTCGGCGCAGCCCCTTAACCAAGAGGGGGACCTCCGCTGGGCCGCGGTCGGGTTCGCGGTGCAACAGCAGAAACCAGACCTCGAGCGCGGCGAAGACCATCGTGGCGAGAAACGCCACCTGGTACGGCCAGCGGGCGTGTTTGTCGAACTGCTGCAGGACCAAACCGGTCAGAAGCGTTGTCGCGAGCCCGACGATGGTCGTGACCCGGTTGCGTTCGCTGAAGAAGACGGAGCGGCGCCGAGCGGGAATCAGGTCGCTGATGAGCGCCTGCCAACTCAGGTCGCCGAACGACTGCGGCACGCGAATCAGTGCGACCAACCACACCACCCACGCAGCCGCACCGGGCAAGGGCAACCACGGGACCAGACCAATCAGAAGATACACGCTCCGGGAGATGGAGGTGGACACCGCGCAGAAGACGCGCTTGCTCCGGGCTCGCCCGATGGTGGCCGCGGCCACGGCCATCGCGAACAGATTCACCAGGTTCGGCAACGAGTTGAGCTGAGCCATCTGGCTGTCGGTGGCGTGGAGCGCGTCCAGCAGGTACATCGCCACATACCCGCCGACAATGCTCTGGCTGACAATCGCGAAGCTGCCGTTCCAGATACTGAGGGATTCGTTGTTGCCGCGGATGCTGGACCAGTTCAACCAGCTGCGCATTGGATGCCGTAGATGTGTCCACATGGCACCAGTTTACCGTTGCGCGGGTGTACCGCAAGGGGGAATTCGCTGGGGAAGGCGCCCCATCCGATGCCAAACCCGCCACAACAACACTCAGACGTCCAGCGGTCGTTCCGGGGTTCTGTGGTCCAGACGCTCCAGCAGCACCGCCACTTCCGCGCCGAACAGCACAAGGATGCCCCCGATGTAGAACCAGAGAATGAGCAACATGACCGCCGTCAGGCCGCCGTAAATCATATGGTAGTGGCTGAGGTGCCCCACATACCAGACGAACACCTCCCGGCCGACGTCCAGGGCGACCGTCGCAACCAATGCGCCGGGCAGCAGGTACTGCCAGTCCATCCGGCGGGCCGGCAGGTAGCGAAAACAGGTGAGGAGGCCGAGGGCGAGCGAGATCGGAAACGCGAAATGGGAGACGCCCTGAATCGCCCCGACCCAGGCGAACGCGCGCGACTGAAACGGCGGCAAGGAGCGGACCATGGAGTACAGGGCCATCGCGAGGACGGAAGCGAGCGCCACACAGACGAGGGCGACCAACATCAGGAAGCCGAGGACGCGGCGGGCGACCACCGAACGCGGTTGTCCCGTCGTGATGATGGTGTCCAGCGCCTGCTGCAAGGCAATGAACCCGTTGGTCGCCGACCACACCAGCGTGACCAGGCTGAGCAACCCGACGTTGCCCGCGGACGCGAGCTGCCCGATGTTGGACGAAATGAACGCCCGAGCGTCGGATACAGCGGGAAAGAACGGGTTGAGCAGGTTGACAATCAACTGCGCCGTCGACTGGTGCGGCAGCGCGGCCGACAGCGTGTAGATGAGCAACAGGACCAGCGGAAACAGGGAGAAGAAAGCGTAGAAGGCAATCACCGCCGCGAGGCTGGCAATGTCGTGCTGCGCCACGGAGGTCGCCAACCACCACACGGCTTTGGCGGCTCGCTTGGGCCACGGAGCAGACGGATTCATCGCAGGTCTGCCACCTCCCGAGCGTCCGGCAACCGGAGACTGAGCCGGTGAATCGCGCGCTGAAACGCTGCTGGTAGCGGCGCTTGTACCCACAGCGCTTCGCGGGTGTAGGGATGGACCCACGCGATGGACCAGGCGTGGAGTGCCTGCCCACGTCCCGTCCAGCCACCCTCTGTCGACGGCATACGCATGCCCGGGCCAGTCCTCCCCCCCGTGGTACCGGTGTAGAGCGGATCTCCCACGAGGGGACAGCCGAGCGCTTGCAGATGGACGCGAATCTGGTGCCGGCGGCCGGTTTCGAGCTGGCACGCCACGGCAGACACCTGCCCGTCTCGGCTGGTGGCGAGCACGCGGTAGTGGGTCACCGCAGGGACGCCTGTTCGGCTGACGCGAAACCGTCCATTCACATGTCGATCCCGCCCGATGGCGCACTCCACGCTGCCACGCGCTTGCGGTGGGCGGCCATGCACCAAGGCCAGGTACATCCGGTGCACCTTGCGACGCTGCAACATCGCGTCGAGCGCCCGGGCGGCAAACGGATGCTTGGCGAACAGGACGCATCCCGTTGTATCGCGGTCCAATCGGTGGGCGTGAGTTGGGGTGACGGACGCGCCGGCTGCGGCGAGGTGGGCGCGAAGCCACGCCTGCAACACGGGCGTTTCCGTTGCCTGGTCGTCGTGAACCAGCCAACCGGCTGGCTTGTCCACGACGACCAGATGCGGGTCCGCGAAGAGCACGGCCGGTTCCTCGTCCCCCTCGGGCGTTTCGCCATCGGCCGGCCGCCGCCGTGCGGCGCGGAGCCATGTCGACTCTCCGTTCAGAGCGCCCTCAGACACCCGGACCACGGGGTCTGCCGCATCGGTCCTGGCATCGCCGAGTAACCATATGCGCTTGCCCGCGGAGAGCCGTGCATCCGCGGGAAGCGGTCGTCCGCCGGCGCGGACGCGGCCTTCGCGGAACAGGCGCTGTACGTATGCGTGCGGCAGGAGGAGCTGCTGCTCAACCCACGTCGCAGCCGCCTCCGAGGCTTCGGTGCGGCCAACCGTGACCAACAGGTTCCCTTCCACGAACTGAACGTCCATGTCCACCCCTCCTCCGGCGCGCCGACGGCCCTGCAGCAGGCATCAAAAAGGCGGTGCCTGCGCACCGCTCGCGACCCTCATCGACCGCGGACGCGCTGCTCAGGAACCGCCTGGTACGGATATGCAGCGGAGCACCTGGCCTCGTCCGCCCGAGCGTGTCCGCGTCCCCTCAGTACGCCTCGACCGCTTCCACTTCCGGAACGGCCGCCTTGATGGCCCGCTCCACGCCCATCTTGAGCGTCATGACACTGGCCGGGCACCCGACGCAGCTACCCGTCAGTGCGACAAAAACCGTCTTCGTCAGCGTGTCATACGACACAAACTCGACGTCCCCGCCGTCCATTTGAATTGCGTCTCGGATCTCGTTGAGCGCTTCCTGGATACGGGCTTCGACACTCACTTCTGTGGTCATGGTCGGATCACCCCTTCTATCCCTTCAGAATACGCCATGTGCGGCCTTGCCGCAAGCGGCAGACGCAACGGTGGGCGAATGTCAGGACCAGGGACGCCCACCTGCCATACACTACAATATCCAGTATGGTCGGAAAGGGTGTGTCCCCAGTCATGGCCCGGTTCGAAGGTCTCAAATACATTCCGATGTTCATGCGCGCCTACCAGGAAGCCCGACATCGGAGCGCCCTGGCGCGAAGTGGCACCGCCGACGCAGATCCCCCACTTCATCACGACCGGGAAGCGGGCCCCGCACCGTCGACGGACCCGCGCCCACGGCGCGCCCCGCGCAAGCCGCGAGGCGGGAAATCTGCCGTCCCGGTTCGCACGGTGCGCGTGCACGCGGGCGGTCTGCCCACCCGGCGTTCTGGGTCGGCCGCCGCCGGACCCGGCGTGAACGCACGCAGTCACCGACTGGTCCGCGTTCAACCTCGCAGCAGCATGGCATCGCGTTCGCCCTACCCGCAGAGCGCGCTCGGCAGCACGGAACCGCTCGTCGCCAACCTCCTGCGCGAGCTGCGGTCAACCAAACAGCAGTTGAGCCAACTGCGGGAGCTTCAAGTCCAGTTGACGCAGTTGCAACACCGGTTGGACAAACAGCTTCGGGCGCTCGGTGGCGCCGAAGCTGACGACAGCGCGGGGCCGGTGGCGGCACCGCCCCCTGCCGAGGAGACACACGCGAAGGCCGCCGGCCCAGCGTCGACCTGACGCCAGACCGGCGGCCTTCTTCCGCGCAGCAGGCCCCATAGAGAAGGGTGGCGGCTCAACTCCACGCGGCTGGATTCCAGACCACAGATCCGATGGCCGTCGCGGTGCCCGGGAGCGGTCGCAACAGCTTTTGAAAGCAGATGGTCCGGGGAGGAATGCGGTAGACTTCGACAAACCCGAGCTTGCGGGTAAACGCCAGGCTCTTCTCGTTCATGTCCTGTACAAACACCTCAAGGGTGTGGATGCCCTGGCCGCGCGCCTCGTCCTCCAGGTGCTTCATCACCTCCGTGCCGACGCCGGAGGACTGGTGAGCCGGATCAATCACGAGCGCACTGACGTGCATCTTGCCGTCGGGACCGATGAGGTAGGAGTAGTAGCCGATGGGACGGTTGCCCCGCACCACCACGACCGTCGGTGCACCGGACTGCAGGTATTGCGCGAAGTCCTGGCGCGGGAACGGTTCCCCGAACGCCTCCTGGTGCACGCGGCCCAGTTGCCCTTCGGTGAGGTCGAGGATGAACGAGTCGTCCTCCGGCTGACGCGGGCGGAACGACAGCGGCTCGACCTTGGATGGTACAGCCACGCCCGCAGCCGCCGGTTTGCGCGCTGCGGCCTTCGACCGCACTCTGCGCTTCTTCGCCGCCGACGCACGCGCGACAGGCGTTGTCGACCCTCGTGCTGCCTTCTTACCGGACTGGGTTCGCATCGGGTGAAAGCCTCCTCTGGTGACGTGTTTCGTCACCCCACCATATGCGAACCCCCCGGCAAATGCCATGGCTCCTCGAGCGGCGAGGCGCCCTTCGGACGCCCTGCAACCGGTATCAGGCCTTGCGGCTGAAGCGCGAGAACAACCCCTTGCCGCGGCCTGCGTTCGATTTGCTCGGGGCCGGGGCGACCACGAAGCCGATGTAGTTGCCGGCGATGTCCATCTTGTACTTGTGGTTCACTTGAATCTTGTCGTACTCCGATTTGGTCGTGTGAAAGGTCACGGTCTGCACGCGGCTCATCTGTACACCTTTGACCTTCTGGCCGATGCTGACCCGCCCCACGACTTGATACGTCTTGAAGCGGGCAAACCGCATCCAGCGATTCTGCGGCCGCTCCCGCGTGACCTTCTTGTTCAGCACGAACACTTCATGCCGTTCCTTCGCGGCGTTGTACTGTTCGTCGAACGCCTTCTGGCGCTTACGGGTGAACAGGAACATCCAGATGTAGAGACCGACGATGACGACCAGCACCGCGATGGTAATCCACCAGCTAGCGGACAAACGTATCTTCCTCCCGACGGGCGTTTTCAGAGTCCGTCCAAACGGGGCGCAATGCGCACACCGCCTGTTGGCGGCGCGCTGTGGCGAAGACCGCACACGCCAACCATGTAGACCACATTGTACCACCTTTTCCGCGGCTGCTCCACGTCCAGCTTCCGCCCACCCGGCCGGTCGTCTTCGTCAGTGCGCTGCGGGCCGGGCGTGTCGGCGCGGGATGGTCTTCATCCCCACGCGCGGGTGAAACATCACCTCAAGGTGCTGCTCCATCGTCGGCTCCGCACCGTCCCGGCCGACGGGAATCTCCTTCCACCCCAGGACAATCCCCTCTCCGTACTGGGGGTGCAAAATCCGATCTCCGGTCTTCCACTCGTACACGGCGTCGTTCGTGAGCGTCAGGCGTTCCACGTGTTCAGGCGGGATCTCCGCCAAGAATCGCGAGGGTTCCCGCAGCAGGACCTGGCCGTACAGGGTGCGCTCTGTGCAGTAGGTCATGTACAGGTGGTCCTGCGCCCGCGTCATCCCGACGTAGCACAAATTGCGCTCCTCCTCAATCCCAGCGGGATCATCCATGGAACGGGCGTGCGGAAACACCGTCTCCTCCATCCCCACCATGAACACGAGCGGAAACTCCAAACCTTTGCTGGCGTGCAACGTCATCAAACGGACGGCCTGACTGTCTTTCCCCCGCTCCTTGTCCACCTCGCTGAGGAGCGATACCTCGGCGAGAAACTCCAGCAGCGTCCCTTGCCGGCGCCGGTCGAACGACTGGGTCACGCTGAACAGTTCGTCGATGTTCTCCAGCCGCTGCAGATCCTCCTTCTTCCCGCTCTCTTCATACATCCGGCGGTAACCGGTGGCGTGCAACACTTCGGCGAGAAACTCGCTGACCGGCGCGCCCTCCATCCAGAGCATCAGTTCCTGCAGGGTCCCGTGAAACTGCTCTGCGGCGGTTCGGACCTTCTCGGAGAGGTCGATCTCGCTCGCCCGGCCCAACGCTTCCAGCAGCGTGATGCCCTCGCTGTGTGCGAAGTCGAGCAGTTTCCCGACGGCCTGCGGTCCCAGTCCGCGTTTTGGCGTGTTGACCACGCGGAGCAGCGAGATCTCGTCCTGTGGGTTGGCGAGGACGCGCAAATACGCGAACACGTCTTTAATTTCACGCCTGTCATAGAACGTCAAACCGCCCACGATGGTGTACGGGATGGCCCGTTGCAGGAGGGCCTCTTCTATCGCCCGCGACTGCGCATTGGCCCGGTAGAGGACCGCGCAGTCGCCATAACCGCCGCCGTTCTGCACGTGGGCAGCGATGGTCTCTGCCACGTAACGCGCCTCGTCTTCACTGTCCGTCAACTCGCAGACGACAATCGGGTCCCCTAAGCCACGGACCGAGCGCAGGTTCTTCTCCTTGCGCCGTACGTTGTTCCGGATGACGCCGTTGGCCGCTTCGAGGATTCGTTCCGTCGAGCGGTAGTTGGTCTCCAGCGTGACCACCGAACAATTCGCGTAGTCGCGCTCGAAATCGAGGATGTTCTGGATATCCGCTCCGCGCCAGGCGTAGATGGCCTGGTCCGAGTCGCCGACCACACATACGTTTTGGTGGCGCAGGGCGAGCAAGCGCACCAGTTGGTACTGGGCGTGGTTCGTATCCTGGTACTCGTCGACGTGGATGTAGCGGAACTTGTCCTGATACTTCTCGCGGACGTCCGCGTGGGCCTGAAACAGGCGGACGGTGTTGCCGATGAGGTCGTCGAAGTCCATCGCGTTCGCGCCGAGCAGACGCTTCTCGTAGACCTCCATCACCTCTGCCGCGACCGCCTCAACGGGGCCAAGCCGCCGTCTGCCTCGTTTCGGACCGGCTTGGAGTTCGTTCTTCCAACGAGAAATGGCCGCGAGGACCTGGTAGGCGTCGAACTTCTTCAGGTCGTAGTTGAGGTCCAGCATGGCCTGTTGGACGGCGGTGCGCTGGTCGTCCGAGTCGAGGATGGTAAACGTCGGGCTGTAACCAATCCGCTCCGCCTCGCGCCGCAAGATCCGGACGCAGATGCTGTGAAAGGTCCCCATCCACAGGTCGTCTGCGGCCCGGCCGATGAGTTTGCGCACGCGCTCTTTCATCTCGCGCGCCGCCTTGTTCGTGAAGGTGATGGCGAGGATCTGGTGAACCGGGACCCCGCGCACCTGGATGAGGTAGGCAATCCGGCGCGTGAGTACGCTGGTTTTGCCACTGCCCGCACCGGCAACCACCAAAAGCGGGCCGTCGGTGGTCGTCACCGCCCGGCGCTGTTCGCGGTTCAACCCGCGCAGCAGGTCTGGAGCCGCCGTGGAAGCGGTGCCGGCCGCAGGGACGCCTGCAGACATTCCGCCTCACTCCCGTCGTACAAACTGCTGGCCGAAGCGCGAGATGCCATCTCATCACCGCGCCCGGCACAGGACAACCCCCACTATACGGGGCCGGAGGAAACCGGGTCAAGCCGGCGCGGCGGTGCTTTGACCGGATCGAAAACAACCTCTATAATTGGGCAATGATAGACTGGAGGCGACCCAGGCGCCGTGAGATCCCCTCGCAGGTGCCCGGGTTCCCTTCGCTAAGGGAGGTCGGGGGACATGCCCGAATCGACATGGTCTGCATCGCCGCGCTCGGCTTCGGCCGAACCAGCGGAAGACGCTCGCCAGCTTTCGCCACGGTCCGAAAGCGAACGGGTGGACGCCGTACAGTCAGGTCCCGACCCAGAGCGGTTGGCGGAAGTGGCCCAGCACGTGCGCGAGATCTTGTCTTTGCTCGGTGAAGATCCGGCGCGCCCGGGTCTCCTGGACACGCCGAACCGCGTCGCGAAGATGTTCGCAGAGATGCTGTCCGGGATGCACGTGCAGCCGGAGGACGTCCTGACCACCACGTTCGAAGAGCGCTCGGACGGCCCGGTGGTCGTTTCGAATATCACCTTTTACAGCCTGTGCGAGCACCACATGGTGCCCTTCTTCGGGACAGCGCACGTCGCCTACCTTCCCGGCGAGCGCATCGTCGGGCTGAGCAAGATTGCCCGCCTCGTCGACGCGGTCAGCCATCGGCTGCAGGTCCAAGAGCGCATGACGCAGCAGATTGTCGACGGAATTGACGAGATCTTGAAGCCCCACGGCGCCATTGCGCTCGTCGAGGCACAGCACACGTGTATGTGCGCCCGTGGCGTGCGCAAGCCGGGCTCGTCCACGACAACCCTCGCGAGCACCGGCGAGTACCGCGACAACTATGCGCTTCGCCAGGAATTTCTGAGGATGATTGGTCGCTGAAGGGGCTTTCGCCAACCGGCCAACGGCCCCTTCACGTCTCAACCGGCGTCCGGATGCGCCGCTTCCGCGTAGAGGCGGTCAATCTCGGCGGCGTACGCCGCCTGAACAGCCTTCGCTTTGACCTTTAATGTCGGGGTCAGCAGCCCGTTTTCAATCGTCATCGGTTCGCTGACGACGAGCACGCGCTTGGGCCGCTCGAACTCGGCGAACGCCTCCGTCTGGCGGCGCACCTGCGCGAGCAGGAATCCGTTCAGGTGCGCGTCCTCCGCCCACTGGTGCAGGAGCGGCGGCTGCACGCCTTCGCGGCGATACCAGGCACGCACTTCCTCCACATTCGGCACCACCAGTGCTGCGATGAACTTCCGCCCCTGGCCGAGCAGGAGCACTTGGTCCACATACCGGTTGCGCAGAATCTCCTCTTCAATCGGAGCCGGTGTGACCTTTTTCCCAGTCGAGAGCACAATCAAGTTCTTCTTGCGGTCGGTCACGACCAGGTAGTCGTCGGGGCGTAGCTCCCCGATGTCGCCCGTGTGCATCCACCCATCGGCGGTGAACAGCTCTTGTGTGGCCTCCGCATTTTGATAGTAGCCGGCCGTGATACTTGGACCCCGCACGAGGATCTCGCCGTCTTCCGCAATCCGAATCTCGACGTTGTCGACGCGCTTGCCCACCGTCCCGATGCGGATGTCGTGCAGTGGATTGAAACAGACCACAGGGGACGTCTCCGTCATGCCGTATCCCTCCACCACCGGTACGCCGACGGCGGTCAAAAACTCCGCGACATACGGCGGCAGCGGCGCACCGCCGGAAATGATGCACCGTAACCGGCCGCCCAAGCGATTCCGGACCTGGGACAGGACGAGTCGATCTGCGGCCTGCAACGCCCACCCGGACGCCGGTTCACGCCGCACGCGGGCTCGCGTGGCGGTGGTCATCGCCCATTCGAACAACCGCCTGCGCATCGGCGGTCCCGCTTCCACGGCGGCGGTCACGCCTTCGTACACCTTTTCCAGGAGCCGTGGCACGGTCGTGAACAAGGTCGGCCGAACCTGGAGGAAGTCGTCCATGATGGCGTGAATCCCGTGCGAGAAACAGATGGTTCCGCCGGCGGCGATGAAGCAGAACTGGCCGACCGTCCGTTCGAAGATGTGCGACAACGGCAGGTAGGAGAGCGACAGGTCGTGCGGTTCCACGGCGAACTGGCGCAGGATGGCACCCACGTTGGCGAGGAGGTTCCCGTGCGTCAGCATCACGCCTTTGGGCTGTCCTGTCGTGCCGGAGGTGTACACGATGGTCGCGAGCGCGTCCTTGCTGACGGCCTGCCACCACCCCTGCGGTCGCGCGTGCAGCGGTTGTCGGTGCAGCCATTGGCTGAGCCGGTACACCGGCCACGGGCCTGCGGTTGTCGGTGGGGCCGCATTCGGGTTGTCATCCAGCAAGACCACAAACTCGAGCGACGGGATGTCGGATGGCTCCACCTGCAACAGCTTCTCGAGCTGCGCCGCGTCCTGCAGACACAGCCCCTTCATCCCCGAATCGCGAATGATGTACTGCATCTGGCCGGGCGGCAAGCTCGGGTAAATCGGCACCGTACAGGCGCCGAGGCTCATGATGGCGAAGTCACAGACAGGCCACCACCATCCTCCTTCTGCCAACAGCCCCACCTTGTCTCCGGCACCCACCGCAACGTCCGCCAAATGTGCGGCGGCGCGCTCCACCTGCCGCCAAAGTTGGTCGTACGTCACACTGTCCCACCCGTTCACCGGATTCGGAAACATCAGCGCCCGGTCGCCGGCGCGTTCCACGGCGGTCTCCGCCAACATCTGGACCAAGTTGTCCCAAGCATCTGCGCTGGCCTTTCTCACGTCGGTCCCTCCTTCGCGTCGCAGCCCCGCCGAAAGCGATTACACCACAGGGTTCAACACACCCCGTTGAATCGCAAATGACACCGTGTCATTTTGCTGGATGAAAGGGATTTCGCCGCAGATCACCAGATTCCTGCCGGGTCCAGCCAGGAATGTTTCGAACACAGCCGCGTCTCCTCGCTCGCGAACCATTGAATCCGCGTCCGAAGCCGATTCTGTTTGGCCTTCTCCCCGTGTTTTGGTACAGTTGGACTCAAGAATGGCGCGGCTCGTCCCATCGCCCGGCTGACCGTTGCCGCGCCGAGTCACACCCACGGACGCGCGAAAGGGTGAATCCGGTGCTGGCGTACGCCCTGTTCCTGGCATTTCCGGAATGCGCCATCTGGCAGGTGGCACCGCTGCAACGCGCACTGCGGCAGCACGGCTGGACGATGCGGACCGTTACGGTCGACCAGCCGACCGTCTCCACAGACGGCGGACTCGTCCTGACCGCGCAGGCGACGGTCCACACCTTGTACCCGCGAGACGCGCGGCTGTTGTTGATGGCCGGGGGCGACATCTCAGGGACCTTGGCGGACGACCCAAGTCTCCACCGGTTTCTCCGCCAATACGACCTCGGGCGCGGCTGGATTGCCGCCATCGGCAACGCCTGGCGGCCGCTCGCGGCCGCCGGCTTGGCAGGCGGACGACGCCTCGCCGTCGACGGTCCGTTGCCGGAAAGAGCGGACGTCGAAGGTCTCCACCGCGCTGTGTTCGACTCGGGGCCCACCGCCGTGGACGGGAACCTCATCACCGCTCGCAGCAGCGCAGTGGCGGCCTTCACGGCGCAGGTCCTCACCTGCCTGCGATTGTCCGCTCCGGCCGACGGCCCACGCGACCGGTTCGACGGCGGACGCCCGTCCACACACCGTTAAGGAGGTTTCACCAATGACCCACCGCACATTTCGACTGGCGGCGCTCGCCGCCGCAGCCGCACTGTACCTGGCAGGGTGTGGCACGCCCGCGACCGGCAACAGCGCTGGCAACCAAGCCGCCACCAGCGCCGCTGGCAACAGCGCGTTGAGCAACACCGCCGACGGCGGGACACCCGCCAATGCGCCGTCGACGGGGAATGAAGGAGCCCACACGAAGATCATGCAGTGGAGTTCCCCGCCGCCGATGCAGATTGACGTCAACAAGCAGTACGACGCCGTGTTTCATACCAATTACGGCGATTTCACCGTCGAACTGTTCGCCAAATCCGCCCCGCACACCGTCAACAACTTCGTATTTTTGGCGGAACACAAGTTCTACCAGAACGACGCGTTCTTCCGCATCATCCGGCAGTTCATGATTCAGACGGGAGATCCGTTGAACAACGGCACGGGCGGCCCCGGTTACACGTTCGCCGATGAACTGCCCCCCAAATACCCGTACGGTCCCGGCATCGTCGCGATGGCCAATGCCGGTCCGAACACAAACGGGAGCCAATTTTTCATCTGTACGGGCCCCGAAAGCACCGGCCTCCAACCCGACTACACGGAATTTGGCAAGGTCATCTCGGGTATGGACGTGGTGCAGAAGATTGCCGCCATCCCCGTCGTCGCGAACCCGGTGATGGGTGGAGAGATGAGCAAGCCGACCAAGCTCGCCTACATCCAATCGATTGACATCGAAGTCAAGTGAGGGCGCAGGGAACGTCGAGTGGGCCAAGGAGGAATATGGGATGCGACGATATTCGTGGCTCCTCACACTGCTCGTGATTGTCGCCGTCTTCTTCATCCGCCGCGGGACGATACCGGCGGCGGATTACCCGAGCGACGCCGTGCCCACCGCCGCCGGCGTTCAGGTGGCGGTTCAGATGGAGCCAGCGGCGTCCCGCGGGGAGTCGTGGACGTTGATGCGACAGTCGAACGGCACACCGGTCGTGATGGTGTACACGGACCAGCGGCCCGTTGCGCGGTTCATCGCCGGGTCAAAACTGGATACCAAGGACGCTGGCACCACGTACGCCACGTCCGGTCAAATCAAGCTGGGGCTGGAGACCTACCAGGCCACCGAGATCCACATCAGCGCAGACCACAAAAGCGGGTACATCCTCCTCCACAGCACCGATACCACGGGATTGCCCGCGAACGCCGTCAACGGAGTCGCGAACGATGCCAATGCGGCTGCGAACGCTGGATGACGCACCCGCCCTGTCACACCACGGCCGCGGTGTGCGTCCGGAAATCGGCGGCGACGCGGCGGCCGCCTGGCAGGTTGGCCGCCGGATAGACGGCGAACTCTCCGGCGAGGTCGCTGCTCACCGCGCTGAGGACCGCCGCTGCAGGTGCGTCGCAACCGCGAATCCACCAGGCCTCGGCATCGCCCCCCGCCATTCCGGCGTACTTCACCTGGGTGGCACCGAGGATGGACCGCCAGGCGAGCGCCGCTTCCGGCCCCGCCGCCACCCCAAAAGGAAACCGCCGCCGTACCAAGAAGGCCGGGTAGCGCACCGCCGCGACCGACGCGCGGCGCAGCGCCCGCAACCGCACGCTCCCACCCTGCAACAGTTGAACGATGTCCTCCACCACAGCGCTCGCCGTCGGCAGCGCACCGGCCCCCGGCCCCAGCAGACCAATGCGGCCGACGAGGTCGCCCTCCAGGCCGAGGAAGTTGTCGGCACCGGTGACGTGGTACAGCGGATCATCTTGCGTCGTCAACTGCGGCCGCACCGACGCCCACAGCCTGCCCGACTCGGCATCCCAGCGGCCCTCCACGACGTGCCGCAGGCGACAACCGAGCTGCGCCGCCAACTGCACGTCCGCCTGGGTCACGTCGGAGATCCCAGCCACGTCCACATCATCTGCGACCACGTCGACGTCGAACGCCAGCCGCGCGAGAATCTGGAACTTGTAGAGGGCATCGCGCCCCTCGAGGTCCATGGCGGGGTCGGCCTCCGCGTAACCGAGACGCTGCGCTTCGGCCAGCGCCTCCGCGAAGTCCAAACCTGCGTCCTCCATTCGCGACAGGATGTAGTTGTTCGTGCCATTCACAATGCCGCGGATGTGCCCAATCCGGTTGGCGACGAAGTAACTGTGCAGGTTATGGACCGCCGGCACGCCGCCAAGTACGCTGCCTTCGCACATCAAGGCCCGTCCCTTCGCCGCAGCCAGCGCTTGCAGCGCTTCCCCGTGCCGCGCCAGCAACTCCTTGTTCGCCGTGACCACGTCCTTGCCCGCTGCGAGGGCCGCTTGGATGGCGGCGTGCGCCGGCTCCAACCCGCCCATCACCTCCACCACCACGTCCACCGCCGGGTCGTTCACCACCGACCGCCAGTCCGTACAGAGCCGCGCTGCGTCGACTGCTTCGTGGCGCTCCTTCGCCAGGTCTCGCACGGCGATCCGGTGCACGACCACCTCCGCCCCCGCTCGCGCCAACAGCGCCGCTCGGTTCTGCTCCAACGCGGCGACCACACCGCCGCCGACGACCCCGCACCCTAACAATCCAATCCGTACCACGCGCGCCATCCCCATCACACCCTCTCCAGTTGATCCCGCACCATCGCTTGCAGGCGCGGGTCCTCTCGTAAAAACGCGTCGTGGCCGAACTGGGAGTCCAACTCCAGGTACGTCCCGCGGACGCCTGCGGCGGCCGCCAGAGCGGCCGTTTTCGCCAGATCTCTCGCGCCGTACAGGTAGTCCGAGGAGATGCCAATCAGCGTGAGGCGCGCGCGCATCTGGCGCAGTGCACCGGCGAGGCCGCCGCGATTACGCCCGATGTCGTGCCCGTCCATGGCTTTGGTGAGGTACAGGTAGCTGTTGGCGTCAAACCGCCGCACGAACTTGCGACTGTTGTAGGCGAGGTACGACTCGACCTCAAACAGAGGGGCGGTGAATGCGGCCGCTTGGCCGTTACCGTCCGGACTGCGCCACCGACGCTCGGCGACCGCGTGCGCCCGCCCCGCTTCGACGCGCTCCACCGGCGCGCCCTGTCTCGGTTCGCTGCACGTGCGACGGGCGAACCGCTGCTGGTACAGGTCGCCGGCGCGGTACGTGAGCAAGCCGATGGTCCGTGCGAGCGCCAACCCCTGCTCGGGGATGGTCCCCGCTGCGTAGTAGTCGCCGTTGCACCACATCGGGTCTGCGGTGATGGCCTGGCGCATCGCCGCGTTGTAGCCGATGGCGAGCGGCGGGAAGACAGCGTGCGCGGCAATCACCATCACGTGTTGGACGCGAGCGGGATCAAGCAGTGCCCATTCCCACGCCTGCATGCCGCCGAGCGAACCGCCGACGACGGCCCGAATACCGGCGACATGCAAAGCATCGAGCAGTTCCATCTGCAGCCGAACCATGTCCCGAATGCTGACCTCTGGGAAGCGCAGCGCGTACGGACGGCCGTCCGGCGCGATGGAGCTGGGGCCGGTCGTACCGGCGCAGCCGCCGAGGACGTTGCTGCAGACGACGAAGTAGCGCTCCGTATCGATGGGCTTGCCGGGCCCGACCATGGCAGACCACCATCCCGGCCCGTCGGCTGTGTCGCCCGCCCGCGCGTCGCCTGTCAGGGCGTGACAGACCACCACGGCGTTATCCCTCGCCGTGTTCAACTCCCCCCAGGTCTCGTACGCCACCTCGACATCGAGGCGGGCGCCGCATTCCAGTGCAAAGCCTGGCCGGCGCCACACCCGGGCCGTTTGAACCGAACGGTCCTCTGCGCGAACCGCCACGCGCATATCCATCCCCTCCCAACACCGCAGACGCAAAAAATCCGCTCCCGAGAGGAAGCGGACCCGCGATGTCAGAACGGACCGACACTCCTCTCATCTCTCAGTTCCGGCAAGCGCGCCAGAACTGCAGGAATTGGCACCTCTCCAGGCCGAAGCCTGGTGGTTGCCGGGTTTCATCGGGCCAGTCCCTCCACCACTCTGGATAAGAGCTTTGTCGCGATGCGGTTGTTTGATGGCGACAATATATCACCGGGTTGCGGGGCTGTCAACGCGCGACTGGGAGGGGGCGGCGTTCGACAAGGAGCGGACCCAATCGACCAAATCCCTGTCAACTTGACGTCCATGGGTGCCACTGGTTAAATGAGATGGACAGTCTGCGCGGCGTGGGCAGCTCGCGTGCACCTGCACGGATGCCTCGCCCGCGACGCTGTATCGGGTATTCAAAGGAGCTGGTTCGATGCCTCCCGTTTCCGCCGTGATTCTGGCTGCTGGTCGGTCTGCCCGCCTGCGGCCGCTGACGGACGATAGACCGAAGTGCCTGTTGCCGATGGGCGCGAAGACCATCCTCGACTGGCAACTGCAAGCTCTCAGGGCCATCGGCGTTTCCGACATCACCGTGGTCGTGGGATACCAGCAAGCGCAGATTCGGGCCCATATCGCGACACATTACCCGCAGTTGAACGTGCGCTACGTGGTCAACGAGCGGTTCGCATCGACCAACACCCTGTTTTCACTCGCGCTCGCATTGGAGCAGGTGACGGGCGATTTCTACTATCTCAACGCCGACGTGGTGTTCGAACAGGCCATCCTCGAGCGCCTGGCGCCGCATCGGGGCGGCGGGTATCTGGCGGTCGACCGCAAGCAGTGTCGCGAGGAAGAGGTCAAGGTCCTGGTCGACGGGACTCAGGTCCTTCAAATCGGCAAGCACTTGGACCCTGCGGCGTGCTACGGCGAATTTATCGGTGTGGCGAAGTTCACGGACGGGTTTGCAGATCGGTTCCGCGCGACCGTGATGGCCGAGGCCGTGCCGGGGAATGAGATGAAGTTCTTTGAGCACGCCCTCGATGTCATGCCGGACAAGTCTGGCATGAACGTGGTGGATATCACCGGCCTGCCCTGTGTCGAGGTCGATTTCCCTGAGGACTACGAGTACGCCGTACAGGAAGTCCTCGCGAAGTTTCCGGCCCGCTGACAGCGGACCGACGCCACACGGAGGTCGTCGACATGACAGAGCGACAGCGGTCCGACTTTGCGCAAATCAACGCCTGTGCGAAGCGGCCCACCGACATCTGGACGAACTACCTATACTACACCTTTTCGCTGCGCCTTGTGTACCTCATCCGCAACACGCGCATCTCCCCGAACGGCCTGACCTTGACCGCGTTGGTCTTGGTCCTCATCGGGTCTGTCCTGTACGCCCTTGGAACCCGCACGGGCCTCACAGTGGGATTGATTCTCGTGCAGATTTCCTATGTATTCGACTGCGCGGATGGCCAACTCGCCCGGTTTCGCCAGCAGTATTCGCCCATCGGTGGGTGGTTGGACCAAATGGCGGACCGCGTGAAGGAGTTCGTCATGCTGTTCGCCCTCGCTTACGGGTACAACCGATTCCATCCGGGAACGCGGGTCTGGATGTGGGCGATGTTCGCCCTGTTTGCCTTGTATGTCCTCGAGTACTTGGGACAGATTGAGATGTTTCGGCGACCGCCGGCAACGCCGGAGGAAGGCGCGGATATGTTGAAGCGCACGCGGCCAGTGGCCGCGCCGGCACCGGCGCCAGCGGACCTCCCCGCGAAGTCAGAAGCCGCGAAGGGCGACGATGTCCCCACACCGAGCGCCGCAGCGGAGGACCCGGGCGCCGACAGCTTTTCTCGGATGCAGCGCCTGCGCAGCTTGGTTCCCTTTCGGAGCTTCATCATCGGCGAACAGTACTTCGCCATGCTCGTCTTCCTGGCGTTCGGAGCGGTCTATCCGTACCTGGTGTTCGTCGCCGTTCTCGGCTTCCTGATGGCCATCTACCGCCCGGTCGTCGACGCGGTCAAGCACCGCCGGGCTGTGCGCGCGAAGCGGGGTGCTGTGCTGTGAGACGTGTCTCCACGGTTGTCCTCACCGCCGCGGTGGCGTGGACGGGGACGCATGCTCGCCCGCAGCACGTCGCGCTCGGACTCGCCAGGCGCGGCTGGGATGTGTTGTTCGTCGACGGCCCGGTGACGTGGATTGGCCCCCTGAAGAATCCGGACCTTCGCGCCCGCGCCATTCCAAAGGATCCCTTGCGAGACGTCCCCGTGGATGGCTCTGGGCGGCTTCGCGTACTGTCACCGATGGCCTCTGCGCCGTTTGGAAACCTGTACCGCCCGGTCAACCGCATAAACCAATGGCTGCTGGCGGAGCAGATTCGGCGGGCCGCGCCAGGACCGTACGTCCTGTTGCCGATGCTCCCGGGGTCGGTCGACCTCCTCCCCCACCTGCACCCGTTGGCGACCGTCTACGACTGTGTAGATCTGCACGCGGAGTTTCAAGGGTTTGTCCATCCGGCACTGGTAACCCGAATGGAGCAAGACCTGGTGGCCGTCAGCCGCGTTGTGTTCGCAACGGCAGACGCGCTGCGGGAGCGTCTGCTCGCATGGCACAACGACGTGCGGCTGGTGCCGAACGCGGCCGAGGTGGAGCACTTTGCGAAAACTTCGGAACTGCCGGAGCACCCGCTGTTGGCCCCCATCCAAAAGCCGCGGGTCGGCTACGTCGGCGGCATCGGATCTTGGGTGGACCAACAGCTGATCTTTCAGCTCGCTGTCTCCCGCCCGACGGTGCAGTGGGTGATGATTGGTCCGGTCGAAACGGACGTTTCCCGCCTGCGCGGCCTGCCCAATGTGCACTTCCTCGGCCTCCAGCCGTACGCGCAACTACCGCGTTTCCTGGCGGGCTTTGACGCCGCCCTGCACGCCTTCGTCCAGAACGACCTGACCCAGAGCGTCAACCCCATCAAGATCTACGAGTACCTCGCTGCGGGCCGTGAAGTGATTGCCACCACCAGCCGCGAGCTTTCCCGGATGGACCGTTTGCTGTGGCTCGTTCGCAACGCTGACGACGCCCTGGCCGCACTCGACGCGATTCTGGCGGGCGCGCACAGGTGCAGCGACGCCGACCGGCAGGCGTTTGTCGCGGCGCACTCGTGGGACGCGCGCGTGAGCGAGATAGACCGCGTGCTGCGCGCCATCGTCCCTGCCGAGTTGCGGCCGCCGCGGGTGTGAAGGCGAGCACACCCGCCTTCACCCCAAGGGGCGTTCCTGGATGCGGGCCCCCGCCCGCCATGCCGTGCGAAGCGCGGAAAGTTACACCCCGGCATGCCGCGCTGCTTCGCGCTGTCGCAACTCGATGCGGCGGATTTTTCCACTCGACGTCTTCGGCAACGAGTCCACGAATTCGATGGCGCGCGGGTACTTATAAGGCGCTGTGACGGCCTTCACGTGGTCCTGCAGCCGACCCACCAACTCCGGGTCAGCGGCATCTGCGGGGTCTCGCAAGACGACGAACGCCTTCACGATGTGCCCACGTTCCTCGTCCGGGCTGGCCACGACGGCGCATTCGGCCACCTGTGGATGTTTGACGAGCGCGTCCTCGACTTCAAACGGGCCAATCGTGTAGCCGGCCGAGATGATGATGTCGTCCGCCCGCCCCTCAAACCAGATGTATCCATCCTCGTCCATCCGCCCCTGGTCGCCCGTGATGTACCAGTCGCCGCGGAACGCCTTGGCGGTGCGCTCCTCGTCTGCCAGGTACCCTTTGAACAGTGTCGGGAACGTCTTGTGGACAGCGATGTGCCCGGTCTCGCCGACCGCAACTGGGTTCCCGTCGTCGTCGACAATCTCCACGCGCGTACCGGGAAACGGTTTGCCCATGGAACCGGGCTTCACGGGCATGTCGCGCAAGGTCCCGGCAAGCAGACTGTTCTCGGTCTGCCCGTAACCGTCGCGGACCGTTACGCCGAAGGCCTTGGCGAAGGTGTCAATCACCTCGCGATTGAGCGGCTCTCCCGCCGACACAGCGGACCGCAACCGCACCTGGTAGTGTTCGAGATTGCGGACTTTCGCCATCAGGCGGTACTCCGTCGGTGTTGCGCACAGCAAACGGATGGAGTAGGTCTCCAGCAGTTGCAGGGTGTTGGCGGGATCAAACCGTCCCTGGTAGACAAACCCCGTCGCACCGTTCCCCAGCACCGCCACGAATGGACTCCACACCCACTTCGCCCAGCCCGGGCTCGCCGTCGCCCAAGCCAGCTCCCCTGCCTGCGCGTCGAACCAGTACGTCCCGGCGACTGCGAGGTGCTCGCGCGGCCACGCGTACGTGTGCATCACGCCTTTCGGGCCGCCGGTCGTGCCACTGGTGTAGGACAGGAACGCGAGGTCGGCGTCATCCGTGTCGACGAGGAAATCCGCCGTACTCCCGAGCTCGTACAGGGTGTCCATCTCCGTCCATCCCTCCACGGGCCCTCCCACGCACACCCGTTGCGCCAGCACTGCCCCGGCTGTCTTCGCTGCTGCATCCACCTCGGCCGTGAGGCTGTGGTGCGCAATCACGGCCTTCACGTCCGCATGATGCAGCCGGTAGGCGATATCTCCTTGACGCAGCATCTCAGACCCCGGCAAGACCGTCGCCCCGACCTTCAACAAAGACAGGTAGACCACATAGGCGTCGACGCCGCGCGGCAGCAGGACGAGGACGCGTTCTCCTTTGTGCACGCCGATGCGGGACAGCGCACTGGCCAGGCGGTTGGTCCGCGCACGCAGTTCACCGTACGTCACGCGCGTTTCGCTGCGGTCTGCACCGACGCAGAGAAGCGCGAGCCGTTCTGGGTGCGCCCCTGCAATCGCGTCCACCTCTCGAGCAAAGTTGTACCCCAATGTGCAACACCTCCGCTTGGTCTCCGATGATGAATCCGCTTTCTTCCCGTCCGCGGGCGGCTGAATTCAGACGTGCGGACAGATGGCGTTCGACTCTATTGTATGGCGGCGTGGGACGCGGGTCTAGGGGGCAGGCTGCGCCGACGTCCAGGGGAGGCGCCGGCGCAGGGGAAGGATGGCGCTCGGAGTGACAGGCGATACGCCAATCGTTGCGAAGAGGCGATTCCTTCGGCGACGCGCCGCGGATGTCGCCTCAAGCGCGCGGTCCACGCTCCGCCGTACACTCCGCGACGGCTGCAGCCGCCAACGACTTGTAGGTCACGTCGTCCATCGGCGGATTGTGCAGGCCGGCTCGGACGTCGCGGTACAACCGTTCGAGGATGAGGTCCCGGGAGAGGCTGCGCGCCCCGACCACGCGCATCGCCAGGTCCACCACCTCGACCGCTGCGTTGGTCGCGAGCGTCTTGGCCGCCCCAAACTGCGGCCGCAAGGCCCTGCGTGCCTCTGGCGTGCCCTCGTCCCAACGACGCGCCAGGTCGTACATCAAGGTGCGCGCCGCCAGCAGTTTCAGCTCCATCTCGCCGAGTTTGGCCTGGATGTGGTCCACCTGGGCAATCGGGTGCGGGAGGCTGTTGGGCTGGTAGGTTCCTGCATAGCGCGCCGCGAAGTCCCGTGCGTTCAACGCGACGCCGAGGTAACACGCGGGGATGTGCAACATCCACCCGCCGCCGTCCGCGTTGCGCGGGGACTTTTCGCCCGGATTCATGCGGCTGACGCAGTGATGCGCCGGGACGAACACGTCGTTCAGCAGGATATCGTGGCTGCCCGTGGCGCGCATCCCCATCACGTTCCACGTTTCGACGATCTCGATGTCCTCCCCGCGCACGAGGAACTCACCCACTTGGGGAGATCCTTCGATGCCCGCCGTCACGAGGACCCAATCGAGCGCCGGGCTCAACGTGCTGAACGTCTTGCGACCGCGAATGCGGTACCCGCCGTCGACCGGCGTCGCGGTGGTCTCCGGCCGGCCGCCGCGGCTCGGGCTGCCGGTCGCCGGCTCACTCGCACAGCTGTTGAGAAGTGCGCCCTTGGCGATGGTGGAAGCGCAGATTTCTGCGAAGACGTCCTCCGGCAACGCGCGCGTCGTCCGCAGGCACAGCATCAGGCCAACATGCCAACCGATGGCGAGCGCGGTGGAGCCGTCTCCGCGCGCGAGCTGCTCCTGATGCAGAAGCATCTCGTACAGCGAGATCTCGAGGCCTCCGTATGCCTTCGGCACCGTCCAGCCGACGTATCCGCAGTCCCGCAGTGCCTCGATGTGTGCGTGCGGAAACGTGTTGTCGCGGTCGTGCCGCGGAGCACTTTCGGCGAACCGCTGGGACAGCGCTGCAATCACTTCATGGCGGGCTTGTTCGTCAGCGGATCGGACAAACCAATCGGAGGTGTTCACCCGTGCACCGCCTCCTGCTCCAGCACGCGAGCCAGAAAGTCCTCCACTTCGGCACGGGTCTTGCGCAACTTGCTGACGAACCGGCCGACGACAGCTCCGTCGCGGAACACGAGCAAACTCGGGATACCGAGGATGTCGTAGGTTTCGCAGAGCTCGGGGAACTGGTCGCGGTCCACCTTCAGGAAGGTGAAATCCCGCGCGTGGGCTTCGGCCACGTCGTCGATAAACTGGTCGAGAAAACGGCAATCGGGGCACCAGTCGGCGCTGAACAACAGCACCGTCCGCTGCGGTGAACGGATGGCCTCGACAAACTGTTCGATGCTCGAAACGCTGTTCACGTCAATCCGCTCCTTTGTCCCACCTTTCAGCTCGGCTACAGGTGGTAAATCGGGGTGAACTTTTCCCAGAAGTAGTCTACCAGGTACTGTCCGTTCAGGTCCTCTCCGGTGGCTTGTCGCAAGATCTCGCGCGGCGTTCGCAGTTTCCCGTACTGGTGCACGTGTTCGCGCATCCAGCCGAGCACCGGTGCGAGGTTCCCAGAGGCCACCTCATCCATCGCGCTGGGCACGTCGCGCAGCAGGGCATGCCGCAGCTGCGCCGCGTAGAGGTTGCCCAGGGCGTACGACGGGAAGTAGCCGAACAGCCCACCTGACCAGTGTACGTCCTGAAGCACGCCATGCGCGTCGTCCGGGGGTGAGATGCCGAGGTACGACTCCATCTTCTCGCGCCAGATGCCCGGCAGATCTGCGACCTCGAGCTCCCCTTCGATGAGCGCCTTCTCCAGCTCGTAGCGGAGCATGATATGGAGGTTGTACGTGACCTCGTCGGCGTCAATCCGAATCAAGGACGGTTCCACGCAGTTGACCGCCGCGTGGAAGGCGTCCAGCGCCAGCCCCTTCAGTTGCGGAAACGCCCGTTGCAGGTCCGCGTACAGCGGAACC
This sequence comes from Alicyclobacillus sp., assembly GCA_023511295.1. Lineage (GTDB taxonomy): Bacteria > Bacillota > Bacilli > Alicyclobacillales > Alicyclobacillaceae > JAIMBT01. Next base: position 141,214 of record JAIMBT010000002.1, read on the forward strand.
CAGAACGCCTGGGACCGGCCAATCATGTTCTCGAAGAAGCGCGACTGCGACTCGTGCATCCCCATCGAAGTCCCCGTCGCAAGGGGCGTGCCGGTGAGGTCTGGATGGATGCCCTGCTCGTAGAGCGCGTGCCCGCCCTCGTGAATCGTGCTGAATACCGACGCCCGCAGGTCGTCTTCCACAAACATCGTCGTGATGCGCGCGTCGTACCGGTTGATGGTCGTCTGGAACGGGTGTACTGTCGGGTCCATCCGACCCGCTTCAAAGTCGTAGCCGATGTGGCGCAAAAGCCGCGCGTTCAGCGCCCGCTGGCGCTCGATGTCAAAGGTCTGGCAGAGGGGGGACACGTCCGGGCGGATGCCCGACGAGACAATCTCCCCCAACAGGCGCACGGTTTCCTCGCGAAGGGGTGCGAACAGTGCGTCCACCACATCGGTCGTCAACCCAGGCTCGTAGAGGTCCAGCAGCGTATCGTACGGCCGACGGCCGCTGTCTCCCCAGTACCCCGCAAACTCGCGTTCCAACTGGACAATCCGCTCCAGATACGGCGCGAACAGCGCGAACTCCGACTGCTCCTTCGCCTCGGCCCAAACGGTCTCCGCCTCCGCCGTCAGCGTGACGAACGCCCGCTTGCGCTCGGCTGGAATCCGCCGGTTGCGCTCGAACTCTCGCCGACACTCGACCACCACGGCCTGCGTGACTGGGTCGAGCTCGGCCCAGGTCGACGGCTCTTCCAGGCGGTCCAGAAACTCCGCCATCTGCGGCCCCGTTTGGCGGCGGAACACCTCGTCCGAGAGCGTGCCGATGGCCTCGCTGCGCAGCGCAACACCTTTGCGCGGCGCCCCGGTGCGCAGGTCCCACTCCATCAGCGCAACGGCCTCCCGGTAGTGATCCATCTCGTTTAAGTACGAGCGAAACGCGCGGACCCAGTCCGCTGTCGACGTACCGCCCATCCACATCTCCTCCTTCACGTCCCATGCGGCACGTCGGCAGACAGCTCACTCGGCCTGTGCCGCCTCCTGCTCCGTTCCAAAGACCAGCCACGCGTCCGGCAGGTGGCGTTGGCCGTTCGGGTCCAACGTCGACGGCGTGTTGACAATCTTCCCGTCGTCGTACAGCACGCTCGACGAGCCACCGTCCATCGCACACGCATTGACCGCTCCGTACTGCAGCATGATGTCCATCACCTGCCGCTGACTGGCGCCCATCCCGGACCCGCCGTGGAAGCGGCCGTTGATGACGACGAAGATGACCGTCCCGTCCTTCGCCTGACCGATGGCCGTGCGCGGACCGTAGCCCCAACCGCCGTCTCCGTAAGTGATCATCGGTTTTCCGTCCACAACCAGTTCCGGGTGGAACTGCATCGCGTCTCGTACCCCCATCTTCTGCAGCTGCGCGACACTGTAGTCGCCCATCACCATGACCCCGTCCGTTGTAAAGCCCACCGTGACCCACCCAGACCCCGGCTCGGCTGCATGGAGCACCTTCCCGCCGGACATCTCGAGGCCGACGGCCTGACCGCCCCAACCTTCCCCGTTCGGGTCCTGGAAGCCGCTGGCGTTCGTTCCCGCGACGGCGCCGACGCGCTTCGCCATGTCGGTGATGTACTCACCCATGTCGCCGTGCACCTCTGCCGGGACGAGCCGAACCAGACGAGGGTCGTGCACGAGTAGGACATATCCGTTGTAACCCTTTCCCGAAATCGGGTCGAGTTCCACGGACTGGTCTGTCGTCGGCGTGGACGACACCGGCGTGGCAGGCGGCACCTCCACGTCGCTGCGGGCTGCCGCTGTGTAGACGGGCGCGTGTAGTTGTCTGGCGAGCTGTTGGTACTCCGCCTGGGTCGTGATGAAGTGGGCCAAGGCGTAGTGCCGCGTCGAGATGATGGTCTCGGCGAGGGCAATCCGCTGTTGCTGGCCCCACGGCGTGAGAAATCCCACTGCGTAACACGCCGCCGCGAACAAGACGATGCACGAAATCGTCGACAGGGCGATGTTGCGCATCGCCCGGAGGATGCGGTGGCGCGTTCGCTTGCGTCCCTGCTGTCTTCTATCCCGTCGAGTCGTTGGCCTCTTCGCAGCCGACGGCTCTCCTTGTCTTCTCAAACCGGTTCCTCCTCCCCAACCTCGCGGCCCTGTCGAAACGCGACTGGAGCTGTCGCTAGAAAGGACGGTCCGCAGGCCCATCCCGTTACAAATCGGCAGCCGAGACTACCGACCCGTCCGGTTGTCCCGGCGCCCGACCGATGCACGGAGCCGGCCGGGCGCACCGTTTCATGATACCGAACCTTTCTGCTCGGTCGGAAGAGAGGAAAGCTGGAACCGCCGGCACCTCCATGCCGGACACCGCATGGTTCGGCCTTACAGGCCCGCCTCGTCACCGGTGGCGACGGGATGCTCCGGAACCGAGCACCAGTCGCTCCAACTCCCGGGGTACAGCCTCGCATCTGGAAGGCCGGCCAGGTGCAGGGCGAACAGGTTCGCGCAGGCCGTAACGCCAGACCCGCAGTACATCACCAGCGGTCGCTCTGGGGAGCAGAGCGATTCAAAGCGCTGGCGCTGCCAGTCGCCCGGCTGCCAGGTCCCGTCCGGGCGCAGGCCCTCTTCCCACGGTCGATTGACAGCGCCTGGGATGTGGCCCGCCACCGGATCGATGGGCTCCATCTCCCCGCGGTAGCGGTTCGCCGCACGGGCGTCGACCAGCAAGCCAGGCCGCTCCCCGCGGACCATCTGCTCGACGTCGGCTGTGGAGACGACCCAGTCGCTGTGCACGCGAGCGGTGAACTGACCGCTTCGCGGCGCCGGAATCGCCGTCTCCACTGGGAATCCGCCGGCCACCCAGGCGGTCCAGCCACCGTCTAAGACCCGGACGCGGTCCAAGCCGACGTAGCGGAGCAGCCACCAAGCCCGCGCCGCCATACCGCCGCCCGCATCGTAGACGACCACCTCGCGGTCCTCCGTCACCCCCGCTGCCGCCAACTTGGCCGCCAACACCTCCGCATCTGGCAATGGATGGCGTCCTCCGTGTGTGCCCCGCGGGCCGGAAAGGTCGTGCTCGAGGTGAAGGTAGTAGGCCGTCGGGATGTGACCGCACTGGTAAGCGTCAAACCCCGCGTTCGGCTGTCCGAGGCTGAACCGGCAGTCGAACACGACGAGCGCACTGGCGTCCTCCTGCAGTGCCTTTGCGAGTTCTGCGGGCGTGCGGAGGAGCGTTTCATCCCGGCTCGTCCGCTCAGTCATGGCGCGCCACCTTGCCGGCTCCCGCCTGATCTCTCGGCTTGACGATGATGGCGTCGATGTTCACGTGCACCGGCCGGGTTACTGCAAACAGGATACAATCCGCGATGTCTTCGGCGGTCAGCGGCGTCATCCCCGCGTAGACCTGGTCCGCCTTCGCCTGGTCTCCGTGGTAGCGCACCACGCTAAACTCCGTCTCCACCATGCCCGGGTCAATCGTTGTCACGCGCACCGGTTTGCCGAGCAGTTCCTGCCGCAAGGCGTCCGTGATGGCCCGGACTGCGAACTTCGTCGCACAGTACACAGACCCCCCGGCGTAGGCTTCGCGCCCGGCAATCGATCCCAGGTTGACGACATGCCCGTTTCCGGACGCGATGATGTCCGGTATCAACAACCGGGTCATGCGCAGCAGCCCGGACACGTTGGTGTCAATCATCACCTGCCACTCGCTGTCGTCCTTCGCGTCTTCGATGTACGTCGTGCCGCGCGCCAAACCAGCGTTGTTGACCAGGACGTGTACGGAACCGAAGGTCTCACGCACGCGCTGAACGAACCGCTCGCACGACTGGACATCGGTGACATCGAGGGCTGCCGTCAGCGGCCGCTCCCCGGTGGTTGTCGCAATCTCTTCAGCCAAGCCTGCCAAACGTTCCACTCGCCGCGCGCCGAGTGCCAACCGAAAGCCCGCGCCCGCAAGCGCCTTGGCCGCGGCAGCGCCAATCCCGGCACTGGCGCCGGTGATAACCGCCACGCGCCCATTCCCTTGTACCGCCATCCCAAACTCCTCCTCCATCCGGGAGTGCTTGTCCCACCCCGCTGCTTCCGCGCCCACAGAGGACGAAACGGGGCCGGGCCCAATCCGCCGAACGGACCGGGCGTACCTACATACAATGGTACCACGCCTGGGGGCAGACCGGCAGATGGCAGACCCGGGCACGAAGGCGAAGTGAGGAGTGATATCCATGGCATGCCCTGAAGTGGTGACCGGGCGCGTGGCCATCCCGGGCGAGAACTACGCGCGGATTCAGAGCAGCGTCGACGCGGGGCGGCATCTCTGGCGACTGTCGCCGGTGCGCACCGCGCAGGTCGTGGGCACACGGCACCTCGGCCTCCGCAACACCGACTCGTACACCTTTGTGGAACAGTACCTAGACCCCGGATCTGGGTTGCAAAATGCAGTCGTCCGGGTCCGCCACGGGTCGTGCGAGTACCTTGTGCAACTCTACCAGCCCGAGCGACAGGGACCGAGCGGCATCTGGGTGGTTTCCGAGGTCACGGAACTGTAAGCGCGGCGAAGCGAACGGGAGGCGCGGCGGGTCTCCCGCCCGCGGTCGGATGCGGCGAGCGCAGTGGGTGAATGGAAACGGTGGTCTGTGGTGCCGCTCCAAGTCTGCTACAATCAGATGGGATTGGACAGCCTAGGAGCGTGTCCGGGTCGGCAGCCGTGACGCCGCCGCAACACCGGTCACCAAGAAGGATGAGACAACGTGCCACGGACGGAACTCAGCCACGCCACGATGTTCGGGACCGCCCATGCGCTCCCCCCGCACACGTTCATCATGTTCGGCGCGACCGGAGACCTCGCGCGGCGAAAGCTGTTCCCGGCGCTGTTCGCGCTGTACCAGAATGGACAGCTGCCGGCACAGTTCGCTGTGATGGGGACGGCGCGCACCCCCTACACCCTGCCCGCCTTCCGAGCCGACGTGCGGGCAGCGCTCGAATCGTTCGCCCGCTGCCCCGTCGACGCGGATGCCTGGGCCGACTTTGCGGAACACCTCTTCTACTGTCCCGTCGATGTACGCTCGCCGGAGGACTTCTCCCGCCTCCGCGAAGCGGTGACCGACATCGAGCGGCGCTTTGACCTGCCGGAACAGCGCGTGTTCTACCTCGCGATGGCGCCAGAGCTGTTCGCGGACGTGGTCATCCAGCTGCAAGGCTGCGGACTCACGGCCGCCCGCGGCTGGCGGCGCCTCATCATCGAGAAGCCGTTCGGCCGCGACCTGGCATCGGCCGAACGGTTGAACGACCAGCTGCAGCAGGTCTTCGAGGAGGCGGAGATCTACCGGATTGACCACTACCTGGGGAAGGAGATGGTGCAGAACATCGAGGTGCTGCGATTCGCCAACTCCATCTTCGAACCCGTGTGGGACAACCGGTCGATTCAGAACGTGCAGATCACGTCCAGCGAGACGGTCGGCGTGGAGGAGCGTGCCGGATACTACGACCAAGCCGGCGCGCTCCGCGACATGGTGCAGAACCACATGCTGCAGATGGTCATGATGGTGGCGATGGAGCCGCCGAGCCGCCTGAAGACCGAAGCCATCCGCGACGAAAAGGTGAAGGTCCTGCGGTCCTTGCGGCGGCTGTCCGGCGCCGAGGTGGCATCGCACGTCGTCCGCGGTCAGTACGCGAGCGGGCAGATTGCGGGGCAGGCGGTACCGGGATACTGCAGCGAGCCCGGCGTCCCAGCCGATTCGCGGACGGAGACGTTCGTCGCGGCGCGGCTGTGGATTGACAACTTCCGCTGGGCGGGCGTGCCGTTTTACATCCGCACTGGCAAGCGGATGGCGGCGAAGGTCACCGAGATTGTCATCCAGTTCAAAGAGCTGCCTCGGATGTACTTCAACCAAACCGGCCAACTGTTGCCGAACCGGCTGGTCATCCACGTTCACCCGGAGGAGGGAATCTCTATACAGGTCAACGCGAAACGTCCGGGCACGGACGGGGCGGTCGTGCCGGTGGCGATGGAGTTCGGCCAGGCGCCGGACAACTCGCCGGAGGCCTACGAGCGCTTGCTGTACGACGGTATCCGCGGCGACTCGACGTTCTTCACGCGCTGGGACGAGGTCTCGCTGGCGTGGAAGTTTGTCGATCCGATTGCCGAATCGTTCCGCATGAACCGGGTCCCGCTCGCTCTGTACCCTGCCGGATCTTGGGGCCCGGCGGCGTCAGATCAATTATTGGCTGCCGACGACGCACGGTGGTGGCCACTCACCGGACAAGCTCCGGCGATACCGGAGCAGGTGCATCAGGCGGGCCATCCGCTGGACTGAACGCGGGCCCATGCCAACCCGACTCCAGCTGAACGGGAGGAGATCTGCTTGCGCGTCTACGACGTCTCGATGCCCATCACGACGGACATGCAGGTGTACAAGAACCGCGACGAGAAACGGCCGGCCTTTGACGTGACGCGCGACCACCCCGAGGGCGGGGATGGGGTCCGCGAGAGCCGGGCACACCTCGACGTACATACGGGCACGCACATCGACGCACCGCTGCACATGTTGAAGGACGGCGCCGGGATTGAACAGATTCCACTGGACCGCCTGCTCGGCCCGTGCCGCGTGGTGGATCTCCGCCACGTGGCCGACGCCATTCACCGGGAAGACCTCGAGCCGCTCGACGTCCGCCCCGGTGACTTCCTCCTCCTGCAGACGCGAAACTCGGCCGAATCGACGTTCAACCCCGGCTTCGTCTATCTCGCAGCGGACGGCGCCGCGTACCTGGCCGAGCGACGCTCGGCAGGCGTCGGCATCGATGCGCTGGGCGTCGAGCGAGATCAACCGGACCACGCCACGCACAAGGCGCTGTTTGCCGCCGGAATGGTCGTCATCGAAGGGTTACGGCTCGCCGATGTCCCATCCGGGCGGTACTGGATGGCCGCACTCCCGCTGCCCTTCGTCGGGCTCGACGCAGCCCCCGCGCGCGTCGTGCTGATGAAAACGGCGCCTGCCGGTTGAACCCGGCAGGCCACCTTCCGTCAGACGAACCGCGATGCGTCTTGAACCGGTCGACACCCCTCCCGCCATCCGCCTCACTTGTCGCTGCGTTCGACCGCGTGCCCGCCGAACTCGTTGCGCAGCGCGGCGACCACCTTGCCGGTGAAGGTGTCTGACTCCGTCGAACGATAGCGCATGAGGAGCGACAGGGCGATGACCGGCGCCGCCACCTGCAAATCCAGCGCCTCCTCCACCGTCCACTTGCCTTCGCCCGAGGAGTGCATCACCCCGCGGATGCCGGAGAGCTTCGCATCCTTCGCGAACGCCCGCTGTGTCAGCTCCATCAGCCAGCCGCGGATGACCGAACCGTTCGACCACACCCCCGCCAGCTTCTCATAGTCGTAGGCAAACGGCCCTTTCTCGAGGATCTCGAAACCCTCGCCGATGGCCGCCATCATGCCGTATTCAATCCCGTTGTGCACCATCTTCGCGTAGTGACCGCTGCCGCTGGGCCCGGTGTACAGGTACCCGCCGGGCACCGCCGTGTCGCGGAACAGCGGCTCAATCACGGGAAACACCGCGGCGTCTCCGCCGACCATGTAGCAAGCGCCGTGACGCGCCCCCTCCATCCCGCCGGAGGTCCCGACGTCGAAGTAGACCAAGCCCGCCGACGCCAGCCGCTCGCTGCGGCGAACCGAATCCTGGTAGTGGGAGTTGCCGCCGTCCAACACGATGTCCCCCGTTCCAAGCAGGGGGAGGAGCTCGTCCAACAGCCGGTCAACCAGCGGCCCTTGCGGCACCATCAGCCACACCACCTTCGGGGTGGGGAGCGCCTCGACGAGGTCCACCAGCGTCGAAGCGCCCTCGCCGCCCGCAGCCCGGAAGTGTGAGACGGCTTCCGCAGAGACGTCGTGCGCAACCACCTGGTGGCCGTGCTCCATCAGATTCAACGCGAGGTTGAATCCCATCTTCCCGAGTCCAATCAGTCCAATCTTCACAGCTGACCCTCCATCTCTTCGTTCCGGTCGTGAAACGCCCGCTCCACGGCGTTTTGACCCTAACCCGTGCGACCTCTTATACTGTGCGTATGACAGCGACTGAACGAACCACCGCCATCCTGTTTGACCTCGACGGCACCTTGATCGACACGACGCCAGTGGTGTTGCCGGCGTTCCGCGAGACGTTGGCCGAGTTCGGCCAGTTCATCCCGCCGGAGGACGTCCTCTTGCGCACGTACGGGATGCCAGACGACGCCATCTGGCGGATGCTGATGCCAGCGGCGAGCGAATCCGAGCGACAGGCTGCGTTTCATCGGGCAGAGGCCCGTTCCCGTGCCGGTATGTACCAACACGATTTACTGTTCCCACACGCGCGCGACGTGTTGACCGAGCTGAAACAGCGCGGGTGCCTGTTGACCACCGCCAGCAACTGCGGGCCGGTGTATTTGGATGCAGTGCTTGACTCCCAAGGCTTGCGCCACCTGTTCACCCACCCGCTCTGCCTGGGATCTGTCAAAGGACAGACGAAGGCGGACGTCCTCGCCGTGCACTTCCGCCGGCTCGCGCGCGATACGTCGGTGATGGTCGGCGACCGGGCGTCGGACGTGGAAGCCGCGCAGGCACACGGCATAGCCGTCATCGGATGCACCTACGGATTCGGTCCACGCGAGGAGTTGGCACAGGCCGACGCCTGTGTCGACAGCCTGCCGGAACTGCTCAGCTGGTTCCCGGACGGCCGCTGCCTCCTGCACGCGCCGCCCAGCGGGCCCCGGTGAGGGAGGACCGCACGGCTGCGCGGTGTCTCCCTCACCGGGGCCCGCTGGGCCGTTAGCGCATCCGCTCCCACATCGACGGCGGCAACTTGCCGAGCGTCTCCATGAGCAGCTGGTACAGGTCCAGGTCGAGCGCCGCGCGCGGGTCCACCCCGGCGAGTTCCGCCAGCTGGCGCACCGTATAGCGTTCCTTGCGCAGCGTCCGCATCGCCTTCTCCCACTGTTGCAGATGCGGGCCGTGATAGTCGATGAGGAAGTTCCATTTGACCGGATCGAGCGCGAGACATGCCTGCATCATATCCGCCACCACCTCGACGGTTGCGCCCTGCGCTCCCTTCTCGAACAACCGCTGCCGGAACACGGTCTTGATGAGCGCCTCTTCCGAGAACTCCATGAGAAACGGGGGCATGATGTAGCCCACCGGCAGCTTTGCGCGCGCCGCCTGCATCTGCTCCACTCGCTCTTGCTTGGCAAGGCGAATCACGTTGCGGATGCGCTCGAGCTCCTCCTCGTACTCCTCTGGATTCTTCGCCTCTACCGGCAATTCAAACCCCCATGGCACGTTCGCCCGCTGGCCGCCGGCGATACGCGTGGGCCGACCGACGGTGTACGTCACAAGGTGGTCGTACACCGTCTTGCCGACGCCGAGGTACAAGAACAACACGGTCTCACCGCGAATCGGTTCGTACGAGTGGCCCGCACTGACCATGCTGTGCAAGAACCGATCTGTGTTCGCCATGTCGCGGTACTTGCCGAGGTAAAGGCTGGCCTTGAAGGCGCTGCTCAGGCGGTGTTGATCTGTGCCGCGCAGCGCGACGACGCGCCCGTGCTGGGTCACGTTCCACCCCTCGTCCGCGTAGCAGAGGTTGATGAACCGCTCGATGTTCGCGAGGTGTTCTTCCACGGGCACGAGGTCCGTGAGGAACTGCAAGCGCGGATGGCGGAGGAAGGAACGGTCGAGTTGGAACATACCGAGATCAGCTCCCTGTCAGAACGGTGCCCCTGGCCGCCTGATGGACTGCCTCGGGACAAGCACTGCTCTCAGTATAGCGAAGATGGGGCCGATTTTGTCGAAACGGGCCGGCATCCCCCCCAAGGGGCAGCCGGCCCTCCTTCGCAAGTTTGGGTTTCGCCGGGACCCTGCCGGTACCCCTCAGTGGCGGTTCCCGGGCTGTTGCATGGAGCTCGATGCGTTCCCCATCACCTGTGCCATGGCCTGGGGATTGACCTGGGGCTGGCCTGCCTGGCGCTGCTGCTGAGAGAGCCATTGCTGCGTCTGTTGTCCGGTCTGCTGATGTTCCTGTGCCTCTTGCTGCACGTGTTGCTGCGGCGCCTGGGTCGGGTTGTACCAGCCCTTCTGGCTCATGAGGTCGAAGATCTGGTTGTGGATCTTCAGCGTGTCGTTGAACAGCTGTGCGAAACACTGGCGGACGACCTGGCAACTCGCCTCGGTCGACGCGGTCGCGTACTCGGTTACGGTGCGCTTCTCGTCGGACAGGACCATATTCACCAGGTCTTGTTCGGACATCATGCTCGGAGTGGTGGGTGTCATCGTGTGTCGCTCCTCTCTGTGGATGGTACCAAACGGTGTCAGTGCAACGTTCCTTGAGCAGCGCCCGGCGCGAGGCCGACGTGTTGCTGCAAGGTCTGGAGCAACTGGTTGTAGTGCTGCATGTGGGTCTGGGCTGCCTGCGTCAACAGCTGCTGGACGTCCGGACTGGATGCGTGGCTCGCAGCGGTCGCACACTCCTTGACGAGCAGGTCTTCATTCTTCATGCAGTCGGTCAGGTAGTTCAGCTCTTTGGACGACAACGGTTGCACGGCGCTTCCTCCTGTTCGTGCAGATCTTCGCGAAAATACGGGTCGTCCCGGTTGGGGTGACTCCACCTCCCAGCTTGCCCTCATCGGCTTCCGGTATGTGCCATTGGGCAGTTCCGTGGTACACTTTGAGCGCACGGTCGCGTGTGGGGACCAAATCCATCCCGAACGTCGGATACGGCCTCGGGTACCTCGGCCGCGCGCAGCACCCCACCGACGGGCGCACACAGACCGAGAAGGAAGGTGGCACGATGGCGAAACACCCCTCGCAGACGCGTGTGGTGGTTGGGATGTCGGGTGGCGTGGATTCGTCCGTGGCCGCCTGGCTGCTGAAACAACAGGGCTACGACGTCGTCGGCCTGTTCATGAAGAACTGGGACGATACAGACGAGTTTGGCCACTGCACGGCGGAAGAGGACTTTGCAGACGTGCGACAGGTCGCAGATCAGATTGGCATCCCGTACTTCAGCGTCAACTTTGAGCGGGAGTACATGGACCGCGTGTTCACGTATTTTCTCGACGAATACCGGCGCGGCCGGACACCGAACCCGGACGTCGTCTGTAACCGGGAAATCAAGTTCAAGGAGCTGCTTCAAGCTGCGCTGGACCTGGGGGCTGACTACCTGGCAACCGGACATTACGCGCAGGTTCGCGGGACTGCCGGCGGCGTGCAGTTGTTGAGGGGAGTGGATTCTGGAAAAGACCAAACCTATTTCCTTCACCAATTGGAACAGGGGCCGCTCTCGCGCACGCTGTTTCCGATTGGCCACCTGCACAAACGCCAGGTGCGGGAGCTGGCGGCAGAGGCGGGACTGGTCACAGCGGGCAAGAAGGACAGCACGGGCATCTGCTTTATCGGCGAGCGCAACTTCCGAACGTTCCTGCAGAACTACCTGCCAGCGCAGGCCGGTGAGATTCGGGCGCTGGATGGCACCGTGAAGGGCCATCACATGGGGCTGATGTACTACACCATCGGGCAACGGCAGGGACTTGGAATTGGCGGGTCGGGTACGGGAGAACCGTGGTTTGTGGTGGACAAGGACCTGCAGCAGAACGTGCTCTACGTGGTGCAGGGCCGGAACCATCCCGCGCGCTTTGCCGCCGGGCTGATGGGGGAGGACCTGCACTTCATCTCCGGTAGGCTGCCGGACGGACCCATTCGGTGTACCGCCAAGTTTCGATATCGGCAACCAGACCAAGCCGTGACGCTGACCCCCTTGGGAGAGGGGCGGTGCCGCGTGGACTTCGACGTTCCACAGGCGGCCATCACGCCCGGCCAGTCGGCGGTGTTTTACGACGGTGACGTGTGCCTGGGCGGGGCCGTGATTGAGAAGGCAATCCCGACCGCAGAGGCGCAGGCCGCCCTGGCAGCCGCGCGCGGCGCGTAAGGCGGCCGGGCGATGGGACGGCCAGAGGTCGTATGGGACTGATGGGGGCGGCACCACTCGACCTGGAGGTGCCCTGGCGGGCCGCAGCACCCGGCAGGCGGTGTGGCGAGGCATAAAACGGGGGTGCGCCGCATAGCGGGTGCACCCCGTTCACGTTGTCCGCATGTCCAATGGCTCCTTCGCCTCGGCGACGTTCTCGCCTACCAGGGGCTCTCGACTTCGCGTGCCCAGGCATCCGTGCAATGCCGACACAGCAGCAGCGCCTGTTGCTCTGGTTCCAGGTCGTCTCCGCAAATCGAGCACGTTGGTTTCTCGTCCCACTCGTTCATCTCCGCATCCTCCCTTCTCCGCGATAGTTCAGTGACGCCACTCCGTCTGCCTAGTCTTCCCGATTTACGGAGAATCGACCCACCGTCGTGGGTTGATTCCGATTATATTCGATGGACAATTCCGGCACAACGACGAATGTCTGATTATTGTGACCGATATGTGAATTTGGTTGAAGGGGCGGGTGCACGGGCGTGACACGACGCTTGTGCAAGTCCGGTACTTGCGTGTGGTGCGGGACGTCGCCAAGCGCGCGAATCCGGCTCCTCAAAGGAACGCCGTTCCCTTATCCGGGGCGCAGCCCCCTCTCTCGCCCGTTTCCCGCTCCACGTTGCCTGATTCCGCCGAAAAAGAGGGGGCAAAACCCCCTCCGACTCGCTCCTTCTTACTCCGTCCGCCGCAGGAACTCCTCTACGTCGGCGATGGCCAGTGCGATGGACGACTCCCAGAAGTCCGGCCGATGCAAGTCGACGCCGAGGTGCTTCTGAGCCAGATCTTCCACCCGCATGCTGCCCGTGTCCCGCAACAGGGCGACATACCGGTCTGCAAACGCCGCCCCCTCCTCCAGCGACCGCGCATAGATGCCGGTGCTGAACAGGTACCCAAACGTGTACGGGAAGTTGTAGAACGGCGTACCTGTGATGTAGAAGTGGAGCTTTGACGCCCAGAAGTGCGGATGGTAGGTTGCGAGTGCTCCGCCGTAGGCCTCCCGCTGCGCCTCCGTCATCAATTCGCACAGCCGCGCCACGCTGACCAGGCCCCGCTTGCGCTCCTCGTAGAACCGGGTTTCGAAGAGGAAGCGTGCGTGGATGTTCATGAACATCGCGACGCTGCGGTGTACCTTGTCGTCGAGCAGGGACACCCGCTCCGCATCGCTCGTCGCCTGTCGTACCGCGGCGTCCGCCGTGATCATCTCAGCGAAGGTCGAAGCCGTCTCCGCGACGTTCATGGCGTAGTTCTGTGCAAACCGGGGCAGCCCCTTCATGACGTGCTGGTGGTAGGCATGTCCCAGCTCGTGTGCGAGGGTCGACACGTTGCCGACCGTACCCGAGAAAGTCGTGAACACCCGCGTCTGCTCGCTCACCGGGAAACTCGTGCAGAACGCCCCTGGCCGTTTGCCGGGCCGGTCTTCCGCCTCAATCCAACGCGCTTCGAAGCAGTGGTTCGCGAATTCTGCCATCCGCGGGCTGAAGCGACCAAAGTGCTGGACGATGAAATCGCGCGCTTCCTCGTACGACACCGTCCGCGAGGTCTGTTCGAGCGGTGCTTCGACGTCGCTCCAGCCGAGCTTCTCCAACCCGAGCACCTTTGCCTTGCGCTCCAGGTAATCGATAAACGGCTGCTTGTGGTCCGCAATCACGCCCCACATCGTCTCCAACGTCTCGAGGTCCATCCGGTTGACGTCGAGCGGCTCCTTCAGGAAGGAGTCCCATCCGCGATGGCGATACAGGGCTAAGCGAAACCCGGCAATCCGGTTCAACGCATCCGCGCACAGCTCCGCATTCTCCGCCCAGACCTTCTCCCACTTGGCAAAGACCTCATCTCGGACCTCCTTGTCCGCCGACAGCATCTTGTTGTGGGCCTGGCCCATCGACAGCGCCTGAACGCGGCCATTTTCCTCATACGGCAGCGTCATGCGCCCGACGATGGTATCGTACAGCTGGCTCCAGCCGTGGTAGCCGTCCACCATCAGGTCCGTAGCCAGACGCTCCAAATCGGGCGCCATCCGCTCCTTTGACCTGCGTCGGCGTTCCTCTAAGCTGAACCGAACCGACTGGACGGACGGGATGGCCACCAACGCCGTCCAGGTGGCCTCCGGCAGGTTCGCAAGTGCAGCATCGAAGGTGGTGAACAGGCCACCCAGTTTGGCGCCGATCCCGCTGACCCGCCCCCGCAGCTCCTTGGCCCCAGCATCGGTCGCGTCGGCCGCACCCAAGCAGGACACGAAAGCCCCTGCCTCGCGCTGGCGACTGGCGAGGTCCTGGACCGTCTCCAGCATGTCCGCAAGCGCTTGCACCGTCGCCCCGTCCAACCGCTGCTGCAGGTCCGTCGCAAACGCATCCGTGTCCCGTTCCAAGTCCGACAAAAACGCGGCGAACGTCTCCGACCGACTTCCGCCTGCAAAGATACTGTCGAGGTCCCAGGTGGGGTTCAGCTTTTCACGCAATGGTCCCGGCATACTCCGTCTCCTCCTCTTCCATCTGACAACAGACCTTGTCCATCCAGCAACTTGTCCATCCAGCAACAGACCTTGTCCATCCGGCAGCAGATGGTCGATACGGCGGCAAACCACCTCCGAACCGTCCGCCAAAGACCAGATGTCGCCAACTCCACGTCCAATGTATCAGACCGGAGGGCTTCCGTGCTATGATCTGGATGAATGCACCGCCGGGCTCGTCCAGTCGGGCGGCTGTCGATTTGAGCGCTGAACAGGAGGGTGCCGGTATGGACACCAAGGACATCTCACTGTTCCTCACCATCGCCCGGCTGGGGTCCATCTCGCGGACGGCAGATCAAATGTTCATGTCCCAGTCCACCGTCACCGCCCACCTGCAGCGGCTCGAACGGACGCTCGGGTACCCGCTGTTTCACCGGTTGCCGACCGGCGTGCAGCTGACCAAAGAGGGTCAGCAACTCATCCCACTCGCCGAGCGGATGGCCGCTTTGGAAGAGGAGATTTTGCACCCGGAGCCGCTGCAAACACCCGTCCTGAGAATCATGTCCGGGCGGGCGTTCGTCTCCGCAGACGTCCCGGAGTGCTTGCACCGCATGGCCCGGCGGACGCGGGTGCACCTCAAGGTCCGGATGGGCATGTACGACGATATGATGCAGGCGCTCCTTTCGAACCAGGTCGACTTCTGTTTCCTCGGCGAGCCCATCTATCACGCGCAGATTCGACAGCTCGAGTTCTTGCCGGACGTGATTGACCTGATTGTGCCGGTGGGACATCGATTTACGCGCGACTTCCCGGGAATCCACGCCCTCAACCGGGAGCCGTTTGTCGCCTTCGGCCGCAGCAGTTCGCCCTTTCGTCGCCGGATGATGAACCTGCTTGCCCGCGAGGACATCTACCCCCAGGTGCAGATGGAACTCGACAGTATCGACGGCATCAAGGCGATGGTCGGGCACGGGCTCGGGGTCTCCCTGCTGCCACGGCGGACCCTGCATGACGCGCAGTTCAAGTCCTACGTCCCCATCCCACTGCACGACCCGCGCTGGACTCGCCCGACGTTGTTGGCCTTTCCAGCAGAGATTGAACACCGGCCCCTCACGCAGCAGTTCATCGATGTCGTGACCGAGTACTATCAGAGTGTTTCCGGGAGCACGCCGGAGAGAGGATGAGCTGAATGCGAACGGCCATGACGCGAGACGAGCGGCACGCCCATATCCTCCACGTGGCACGGGCTCTGTTTGCCGAGAGAGGCTACGAAGACGTCCGAATTGCGGACGTGATTGCGGCGAGCAACATTGCACGCGGGACGTTCTACCTGCACTTCGATTCCATGGAATCGCTGCTGATGGCCGTGTTCGACGACGTTGTCGAGGAGGTTTGGGCGGAGATTGGCCCCATTCTCGAACGCGTGGAGGATTTGGAAGCGTGCACAGCGCAAACCGTGCACGCGGTCCTGACGATGTTCCATCGGGAGACGAATCCGCTCGCCGAGGTGTTCTTCTCTGGCGGCGGCGCCGCGTTTCAGAAGCGGCGGGAAGAGGCGCTGTACGAGAAGTTTGGCGCACTGATGGAGCGCGCGCTCGCCATTCGCCACCACATCCCGCTCGACGGCAGCCGCCCCGAGGACGAGAAGCGGCTGCGTTGGACGGTGGTGACGCTCATCACGTTGGTGGCCAACATGGCGCACTACGCCGCCGAAGCGGTGCCCGACGAAGAAACCGAGGCGTTCGAACGGCAGCTCGTGAAGTTCGTGCTCGCCGGGATACAGGCGCACTTCGCCGCCGTCTCCTGATTAGCCTCGCTCCAACAGCTCTCGCGCCGCGCGGATGACGTGGTCCACCGTGAACCCGTAGGCCTTCACGACCACGTCGCCAGGGCCCGAGGCTCCAAAGCGGTCAATCCCCAACACCTTGCCCTGCAACCCGACGTACGCGTGCCAGGGCATCGAGTGCGCCATCTCCACGGCCAGGCGCCGCGTGACCGACGGCGGCAACACTTCAGCTTGATAAGCTGCGTCCTGCTGGTTGAACAGCTCCATGCACGGGAAGTTCACCACGCGGCAGGACACACCCTCTGCCGCAAGCGCTCGAGCGGCTGCCAGCACCAGTTGCAGCTCCGACCCAGTCGCCATGAGGACGAGCTGCTCACCGTCCCCGTACTGCGCCGCCACATACGCGCCGCGCGCGAAATCCGCTGCGTGTGCCGCGACCTCCGGCAGGGTCGGTACCTTCTGCCGCGTGAGCGCAATCGCGACCGGCTTGTCCCGGTGCTCCAGCGCGAACCGTACGGCCTGCGCCGTCTCCGTCGCGTCGGCCGGGCGAAACACGCGCAGCCCCGGTATGACGCGAAGCGACGCCAGTTGCTCCACCGGCTGGTGCGTCGGGCCGTCCTCGCCGACCGCGATGCTGTCGTGCGTGAGGATGTGCAGGACGGGGACCTCCATCAAGGCCGACAACCGAAGCGCCGGGCGCAGGTAGTCGCAGAACACGAGGAACGTGCCGGCGAACGGGACAACCGCGCCGTGCAGGGCCATGCCGTTCAAGATGGCCCCCATCGCGTGCTCCCGGACTCCGTAGAAGAAGTTTCGGCCGCTGTAGCTGCCCCGTTCAAACCGGCCGGCATCTTTCATCAGCGTCTTGTTCGATCCCGACAAATCCGCCGACCCTCCCACCAGCACCGGGACGTGCGGCGCAATCGCGTTGATGATTTGGCCGAACGCGTCGCGGGTCGCCACCTCACCTTCGAACGTCGGCAAGATGCGGTCCCAGTCCACGCGAACCCGCTGGTGCAGAGCGTCGACGAACGCCTGGGCAGCCTCCGGATGCGCCTGGCCGTACTGTTCGACCAGTTCGTCCCAACGCGCCGCCTCCGCCCTCCCCGCGGCCGACCGGTCGCCGTACAGAGCGTAGACCTCGTCCGGGACGTGGAACGGATCAAACGACCAGTGGTAGGCAGCCTTCGCCTTCGCAGCCTCCTCTGCACCGAGCGGCGACCCGTGAACCGCGCTCGTGCCCTGCTTTGTCGGCGCCCCGAAGCCGATGATGGTCTTCACTTCAATCAGCGTCGGGCCGTCCGTGAACGACCGGGCCGTGGCAATCGCCTGCTCAATGGCGGCGAGATCATTCCCGTCCTCCACCCGCAACACGTGCCATCCGTACGCGGAAAAGCGCTTCGCCACGTCTTCGGTGAACGACCAGCGCGTGGGACCATCGAGGGAGATGTCGTTGGAGTCGTAGAGGACAATCAGCTTGTGCAGCCCGAGGTGCCCCGCGAGCGATGCCGCCTCCGCCGCGACGCCCTCCATCAGGTCGCCGTCTCCGCACAGTGCATAGGTGTAGTGGTCCACCAGCGGGAAACCGTCGCGGTTGAAGGTCGAAGCGAGGAAGCGCTCCGCCATCGCCATCCCCACCGCCATGCCAATCCCCTGGCCAAGCGGTCCAGTGGTCGCGTCGACGCCAGGGGTGTGGCCGTACTCCGGGTGCCCTGGCGTCTTCGAACCAAACTGGCGGAACTGCTGAATATCTTCGATGGATACGTCAAAGCCCGCCAGGTGCAACAGGCTGTACAGCAACATCGACCCGTGCCCGGCGGACAGCACGAACCGATCTCGATTCAACCAATCCGGCCGCTTTGGGTCGTAGCGCAAAAAGCGCGACCACAGCACGTGGGCCATCGGCGCCGCCCCCATCGGCAGCCCCGGGTGGCCAGCGTTGGCACGTTCCACCGCATCAATCGACAGGGTGCGGATGGTGTTCACTGCGAGATTGTCAACCTGGCTGAATGCCATTGTCGTCCCCACTCCATTCGGGTAGCGTCTTTGCGTCCATGATAGCATTCCCCGGAGCGGCAGCCAAAGCGTGCCATCGCCCCGGGGTCTGTTGCAGGCTCGTACGCAAGCGACCCGCGTTCATCCATGCGCTCCGACGACATCTGAATGCACCGTCAGCCGACCTGATTGCCCCAAATCACCGCGACCAGCGACAGAAGGACGGCGAGTGCCGTGTAGCAGACGTCCCACGCTCCCACTCGTACCCGGCGGTAGTAGCTGCGACCGTCGGGGCGCCGGGCGGCCGGCCCGACGAAGCCGCGCGCCTCCATCGCGGTGGCCACCCGCTCACTCATCCGGACCGCTTGGCTAAACAGTGGCAACGCGTATGTCACAGAGCGCAGGGCGGTTCGCGCCTCTCGTCCGCGGATGACGCGAGCCTGATGGAGTTTGCGCCACTCCGAGCGAAACATCGGTGCAAACCGCGTGCCAGCCAGGACGCCGTAGGACAGCATCGGCGACAGGTGAAAGTTCTTGCAGAGGCTGACCAAGAGCTCGGTCAAATCCGCGGTGCTGACGAGCAGAATCCCCCAGCCCACCACGCCGAGCATGCGGAAGGCCAACACGAGCCCATTGTGCAGCCCCACCCAGCTCAGATTCCACCACAACACGCGCAGGTGGGCGGCCCCTGGGGGAACCGCCGAAAAGGCGACGAACGACCACACGTAAAGCACGTAGAACGCGACGAACGCACTGATGCGCTTGGCCAACCGCCACGGGTGTATCCACCCGACCGCGAGGGCGAGCAAGAGCGGCAGACAGCAGACCGCGACAGCCGACGCCAGCGTGTGTGCGAACATGGCAATCACAGCCGCCGCCACCGACGTCATCAGGTGCAGACCCGGGTTCAGCGCCGCAGCCGGCGTCGAGCGCTGGCGCGGCACGGCTGACGCCGACTCCAGTTCTTTGGATGCAGACCCTACGGACGCCCTGCCTTCCGGCGTCGCACTCGCCGACGCTTCGTGGATAACGGCCGCGGCATCGTCGAGGAGATGCGCACGACGCAGAACCTCAGGCTGCTTCAACAGGTCCGAGGGATGGCCCCAAAACAGGAGCCGGCCCTCCGCCAACACCGCAACGTGCGTGGCATACCGCCGCACGAGCTCCATGTCGTGCGTCGTCATGACCAACGTCTTGCCCGCCTGTTGCAACCGCAGGAGGTGGTCCATAATGGCCTCCTGCGTCCGGGCGTCCTGCCCAAACGTGGGTTCGTCGAGCAAGTACAGGTCGTGGTCCACCCGCAGCATGGACGCGACGCTCAATCGTCGCTTCTGGCCCTGGCTGAGCCCGTAGGGACTCTGTTGCGCGGTCCCGTCCAACCCGAATTCCGCGAGCAAAGCGAGCACTTCTGCCGGCACGTCGTCGGCCACCACGCGGTTCGCCAACTCGTCGCCCACGCGCTCGAAGACGAACTGGTATTCGGGATTCTGGAAGCAGTAGGCCAGTTTCCGGAATCGATCCGCCGGCTTCCACGCCCCAACCGGCCGCCCTGCCAACTCAACCTGACCGGCCGCGAGTGGTTGCAGACCCGCCAACGCCTGGAGCAGCGACGACTTTCCGGCACCGTTCGGTCCGACAATCGCCGTGAAGGACCCCCGCGGCAACGCAAACGAGACGTCCCGCCAGACGGTGTCAGTCCCGTACGCAAGCGTCGCCCCCGTCACCGTCACGAGCGGCGCCGCATCCGCCACCGGCTGCGAGCGGTCTGCGGTCCGCACTTCCTCCGCGGCCACGGCCGCCCGCGCTGTCACGTCCGGCACCGAATCTGTCCCAAGTGCGGTCGGTCCGGCCGACGGCCGCACCTGCCACGCTGGCAGAATGCCCTCGGCAACCATCCACGGCCACGCTTCCTCCAGTACGGCTTCCGGGGTGCCGACGCGACGGATGCGGCCCGTATGGTCCATCATCACCACCCGGTCTGCCACCGGCAACAGCGCAGCAAACTTGTGTTCAATCACCAGCAGGGTCTTGCCCTGCGCCTTGAGCCGCGCGATGGTGTCGAACACCTGGCGGGTCGAAGCTGGATCAAGGTTGGCCGTGGGTTCGTCCAAAATAAGGAGTTGCGCGTCGGTGGCGAGGGCGGCCGCAATCGCGAGCTTCTGTTTCATGCCACCGGAGAATGTGCTGTGGGCCACCGCTGGGTTCACGGCCAACCCGGCCTCCGCCAACGAAGCCAAGATACGGTCCGGCATGTCCTCGCGAGGCACACACCGGTTCTCGAGCCCGAAGGCAATCTCGTCGTCCACCCGAAGCATGCAGAACTGCGTCTCCGGGTCTTGGAAGACGATGGCGACCCGGCCCGGCGCCTGAAGGTCGCCCGCTCGCCAGATCTGTCCGCTCACCTCCGCCTCGACGGAGGACGGGATGAGGCCCGCGCAGGCGAGGCCGAGGGTACTCTTGCCGCAGCCGCTCGGGCCGAGCAGCAGCACGCATTCGCCAGGGGCGATGGCGAGATTGACATCTGACACGCTCGGCGCACCGGCATCCGGGTACTGGATGGACACGCCGTGCAACGCCAGCAGAGGCCGCGCCGGTACCGCCGCGGCCTGCTCTGAACGAGGCATCGTGGTCTGCACCGGCGTCACCGGACCCCTGGCACCTGTCGACCGAGTTCAAAGTTGCGGACCACGCCGGCCCGGCGCAGGGCGTTGCCGACCCAAACCGGCAGCAGCCCAGCGAAGAACGCCCCGCTCAACAACGTCAGCACGATGTAGCCGAGGATGACCGGGAACGTGTAGGTGTACCCCTGGTACTGCGTCAACCACTGGATGGAGTTGCCGATTCCGCCCACTGCGCCCCCGAACAGCATCGCGGCCGCACCCCAGCGGCGCCACAGGAGGATGACCAAAGCCACCTCGAAGCCGCCCCCCTGCACGAGACCGCTCATGAGCACCGACGGCCCGTACGGGCTGCCGAGGACCCACTCGAAGAAGGCGCTCGCAAAGCCAGCCAGCAACGCCACCCCCGGCTTTCGGATGATGTAGGCGGCAAGGCCAGAGGCCAGCCACCACACGCCGTTGACGATACCCCCGATAGCTGGACTGACGGTCGAACCGAAGAGCGGCTGGGTCAGCCAGTCCCACCCCATGTAGATGGCACCGCAGACCACCGAGATCATCACCGCCAACACCACATCCCGCAACTTCCACGCACGACGCATTCGCAACCCATCTCCTCTCACATCGGCGGCGCCTTGCGGCCTCCAAGTGAAGGACGCGACATCTCGCAAAAACAGGCCCTGTTCCTCGGCTGCAGGTGCAGCCGCGCGCAACAGGGCCCGGTAACGGCATGTCGAGCACTTCCTCCCGCTGGTATGACCCAGATCGAGTCCTGAAGGGTTAGCGGAACCCCGCTTCTCAGCCTCAGAGCTGCGGCTCTTTCAAACCGGCAGCCCATCGGCACCCCTAGCGCCCCTGATTCATTTGTACACTGCCAATGTAGCACGCAGCCCGGCGGTTGTAAACGAGATTCTCGAATGCGCGGCAGCTCGGAAACCCGATGCCGCCGGGTTCGAGCCCAGCGCCCACGCGGACGGCACACCCAGCCTGCCTCGTCACTCGGTCAATGGGCCCACGTACTCCGACTGCGGCCGAATCAGGCGGTTGTGCGCTGCCTGCTCCAGGACGTGCGCCGTCCAGCCCACCATGCGGCTGCAGCAGAATGTCGGCGTGTACAGCGGCTTCGGCAAGCCGACGCTGCGGAGGATGGCCGCCGCCCAGTACTCGACGTTGGTGTACAACTGCCGACCCGGCTTGTACTCGGCGAGCAGCCGCAACGCTTCCTGCTCGACTCGCACCGCCAGGGCAAAGTGCGGGTCTGCCCCGGTAAAGCGGGCCACCACGTCACGGAGGGCGCGGGCCCGCGGGTCTTGCGTCTTGTAGACGCGGTGCCCAAACCCCATCAGCCGTTCGCCTCGCTCCAGCGCCGCCCGCAACCAAGCCTCCGCCGCATCTTCGCTGCCAATCTCCTCCAGCATCGTCATCACCTCGGACGGCGCCCCGCCGTGCAACGGACCCTTCATCGCACCGAGTGCCGCGGTCATCGCCGAGACCACGTCCGACTGCGTCGACGTCACCACCCGCCCCGCGAAGGTCGACGCATTCAGCCCGTGCTCCATCGTGATGACCAGGTACGCCTCGAGCGTGCGCACCTCGGCCTCCGCGGGCACCTGCCCGCGTCGCAACATGTACAGGTAGTTCGCCGTGTGACCCAGGTCTGGGTTCGGCGCCACCGGTTCCTCGCCCGCCAACCGAGCCGCCCGCGCAGCAATCACCGTGGGCAACACAGCCGTCAGCCGGATGGCGTCGTCGACCGCCGGCGGCCAATCCCGCGTCACCCCGAGCGCCGATACGGCTGTCCGAAGGACGCTCATCATGTCTCGATCCGCTGGCAACGCCCGCACGACGGCGTCCACTTCCGGCGGTAACGCCCGATACTCCCGCAGCTCCCGCTCCAATGCAACGCGCTCCGCCTCGGTCGGGAGGTGCCCCCGCCACAGCAGGTGCGCGACCTCCTCGAAGGTCCGGTGTACGGCTAAATCGGCGGCATCGTACCCCCGAAACAGCAGCCGTCCCTGCTGTCCATCCACCAGGCTGAGCTCCGTCTCTGCAACGACCACACCTTCCAATCCATTGACGCGAACCATCCGCGTGCCCCCCCCTCTGCCGCGCCATCGGCCCGGCAGACCGTTTGTTGTGCACCCCCATGGTAACCGCTCGCAGCGTTCATGTATAATGATTAAAATCAATCCGATTGATTGTTTAAAGCAATCGTTACATCCATTCTGGAGGCTCAGACTGGACCGCAACGGCCGTTCGCGGGCCAAGGAGAGCGTCCGAGCGAGGTGCGGCAAGGTGGAGGTCACGAAGGGGATACACCTGTTGGAGGAGACCAAGGGCAGTTTTGTGTACGTGGTGTTGGGGGACGAACCGGTCCTCGTCGACACCGGAATGGCCGGGAAGGGCGAGCAGATCATCGCGGCGCTCCAGCGGATCGGTATTGGACCGACGGACCTCGCGCACATCGTCCTGACCCACCACGATGTGGACCACATCGGCAACGCCCGCCAGCTTCAGGCGTGGTCGCGCGCCACGGTGTGGGCCCCAGAAGCCGAGATCCCGTACATCCACGGCGCCGCCAGGGAACGGGGCATTCGGCAGGTTTTGAAGGCCTTGATGCGCGTCGACCGCTCGGTCGACGTCCGCGCGTACGAAGCCGGCGGTCGCGTGGGCGGCCTCGAGGTGATTCCGGCACCCGGCCACACCCCCGGACACGTCTGCCTTCGCGCCGGAGACACCCTGCTGGCGGGTGATCTGGTGACGACGCGGCGGGGCGCGCTCCGGCCCAGCCCAGGGTTCCTGACGTGGGACAAAGCGGCCTTGCGCCGGTCGCTGCAGGAAGTCGGGCGGCTCACCTTCGACTGGGTCTGCCCCGCGCACGGCCTGCCCGTCCGGCGCGGCAACCTGTGGGAGACGTTGCTGTAGAGGTCAGTTTGCAGGTGGGGAGACGAACACCGTGGATCTGAACTGGTTGGAGACGTTTCTCGTCGCGGCCGAAGAAGGCAACCTGCGGCGTGCGGCCGAGCGACTGCACCTGGCGCAACCGACGGTGACGCAGCAGATTCAGAAACTGGAGGCCGCCTGTGGCTGCCCCTTGTTCGACCGGGTGGGTCGGCAGCTGGTCCTGAACGCGGCGGGGCGCCGGTTTCAGGCCCATGCGTCCGATGTCTGGGCGCGGTACCACGAGGGGTTGGCCGACCTGGCGCGCCTACAGCAGGGCTACGACGTGACGCTGCGGCTGGTCTGTTCGCCACTGATTGCGACGACCTACCTTCCCCGCTGGGTGCAGGCCTATCAGCGGGAACGCCGCAACGTTGAGTTCGCCGTGGAAATCTGCGAGTCGCAACAGATCTTGGAGCGGCTTCTGCAGGGCGGCGCTGACCTGGCGTTCTCGCGACTGGCCGCGACGCACCCGCGGTTAACGCGGACCCCGTTGTACGCAGACCCCGTCGTGATGGTGGCGCCCCACGCCCGCACGGATATGGACGAGCCACCGCGCACGGCCGAGGAATGGCTCGCCGACGAGGTGGTGTTCACGCACTGCCACCCCGAGTACTGGGATGCACTCGTCCCGGCGCTGCGGCGCGTAAACCCAGCTCTGCGTACGATGAAGGTCAGCCAGGTGCACGTCGCGCTGCACTGGATTGCGGAGGGCATGGGCGTATCCTTTCTGCCGAAGAGCACCATCCGGCGCGACGTACTCCGCGGCACCGTCGAGGAAGTCCCACTGCCCGCCGTACCACTGCCAACCGCGTACACCTACCTGCTGTTGCCCATCGCCGCGTCCGCCGCCGCGCGGTCGTTTGCCGAGCACGTGCTCGCGTACATGAAGGAGCGACCCGTCTCCTGACTACAGGACCGGCGACGTCCCGCACGGATGCTTCCAACGCGCGCTCCCACGCATGGTGAGCTCCGCCCGCTCAGCCGCCGAACCCTGCGGGACGCCCGTCGAACGGACACCCCAACACCTCCGTCGCGACCGCGTAGGCGACCCCGTGTTCGTCGCATCGCCGGGTGACGACGTCGGCGGCCTCCTTGACCTCCGGCTGCGCGTTCCCCATGGCAATGCCGAGCCCCGCAAACTCAATCATCGGGATGTCGTTCAGGCTGTCGCCGATGGCGACCACCTCGTGCGGCTGGATACCGCAGCGGGCACACACCTCCGCGAGCCCGGTCGACTTGGTCGCTCCGCGCGCGTTGATCTCGATGTTGAGAGGGTCCGAGTTGGACAGGCTGACATCCGCTCGGTTGCCGAGCGCTCTCCACGCCTCCCCAATCGCAGCAGGAGAGCGTCCGTGCAGACCGAACTTCAGCCACGTCAGGCGCTCGACATCCTCCGGGATGTCCGCTTCATACACCGGACCGTCCACCGTGGCTCCCCAGTAGTGCAGGTCCAGCCTGCGGGCGAGCTGGCGCAAACCGGCGACAACCCGGCCATCCAACTCGCGGCGGACGAGCACCGTCCCGTCCGACCGGCGCACCTCCGCACCGTTCGACGTGACCACCGGCACCTCGATGCCGAGGTCCGCAACCCAGGCTTCCACGAGCCCGTGCCAGTGGCGACCGGTCGCGAACGTGAACGGGATCCCGTTCGACCGCGCCTTCAGCAGCCAGTCGCGGGTCGGTTCCGAGAGGGTGTGATCCGCCTGCAGGGTCGTCCCATCGAGATCGAGCGCAATCAACTTCCACCTGGAAATGACAAACCACTCCGTTCTTTCGCCGTCCGGCCGTGCACGGGCTGGGGCGCCGCGGCGCCGCCGATGGCGAGCCCGTAACGGCCGCGGAACTCGCACACCCGGTTGACGGCGGCTGTGACTTTTCCTTCCCGACAGATTAAAATTACGATAGGTTGCTGCGTGTGCACAAGCCACGACGGGAGGGGATGGCCTTGGCCGACACGCACCTGCGCTTCATATCCCGCATCGGCTCACAAAAACCGGAGAGCATCATCAACCGCCAGACGGTGTGCCCCTTCTGCGACCGAGCGCAGCTCGACGAGATCATCGACGAGGATGGCACCATCCTGCTTGTCAAAAACAAATACCCTGTTCTCGAGGACGCGTATCAGACCGTCGTGATTGAGACCAACGACTGCGATGGCGAGCTCTCCGTCTACGACCGCTCTCACCTGCACCGCCTGTTCCGCTTCGGATTCCGCCACTGGTTGGAGATGCAGGCGTCGGCCCGCTACGCGTCCGTCCTGTTCTTCAAGAACCACGGGCCACTGTCTGGGGGGACCATCCACCACCCGCACATGCAGATTGTCGGTCTCAACCGCGTCGACTACCGAACGACGCTCCAGACGCTGTACTTCGAAGGAATTCCGGTCACGCGGACGGCGAGCGCCGCGCTCAACGTGTCGACGCAGCCGCGGGTCGGTTTCTTTGAGTTCAACGTGCTGCTCGACCACCTCGCGGAACTGGACACGATGGCTGACTACGTTCAGGCAGCGGTGCACTACACACTGAACCACTTGAGCCGGTCATGCAACAGCTACAACCTGTTCTTCTACGAGTTGCCGGACGGGCGCTTCGCGTGCAAGGTGACGCCGCGGTTTGTGACGTCCCCGCTGTACATCGGCTACGCCATTCCCCAGGTGTCGGACCGGGTGGAGGAGGTCGCAGCGGATTTGCAGCGCCGCTATTTCGCGCACTGCAAGCCGACGCCATCGTCCACACACCCAAGTGGCGACGGAAGGCCCTGAGGGCGCCCGAAGCGAACCGCGCCTGCCAAGCCGTCCCAGCGGCCCGTCTGAACCCATCAGTGCTCCCGGTGCCGCTCCCGCAGGACCGCCCACACGTCCCCCGGCGTCAGTCCCACGCCCCGCCACAGCGCCAACAGGTGAAACACCAGATCTGCGCTTTCGGCCGCCAACTCTTTGCGCCCGGCCGCACCCGCCGCCGCGTTCTTCGCCGCGATGGCGACCTCGACGCCTTCCTCGCCGACCTTCTTCGCGAGTTTGTCCACGCCTTGTTCAAACAAGTAACTCGTGTAAGACCCCGGCGGCCGTTCCCGGAAGCGTGCGTCGAGCGTCGCCCACAGCGCCTGGAGGATGTCCGCGGATGGGTTTTCCACCTCCACCCCAGACGACGTCACAGCGGCGTCCGGCGGGAGAGACGCCGGTGGCTCCGCCGCCTCGGGGGCATCGCAAGCCGGAGCGCCTTCTCCGCGTGATTCCAGCGGCGTCACAGCGGCGGCCGGGATTGGGATGGACCGGAAGAAACAGCTCGGCGCCCCCGTGTGACAGGCGGGTCCTGCCGCTTCGACCCGGTACAGAACGGCATCACCGTCGCAGTCGATTCGCACCTCCACCACGCGCTGCACGTGGCCACTGGTCGCACCCTTCTGCCAGTACGCTTGGCGAGACCGGCTCCAAAACCACGCGTATCCCGTCGCGAGGGTGCGCTTCAGGGCCTCGCGGTTGGCGTAAGCCTGCATCAACACAGCCTCCGACCGGGCGTCCTGAACGACGACCGGCACCAAGCCGGTCGCCGTGTCGTAGCGCACCGCTTCCAGCGGCACAGCCTGCAGCACGGACGTCGGCGCCCCCTCCAGGCTGTCCGCATGAACGGCTGACCCGCTGGCCATCTCGCCATGACGCCATCCGCTCTCCGCCCCACTGCTCACCGTGCGGCTGTCGCCTCGCTCGTCCATCGCACCGGAACCCCCCTCTGCCGCAGATACGCCTTGACCTGCCCGATGGAGGTCTCGGCGAAGTGAAAGATACTGGCCGCGAGCGCCGCGTCGGCCTGGCCCTCGGTCAGCACCTGCGCGAAGTGTTCCTTCTTCCCCGCGCCGCCGCTCGCAATCACCGGCACCCGCACTGCGGACGCGACCAACCGGGTGAGTTGGAGATCATACCCCTCTCGCGTGCCGTCCTGGCGAAAGCTGGTCAGCAAGATCTCCCCGGCACCGAACTCGACCGCCTTCTTCGCCCACGCGACGGCCTCCAACCCCGTGCCAAGCTTGCCGCCCTGAATCATCACCTCGTAGGTCCCCATCGTCTCGTTTCGGTTGGCGTCGATGGCCACGACCACACACTGCTCGCCGAAGCGGTGGGCCGCCTCTCGGATGAGGCCGGGGTCCCGCACGGCCCCTGTGTTCATGGAAACCTTATCAGCGCCCGCCAGCAGCAGCGCCCGAACGTCGTCGATGGTCGACACGCCGCCGCCGACGGTGAGCGGGATATTGACCCGGCTCGCCACTTCGGCCACCACCCGATGCGTCGCCAGGCGTCCCTCCTCGGACGCGGAGATATCGAGCAGCACCAGCTCGTCCGCCCCTTCGCGGCAGTACTGTTCTGCCAGCGCCACCGGATCTCCCGCATCCCGCCGGTCGGTCAGAAACCCGACGTGCTTCACAACCCGTCCGTCGAGGACGTCGAAGCACGGGATGATCCGCTTCGTCAACACGTCGCTCCCTCCGTTTCCAGCCACGCGAGGGCTTCCCGCACATTCAGGCGCCCTTCATAGATGGCACGGCCTGCGATGGCCCCCGCCAAGCCGGCCTGCTTCGCAGCCTGAACGTCCTCCAGGCTGCGGATGCCTCCAGATGCGATGGCGCGGAGCCCCTGGGCCGCGACGTGGCCTGCAAGTTCCAGGTTGGGACCGGTCAGGGCGCCGTCGCGATCGACATCCGTCACCAGTGCGTGCACCGCACCAACATCCGCCAACCGCCGCGCGACGTCCACCAACGGCACGTCCGTCTGTTCCTCCCAACCGCGGACTGCCATCCGACCGCCGCGGCCGTCGAGCCCAACGACCAGCGCCTCGGCACCGAACCGACGCACTGCACCCTCGACCCATCCGGGCTGGAGCGCTGCCGTGCCGACGACGCAGCGGGCGACGCCCAGGTTGAGCCACGCCGCCATCGTATCGAGGTCCCGCACACCGCCGCCGACCTGCACCTTTGCGCCAACGGAAGCAGCGGCCTGCAGGATGGCCGTCACCGCCGACTGGTTCTCCGGCTGACCCGACCGCGCTGCGTCCAGGTCCACCACGTGTAAAAAGCGCGCTCCCTCCGCGAGCCAGTGTTCCGCCGTCCTGCGCGGGTCGGCCCCGTACGTCGTCGCCGATCTGTAATCCCCGCGCAGCAGCCGCACGCAGCGGCCACCGAGGATGTCGATGGCCGGGTACAAGGTGAAAGCTGACGACCCGTTCATCCCGTCATGCCCGGCCAACGGAAACGCCCTCCCCGTCCGGCTTCTGCGCCCGGCACAGCGCGACGAAGTTGCGCAGGATGGCTTCGCCGACTGGCCCACTCTTCTCGGGATGGAACTGCGTCCCGAAGACGTGGCCCTTCGCGACGACGGCGGGAACCTGGACCCCGCCGTATTGCGCCGCGGCCAACAGGTGCTGCGGCTCCTGCAGGACCGCGTAGTACGAGTGCACGAAGTAGACGTAGTCGCCGACCGCGACGCCGCGAAGCAGCGGGTGATCTGCTACCGTCACCAGGTCGTTCCACCCCATGTGCGGGACCTTCACACTTCCCGGAAACCGCACGACGCGGCCGGGCAGGATACCCAGCCCGACATGAGTGCCGTGCTCCTCACTCAGGGAAAACAGCAACTGCATCCCGAGGCAGATGCCGAGCAGCGGTCGCTCTTCACGGACCGCCTGTCGGACGACGCCGAGCAGGCCGCTCGCGCGCAGTTGAAACATCGCGTCGCCAAACGCCCCGACCCCTGGCAGCACCAATCCCTCGACGCGGCCGCCTGCGACTTCCTCGGCCCACTCCGTCGCACTCCGGACCACGACAGTGTCCGCCCCAGCCCGGCGAAACCCGCTCGCGACGCTGGAGAGGTTGCCGATGCCAAGGTCCAACAGCGCAATCATTCCAGCACCCCCTTACTGCTCGGCACGCGGTCGCCGACCGTCTCCACGGCCATGGCCAACGCCGCTCCGAACGCCTTGAACAACCCCTCAACCATGTGGTGGCTGTTGTCTCCGTACAGGATGGCCAGATGCAGTGCCATCCGAGCCTCGTTTGCAACCGACTTGAAAAACTCCGACACGAGTTCAGTCGAGAAGGTTCCAATTCGCTCGCTCGGTACGCGCCCCTGCAACACGAATGCCGGCCGCCCCGATAGGTCAATCACTGCGCGCGCGAGCGTTTCGTCCATCGGCGTGTGCCGCTCGCCGTAGCGGCGGATGCCGCGCTTGTCGCCGAGCGCCTGGTGAATGGCTTTGCCGAGGCACAGCCCGATGTCCTCCACCAGGTGGTGGTCGTCGACGTCGACATCGCCGGAGGCGGTCACCACGAGGTCAAACCGACCGTGGACCGCCGTCAGGTGGAGCATGTGCCGGAGGAACGGGATTGGCAGATTGAGCGCCACCGTCCCGCTCCCGTGCAGGTTCAACCGCAGGTCCACCTTGGTCTCTCCGGTCTCGCGGACAATCTCCGCCGCGAACGACGGAGCGCCCGCCATCGGTCCACGGTCCTGCGTTGGATTCATCGTCCATCCCCCTCTTGTGCGGTCTGCAACCGGATGGCCACGGACCGCGCGTGGCCAGAGAGCCCTTCCGCTTCCGCCAGGGTTTGAATCCGCCGAGCGTGCCGGGCAAGCGTCTGCTTCGGGTAGGAGACGTAGGTCATGCGGCGAAGGAAGTCCAGCACGCCCAAACCCGACGCAAACCGCGCAGTTCCGTGTGTCGGCAGCACGTGGTTCGGCCCGGCGAAGTAGTCCCCCACCGGCTCTGGCGTGTAGGGGCCGAGAAAGACCGCGCCCGCCCGCGTGATGCTGTGGAGCCACGCCTCGGGCTGCGCGACCATCAACTCGACGTGCTCCGGAGCGCTGCGGTTGACCACTGCGATGACCTCGTCGCGTGAGGCTGCCGTCACGAGCGCGCCCCACCGTGCCAGCGCCTGCTCGGCAATCGTCCGCCGCGGCAGCACGGTGACCTGCTGCCGCAACGCAGCCTCCACGGCATCGGCCAGGCTCGCGTCGGTGAGCACGCAGACGGCGCCCGCCTCCGGGTCGTGCTCGGCCTGAGCCAACAGGTCCGCTGCGATGTACGCGGGGTCCGCCGTCTCGTCCGCCACGATGAACACTTCGCTCGGTCCGGCGATGCTGTCAATCCCGACGTCGCCCATCACCGCCCGCTTCGCCAGGGCGACGTACAGATTGCCAGGGCCAGCCAGCTTGTCCACCCTCCTGACCGACTCGGTGCCGTACGCAAACGCTGCAACGGCTTGCGCACCGCCGACCCGCACCACGTCCCGAACGCCCACGGCGTGTGCGGCGGCGAGCACGAGCGGATGCGGCCAACCCGTGTCAGGTTGCGGCGGCGACGCCAGCACGATGTCCGTCACGCCCGCCACCTGGGCGGGGATGACGTTCATCAACACCGTCGACGGGTACGCGGCGCGCCCACCGGGTGCGTACACGCCGACGCGACCGAGCGGGCGCCAGGTCAGCCCGAGCGTCGCCCCGTCGGCGTCCACCCACGACAGGTCCTTCGGAAGCTGCTGCGCGTGGAACGTTCGAATCCGGTCGGCCGCATCGGTGATGGCGGCCCGCAACTCGGCTCCGAGCCCTTCCCATGCCCGTTGCAGTTCCGCCTCCGGCACCCGGATGTCCCAGTCCGCAGCCGCCGCCTGTTCCGTATCCAAAGTGGCAGTCCAGCGGCGCAGCGCGCTGTCGCCGCCTTCGCGCACATCGGCGACAATCTCGCGGACGCGGGACTCGGCAGCGGGATCGACATGCGTCGACCGGTTCCACTCGAACGCGGACGCCTCCACGCGCCGCAAGAGATATTCAGCCATCGCGCCCGTCCCCTTTCTGAATGGCTCGTTGCAAATGCTCCGTCACGCGGTCAATCTCCGATCGACGGCTGCGGTAGCTCGCCCGGTTGGCGATGAGCCGCGCGGAGACCGGCAACACGCGGTCGAACACCGCCAATCCGTTGGCCGCGAGGGTGCCACCCGTCTGTACCAGGTCGAAAATCCGGTCGGCGAGGCCGATGACCGCAGCGAGTTCGATGGATCCCCCGAGCTCCACAATCTCGACCGCCTGTCCGCGCCGGCGGAAGTAGTCGTCCGCCAAGCGGGGGTACTTCGTCGCGACCCGCCGCGGGACCGACGGCCGCAGCTCGGGCCGGCCAGCGACACAGAGGGTGCAACGGGCGGTGTCGAGATCGAGCAGCTCGTAGACCTCGCGACCCGCTTCGAGGATGACGTCTTCACCGACAATGCCCAGGTCCGCAACGCCGAAGGAGACGTACGTCGGCACATCCGCCGGCTTGGCCAAGAGCAGCCGCACCATTCCGAAGGCAGCGTTCTCCGCCGAGAAGACGAGGGCTCGACTGTCTTCTAAGTCCGGCGGGACGGGCAGTCCGGCGCGCTGCCAGAGCGGCAGAACATCGTTCAGCGTGCGCCCCTTCGCCAAGGCAAACGTGATCACCCGTCACCCCTCCTTCGCGCCGATATCGAGCCAATCCCCGTCGCTCTGAGCGGCAGTGAGCCGTTCGACCTCGTAGGTGAAGCCGATGGCGGGCGCCGGCGCGCCAAACTGAGCGAGCAAGTCGTCGTAGCGGCCGCCCTGTGCGACGGGCGCTCCGGTTCCGGGCACGAACACCTCAAACACGACGCCGGTGTAATAGCTGAGGTCGCGGTGCAAGGTGAGGTCAAACGTGACCGGAGTGCGCAACCGCAGCCCCTGCAGTTGGTCCGCGAGGCGGACCAGCTCGTCCCACACGGCGAGCGCCCGCTGGCCCGCTGCCGAGTCCTGCCACGCGTCGCGCAGGGCCGCATGCAGCGTCTCCGGCCGGAACGGATTGAGCGCCGACATTTGCCGCAACAAATCCGGCATGGCGGCACCCTGGCCCGACTCGCCGAGGGTGCGCCGGAAGCCGACGTAATCCCCGCGCACCAGGCAATCGAGCAGGTCCGGAACGCCCGTCGACGGCACGCCGCACGCTTCCAGGTACGCCTCCGCGAAGCGCGCGTGGCTGAGGACCAACTGCGCGTCGGTCACGCCAATATCGCGGAGCCCACTCTCACAGATGGCGAGCAACGTGGCGTCGATCTCGCCGGCCGGCGGACCAATCCACTCGACGCCGACTTGCGTGGACTCCGCGGCGCGGCCGGCTGCCCAAGAGAGGGACGCCGGTTCGTCCGACCGATGGTACACCCGTTCGGCGTAACACCAACGCACCTCGGCCGCCCCAGCCTGTACGAGGGGCGCCGCCATGCGCGCAATGGACGGCGTCAGTTCCGGGCGCAGGGCCATCGTTCGGCCCGACGCGTCAAACAACCGGACCCAGTGCTCCGCCTCGTCCGTGCTGCGCCCGCGCAGTAGGGTGTCCACGTACTCAAACGTCCCGCACGAGACCAGTTCGAAGCCGTGCCGCTCGCACGCGGCGAGCAGGCGATTCTCCACCATCCGCCGCTGCCGGGCCTGGCCAGGGTACATATCGCGCATGCCCGGTGGCCGATCTGCCCACCGGGTTTGCGGTTCCCACGCCATCGCAGGTCCTCCTCTCCCAGGTCTCGTAAAGGCGGGCCGAAGCGAAGGCACCGCCGTCACTAGACACGGTCTTTTCTTAGCGTTCCCCTGTTGCGCCGAAGCAGCCGTCAACCGCCTCGGCCCACCACCAAAGTGGCGCTGCGTCCCGCACTTTAGTCTGATAACGTACTAAAGCAAGCGGGTCTATTATAGCGGAGGGCTTGACATCGGTCAACGCATGAACCCCTCCCGTTTCGGTCAAGTGGCCGATGCGCAGACAGGCGGCCAGTCTGGCCGCCTGTCCTCGGAGCATTCAGGTGATGCGTATGCGGGCCATATTCACCGGCCCTATTCGTGCAGTCGGCCCGTTTCCGCGTACCGCTTCGCCATCACGTCAATCTCGCGCTTCAACTCGCTGACCAACTCGGCCTCCGGGATCTTCCGGACGACCTCGCCCCGCCGGAAGAGCAGCCCTTCGCCGCGCGCGCCGGCAATTCCGATGTCTGCCTCGCGGGCCTCGCCGGGGCCGTTGACCGCGCAACCGAGGACGGACACCTTAATGGGCGCCTTGATGTGTTGCAGATACTCCTCCACTTCGTTCGCCACCGAGATGAGGTCGATGTCAATCCGCCCGCAGGTCGGGCACGACACCAGGGTCGGTGCGTTCGAGATGAGGTGGAAGTCTTTCAGCAACTCGCGCGCGACCTTCACTTCTTCGACCGGATCTGCGCTCAACGACACGCGAATCGTGTTGCCAATTCCCATCGACAGCAGTGTCCCGAGGCCGGCGGCGCTCTTGATGGTGCCGCTGTACAGGGTACCGGACTCGGTGATGCCCAAGTGCAGCGGGTAATCGAAGGTTTCTGCGGCGAGTCGATACGCCTCAATGGCGAGCGGCAGGTCCGACGCCTTCATCGAGACGATGATGTCGTGGAAGTCCAACGCTTCAAGGATACGGATGTGGTGCAGGGCGCTCTCCAACATCCCCTGAGCCGTTGGGTATCCGTACTTCTCCAGGATCTCTCGCTCCAGTGAACCGGCATTGACCCCGATGCGGATGGGGATGTGCCGCTCTTTGCACGCCTTCACAACGGCCTCGACGCGGTCGCGTCGTCCGATATTTCCCGGGTTAATCCGCACCTTGTCGACGCCGTTTTCAATCGCGAGCAGCGCGAGTCGATAATCGAAGTGAATGTCCGCCACCAGTGGGATGTGGATGCGCCGCTTGATCTCCTTGACGGCAGCGGCAGCCTCCTTCGTGTTCACCGTGACGCGTACAACCTCGCAGCCAGCGTCTTCGAGCCGGTGAATCTCCGCAACGGTCCGCTCCACATCCGCTGTCTTCGTTGTCGTCATGCTTTGAATGACCACGCGGTCAGACCCGCCGATGGTGAGCGGGCCGACCTGGACGGGCCTTGTATCTCTGCGATGGAACATCGGTTCAGACCCCTTCCATCCAATTCCTATCCATGCTTCACAAGACTATTATACTGCGGTGCCATGGACGTGCGAACCCCGAAGCGGCAGGAGGCTCCAACGACCTTGCACCCCGCCCTCCGTGGCGACCAGTGTTTCCTATTTCGGTGGGGTTCTGCTACAGTGGTGTCGATCCATATTTCGAGATGAGGTGCGGAGATGATTGAGAAAATCCAGCAATACCTTGGAGCGGAAGCAGACTACTACCTGAAGCACACGTCGACGACGATTCCGCGTTCTGCCTTGACCCCCCCATCGCCCGACGCCGTGAGCACCGTCTACGCACAGACAGACCGAAACAACCAAGTCCTGCGCAACCTCCAGAGCCTCTTCAACCACGGGCGGTTGGCGGGAACCGGCTACGTCTCCATCCTCCCGGTCGACCAGGGCATCGAACACGCAGCCGGCGCGTCTTTTGCGAAGAATCCCGCCTATTTTGATCCCGCGAACATCGTGGAACTGGCCATCGAAGGGGGCTGCAACGCGGTCGCCTCCACCTTCGGCGTGCTGGGCCTCACCGCGCGCAAGTACGCCCACAAGATTCCGTACATCGTGAAAATCAACCACAACGAACTCCTGACCTATCCGAACAAGTACGACCAAGTCCTGTTCGGGAGCGTGCGCCAGGCGTGGGAGATGGGGGCGGCCGGCGTCGGCGCCACCATCTACTTCGGGTCCGATGAATCCACCCGGCAATTGCAGGAAGTGAGCGAGGCCTTCGAAGAGGCGCACGAGTTGGGAATGTTCACCGTGCTGTGGTGCTACTTGCGGAACAGCCAGTTCAAGGTCGGCGGCGTCGACTACCACACAGCGGCAGACCTCACGGGACAAGCCAACCACCTCGGCGTGACGATTGAGGCTGACATCATCAAGCAGAAGTTGCCGGAAGTCAACGGCGGCTACAAGGCGCTGAACATGGAGGGCAGCAGTTACGGCAAGACGGACGAGCGAATCTACACCGAACTCACCTCCGACCATCCGATTGACCTTGCGCGCTACCAGGTGGCGAACTGTTACATGGGCAAGATTGGGCTCATCAGTTCCGGCGGTGCATCTGGCGCCAACGACTACGCCGAAGCCGTGAAAACAGCCGTCATCAACAAGCGCGCTGGCGGGATGGGCCTCATCTCGGGTCGCAAGGCATTCCAGCGCCCGATGAAGGAAGGCGTCGAGATTTTGAACTTGATTCAGGACGTGTATCTCTGCAAAGACGTCACCTTGGCGTAACCCTTGCCCTGACCCGGCCCATCGGCGTGCATACGCGGCTCACCCGGATGCAACAATACGGATTGTCCGGACAACAGCCAGCGAGGTGATGACCAGTGGGCCAGCACAACCAGTTTGAACCCGGCTGGGAAGTGCCGAACGACGGAGAGTATGTGGAGGTCGGCGAACACCCGGACAGCGCGAACCTGCACCACCCGCGGAAAGTCCGGCTTCGCAAGGGAGACAAATTTCCCGAGACCTCAAATCCCAATCGCAAGTGGACGCGCAACCGCAACCGGTAAGTGCCTGCCGGGAACCATCGCACAACCATTTAAACTGCTTAAACTGCGCAACGGGGCCCCGCCGGGGCCCCGTTTCACCTATGGGAGACCGATATCGGTTAGAACGAGCGGTTGGGAGCGACGACAACCGCCGACACTGGCTTTGGCGTCAACAGGTGATACCCCACAAAGAAACCGGCCCACCCAACGGCCATCAAGACCCAGAACAACTCCGGCCAGCCCAGCCTTGCGGCACTTCCGGCAGCCGAGATGACCAAGACGCCACCGGCAATCCACAAATTTCCGGCTAGAAACGGCATCGACGAGCGCTTTTGCGCCGTCCGTATCGCGGACACCACGGCGACACCGACCACGGCCAGTGCTCCAAAACTGTTCAGCCCAATCAGCGGCGCGAGCCACCCGGTTCGTTCAGCAATGATACCCGTTCCCGCTCCACCGTTCAGTTGCCGAAGCATCTCGAGATGGACCGGCGCGACAGACAACTCGACTGTCGCCAGCGCTCCGATGGAGAGGACGACCGCCGCCAGAATCCAGACGATGTGCGGTCGGCAAACCAAGGCGAGACTGCCCAATCCCATGAGGCACGGCATCCACAGCGCCCCGCAACCGTAGTAAACGAGAAACCACCCCTGCGCGCCCGGTGCGTGCCATGCGGCCAAGCAATACGCCGCGGAACCGACGCACGACAGCCATAGAGAAATGGACCAGAACCCCAGGTTGAGACGCCGTTTGCGCACCCATTGCCGGGTGACGGAGACGGCGAACCACGCCGTGATGACGACCACGGCCATCGCAGGTATGGCAACCATGCCTTTCCCCCCATTCGAGGTGACCTCGCCCGTCTGGCAGCCCATTCGTCGGAAAATCACAATGCGGCGCCGATTCCACAGAATCCGCGCCGCATCCAGGTCATCCCTTTTTCGCGTTGGACAGGTACGTACTGTAGCGCAGAATCAACAAAGTGACACCAATAAAGACAAACGCGCCAAAGGCGAATAACATGAGCTGCATGGCCCCGGCGTCAGCGCATCAACGCGCCGACTCCCTCCTTCCGCGTTGCGAGTGTCAAAGGCCTCACAGGTGCTGTCCGCACCAGGCGGCGAATTGCCCGACGGTCAACACGTTCTCAAGCAACAGAATGACAATCCCCGAGAGCGCGGTATAAATCCAGACGTTTGTCGCGACCGGAAAGAAGGCGTTGACCTTCCCTTTGTTCGCGAACGTGCTGTACCACCCAGCAACGGCCAACAGGATGACGCAGATAGCACTGAGCACAAACTGGGCGACCTCCGTCGGTGCGTAGATGGTTGCAGCCTGCGGGCTGTAGTGGCCGACCCACAGCATCAACCGGAAGTGGATGCCGGTCATCGCGACGTACGACAGCGTGGCCAGTGCCAAGACCCCGCGAAACGCGCCCCACTTGTCTTTCACAAACAGCGCCCCTGCAATCACCACGAGGATAGCGGACAGAATGGCACACAGCACCGCGTAGTCGGGTAACTGGGTCAGCAAGCCCGGATGCAGCTTCCCAAACTTGGACGGACTCCAACCGCGCAGGTAGACGTTCGCCGCCACGAACGTACCCGTCATGAAGGTGAGGGCGACCAGCCCGCACCAAACCGCGAGGTTCGCATTGCCCTGATGGTCAATGTGCTCTTCGTGTGCAGCGTGTGCACTCGCTGGCGAATGGGTTGACATGTGCGGACCTCCCACCTTTCCTTTCACAATGGCACCGGGTTCCGGCTGTGACACCGTCCGCATTCGGGAGCCGCCACGCCGGAAGCCGCGTCCTTGGGCGTCCAGGTCTTGGTTTCCTTACGGCGCGGACTGAGCAGCCTGCGCCAATTCCTCTGCCGTGTACGGTTGATACGGATTCGCCGTCACAACCGGAATCTCGTCGAAGTTGTGCTCCGGCGGCGGTGAGCTGGTCTGCCACTCCAGCGTGCGAGCGACCCACGGATTCGGTCCAACCTTCGGCCCGCGCTTCGCGTGGTAGAGCAGGTTGTAGATGATGACCAGCGTGCCGAGTCCGAGAATGTAAGCGCCGACCGTACAAACGTCGTTCCAGAACTGGAAGGCCGGGTCATACGACGCGATGCGCCGCGGCATGCCGGCAAGTCCCAACAGGTGCATTGGGAAGAAGGTCACCTGCGTGCCGATGAAGTAGAGCCAGAAGCCCAAATAACCGAGTTTCTTGCTGTACATCCGACCGGTGACCTTCGGATACCAGAAGTGGAGCCCCGCCATGATGGTCATGACGCTCCCGCCAAACAACACGTAGTGGATATGCGCGACGACAAAGTAGGTGTCGTGCAGCTGCATGTCGAGCGGGACGGCTGCGACAATCACACCGCTGAACCCACCGATGATGAACGACCCGATGAACCCGAGCGACGCAAACATCATCGGAACCGTGTACTCCACGGCCCCGCGCCACATGGTGGCCAGCCAGTTGAAGATCTTGACAGACGTCGGGACCGCGATGATCATCGACGAGATCATGAACGGGATGCCTTCCGACATCTGCATCCCAGCGACGAACATGTGGTGGGCCCACACGAAGAAGCCGAGGAATCCAATCGCCACGCTCGAGTAGGCGATGGCGTGGTAGCCGAAGATGGGTTTGCGGGAGAACACCGGCAGCACTTCCGAGATGATGCCAAAGGCTGGGACAATCATGATGTAGACCGCCGGATGGGAGTAAAACCAGAACAGGTGCTGGTA
Source organism: Alicyclobacillus sp. (assembly GCA_023511295.1). Classification (GTDB taxonomy): domain Bacteria; phylum Bacillota; class Bacilli; order Alicyclobacillales; family Alicyclobacillaceae; genus JAIMBT01. Next base: position 180,183 of record JAIMBT010000002.1, read on the forward strand.
AAGCATCGGGTCCCCGCCCGCCGCGCTGTTGAAAAACACGGTGCCAAAGTGCCGGTCCGCAAGCAGCGTCGTGATGGCGCCGGCGAGGGCCGGCGTGCCGAACAACTGCATGTACGCCGTGACCAGCATGCTCCAGACGAACAGGGGCATGCGGTTGAGCGTCATGCCCGGCGCCCGCATCCGCTGAATCGTCACGATGAAGTTGATGGCACCGAGGATGGAGGACAGGCCAGCGATGTGCAGCCCCGTAATCCACAGGTCGATGCCGGGGCCGGTGGACGTCACGCTGTACGGCGGGTACGAGGTCCAGCCAGCGTCCGGCATGCCAGACACCATGCTGAGCAGGAACACGATACCGGAGGCCAGATACAGCCAGTAGCTGAGCGCGTTCATCCGCGGGAACGCCATGTCGCGGGCGCCAATCTGCAGAGGCACCAGATAGTTTCCAAAGCCGCCCGTCAACAGCGGGATGATGACGGCGAAAATCATGACCGTCGCGTGCATCGTGAAGAACTCATTGTAATCTTGGGCCGGGAAGACCCCTGCCGGCACCAACAGATCTGTCCGCACGAGCAGCGCGAACAATCCGCCGAGGAGGAAGAAGAACAGCGCGGTCACGCCATACATGATACCGATTTTCTTGTGGTCGACCGTGAGGACCCACTCTCTCACGAAGGACCGCCGCTCTGCGTATGGCGCCTCCAGCACAGCCGCCATTTGGTCACCACCTCACACAAGTCGTCTGAGTTCCGCCTGGAGTCGCGCAATTGCTATTCCGCGAGACCGCCTCACACGGTCCGGCACTCGTCGCGAGCTGCGGCACGCACCACTCTGCGCACGCGTCACCGGGTCGAGACAGTCCAGCCGCCTGTCAGGAACCGCTGCTTTTGCTCTGCTGCTGTTTCTCCGTTGCGAGCCACTGGTTGAAGTCGGACTCGCTCATAATCGTCATGTGGCCGACCATCGTGGGGTGACCCGGGCCGCAAAACTGGTCACACGGCACGAGGAACGTCTGACCCACGTACTTCGGCTCCACGTCCACCCAGAACTGCGTCTCGCGACCGGGGAGCGCGTCCTGCTGCATGCGCATCGGCGCGAGGTAGAAGCCGTGGATGACGTCCTGTGAGGTGATGTCGAAGCGCACGTCCTCACCCGCCGGAATTCTCAGGTCGTTGTGCGTATCCACACCATTCGGATACTTGAACTCCCAGTACCACTCGTGCCCAATCACCTGGATGACGACGGGTTTCGCCGGTTGGGTCTGCGCGGCGTACACGTCGTGCACGCTGGCCACGCCCATGATGACGAGGATGAGTGCGGGAACCAGTGTCCAGACGAACTCCAATTTGTTGTTGCCGTGCACGTTTGCGCCCACTTGGTTTCGCTTCGTCCGCCGGTAACGAACAAGGAAAGTGATAAGCAAGACTTCCACGAGTACAAAGAAAAATGTGACCACAGCGAGCACGAAGTAGAAGAGCCCGTCTACGTTGTGCGCCATTTGGGTCAGTTGTACGGGCAACCATGAATTTCCCACCTTACACCCTCCTTATAGGCGCAACCGTGTCAATTTTCAGTTGTGCCGCTCCATCATCCGCCGCCGCACGGTGAGCGTCCGATGTGACATCGGCTCCCTCCTATCCGGGCTCGTGAACAATGTACCTGCAAGCGGAGACTTCAGCCCCGTGCGAGGCACGGGTGAGATTCGCGTGGCGCTTCCAATGAAAGCGGTACAACTCCGCACAACATACGGGTACAGTTTACCACAATTTATCTCATTTCCGTCAAGCAGGCCGACCCCCTCACCGCGTTCGCGAGAATCGCCATGCTGCGCAAAATTCCGACGCCGCTCTATGCGGCTGCAGGCGCTTGCAGTATAATCGCGAAGTAGATTCCGGTCCCAGGCCGGACGCTGTGAGAGGGGGCTCGGCGATGCCCGCCCAGACTGCTTCAGAACTGGCCAAGCGCCGCAACCTGCGCGCCCGCGCCGTCATCGTCGCGATGGTGATTGCGATTGCCCTCGGCGGTTGGTGGCTGTATGTCTACATGCAGCAGGTGCACGCCGTGCGCGCGGCGGAACACAAACACACCTTTGACGAGTACGTCGTCACCCACCACCTCGGAACCCTCGAACTGATTGACTCTGGTACCGGGCTCGACGCGATGTCCTACGTCCTCACCGTCAACCGCCCGGTTCCGGACGCACAGCGCGCCGCGTGGGCCGAAAACCTCATGCGACTCTACGTTCAATACGACCACGGTTCGCTGCTGACCATCCAGTCCATCAATCCCACGACCCACAAACCGAACCCGATTGCGCAGTGTCATTACGACGACGACACTCGACAGTTTCAGATGACGGTCGACCTGTCAAACGGGCAAACGAGGGTCATCAACCAGGTGGTCAACTGGTTGCCGAGCAGCGGGCAAGGGTCCTGAGCAGGAGGCGGCGCGATGCGAATCTGGGCGGCAGGATGTATCGCCTTGGCCATCTCCCTGCTCCTCGTTCCGCTCGTCCGGCGGTGTGCCATCCGCTGGCGGTTTTACGATATGCCGAATGCGCGCAAGGTCCACCGCACGCCGCTCCCGCTCCTCGGCGGCACGGCGATTGTGGCTGGCTTCTTGGCAGCGTCGCTCCTCGTGAGCCCACCAAGCGGCCCCGGCGCGCCTGTTTATTGGAGTATTTTTGGCGGAACACTGATGCTGTACGCCATCGGAACCGTCGACGACTTCTTCAAGACGCGGCGCAGGGACTTCTCGGCCGGGGTCCGATTGCTGGTGCAAGTGGGTGCAGCGACGTGGGTTGCCCTGGCGGGAGGCAAGGTGCACACCTTGAGCGTGCCGTTCGGAGGCGGACACTACGTCGTGTTGCCGGCGGCCATCTCCTGGCCACTCACGGTCATTTGGATTGTCGGCGTCATCAACGTCTTCAACTTTCTCGACGGGCTGGACGGGTTGGCCGCTGGCATCGGCGTCATTTCCGGCGTCACGCTCACGCTCTTTGCGTACAAGGCCGGCGACACGCAATCGGCCGTGCTGGCGGCAGGACTGGCTGGCGGCGCGCTCGGGTTTTTGCGTTACAACTTCTATCCAGCGCGGATTATCATGGGCGACGCGGGCTCTACGTGCATCGGCTTCGTGCTGGCGGCCGTTTCCGCCCTCGGCGCGTACAAGTCGGCGACCCTCGTCTCCATCGTCGTGCCTGTCCTCGCGCTCGGTTTGCCGATTTTCGACGCCATCCGCGTGGTGATTGGCCGCGCGCGGCGCAGACAACCGGTCTACCGACCAGATCAGACGCACAGCCACCACCGCCTGTTGAACGCAGGGTTCTCCCAGGTTCAGACGGTGACCGTCCTCTACCTCGTCAGCGCCTGTTTCGCACTGGCGTCGGTCATCTTGATGCTGGTGCAGCGCGGGTAGGCGGTGACCTGGGCGCCGTCCCCTGACCGGCTGGCAGGGCAGGACGCGGTCGGAACGAGCGAGCCCCTCCACCAACGTCCATGCTGGCGTCGCCACCGACTCGGCGGCGCCTTCTAGATTTCAAAGGGAGGAACACAACACGGAGCCACTGACCCTGATTGCCACCGCACCGTTTGGTTTAGAAGCTGTCGTCAAGCGCGAGTTACAAGACCTCGGGGTGGCGGACGCGCACGCTTCCAACGGGTACGTCGAGTTCTCCGGTACCCTGCGGACTGTCGCCGATACCAACCTCTGGCTGCGCACCGCCGACCGCGTCCTCGTCAAGTTGGGCGAGTTCCGCGCGGAGACGTTTGACGAACTGTTCGAGGGGACAAAAGCGCTGCCGTGGGCCGATTGGATTCCGGCAGACGGGCGTTTCCCGGTCGAGGGCCGCTCCGTCCGATCTCGGTTGTCCTCGGTACCCGCTTGCCAACGGATCGTCAAGAAGGCGGTGGTCGAATCGCTCCGCCACGGACACCGCACCGAGGTGCTGCCGGAAACGGGCGCCATGTATCCGATTGAAGTGTCTCTGCAGAAGGATGTAGCATTGCTCACGCTCGACACCTCGGGCCCTGGACTGCACAAGCGCGGTTACCGAAGCGAGACCGGACCGGCCCCCATCAAGGAGACACTGGCTGCCGCCTTGGTGCTGCTCAGCCGGTGGCTGCCTCACCGGCCGTTTGCAGACCCGCTCTGCGGCTCCGGGACCATTGCGATTGAGGCGGCACTGATTGGCCGCGGTATGGCGCCAGGGTGGCAGCGGACATTCGCCGCCGAACGGTGGCCAACCGTTGACCCGGTCGTCTGGACGGACGCGCGATCCGCTGCTGTGGCCAGCGCCCAGCGCTCCGCTCCCGTGGAGATTCTCGGGTCGGATATCGATCCGGCCGCCGTCTCGATGGCCGCCCGCCACGCAGAACGCGCGGGCGTGGCAGACAGTATCCGCTTCACGGTGCAGGACGTCCGCCAGTTCCGGCCGGAGTCGGCGTACGGATGTGTCGTCACGAACCCGCCGTACGGCGAGCGGATCGGCGAGCAGTCGGAAGTTGAAACCCTGTACCGGGACCTGGGGAAGGTCGCACGGCGCCTCGACACGTGGAGCTGGTTCGTCATCACGTCCCATCCTCGGTTCGAACGGCTATTTGGGAAGCCTGCGGACAAAAACCGGAAGCTCTACAACGGGCGCATTGAGACCCACCTGTACCAGTACCTCGGCCCATTGCCGCCGCGGCCGCGCCCGGACGGTTTCACCACCCGCTAGGACCTGTTCCCCGGCTTCGGTTCCGGTTTCATCAACCCTCCCTCGTCACCGGACGCAGCACCGCGAGCAGGCGCGAGGGCTCGACGGGAGCGGAGCCCTGTGCGGCTTTCGCATTGCCGCCGCCCTTTCCGTCCACTGCGGCGAGGGCGGCCTGCACCCAGCGGTTCGCGGCCAGTGGTCCATCGCCTTCGACCTGTACGAGCAGGTGTGTCCGGCCGCCAAACTGACCCACCAGCGCGGCCGCCCGTTGCGGCGCTTCCGGCACGCGCTCCGCCAGCCTGGCGAGGACAGCGAGGGCCGTGCGCTTGAGATCCGCCACCTCTGCCAGGTCGCCGAGGGACGCCGAAACGACCGCGGCGCCGCTCGGATGAAGGGTGGCCCCAGCGGCCAACTCCGCCGCGGCCTTGTCTGCCAACTCCGCCCGCAACGCCTGCTCCCGTCGCGTCGCTGCCTTCACCTGCTCCAGCAGCGATGCGACGGCGTCCACCACCTCCGTTGTCCCGACCGATAAGGCGGCCCCGAGGTTCCGTGCCAGGTCCACATACGCACTCGCTGCCGAGAGGGCCCGCGCACCGCAGACGAAGGTGACCCGCAGCCCACCGCGCATGCGCTCCGTCCGGGTCACGAGAATCTGTCCGACCTGCCCCGTCGACGACGGGTGGGTCCCGCCGCAGGCGTTGTCCTCCAGCCCCTCGATGGTCACAATCCGGATGTCCTCCGCCACCGACGGTGCCTTGCGCAGGTGCAGCCGCCCCACTTCCTCTGCGGTGACAAAGCGGGCTCGCACCGGCACATCGCGCCAAATCCAGCGATTCGCTGCGAGCAAGCCCGCCTCGACCTCCTCCGGTCCCAGCTCGGCTCCGGACAGGTCGATGGATGCCGCTTCGTCGCCGAGGTGGAAGCTGGAGGTGTGCGCACCGTACAACTGCTCGAAGCAGGCGGACAGGATATGCTGCCCGCAGTGTTGCTGCATCAGGTCGAAGCGCCGCGCCCAGTCAATCTCCCCCGAAACCGGGGTCCCGCGCGTCCAGCCGGACAGGGTGTCCGTTTGGGCCGGGTCCATCCGGTGCCACACGCCCTCCCCGTCCGCCTCCACCTGCACGACGGACAATCCGCCAAGCGTGCCCGTGTCGTACGGCTGCCCACCCGACGTCGGGTAGAAGGCGGTTTGCCGCAATCTCACCCAAGTCCCTGCATCGTCCGTCCGGACCTCCTCGACCACCGACACAAACTGGTGCAGGTAACTATCCTCGTAGTACAGTCGCTGTTCGCGCAGTCCCACCGCTGTCCATCTCCTTCCACGTGTCCGCGCTCCGGGCCCAGGGTCGGGCGCCGTCCTTTCGTTATTCTACCTGCTCCAGACGGGCGGGTGCCAGCCGCGGCCGTTTCCTTGCATTGACCTGGAAGAGATAGTAGAGTGACATCGGAACACCCGATTTCCTTATCGGGAATGTCAATCCGGGTTCGACATCGCGCCCTGCATCTGCCACAATGTGTGAGGACGCACGAGGGGGCCACCCGAAATGGACCCGCCAAAACCTGGCGGTGCATCACACCGCCAACCGACGCACCGTTGTTTTCCACTAGACTCGAAAGTGGGGGAGTGTCTATGGCCACCTATCGAGATCCGTTTGGGATCCGCAAAAGCCTCAACGTCGGCGGCAAGTCGTACGCGTACTTCCGCCTGAACGGGCTGGAGGAGCAAGGTATCGGCCCGGTTTCAAAGCTTCCGTTCTCCATCAAAATCCTGCTCGAGGCGGTCGTTCGCCAGTACGACGAGCACGCCATCGACAAGGAGCACGTCGTCGCGTTGGCCAACTGGAACGCGAAGGCGCCTCAGGACGCTGAGGTTCCGTTCAAGCCAGCCCGCATCCTGCTCCAGGACTTCACCGGCGTTCCCGCCGTGGTTGACCTGGCAGCCCTGCGCGCCGCGATGCAGCGCCTCGGCGGCGACCCGGACCGCATCAACCCGCTCATCCCCGTCGACCTCGTGATTGACCACTCCGTGCAGGTCGACGCGTTCGCTTCCCGTGAGGCGCTCGAGTTCAATATCCGCAAAGAGTTCGAGCGCAACGAGGAGCGCTACAAGTTCCTTCGTTGGGCGCAGAAGGCGTTCGACAACTTCCGCGTCGTGCCGCCTGGCACCGGCATTGTCCACCAGGTCAACCTCGAGTACCTGGCGAAGGTCGTCCAGCAACGCGAAGTGGACGGAGAGACTTACGTGTTCCCGGACTCGCTCGTCGGGACGGACTCGCACACCACGATGATTAACGGCATCGGCGTCCTCGGCTGGGGCGTCGGCGGCATCGAGGCGGAGGCTTGCATGCTCGGCCAGCCGCTGTATCAGTTGATGCCAGAAGTGATTGGCTTTAAGCTGACCGGCCAGTTGCCGGAAGGTGCGACGGCGACCGACCTCGCCCTGACCGTCACCAACATGCTGCGCAAGAAGGGCGTTGTCGGCAAGTTCGTCGAGTTCTACGGCCCAGGTTTAAGCAGCATCAGCGTCGCGGACCGCGCGACAGTCGCCAACATGGCGCCGGAATACGGCGCGACGATGGGCTTCTTCCCCGTCGACGCGGGCACCCTGGACTACCTGCGCAGCACGGGCCGCGACGAAGCGCTCATTGCACTGGTGGAGGCGTACACGAAGGAGCAGGGCTTATTCCGGACCGACGAGACGCCAGATCCGCTGTTCACTGACACCCTCGAGTTGAACCTGGCGGACGTCCAACCGACGCTGGCTGGCCCGCGCCGCCCGCAGGATAAGATTGCGCTGAAAGACATGAAATCGACCTTTGAGGAGACCCTGCGCAAACCCGTCGATCAGGCTGGATTCGGCCTCTCTGAGGATGGTGTGAACAAGCGGGTGGAGGTGAAGTTCGAAGACGGTCGCAACGCTGTGATGCGCACCGGCGCGGTCGTGATTGCCGCCATCACCAGCTGCACCAACACCTCCAACCCATCCGTGATGGTCGGCGCTGGCCTCATTGCAAAGAAAGCAGCCGAGCGCGGCCTCACCCCGCCGGCGTACGTGAAAACCAGCTTGGCACCCGGATCTCGCGTGGTGACAGACTACCTCGAGCGCGCGGGCTTGCTCGAGCCGCTGGCCCAGATTGGGTTCGACGTGGTCGGTTACGGCTGCACGACATGTATCGGAAACAGCGGCCCGCTGCCGGATGAAGTGGCGAACGCGGTGAAGGACAACGACCTCTTGGTCTCAGCTGTCCTGTCCGGAAACCGGAACTTCGAAGGCCGTATCCACTCGTTGGTGAAGGCGAACTACCTGGCTGCGCCGCCGCTGGTCGTCGCCTACGCGTTGGCTGGGACGGTCGACATCGACCTGAACACCGAGCCGCTCGGCAACGATAAGCACGGCAATCCGGTGTACCTGAAGGACCTGTGGCCGTCGTCCCAGGAGGTTCAGGAAACCATTCAGAAGGTGCTTTCGGCAGATCTGTTCCAGCGGGAATACGCGGGCGTGTTCAACAGCAACGAGCGCTGGAACGCCTTGGCGACGCCGGAAGGAAAGCTCTACGAGTGGGATGAGGCGTCGACGTACATCCAGGAACCGCCGTTCTTCGTCGGCCTGACGGCAGACCTCCCGGAAACCGCCGATATCGAGTCGGCGAACGTCCTCGCCCTGCTCGGCGATTCCGTCACGACGGACCACATCTCGCCGGCAGGCAACATCGCAGTCGACGGCCCGGCTGGTCAGTACCTCATTGACCACGGCGTGAAGCCGGTACAGTTCAACTCGTACGGTTCGCGGCGCGGCAACCACGAGGTGATGATGCGCGGCACGTTCGCAAACATCCGTATCCGCAACCAGGTCGCGCCGGGCACGGAAGGCGGCGTGACCAAGTACCTGCCGACCGGCGAAGTGATGTCTATCTACGATGCGTCGATGAAGTACCAGGCGGAGAACAAGCCGCTGGTCGTCATCGCCGGCAAGGAATACGGCACGGGCAGTTCGCGCGACTGGGCAGCGAAGGGTACGACGCTCCTCGGCATCAAGGCGGTCATCGCGGAGAGCTTCGAGCGCATCCACCGCAGCAACCTGGTCGGCATGGGCGTCCTGCCGCTGCAATTCAAGCAGGGTGACAGCTGGAAGTCGCTCGGCATCGACGGCACCGAGACGTTCACCATCCGAGGGCTGGGCGGCAAACTCACCCCGCGGCAGGACGTGACCGTAGTGGCGAAGCGGCCGGATGGCAGCGAGTTCTCCTTCGATGTGACGCTCCGCCTGGACAGCCAGGTCGAGATTGAGTACTACCGCAACGGCGGCATCCTGCAGACCGTGCTGCGCAACTTTGTGAAGGGTCAGACGGCGTAAGCGAGTCCTCTTTGCAACAGGCAGCCGGTTGCACCGAGCGTGGGCCGGAGTGACGTGACAGGGGTGGCGGGGGGGGGGGGGCGGGCCAACCCCCCCCCCCCCCCGACCCCCTCGCTTTGTCAACCCAGGGCGCCCCTGCCGACCGGCGGCTGAACAGGCCTTTGAACGCGAAGGAGATGGGATGGATATGGAGAGACGCTCTGCCCTGTTGGTGATGGACGTACAGAACGGTATCGTGTCGCGGTTCGCTGAGCGAGAGGAAGCCTTGGCGCCGTTCCAGCGTGCGGTCGCGGCGGCACGACAGGCCGGAGTCCCCGTGATCTTCGTTCGAGTCGCTTTCCGCCCAGGCTATCCGGAAGTCAGCCCCCGCAACAAATCGTTCTCCGCCATCGCCCTCCGTGGTGGCATGGACCGGTCGGAGGCGGACACCCAGATTCACCCGGCGGTCGCGCCGAATCCCGATGAGCCAGTGGTTACGAAACTGCGGGTGAGCGCGTTTGCGGGCAGCGACCTCGAGGTGATCTTGCGTTCGAAAGGCATCGACACGCTCGTCCTGTGCGGCATCGCGACGAGCGGCGTCGTCCTCTCCACTGTCCGGGAAGCGGCGGATAAAGACTACGGGTTGGTGGTGCTATCCGACGCCTGCCTCGACGCAGATCCAGACGTGCACCGCGTGCTCACAGAGAAGGTGTTCCCGCGCCAAGCGGACGTGCGGACGGTCGACGAGTGGGCAGCCGGTTTGGCGTAAACACCTCCGGCCGAGGCGTGCCAACGCCTCGACCGTGCCCCCCTTCTGCTCGTCAAGGCAGCAAAGGCAGGCGGTCCATCTGGACCGCCTGCCGCCATGTGCCCCTGCCGTTTCGTCGACTCCACCCATTCCCATGGCGCCGCCGTTTCTCCGTCACTCAACGCGCACCTCTTCGCTACCCGTCGGTACCGTCGGCGAACCCGGTTTACAACGCTGCCTTGAGAATCGCCAGGACATCGTCCGCCTCGAGCACGCGAAACTGGCCAATCGGCTTGAACCGCACTGCCTGTTGTGCCATCCACTCCAGGTTTTCCGCACCGATGCCGTAATCGGCGAGGCGCTGCGGTGCCCCGATGGCGGCGTAGAACGCCCGCACCTTGGCGATGGCGACCTGCGCCAGTTCCTCGTCCGACCGTCCGTCCCGCGCCACGTGGAACACCTCCGTCGCCAGGGTGGCAAAGCGGCTCGGGTTGGTGGAGACCACGTAGTCCATCCAGTGCGGGAACACAATCGCCAACCCTCCGCCGTGCGGGATGTCGTAGATGGCGCTGATCTCGTGCTCGATGGCGTGGCAGGCCCAGTCCCCGACGAGGCCCATGTTGATCATCCCGTTGAGCGCCATCGTGCTCGACAGCATCAGGGTCTCGCGCAGGTCGAAGTCGTTCGGGTGCTCCAAGACCTTCGGCGCCGTCTCCACGATAGCCTGCATAACCCCCTCAATCAGGTGCTGCTGGAGCGTGGTGTTCGGGGTCGGGTGAAAGTAGTGCTCAAAGCAGTGCGCGAGCATGTCGCAGATGCCGTAGACCGTCTGGTCGCGCGGCACCGTGAAGGTGTTCTCCGCGTTGCAGAACGAGAACGCTGGGAAGGTGTAGGGCGACCCCCCGCCGAGCTTCTCCTTCGTCTCCCAGTTTGTGATGACGCCGCCGGAATTCATCTCTGATCCCGTTGCAGCCAGCGTCAGGACGGTGCCGAGCGGCAGCGCACCGGTCGCTTGCGCCTTGCGGCTGTAGATATCCCAGACATCGCCGTCGAACTTCGTGCCCATCGCAATCCCTTTCGCACAGTCGAGAACCGAGCCGCCGCCGACGGCCAAGACGAGATCGACGTTGTGCGTTCTGCACAAATCAATCCCTTTGTACACGGTCGTCAGCCGTGGGTTTGGTTCGACGCCCGGCAACTCCAACCACTCAATCCCGCCGTCCTCGAGAAGCCGCGTGATTTTATCGTACAGACCCATCCGCCGAATGCTGCCCCCGCCGTACACCAGCAGGACCTTCGTGCCAAAGCGGCGGATCTCGTCGACCAAGTGTTGCTCCATCTGGTCTCGCCCGTAATACAGCACCGTTGGGTTGTGAAAGCGAAACGGGTTCATCTTGGCTCTCCACCTCTGTCTCTCAGGTTCTCGTCCGCCTTTGCGCCGACGGGCGGACAACCTCTATAATGGCGCAGAGCAGACTGGATTGCAAAACCGTCCCGGAGGCCGCATCGGCGAGACGGCCGAAGACCTGCGGCGCGGATGTTGGGGAGAGGTGCGGGATGGGACAGCAAATTGAACGGTTTGACGTGGTCGTGGTCGGCGGCGGACCGGCAGGCCTCATGGCCGCCATCGCCGCACAGACGGCAGGCGCCAAGACCCTGCTCGTGGAGAAAGGCCACCGGCTCGGCCGCAAGCTCGGCATCTCGGGGGGCGGGCGATGCAACGTGACGAACGCGAAGCCGCTTCCGGAGTTGATGCAGAACATCCCCGGCAACGGCCGCTTCCTGCACTCCGCGTTGCACCAGTTTTCGAACGAAGACGTAAGGCGGTTCTTCGAGGACCTTGGCATCCGATTAAAGGAAGAAGACCGGGGGCGCGTGTTTCCCGTCAGCGACAAAGCAGCGACCGTCGTGCAGGCGCTCGTCGACAAAGTGTACGCGGTCGGCGTCGAGGTGTGGGAGGATGCGCCCGTGGCCGACCTGCTGCACGAACCCGCCGAGTCCATCGGTGACGCGTCGGCGCCCCCCGCGGACGGCCGAGGCGGTGGCCCCGCCCGTCACGTCACCGGCATCCGGCTGCAGCGCGGCGTGAAGGTTCACGCGCAGGCCGTCATCGTGGCGACGGGGGGCGCGAGCGTGCCGAAGACGGGCAGCACCGGAGACGCCTACCCGTGGGCTCGGCGGGTCGGGCATACCGTCATCCCGCCGTACCCAACCGAGGTCCCGCTGACCAGCGACGACTGGTTCATCCGCGACCGCACCTTGCAGGGGCTCTCGATGCAGGGCGTGGACGTCTCCGTGTGGAACGGCCGCGGCAAGCGCCTGACGACGGAGCACGGTGACCTGATTTTCACCCACCTCGGCCTCAGCGGCCCGGTGGCGTTACGCTGCAGCCACTACGTTTCGACGGCCCGTTTGCGCAACCCGGAGGAACCGCTACGGGCCGAGATCAACCTGACACCTGGCACCTCGCGCGGCGACTGGCTGACGCGTTGGGAGCGGTTGCGGCGGGAGGTGCCGCGGCGACAGGTCGGCAGCCTCCTGCGAGAGATGTGGCCCGACCGGTTGGCCGGGGTGCTCATCCACGTCACCGGGTTGAATCCAGCCACACAACTGGCCAACCTCCGCACCAACGACTTGGCGCGCCTCGTCGACACCACGAGCGCGTTTCCGGTCCGTATCACGGGCACGCTGCCGCTCGCTCAGGCGACGGTAACTGGCGGCGGTGTGTCCGTCCGAGAGATTGACCCGCGCACGATGGCGTCGAAGCGGTGTGCAGGTTTGTATTTCGCGGGAGAGGTGATGGACGTGCACGCACACACCGGCGGCTACAACATCACGGTTGCCTTCTCCACCGGCCACTGCGCCGGCACACACGCGGCGGCCTTCGCGCGCCAGGAAAGGCAGCGGCGGGCGCGCATTCCCTCCCTCGGCTGAACGCATCCGACGCGCCAACCAGACAGTACCCCCGATATCTGGTGCTTCCCCACATCCGACGCTGCGCCGCTGCCCTACTCGGCCACCTCGACCGTCACGGCCGATGACGGCTGGATGAACCGCGCTCGGCCCATTCGGCGCAGCAACCAGACCAGGTAGATGTAAGCGCCAAGCAGCACCGCAGCGGACACCAACAGCAGAGTCGCCAGTCGGCCTTCGCCCAACAGGCCGCCACCGGCGTAGGACCCAATGGCATTCCCGACACTGTTGCCGAATACCCGCACCCCGAACATCTGTCCGTACTCCGTCGCGGGCGTGAAATCGAGAAAGATGGAGTCGATGATGGGGCCCGGAATACTGGTCAGCGCCGTTCGGGCGAGCAGCGCTGCGGAGAACGGCCCAGCGCGACGGGTAAACGCCATGGCAACGGTCACCACGGTACTGAGCGCGTAGGCCAAGGCCAGCGTCGGTCCGTGCCGAAGACGCCGCAGCAGCGGACTGACGAGCAGCGACCCCGCAGACACCATGAACAGCGTCCCGGCGGACACTGCCGACGTCCACCCGTTCGACAGTCCGTACGCGCCGTGCAGCACGAGGGTGATAAACGGGCGGAACAGGCCAATCGCGACGCCGAACAGCACCGCATACGCGCTCATCCAGAGCATCGTCCGCGACGGCAGCCGAAACGCTCGGTGCGCCCTGGCATCCGGTGCGCGGACAAGGAGGCGAATCGCCGCTCCGACGAGCGCGAGCCCACCGCCAAAGAGGAGCGTCGCCCTGGGTCCAAACTGGACCTGGACACTGCCGCCTGCGACCGTCCCAAGGCCAATCCAGAGCATGTAGAGTGACACAAAGCGACTCAAGATTCCCGCCTTCTCCTGTTTCGCGGACAACGAACTGAGCACCACGTTTTCGGTACTCATCAGCATCCCGCCTGCGACGCCCCACAACACCGAGGTCGCCAGCCACAGTGCGAAGCCGCTCGACAGCGCGGTCAAAAGGTAGGAGAGGCCGGTCAACGCGGTCGCCAGTTTGAACACCTTGGACGCGCCAACCCGGTCCGCAACCGGTCCGCACAACAGCGCAGCCAGACCGGAACTCGCCGAGTTGACGGCGAACAAGACCCCGATGCGGCCATCGCCGAGACCACCGGACTGGTAGAAAAACGGCTGCCCGTACCCGGCAAGCCCGATGCCAAAGCTGAGGAAACTCTCGCTGGAGAAATAATAGACAAGCGCCTTCTGCATCGTGGGCAGTACCTCCTCTGGGAGTATAGCGCCGCCGCAGCGAGCTGTATACCGGAGGCGCAACCACCAGACGGGTAGGAATTTCGCCAGACGCGTCGAAATCTTCGGGAGAGGCGTCCAACCGCCGGACGGGACGGTCCCGCGCGGTCCGAGTGAGATCCTCTCCGGCAGGCCGAAGGCGGCCAGCGACCGGATCGACCGATTGGAGGCATCGTATGGATATCTGGAGACAGTTGGTGGAGCAGCGCGTCCCCACCGCAACCGCTGCACTGCAGCGCTACTGCCAGCAACCGAGTATCGCCGCGCAAAACGTCGGTATCCAGGAAACCGTGCAACTGGTGACCGAGATGGTGGAACAAGCCGGCGGACGGGCTCAGGTCCTCGACGACTTCGGCGGCAACCCGGTGGTCTACGCCGAGTTCGCGGCGGGTCTCAACGGCAATCCCGACCGCACGCTGCTGTTCTACAACCACTACGACGTGCAGCCGCCCGAACCGCTCGACGAGTGGACCTACCCTCCGTTTGGCGCGGAGATCCACGATGGAAAGGTGTATGCACGCGGGGCTTCCGACAACAAGGGCGACCTGACGGTCCGGTTGCAAGCGTTGTCCATTCTGCAGGAGAACGGTGGCCTGCCGTGCAACGTGAAGTTCTTGATTGAAGGCGAGGAGGAGATTGGGTCCCCGTCGCTGCACGCCTGCCTCGCGAAGCACGCGGATTTGTTCCGAGCCGACGCCTGTATCTGGGAGTTCGGCAGCAAAGACCCGCAGGGTCGGCCGCAGATGGTAGCCGGGATTAAGGGCATGTGCTACCTGCAATTGTGGTGCCACGGCGCGGACGTCGACCTGCACTCGTCGAACGGCGCCGTGATCGACAACGCGGCGTGGCGGTTGGTTCAGGCCTTGGCTTCGATGAAGAGCGTGGACAACCGCATCCTCGTGGACGGTTTCTACGACGACGTGGCGCCGCTCACTCCGGAACTGATTCAGCTGGCGGAAGCGCATCCGTTTGACGCGGAGCAAGTCCGGCAACAGTTGGGGTTGCGCCGCCCGCTCATCTGTGGCGACGAAAACCCGAACCTGCACCTGTGGTATGCGCCGACCATGACCATCTGCGGGATGGAGAGCGGCTATACCGGAGAGGGCAGCAAGACAGTGCTCCCGCGGCGCGCTCAGGCGAAGGTCGATTGCCGCCTGGTCCCCAACCAAGATCCCGAGGACATCCTGGCGAAGGTACAGCGTCACCTCGAGAAGCACGGGTTCACGGACGTCCAGGTTTCGCTCGTCAACGGCGAGCGCGCGTACCGGTCCGACATGCGCCATCCGTTCGTGCAGATGGTGGTGGACACGGCGCGCGAGGCGTACGGGGCGGACCCGGTACTGGCGCCGACCTCGGCGGGAACCGGACCGATGTACCCGTTCGGTGAGTTCCTCGGCCAAGACCTACCCATCGTTTCGACCGGCTGCGGGTGGTGGAACTCGCGTGCGCACGCCCCGGACGAGTCCATCCGCTTAGAGGACTTTGAGCAGGCGATGCTGCACATGGTCCTGCTCCTGCGGCGGTTCGGCGAGTCCTGAAGCGGCGCCGTTAGCAGCGCCGTACAGCAACACGTCCGCCAGTAGAGCGGAGGGGCACCCCACTGGGTGCCCCTCGCTGGGCTTCACCGCAAAGATGATGAGGTCTGGCCGACGGGCCAGGGCTACTGCAAGTCGCGGACTGCTGCGCCGTACGAACCGCCGAGTCGGCGAGTGTAGCGGCCGACCACCGGTGTTCCGTAGCGGTGGTGTTGCAGGTCTTCCTCGCGTTCGCCGCGCCGCATACTGCGGCTCGCCTCTGCACTCATCACGGGGCCAGACGCCTCGTCACCCCGTCCAATCGACTTCCGTCTCGACGATGACATGCCGATGCACCCCCAGCTGCGGTGACAGCCGAACATATCATGCCTCACGCGTTCGGCGTGTATGACCACATCTCCTCGATGTCGCGCAAGATGGCTGGAATCAGCGCTTTGTAGATAGCCTCGCCCTTCTCTGCCGTGGCCTTCGTCGCATCGCCGTTGTTGGCGTGCGGGTAGGTCAACTTCTGCAGGCCGCGAAAACGGATCTTCTTGGGCGCTTCGCTGATGTGCCGGTGGGCGTACTCCATCTCGACCAGTTTCGGGTCAATCGCGAGCACGCACGATGTCTCGTCTTCGCCCGCGTGGCCGAACTCCGGGGCATGCTCGACAATCAGGTCTCGGTAGTCGACCCACCAGTTGATGGACAACACCACCGCACCGAGGTCTGAAAGACGTTCGCTGACAAGCGTCAGCGCGGCCATGTTACCGCCGTGGCCGTTCAACAGGATGACGTAGCGAAACCCCTGTTTCACCAGCTGGGTTCCGACAGCCGTGACGTAGTCGGCAAACACCTGGCCGGGAATGTCGAGCGTGCCGGGAAAGGGAGCAAGCCCCCAGGAGTGCCCGTACGGGATCTCCGGGGCTATCACTACCTTGTCCCCCACCAGCGGCTCGAGCCGCCGGGCAAATTCACGCGGAATCAAGGTGTCCGTACCGAGCGCACAGTGTTCTCCGTGCGCTTCGAGCATCCCGATGGGGATGAGGACCGTGTTCACCCCCTGTTCCCGCAGCTCCACAAAGCGGTGCGAGGTGAGTTCGGCTAAGTACATCGGGGTCCCTCCCTGTCTGTTAACTGAACCACCCGTCCATCAGCCGCAGATGAGCGCGTCCAGATTCCGCGGGTAGTATGTCAAGACCTCCACCCCCGTCTCGGTCACGACGAC
Source organism: Alicyclobacillus sp. (assembly GCA_023511295.1). Classification (GTDB taxonomy): domain Bacteria; phylum Bacillota; class Bacilli; order Alicyclobacillales; family Alicyclobacillaceae; genus JAIMBT01. The sequence continues at coordinate 196,922 of JAIMBT010000002.1, forward strand.
GGTGTCGGAATGGCGGAAACCGCCGAGTCCGTTCACGTAGAGACCGGGTTCGATGGTAAACAACATGCCCGGTTGCAGAATGGTGTCGTCGCCGAGGTCGAGGAACGGCATCTCGTGCCCCTGCAGACCGATGTTGTGCCCGGTGTGGTGTCGCGTGTACGCCACGATGTCGTGCTCCTGGTAATACCGCTGCATCTCCTGCTCCACTTCCTTGCACGGGATGCCGGGGCGGATGAGCGAAATGGCCAGGTTTTGCGCCCCGAGCATCAGTTCGAAAAACCGACGCTGTTCGGCGTTCGGCTCACCGACGAACATCGTCCGCTCCAGCTCGCTGTGATACCCGTAGATGTCCGCGCCCGCGCCGGTGACCAAGGTGTCCCCCGCACGAAGGGTGGCGTTGACCGTGACCGCGTGCGGCAGTGCCGAGTTTGGGCCAATCTGGCCGCGGAAGCCAGCCGATGCGCTGGCCGACCCCGCCGGACGGTAGATGGGGCCAAGGGTGTCAATCATCGCAGCGGTCGCTTCCTGGGTGGCTCGCATGGAGATATCAATCTCACGTGCGCCGGGTTTCGAGTAGCGCTGCAAGAGAACGTGGGCGAGGTTGCCCCAACGGCAACTCTCACGAATCAGTGCCAGCTCCGCGGGCGACTTGCACATCCGCATCTCCTCAATCCAGGCGCCGACTTCCGGAACCACGGTGGCACCCTCCACCACCTGGCTGAGGCGCGGTCCGCGATACCCCCACGACGAACCGTATCCGTCCGAATCAACGCCCAGCCGGGCGTTCGCGAGTCCCAGTTCCTTCAACAGTTCGGCGAGCCGCTGCATCGGGTGAACCGGTGAAGGATACTCGGGGTACGATACGACGCGCAGGGCGTCGGAGACCTGCTCAGCATGCTCGTGCTCCAACCGGGGTACGAACAGCGTCGTGTCCGATGCCCGCAAGATCATCGCCATCGGGCGCTCCGTTGGGATAAAGTGAAAGCCGATGAGGTAGAAGATAGAGGTGGGGCTGAAGATGACGGCGGCGTCCAGCGAGCGCTCCTGCATGGACGCCAACACACGTGCGCGGCGAGCCGCGCGCTCCTCCCGCGTGATGACAAGGGGTTCCATGAAATCCCTCCTGGCCGGTGGAATGAGTGGGTCCGGTGATCTAATCTGATTGTGGCATTGGAATCTTGCAAAGACAACGCTTGTTTTGCTAAGTCGACTGTCGATGAGGAGGGAATGTCGATGCAACTCGTCCTCGCGTCCACCTCCCCGCGCCGCCGCGAGCTGCTCGAACGCGTCGGCTTGCGGTTTGCGGTGGAGCCAAGCGGGATCGACGAACGAGCGACGGCAGCGCCGTCCCCGTCGCAACTGGTCGAGCAACTCGCAGTACAGAAAGCCGCGTCCGTCGCTGAGCGCCATCGGGCGACCGGATCGAACGCCCTGATCATCGGGTCCGACACCGTCGTCTCCCTGGACGGCGAGGTTCTGGGGAAACCTCGCGACGCAGCCGAAGCCGTGCAGATGCTCCGCAGGCTGTCCGGCCGTTGGCACGAAGTCCACACAGGCATCGCCCTCGTCCCGTCGTGGACGCTCAAAGCCGTGTCCGACGTCTGTCGGACACGCGTGCGGTTTGCCGAGTTGTCTGAGACGGAGATTGAGGCCTACGTGGCCTCCGGTGAGCCGATGGACAAAGCAGGCGCCTATGGGATTCAGGCGCTCGGTGCACTGCTCGTCGCCGAGATAGAGGGGGATTACTTCACGGTCATGGGATTGCCGCTGCGCCGGCTGTACGAGTTGCTGCAGACCTTCGGCGTAACGGTGTGGACGACGGCCGGCGAACCTGCCCCATGAGTGCGGCTCGGCGCCTCCGTCACAAGGTCACAAGTCGTCCACTCCTGGCCGCTCGGGGCGCTCCATGACCCGAATGCCCCCGAGCAGCGCCGTCCCGTGAATGTAGATGGTCGGCCTGGTCTCCGGGTCACCTGACTCGGCGCTGTGCGACGTGACCACGCCGCCATACTGCTGCCCGAACAGCGTCATCCCGCCGAGCACACATGTACCGCGGCAAACCACGTGGGTCCGAGCGGGTACGATGATGTCGATGCCGCCCATGAGGGTGGTCAGGACCAACGTGACGTCCTCATCCGGACGCTCCGCGCGGCGAAGGTCGAGGTGGATGCCGCCCATCAGCGCCCAGTAATCGCTGCTGCGCAAGACCCACCCGGGATGGCGTCGCGAGATACCGCTCATGATGGCCCACGACCGGCCGCCCTTCCCGCCGCTGGCCAGCATCTCCACCCCGACGACTATCAGGGCCACCGGCCAGATGACGTCCCACGCGGAGTGCACCGGCAGGCGCCAGATACCGGCGCGCGACAGGCCCATGAGCAGACCGACCGCGAGCAACCCCAGACCCGTCACGACGCGGCTGAAACTCCACACCCGCATGTCGGCAAGGAAAGCGATGCCCGCGACTCCGAATACCAAGGGCCAAAAGTAGGTCGACAGCATCTGCCAGGGATGGATATGAACGACGCCCAACGCGCTCATCAAGATGACCGCGCCGACCCCCACCAACACGGCGCCGAGCATCCACCGTCCGCGCATCCTTCTACCTCCTGACGCGGCCCACCCGGTCCGTTGGCCCGGGCCCGCCGCTTGGCGGTCCATCATCGGCTGAGGCGCGGGCGCGCCCAGCCGACCTAGCTGGATTGTACCCGGCCACGGGGATTCGCGGTACCGCCCTACAGACGAATCGCGCCTCCGCCTGCGGACGGAGGGCGCGACGGTTGTCCGAGCAGCGGGCCGCCTGTGCCGCTCAGCCGACCCGGTCCAGGCTGCGGCAGTCCTCGGAGCAGTAGCCACCCATCCGGGCGCGGCAGTCTGTACACACAAGGTGCTGAAAGTGGCAGGCGTCGCGCCGGCAGTTGATGAACTGTTCCGTCGGCGCACCGCAGTGGAAACAGCGACCGACGATGGTATCTTCCTCCTGGTTGACGGGGATGACGATCCGCTCGTCGAACACGTACAACTTCCCGTCGAACAACCGCCCGCGCACCTGCGGGTCTTGCGCGTACGTGACGACCCCGCCGTCCAGCTGCGCGACGTCGTGGAAGCCCGCTTCAAGGAGGTAGCCGGTCAGCTTCTCACAGCGGATTCCGCCGGTGCAGTACGTGAGAATCCGCTTGTTCTGGTACCCGTCGAGGTGCTCGCGAATCCACGCCGGAAAATCGCGGAACGTCCGCACGTCCGGGCGGATGGCGCCGCGGAAGTGGCCGACGTCGTACTCGTAGTCGTTGCGGCCGTCGAGGACCACCACGTCGTCGGAGACGAGCGCTTCCTCGAGCGCCGCATGGAACGCAGCCGGTGACAGGTGCTCCCCGGTGCGGCGAGCCGGATTGACGGGCAAATCGGAGCGAAACGTGACAATCTCCGGGCGCACGCGGACCCGCAAGCGTGGAAACACGTGACCGTCCGCCGCGTCCACCTTAAACGGCATCGTCGCAAACCGCTTGTCCGCACGCAGGGCGTCCATGAACGCTGCGGTGTCCGCCGTACGCCCGGATACCGTGCCGTTGATGCCTTCCTCCGCGACGATGATGCGCCCCCGCAGCCCTCGCTGTCGGCAAAACCGCTCCAGTTCGTCCGCCAACGCAATCGGCGACTCGACGTGGACGAACTGGTAGAACAGCAACACTTGATAGGTCGACAACGACGCTTCCACCTCCTGTATCCGCAACTCGGAACCTAGTCTCAGCGGCGTGGTTGTCCGTCCCGTCGTCCTCACACCTGCAACATCGTGGCGAGGGCTGTATCGGTGAGCGGCGCGCCGACGTAGAACGGGCCGAACTCGCCGAACCGCGCACTGGCCTCGTCGAAGCGCATCTCGTAGACCAACTTCTTGAACTGCAGCGGGTCCTCCGCGTACAAGGTGACGCCCCACTCCCAGTCGTCAAACCCAATCGACCCAGTGATGATCTGCCGCACCTTCCCCGCGTACTGGCGGCCAATCAGCCCGTGACTCTTCATCATCTCACGCCGCTCTTCCATGGAGAGGGTGTACCAGTTGTCGCCAAGGAGCCGCCGCTTGTTCATCGGGTAGAAACAAACATGCTGGTCTTTCGGGAGCACCGGTTTCAGGCGCCCCTGCAGGTACGGGTCGGTCTCCACGTCGACCCCAGGCTTGGCTAAGTACGCCGACAGTTCGACCACCGAGACGTAGCTGTACGCCGGAACGGTGAAGTCCGCAAAGCGCGTTTTCGCAAACCGGTGCTTCACCTCATTCAGTTCCTCGATGCTTGGGCGCATGTGCAACCAGAGCAGATCTGCCTTGCCTCCCGCCACGGCGTATTGGCCATAGGACCCGCGCCGGCTGGCTTCATCGTCGGCGAGGCCGGCCACCCATGCCTTAAGGTCTGCCAGCGCCGCGCGGCGCAACTCGGAACTGGCCTGCTTCCACAGAGGCCAGTTCATGCGCCGAAAGTCGTGGTACGCGTACCACCCGTCCAGGGTTGAAACGGCTTCACTCATAAACGGTCGAACTCCTTTCCTGCTCGGAAATGCGGCGCGCAATCCGCCGGTACTCCAGAAACATCGCAATCCGCCACGGCAACAGCATGCCAAAGGCGAGGATAAAGAACAGCGCCCCCGTCTGCGGCAGGGTCACGAAGCGCTGGACGTAGTCGTGGAGAATCGTCCGCAGCACCAACAACACCAGCAACACGACAATGAAAGCCGGAGAGCGTTTCAGGTAGACGTCGGTCCCAACCGCGTGCATCCGGGAAGTTGCAATCAGCGGATAACAGAGCAATACGCCGACCAAGAACGCAGCCCCCGCGTACAGGAACGAGACGTGCGTCTGTGGCGCCAGAAACATGAGAAACCCCGTCGCCATGCCGAGCGGGGGAATCAAAATTTTCCGGGCGTTCGTCGGCTTTTGCGACGCCTTCAGGCGAATGAAGATGACGGCAATCGCAAAGCAGAACGCCGCAATGGTGCTGATCCAATCTGCAAGGCCCCCGTGCAAAGGCAGCCACTCCTTTCCGGGCTCAACCCGCGGCAGCGGTCGTGCAGCGCCGATACCCCGCGGTGACGTTGCACGACACATCCCTCGCGGTCTCATTGTACGCCCAGATGTCAACTGCGGCTGTGGCAGAAGATCGACATGTTCCGCAGGGGCCGCTATACTCGCAGGTGACACATGGAATCGACGAATGGAACCGAAGGAGGAACCGCTTTGGGAACCCACCCGCTGCTCATCGAAGGTAAACCTGTCGTCGACGCTATCTACCGAGATCTCCGCATCGCGATAGAGCAACTCGCCGCACACGGCGTCGTCCCGTGTCTGGCAACCGTCTTGGTGGGGGATGACGCCGCTTCGGCGACGTACGTGCGGATGAAAGCAAACGCTTGCAAAAAACTCGGCATGCAGTCCCAGCGCGTCCACCTGCCCGCCGAGACGACGACGCAACAGTTGTTGCAGGTGATTGCCGACCTGAACAACAACCCGTCCGTCCACGGCATCCTCCTGCAACATCCGGTACCGGACCAGATTGACGAGCGGGCTGCGTTCGACGCCATCGCGCCGGAGAAAGACGTGGACGGCGTGACGAGCGTCGGGTTCGGCCGGATGACCTACCAGGTGCCCGCGTACGTGTCCTGCACGCCGCAGGCCATCCTGACGATGCTCGACCACTACCGGATTCCGATGGCCGGAAAGCACGCTGTCGTCGTCGGCCGCAGTGCCATTCTCGGAAAGCCCGTGGCGATGCAGCTGCTCAACCGCGACGCCACCGTGACCATCTGTCACTCGAAGACCGTCGACCTGCCCGCGCATCTGGAGCGCGCAGACATCGTCGTCGCTGCCGTCGGAAAGCCCCGCTTCATCCAGGGGTCCTGGTTGAAGCAGGGCGTGGTCGTGATGGACGCGGGCTATAACCCGGGCAACGTCGGAGATGCCGACTTCGAGTCGTGTGTCCTGCGCGCGAGCGCCATCACGCCGGTCCCGGGCGGCGTTGGCCCAGTCACCATCGCGACGCTCTTGCAACACACTGTACGAGCGGCCGTTGCTCAGACGAAGTGAGTGCAGGTTGCCGGACCGCCGATGCCGCCGCCTCGGCCCCATCTCGATCCGGCCGTCGGCTTACACTGTAAACTGTGCGAGTACCTGCTCACACTCGCTGGCGGTCGCTGCAAGGCGGCGCGCCATGTCGGCCACGGCCGCAATCGCCGCGCGGTGCTCCAGAATCTCCTGTGCGGCCGCCTGAATCTGGCGAACATCCCGCTCTTGGAGCGTCCGCACTTCCTCTGCGGACTGCGCTGCTCGGCGAGCGTTTGCGAGCAGCCCGTCGGTCGTCGCCGACACCTCCTGCATCTGACCCGTGACCTCGGTCACGGCGGCGACGATTCCGGCAAACCGCTCGTCGACGGCCGAGGCAGTGGCGATGGTCTCGGCGTACGCCTGCTGCCCTTGGTCGACCTCCGCCGCCGCTTGGGCCGCGGCTGTCTGGATGTCGGAAAGCCGCTCCCCGATGTCCTTCGCCGCCTCCGACGACTGTTCGGCCAGAATGCGGATCTCCTCTGCCACCACGGCGAATCCGCGCCCTTGCTCCCCTGCTCGAGCGGCTTCAATCGCCGCGTTCAGCGCCAGCAGGTCGGTCTGATCTGCAATCCCGAGGATGGCCTCGACAATCTCGTCGATGGCCTGTGTCTTGGCCGTCAAGACCTGCACGGTATCCCGCATCCGCCGCATCGTGTCGTCCAGTGCGCGCATTTGGTGAACGACCTGGCCCAACTCGGCAATCCCGGTGGCCGCCATCGCATCCGCATCCACCGCAGAAGCCGATACCATGCGGGCGCTCGCCGCCACCTGTTCAACCGCCTCCACAATCTGGGCGACCGCATCGGCCATCTGGCCGATGGTGCCAAACTGTACATCCGCGTCCGCGGTGACGGTGCGCATCGCCTCGGACAGGTGTGCGGTGGTCTCGTAGGATGTTCCGGCCGTCGCTTCGAGTGCGGACGCAGCCGTTTGAACGTCCGTCACGGTGCTTGCGGACGCCCGCACCAGGCGAGACAACTTGTCCACCATCCGGTTGAGCCCTGCCGCAATTCCTCGCAGTGCCCCGACGCTTCGCTCATCCAAGTGGCGTGCAAGCGTCCCCTCGCCGACCCCTTCCACAAACGACAGGATGCGGGGAATCGCAGCCATGAAGCGGCGGTGGTTGACGAAGCTGATGCCTGCGCCGACCACCATCGCGCATGCGGCGACAAACAAGAGGGTCCACACCAGCATCCATCCCTGAATGTGGTTCATCGCGGCGACGCCGAGGCCAATGAGGACGGCTCCGCCACCCGCGAACACCATGGTGCGCATCAGATACTTCCACAGGGACAACTGATTGTCCACGCCGCTTCCCTCCACGCACCGCCCTCCAGCTGGCCCCTCAGCTGGCCGGTTCAATCCGACAGACCACGGTACCAGGTGTCACCGCGTTTCCCGCCGGCACGACAATCTCCCGCAGAACGCCGGCGACCTCGGCCGGAATCTCCACGTTCACTTTGTCCGTTGTCACCTCGAGCAGCGGCTCGTCCAATGCGACCGTATCGCCTTCCTGTTTCAACCAATTGGCGAGCAGGCCTTCCTCGACACTTTCACCGAGTTGTGGAAGCGTCACCTCAACCCATTTGCCCATCTGCGCTTGTTCCATCCCTTTCGATTCGTTCTGCTCGCTGCCTGGGCATCTGGCGGCATCGTCCATCGGCTGTCCGGCTGACGCTGGTCGCCTCATCCGTTTCTGCCGCGACGCCCGCCATGGAGACATGCGAGGTTTGGAGTCATGGTATCACAACCAGAAGCAATCACAAGCGGTCATCGCGGCGGGTGAAAGACTGTGCACGCGGTGCATCGCCGCCGCCCTGAGGCCGCGCGGTATCCGGAAGCTGTCCGCGGGCGAGTTCGGAGTGGCGGAAACAACTCGTCACGTGGTCCATCACCAAGCCGGTCGCCTGAAGAAAGGAGTAGCAGATGGTGGAGCCGACGAAGCTGCACCCGCGCCGTTTGAGGTCTTTGCTGAGCGCGTCGGAGAGGGCGGTGTTTACCGGCACGTCGGCGAGCGTGCGCCAGTGATTGATGATGGGCCGTCCGTCCACAAACCGCCACAGATAGGCGGCAAAGGATCCAAATTCGTCCTGCAGTTGCCGCACCACGCGAGCATTTCGAATCGCAGCCTCCACCTTCTGCCGGTTGCGGATGATGCCCGGGTCCTGCAACAGCCGCTCGACGTCTCGCGCGCCGAAGTTGGCCACCCGGTCCACCTCGAACCCCGCGAACGCTTCTCGGTAGTGCGCCCGTTTCTTCAATACAGTGTACCAACTGAGACCGGCTTGAGCGCCTTCCAACACGAGGAATTCAAACAGCGTGCGGTCATCGGTGACCGGCACGCCCCATTCGGCATCGTGGTAGGCGATGTAGAGCGGATCGGCATTCACCCAACCGCACCGGACAAGGGTCACGCAACGCCCTCCTCTCTCGCACGTACGGACTGGTCGAGGCGGTCGTTCTCCTCGATGAACGGCCCGCCACGGGCAGAGAGGGGGCCGTCCAGGGACAGCCCCCTCTCCCTCCGTTCCAGACGCGACAGTCTGGCATCCCCGCGCGAAACCGTCAGGACGACTTCGCCGTCGCCAGCACTTCGTCCACGGGAACCGTCCAAAAAGATTCCTGGCTCTGGCTCTCGAGATACGAGCGCCGAAACGATTCGTCTTCCGCCATGCGGGCTTCGGTCTGCTTCCACATCGCTTCGGATTGCGAACGATGCGCCCGGATGGCGGCAAATTTCGTCTCGAGCACGTCGCGGACGTCGAACACCACATCCGGTGGGCCGAGCACCTCACGCGCGTTCTTCGACGATGCCGCGCCGTAAACCGTCGGCCGCTCGTCCTTCGGCAGGCGACCAACCGCCAGCACCGTCGCGTACGCGAGGGCGTTGTGATCTGGGTGCACACCGTGTCCAGGGTAGTGCGTGATGACCACGTCCGGTTGCAACTCGCGCAGGATGGCCTCGATTCGATCCGCCAGCTCCTCGGGATCTTCGAACTCGACCGTCTTGTCCCGCAACCCCAACAGCCGCAGGTCTTGAATGCCGATGGCCGCGCACGCGTCGCGCAGCTCCTGCTCGCGAATGCGCGGCAGGGACTCCCGCGTGGCGAAGAACGGCTTCCCCATATTCCGCCCCATCTGACCCAGCGTGCCACAGACGAGTGTCACAGGGGTTCCAGCGCGCGTGAAAAGCGCCAGCGTCCCCGCTTTGCCAAAGGACTCGTCATCGGGGTGCGGGTACACCACAACAACGTGCTTGTTCACGGTCACCCATCTCCTCTTCTGCACCGCTCCCGCCTTGCCAACCGACAACGAAGTACCGGACAGGTTCCGACGTCACATCGGGAACGGCGTCGCGCTCAACTCCAGCGCAATGGCCAGGCGTCCCTCGGAATCGTGGCCGGCCATCAGCAGTCGCCCGGCTTCGTCCACTTCGAAATCGGTCAGGCCTTCTGCGTACGTCCAGCCGTCTTCCATCTTTAATCCGACGCGGTACGGTCCGTCCCCCTGAATGGACCCGCGTTGATAGCGGATCTTGCCGTTGCGGATGTACGCACATACCGCCATCGCCTGTTCGTTCCGGTGCGCCGCGTACGCGCCGTTGGTGGTTTCGAGGTGCAGGTACACGTCCTTCCCTGTAAATGCGTCGAGCGCGGTCTGCACCATCGCCTTGTCAATCGGCCCCATCTGTGTCACCCCCGCCTGATGCAGCGTTTGCCCCCCCGGGTTACCGGCCCGGAGGGTTCTATCGCTGTCACCGCGTCTGTGCGAAACTCTCTTCCAGTTCCGTGACCAGCCTTCCGACATAGGCCACCGCCTTGCGGATGGGCTCTCTGGTCGTCATGTCTACACCGGCCATCTTCATCAACTCCAGCGGCTTATGCGTGCCGCCGGATTTCAGCACCTTCAACCAGTCTTCCACCGCGGGCTTGCCTTCTTCCCAAATCCGCTGCGAAACCGCGGTGGACACCGTCAGCCCGACGGAGTACGTGTAGGGATAGAGCCCCATGTAGTAGTGCGGTTGCCGCATCCACGTGTACGACGCGCCCTCCTCAATGTCGACCGCGTCGCCCCAGAAATCGGACAGGACACTCGCCTTCAGGTCGCACATCAAGTTCGCCGTGATGGGCGTCCCTCGCTCTGCTCGCTCGTAGACGCGGCGCTGCAACTCTGCCTCGAGCAGGTGTGTCACGAAGTTGTGGTAGTACGTGCCGAGCAGTTGCAGAATCACCCAGCGGCGCATCCGAGGGTCGGAAGAGTTTTCGAGGATGTGCCGGCCGAGCAGCATCTCGTTCATGGTGGACGGCGCCTCGACGAAGCACCGCGACGGGCGGCTGTTCACCATGCGCTGGTTCTTGTGCGCCAGCGCAAAGTGGCCCGCGTGTCCGAGTTCGTGCGCCAGCACGAAGGTACTGCGCATATTGTCCGTCCATGTGATGAGGATGTAAGGATGCGCGCCGTACGGGCTTGAACAGAACGCGCCAGTGGCCTTCCCCTTGTTGTCTGCGAGGTCCACCCAGCGGTTCTGGAGCGCGGTCCGAATGACCTCGGTGTACTCCTCGCCCATCACGGAGAGCGCCGAGAGGATGGTCTCGGAAGCCGCTGCAAACGTGGCCTTCGGCTGGAATCCAGGATCTAGCGGTGCCTTCAAGTCGCAGTGCAGCATCTTGTCGAGGCCGAGCACGCGCTGGCGCAACTTGGCCAGGCGTCGCATGTGCGGCGCCAGTTCCGCCTGAATCACGTCGAGGATGTTGGTGTACAGCTCGTGCGGCACCTGTTGGGGATGCAGCAACATCTCCGTCGTCGAGCTGTACCGCCGCAGTTTCGCAAAGGTCACCTGTTTCTTGACTTCCGTGCCGTACGCGGCTGCAAACGTGTTCCGGTACTGGCGCATGGTCTTCGTAAACGAGGCGAACGCGTTGCGGCGCAGAACCGGGTCCGCCGACTGCTCGTACTCGTCCTCGTACAGCGCGAGCGACATCGCGCGCTCGTTGCCATCGCCGTCGATGACCGAATCAAACTCGATGTCCGAGGCCTTGCTCCGCTGATAAATGGTGTACGGCGCGCCGAACACCGGACCGAGCGAGGCGAGAACGGATTCTGTTTCGGCAGACAGCCGGTGCGGCTTCAACTCCGCCAACTGTTCCAGGTAGTTCCGATGCACGGAAAGACCCGGAAAGTCCGCCAAGGCTTGTTCGAGCGTACCCTCCGGCAGGTTCAGCAGCTCGGTGTCAATGAAGGACAGGGCCGCGTTGAGGGTCGCGCCAACCGCCGCAACCCGATCTGCGTTCGCCTGGTTCACGGGGTCGCTGCCATCCTCCGACGCGCGCAAGCTGGCGTATGTAGCGACCAGGCCGAACTGAATGCGCAGGGCCTCTTCGGCATCGAGACATTCGAGGATCACCTGCGGGCCCTCGTTCAGCCGTCCCTGGTACTGTGTCACGCGCGGCAACGCGGCCTGGACGGCCTGCAAAGCCTTCTCCCAATCCGCTGCCGTTGGGAATAGATCTGCGAGGTTCCACGTCTGTTCGACCGGAACCTCCGAACGACTCAAGCGCACGGCCATCTGCTCATCCTCCCGCGTGTTCACATTGCGTTGCACCGCGACGCACGACCCGGAACGGACTGCTCGAGGAAGCGCGCTCCGCCCTCGTCCTGCGCCGAGGCTCGTCTCCATTCTACCGCAACCGGAGACGAACATGACAGAAGGTTCCCGCTTTAGACCACGTCCCAGATCTTCTCCACCGTCAGATTCGCCGCCAGCTGACTGCTCTGCTGCCGATGCAGTTTACGCTTCTCCGCGCGCCCGGCGGCCGTCTCGTACAGGAACTTCTCCTCCGCCGTCTCGGGGATCACGCGGGGCACGGGGGTGGGCCTGCCGTCGTCGTCGAGCGCGACAAACGTGAGGAATGCGGTTGCTGCAATCTTCCGCTCGCCCGTCCGCAGGTCCTCGGCGACGACTTTCACGAACACCTCCATCGAACTGGTGCCCGTCCATGTCACGTACGACGCGAGGCAAACCGAATCGGACTCGCGGATGGGGTGCAGGAAGTCGACCGAATCGGTCGAGGCGGTCACTGTGCTTCTCCTGCAGTGCCGGGCCGCAGAAATGGAAGCGACGTCGTCGATGTAGGCCATCAACTTGCCCCCGAACATGGTGTGGTGGTCATTTAAGTCGTTGGGGAACACGTGGCTGATTTTTACACAGCGCGATTCCTTACAGTACTTCGCTTCCGGTTGTGTCATCCGAAGCTTCCTCCTCTGCGCGTACCTTGTGCAAGGGGCGGGCGCAGATGGGGCAACAGACGGGCCCCGTGTACCCGCGACCGCCCGACGCTTCCAAGACACGTCTATCTTACACCAAAGCGCGCGGGCCTCATCCGTCGGTGCCACCGTCCGCGCGCCGCGGCCCATCCGCTTCAAGCGCGCGCCTTACGGCCGGATGATCCACTGACCAGCGCCACCACGACGGCCAACAGCGTGACGAGTGCCGCCAGGGGAACAATCTCGCTCATCCCCCCCGCGGTAAACTGTACCCACAGGTCAACCGGGACCGTGTACGGGTGGTAGGCCATCATCATCGTGGCCCCGAACTCCCCCATCGCCCGGGCAAACGTCAGCAGCGCACCGGCGGCAATGGCCCGGCGTGCCAGCGGCAAGCTGACATACCAGAACACGTGCCACGCACCGCCCCCGAGCGTGTGCGTCGCTTCCCGCAGCTCACTCGGAACTTCCTCAAACCCGGCTCGCGCCGCCAGAATGAGAAACGGGCAAGTGATGTACAACTGCGCCAACACGACGCCGGCAAACGAGTTTGTGAGCGGCAGACCGCGTCCGGCCAACCAACCACCGAAGGCCGATTCCGGCCCGTACAGGTACAACTCGCCGATGCCACCGACGACCGGCGGCAACAACAGCGGCAGCAACAGGACGGCCTCCACCACCCGCTTTCCGAAGAACCGGCGAGATGCCAACAGGTAAGCGGTGGGGACGCCGAACACCAGCGCAGAGGCCGTGGTGATGAGCGCGGCGCCCACCGAGGTCGCAAGCGCCGCTTGCACCTCTCGGTCCGTCGCTGCCGCCTGCAACTGCGGCCAACGCAACCCCGTGAACAGGTGCACCAGCGGCACCGCGGTGTACAGGAGCGGCACCACGGCGAGGACCACGAGGGCTGTGGGCAAAATCCGTCGAGAGGCGAGAGACACCGTCATCCGTCCTTCGTCGTGAGAATCCGCGCGGCCGCGACTGACGCCGGGGTTCCAACCGGTCCCGTCATGAGCGCCCAACGTCAACCGGCCGATGTGAGGCTTTTGAGGCCGGCCGGCATCTGGCTGATGTCGCCCGCCGCCGGAGCGTGGACCGGCAGGAACCCGTCTTTCATGAGGATACCATGTCCGGCACCGGCGACCATGAAGCGGACGAATGACACCGCGCCGGGTTCATTCGGTGCGGTCGCCGGGATGGTGATGGTGAATTCAATCGGGCTCCCGTGGCTGACCTGTCCGGTCGAGCTGGTGTACGTCGCCTTTGCGTACGCCGCCGCATCCGCCACGTCCCCGAGGTTGATCTGGTTGGGCAATCGGATGTAGGGAACCCCCCACTCGACCGCTTCGTGGCGGTACGCGACGATGGCGTCCACCTGCCCGCTCGTCAACTGCGCCAACAGCGCCTCTTCCGGGAACACCTGCTGCGGGTTGTCATCCGCTCCGAGGAGTTTCTGGCGCAAGCCCGGTTGGTGGTAGTAGGCCTGCGCCAGTTCCGCCATCCAGATGGTGTCAATCCCTTTCGGGTCTAGTTTCGGGTCCGTCCGCCCGAGTCGAAATCCAGGTTCCTCAAGCACCTGGTACCACGCCTTCCCGCCCTTCGCCGCCGCCTCCAAGTCTGCGGCGAAACGGCTCCTCGGATTGTACGCAATCACCAACTGGTCGGTGGCGAGTGGGATGTACCAGCGCACGAGGTTGTGGTGCACAGCCCCCATCAATCGCTGGTCCGCGCCAGGTGAGGCACTGATGAACACGTCTGGCTGGCGAATCCCGGCCGCAATCATCTGGGCAAGTTCGTTCGAGCCCTTGCCTTCCCCGGCAAAGTCCAATCCCAGTTGTTGCTTCACAGCGGGCCGAATCTTCTGTTCCATCACGTTGGTCATGGAACCTGCGTAGAGGACCGAGAGGTTCCCTTGGCCCGAGGCCGCATGCGTCCCGCTCAATCCGTTCGCCATACCGCCACTCGGCGCGTTGCCCGAAGCGCCGGACGCCGCGTTCAATCCACCCCCTGTCGGCGCCCCACAGCCGACCGCCGTCAACACGGCCAACCCGCACACACCGAAGCGCAGGATTCGACTCCAGGCCCGTCTGTCCCTCACCCACGGCGCAACCTGCCATCCGACCTGCCGGCCGGCGCCCGCGCGCTGGTGTCGCTGCCTGTCCATCTCTCCACCCCGTTCATATGGTTTTGTCGTCGTCTGTCGTGTCTTCCAACGTCTCTTCACGGCCCATCCGCGTCACGTCGTACGGCCCTGCTGCGCGCAGTTCCCAGCGGACGGGGTCCGAGTGCAGCAACTCGAGCAGCGTCGCCACCGCCGGATGCTCCAAGTACCCCTCCGGAATGAGCAGGCTGTACGTCTCGGCGAGGACCGGAAAAAAGCTGAGGCCGAGCGCCGCAGCCGCCGCCGCGTGACCAAAGGCGACGTCCGCCAGGCCGCTCTGCACGGCTTCAGCGGCGGCCCAGTGACCCGGCACCTCTCGGTCGTAGCCTGGCACCTGCTCCGGCCGGACACCGCTCTCCGCGAGCAAGCGGTCCAACTGCCGCCGCGCCCCGGCGCCTTCGGGACGATTCACCAGCGCGAACCGTCCGCTCGACAGGTCAGCAGCCGACGTGAACCCCTTGGGGTTCCCACGCCGCACCATCCAACCCATCTGCACCGCGGCAAAGCAGAAGGAGCGCAGGCGTCTGGCGGTTGGTCCCATGCCTGTACCCGCATGCCCGCTCCAACTTCCCGAAAGCGGTCGCCCGTCATGCACCGCCGCCACATGCGTCTGGCCAGCCGCGAGTTCCCGCAGCGCCGCCTGGTTCGTCGCTTCAAACCAGACGCTGTCAATCCCGTTGCCCTTTCGCCGCACGGCATCTGCGACCAGGCCGAGGCCGAGGTCGCATCCCGACAGGAAGACCGTCCTTCCGCTCGCCGCGGAATCGGTCAACCACTGCGCGCGCCCGTCCGAAGTCCGCAGGACATGCGCTTGGCGCACCCACGCCGCCCGGCCGCCCGGGATGGCCCGTGCCACCATTGCGTCGCCAATCTGCGCCATCCAAAACCGTCCGCCGGTGCCGCCCTCCGCATCCCCGGTCCAGTTCACCTCCACCGATTCCGGGTCTTGAAACAGGGCTTCGACAGCCGTATTCAGGCAGCGCGCAATCCGCATGGCCACCACCGTGCTCGGGCACACCTTCCCCGCTTCAATCAGGGCAATCGTCTGGCGGGTCACACCGGCGGCTTGAGCCAACCGCTCGCGACTCAAGCCCGCGTCCTGGCGCGTGCGCTGAACGTGGTTCGGAAACTTCATCCCACGCATCTCCTCCGCTCTATGTAAATTTATTTTCGATACGTCAAATAAATTTCCTTCTTTCATGGCGATACGGGTGACCCCTGCCCATCGGTCGGGACTGCGTCCTCCAGAAAGCGAAACAGCGAAGCGTCGAGGAGTCCCTCGTCGCTTCGCTGTCCAATGACATCTCGAGACCTGTTGTCTGCCGTCCAGCTCGTGCGCGGCTGTCAGCGCGATACGGTGCGGCTGCGGCCACGGCGGGCAAACTCCCCGTAGTGGAACCAGCGCAGGCCGAGCGAGGTGATGGGATAGATGAACCGCGACGCGGCCCACATCACGCGCCCGCTGACGATACCGATGACCATGCCGCCAATCACGTCGGTCGGCCAGTGCAAGCCCGTGTAGACGCGCGCAATCATCACCAGGACACCGAGGATGGTGTAGATCCAACTGAGCGCCTTCGGGCCCCGCCCCCACAGTGCCGAGGCAAACGCCCACCCGCCGGCCGCGTGGTCGCTCGGGAACGACGCGTCGGCCGCATGCGGAACGAGCTGCGTGTCCTGGCCGTGCGGAAGCGCCACAAACGGCCGCGGCCGGTACCAGAAGTGCGAGATGACGACATTGATGAGCAGCGCCAGACACCCGGCCAAGACCGACACCACCAGCGCGTGCCGCCGGTCACTGTCCTTCTTCGGCAGGAGAAACCAGGTGATGATGAAGAGCGCCATGTACGCTTCCAAACAGTACTTGGCAATCCAGGGCATCACCGTATCGAGGATGGGCGTGTGTCCGGCGAACCCGTTGATGAAGTGAAATACGTGGTTGTCAAATGGATTCATGGTCTTCTCCCTTCGTCAGTGGCGGATGGGCTCCAACAGCGCCCGGACCTCGCGGACGATGTCCGCTTGGTAACTTGTCCCTTCCCCGTAGCGGCGGCGCACTTCCGCGCGAGCGGCCGCAATCTTCTCGTCATACTGCGGGTCCGACGGCGGTACGGTCTGCTTGAACTGCGCCATCGGCTCCTGGACGTAGGCAGGCCGAGGTCCCCAGCGGCCAATCAACGCCCCGTCCGGCGAGACGAACAGAACCACGGGAATGGAACGCCCGCCATAGGTCAAGAACTGGTCCATCAGGTCGAGATGCTGCTCCATGATGAGGACGTCCGTGTCAATCCCGGCGGCTTCCATCAAGCGGAACACCACCGGCACGTTGCGGACGACGTCACCGCACCAGTCCGCGGCGAGGATGAGGCAGTGCACATCGAATCCGCCCGCCGTGAAGAACTGCTGATCTGCCTCACTCGGCCACGTGAACTGGTCGTACCACGACAAAAACGCGTCCTGGTTGCGCGTCATCGCGTGGACAAACGCCTGCGGCTTCAGTCCCTGTCCAAAATACGCCTGCAATGGTTGTGTCACCGTAACGCCTCCCGCTATCATGGTGCCAAAGGCGAACCCCGAGCTTGGACCGATGCCTCGACAAACGGACGGTCGCAACGGCTCGAAAGTTCACTGGCTGTGTCCATCCCAAACGTGCGTCATCGCAACTCGAGCCTCTACCATTGTAACTGGGATGGCGGATTGTGACCAGGACAAAAGCATGCCATGGACTTGCCACAGGTCAGGGCGAGGAGGAAGATGGAGTGAAACCGTTGTACCGTCGAAATTGGGCGTGCGAATGTCCGCGCGGGCTGTTCGTGATGGTGCACGGTCTTGGGGAATTCTGTGACCGGTACGCGTGGGTGGCGGATCGACTCGTTGACGAGGGCTACGCGGTCCTCGCCTTCGACCTGCCTGGCCACGGCCGCACGCCGGGGCGGCGCGGTCACGTCGACCGCTTCGACGCGTTTCTGGACGCGCTGGCCGACGTGCTGAGCGGCGCGGCGGAGACCTACCCCGGCGTGCCCATCGTCCTGTTCGGGCACAGTATGGGCGGCCTGGTGATTGCGCGCTTCTTGCAAACGCGCCGCTTGCCTGCGGACGTGCGCGCCATCGTGCTCAGTTCCCCCTGTTTCGACATCGCGCGGCCGGTCACACCGACCCAGCGGCGGCTCGTCCAAATCTTCAGCACGGTTTGGCCGACGTGGCTGCAGTCGACGGGCATCGCGCCCGAATCGGTGAGCCGAACACCGGAGATCCAGCGCGGTTACCGCCTCGACGAGTTCGTCCTGCGGCGCGTGAGCATGCGGTTTCTGGACGAGTTCTTCCGCGCGATGGACGCTGTCCGCAGCACCGACCTGCCGCCGGTGCCCTGCCCCATCCTCATCGCGCAGGCGGGCGCCGACCGCGTGGTGTCCGTAGCGGCGACGCGGCAGTTCGCAGACCGGCTGCAAGCTCCTGCGAAACAACTGGTCGTGTACCCGGACAGCTATCACGAGATCTTGAATGACCCGAACCGCGACGAGGTCCTGGCCGACATCCTCGCGTGGCTGCGCGAACAGGCGCGCGTACAGAACCCGTAGGCGCCACCTGAAGCGGACGAGCCCACACAGCGAATGGAGTGAAGGACGTGTACTACGAAGAGTTCATGCCCGGGCAACGCCTGGATCTCGGAACCATCGAACTGTCCCTGGAAGACGTGATGGCTTTCGCACGAGCGTATGATCCGCTGCCCATCCACACCGACGAAGCCGCCGCCCAAGCAGGCCCGTACCGCGGCATCATCGCGTCCGGATTCCAGACGGCCGCGGCAGCTTGGGGCGCGTGGGTGCGACTCGACCTGTTTGGCAAGGAGAACATCGTCGGGCGCGGGATGGACTTCATCGAATGGCCGAGCCCAACCCGCCCCGGTCAACCCCTGCACGTGACCGCGGAAGTCGTCGAGGTCCTACCGGCACCCAGCGGTCGGCACGGCGACGTGGTTGTACGCGTCACAGCGGTGGATACAGGGGGCAAGACGGTCCTCGTGGAACAGGCCCGCGCGGTCGTGAAGGGGCGGTTCCCGAACAGCGAACAGGGATTCGTCGAGGTTGAAGGCGGGCGGGTCTGGTACCAGCGGGTCGGCAGAGGGCCTGGTACGCCGCTGGTGTTGCTGCACGGTGGACCCGGCGGTTCACACTTCGGCATGCAGCCGTTGGCAGAGGCGTTGCAGCACGAGCGGCCCGTCATTCTGTACGACCAGTTGGGTTGTGGCAAGTCGGACCGTCCAGACGACCCCGCCCTTTGGACGACAGAGCGGTTCGTGCGGGAACTGGCCGCGCTGCGCGAGGCCCTCGGCCTCGACGAGGTCCACCTGCTCGGGCAGTCGTGGGGCACCATGCTCCTCGCGGACTACCTGCTGACGAAGCCGGCCGGCGTCAAGAGCGCCATCTTCTCGAGTCCCTGCCTGAGCGCCCTGCGTTGGGTGGAGGATGCCAACGCGTACCGCGCACAATTGCCGGATGACGTCCAGCAGACGCTGCAAGCCTGTGAGGCGAACGGCACCACGGACTCAGATGCGTACGAACAGGCGGCCGAGGTGTACATGCGGCGACACGTCTGCCGCATCGAGCCGACGCCGTTTCAGCGCAGCCGCAGTAAAGCCGCCTTCGGCAAAGCGGTGTACGAGACGATGTGGGGGCCTTCTGAATTCTACCCCACCGGGAGCCTGAAGACCTACGACCGGACAGACCGGCTTCCCGATATCTCCATCCCGTCGCTGTTTACCTGCGGCCGCTTCGACGAGGCCGCGCCCGCGTCGACGGCGTACTACCACTCCCTGGTGCCTGGTTCCGAGTTTCACGTCTTCGAGAACAGCTCCCACTCCGCCCTGCGCGAGGAACCGGAGGCGTATATCGGCGTCGTCCGCGACTTCCTGCGCCGGGTGGATGCGCGCTGATTGCGCACACGCTGAATGGAGGGATGACCTCATGCCGACCATCCTGTGCCTGCGCTCGCTCACCGCAGCACAGCTTCACCGCATTGAGGCGGCCGCACCTGGCTGGACCGTCATCGTCGGCCAAGAGGCGGAGCAGGAATCCTGGCTGCCCCACGTCGCGGCTGCCGAGATCCTCGCGGGTTGGAGCCGCCAGGCCGAGCATGCGCTCAAATCCGCTCCGGAGACGGCTCTTCGGTGGGTACAAAACTGGGGCGCCGGTGTGGACACGCTGCCGCTCGCTTTCTTCCAGGAACGCGGCATCCAGTTGACGAATGCGAGCGGTGTCCACGCCTACCCCATCGCGGAGACCGTGCTGGCCATGATGCTCGGGTTGACGCGGAAGATTCACACGTACGTCCGCAACCAACAGGCGCACAAATGGCACCACGCGCACCTCTCGCAGGAGATGCACGGGCGGACCGTCACCATCCTGGGTATCGGCGCCATCGGAAGCGAAGTGGCCCGGCTGTGTCAGGCGTTCGGGATGCGGGTTCTCGGTGTGCGCAGGTCGGCCCGGCCACACAGCGGGATTGACCAGATGTTCAGCCTCACCGAGCTGACCAGCGCGGTGGCCGAGAGTGACTACATTGTGAATACGCTCCCACTCACGCCGGAGACCCGCGGCGTCGTGAGCCAACAAGTGATTGCGGCGATGAAGCCGACGGCGTTTTACATCAACATCGGGCGCGGTGCGACCACCGACGAAGCGGCGTTGATTACCGCCTTGGCCGAAGGCCGCCTGGCCGGTGCAGGGCTCGACGTGTTCCTGACGGAGCCGCTGCCAGCGGACAGCCCGCTGTGGGACATGGAGAACGTCATCCTAACGCCACACACGTCAGGGTCGACCGAGCACTACAACGAACGCGCGCTGGACATCTTCCTTGAGAACCTGCACGCGTACGTGCGAGGTCAGGCACTCGTCCGCAACGTCGTCGACCTCGAGCGGGCGTACTAAGGAGCCAAGCGGTGATATGTCAAGGGGGTGATCAATGAAAATTGGAAATCACTTTGGGAGAATACGATAATTTCATAGA